>OMZO01000009.1 GCA_900315525.1 uncultured Prevotella sp. | reverse complement strand
TGGAGGGAGTCGAACCCTCGTCCAAACAGGGAAACCATACGCTTTCTACACGCTTATCTTGGACTTCATTTTCGTGCTGCAGCAAGACCCAAGCCACCAACTGCAACCTTATCCTCTAAATCTTCATCATGCCATCGAGGCCTGACATGACTATTCCCGATTTAACCTGCGCCGCTGGATCTTTGGATTCGGAACAACATCCTCGGAGCGACGTCTCGTTTCCCCGCCTAGCAGGGAAATTAAGCTAGTAATCTACTATACTTCGATTAAGCAGCGAGAGCGTAATTGTTTTCGCCAATTAATTTTTCGTCGACTCAGATTATGGAGGGACCCAACAAGCCTCCGCGTGCTTACGTACCATCTCGACCCGCTGTCAAATCCAGTCAACCCCAGATAGAGATCGTGCGAGCAAAAAAGCGCTCACCAGCGATTTCGGGCACAAAGATAGCAACTTTTCCGAAGAAATGCAAGTTTTTCGAAAAAAAATAATACCTTTGCCGGGATTTATACAATAAAATGCACTAAAAAGGTGTTATATATTAAATATGTAATCAAACCAAAAAGATGAGAAGACTTACTTCGCTTATCATATCGATGATGTTCGCCGCCACAGGATGGGCACAGTCGGGCATGACAGACAACCAGGTAGTAGATTTCGTCATTGAGCAGAATGCCAAGGGCGTGTCACGGCAAGACATCGTGACCCAGCTCTTCAAGCGTGGCGTGACCATGGAACAGCTGCAACGGCTCAAGAAGAAATACGAGCGACAGATGAAAAACGGGGCTCTGGGCGCGATGGACATCACGGCAGGCTCGAAGGAGATGAAGAAACGCATGCGCGAGGCCAATGGCGACAAGCGCCAGGAGGACGTTGAGAAGGAGAAGCGCAACGTATCATCCTACCGAGTGAAGGACGGGCGGAAGAAGACCAAACAGAACACCTACGACGAGAAGGACAAGGAATTCACGGACTTTGACGACGCTGCCGACTTCCTGATGCCCGACTCGCTGAAATACTTCGGCACCGACTTCTTCAAGGAGGAAGAGCCCAAGCGCAAGATATTCGGTCACGACCTCTTCAACAATGAGGACCTGACCTTCGAGAGCTCGATGAACCTGGCCACACCGCAGAACTACAGACTGGGGGCTGGTGACGAGGTGAACATCGACATCTGGGGTGCCTCGCAGGAGAGCATCTCAGAGACCATCTCACCCGACGGCTATGTGACGGTGGAGGACATCGGACTGATCCAGATCGGCGGACTCACCGTAAGTCAGGCCAAGGCCAAGCTTCGCAGTGTGCTGGGTGCCAGATTCAAGGACTCACACATCGAGCTGACACTCGGTCAGACGCGCACCATCACCATCAGCGTGATCGGTGAGGTGAAGGTGCCGGGCACCTATACCCTGTCGGCCTTCTCGACCGTCTATAACGCCCTCTACCTGGCTGGCGGCCCCAACGACATCGGTACGCTGAGAAACATCAAGGTGTATCGCAACGGCCGTCTCCTGTCGAGCGTCGATGTCTATGACTTCCTGCTGAACGGCCATCTGACGGGTGACGTCAGGCTGCAGGACAATGACGTGGTGACGGTAGGCCCCTACGAGGCACTGGTGAACATCACGGGAAAGATCAAGCGCCCGATGTTCTACGAGATGAAGAAGACTGAGAGTGCAGCCACCCTGCTCCGCTATGCCGGTGGTTTCACTGGCGATGCCTATACAAAGGCCATCCGCGTGAACCGCAAAGCAGGCCAGATGTACTCCGTGTTCAACGTGAGTGAGTTCGACCTGAACGACTTCAAGCTGATGGACGAAGACTCGGTGAGCGTGGATTCGACGCTGAACCGCTACCAGAACATGGTGGAGGTGAAGGGAGCCGTGTTCCGCCCAGGCAGATATCAGGTGGGCGGCCATATCTCAACGGTGAAAGCCCTGATCGACGCAGCCGACGGACTGACGGAGAATGCCATCGGACAGCACGCCGTGATGCACCGAATGAAGAAAGACCGCTCGCTGGAGGTGAAGAGCATCGATGTGCTCGGCATCCTGGAAGGCTCGATCCCCGACGTCGAGTTACAGAATGAAGACGTGCTCTTCATCGGCAGCCGTGAGGAAGAGAAGGACGATCAGACCATCACCATCCACGGAGAGGTGAACTATCCCGGTATCTACAAATTCGCTTCGAACGAGACCATCGAGGACCTCGTGCTGCAGGCAGGCGGACTGACGAATGCTGCCTCGCTGGCCAAGGTCGATGTGTCGCGACGTATCATGGAGCCGAATGCGACGGAGGCAGGCGACACACTGGCCTTCACCTACAGCTTCAGCCTGAACCCCGACTTCACCATCCCGCAGGGAGAGGAGCCCTTCACGCTGCAGCCCTACGACGAGGTGTATATCCGCCGCAGTCCGAACTACAACGAGCAGCAGAACGTGACCGTGGAGGGCGAGGTGCAGTTCAGAGGCAACTACACGCTGACGAGCAGCCGCCAGCGCCTCAGCGAGATTATCAAGCAGGCCGGTGGACTCACCAAGCGCGCCTACCCAGAGGGTGCCAAGCTGCTGAGGCAGATGACACAGGAGGAGCGCGAGCTGATGGAGACCATGCTCCGCACCGCCCAGCGCAACTCAGGGCACGACTCCATCGATGTGAAGAAACTGCTGACACTGACCACCTACCCCGTAGCCATCGAGCTGGAGAAGGCACTGGCAAAGCCTGGCAGCGACGACGACCCCTATCTGCGTGAGGGCGACCGTATCGTAGTGCCTCGCTTCACGAGTACCGTGAGCATCAACGGTGAGGTGCTCTATCCCAACACCGTGCGCTTCAAAGAGGGAGAGAATGCCGACTACTACCTCGACCTTGCCGGAGGCGTGAGTTCCACAGGTAAGCGCAGCCGTACGATTATCATCTACATGAACGGCATGGTGGCCAAGGCCGACCGTAAGCACAAGCCGAAGCCCGGTTGCCAGATCGTGGTGCCCACCAAGTCACGCCGTCGCGGACTGCAGTTGACCGAGTGGCTCAGCATCGGCACCACCGCCGCCTCACTGGGTACGATGATGGCCACCATTGCCAACCTGCTAAAGAAATAACACTATGGAAGAAAAGAAAGATATACGCCCCATCGACCTCGGCAACATCGTGAAGAAGCTGTGGCCTCACCGCAGGCTATACCTGAGGGTCATGCCTGCCACACTCATACTGACCTACCTCTTCATGCTCTGTCTGCCCAGATACTACAAATGCCAGGTGAGTCTGGCGCCCGAGGCTGGCAGTGGCCTGAATGTCTCCGGCTCGCTGGCATCGCTGGCATCGTCGTTCGGACTGGCAGGTCTCGACAAGATGTCCTCACAGGATGCCATCAGCTCCGACATCTATCCCGACGTCATCAAGTCGAAGAACTTCATAGCCGAACTGATGCCGGTGGAAGTGACAACCAAGGAGGGGGACGTGAAATGCAACTATTACACCTACATGCGCGACAAGCAGAAACAGGCATGGTGGGTGTGGCTGGCCGAAGGCATCAAAAATCTTGTGGATCCTGCGCCGAAAGACACCTATGAAGGCAAGGGGCAACTGAGCACTTTCGGACTGACCAAGGGGCAGCACGCCATCTTCAAGAAAGTCAGCCAGAACATCGACTGCACGATTGACAAGAAGACCGATATCGTCATCATCGAGGTAGAGGATCAGGACCCGTTGGTCTGTGCCACGATGGCTGATGCCACATGCCAGAAGCTACAGCAGTTCATCGTGAAATACCGTACCAATAAGGCCCGCGTCGATTACGAGTATTTCAAGAAACTGAGTGTTGAGAGCGAGGCCAAGTACAACAAGAGCGCCCAGCGGTATGCAGCCTTCGCCGACGCCTATCACAAGCCCGTCTTGGCTACCTACTCAACGAAGCAGACGGAACTGGAGAACGAGATGCAGGCAGACTATCAGCTCTGCACGACCATCAAGTCGCAGATGCAGGCCGCCCAGGCAAAGCTCCAGGAGGCAACACCTGCCTTCACCGTCATCGAGAGTGCCTCTGTCCCCATCAAGCCTGCAGGACCGAAACGCATGATTATCTCCATCGCCATGATGGTATTGTCGTTCTTTGTCCTCTCTGGCTGGTTGCTGGCAAAGGAGCGGATGTGACGAATAGTCTCTGACAGCCATGCAGATGCACCTGACGATAGCAGTATTCTTTGCCTTCACCGTCGTGATGGCATTTATCGAAGACTACCTCAAGGAGTCCTACAAGACAATTGCACTTGCGGCCTATGCGGTCTTCATGGTGCTGCTGGCCTCAACAAAGAGTATCGACGGCACGGCCGACGCACTTATTTACGAACATATTTTCTACCACAACGATGAGATGCTGGTGGTGCTGACCACGGAGCCTACCTACTTGCTGCTGAGCCGGTTAGTGCTGGCACTGGGGGGAGCCCTCTGGGTGATATTCCTCATCTATGCCCTCATCACGATACCGCTGAAGCTGCATGTCCTCCGCAAGATGACACCTTTCATCTTCACGGCACTGGTCATCTATATCCCGGTCTATTTCGAACTGCACGACCTTGTCCAGATACGTGCGGCGGCAGCGGCGGCCTTCCTGCTGCTGTCGTTCCAACCGCTCTGCGACAAGCACTACGGAAAGGCCTTCCTGCTGATGCTGACAGCCATCCTGTTCCATTACTCAGCAGTGGTCTTCCTGCCCTTCCTGTTTATCGGCAACAGAGCACTCAGCACGCGAGGAAGAATCATTGTTGCGTGTGTCATCCCCACCCTCTTCGTCTGCTATCTCATGGGAAAGGACATGTTCTCACTCATCCCATCCAGCATCATGGGCGGCAAACTCGACTTCTACCAGAAGACGACTGAGAAAGGCGAATGGGCGATGGCACTGCTTTACAAGAACGTCTATTTCATGCTGAAATGCGCGATGCTGTATCTCTGCCTGTACTACTACGATCTCATCGTGAAGGAATGCCGGATGGCACCGCTGCTGATCAACCTCTTCATCGCCAGCGTACTCTCACTGATGCTGTTCTCCACCATCCCTGTGATTGCAACGCGCGTCAGCGACCTCTTCGGCATCATCGACTGCCTGGTGTTCACCTTCACACTCTACTTCGTCACACCGCGCTATGCCGCCAGAATCGGCATTACCGTCGTGGGACTGTATATGCTTATCTACAATATGCTTGTCGCTGAATACTTCGCCTGAGATGATACAAGACCTGCACCGACTGACCGCCAAGGGCATCAGCAGACGTTCACGCTATCTGCTGGTCAACATCACCGCTTCGTTTGTGGTGAAAGGCTGGGCTGCCTTGGTCATATTGCTGATGGTGCCGCTGACACTGGATTGTCTGGGAACCTATCAGAACGGTGTATGGCTGACCATCAGCAGCCTGCTGGTATGGATCGACCAGATGGACATCGGACTCGGCAACGGTCTGCGCAACAAGTTGGCGACCCACTTGGCCCACAACGAACTGCAGGAGGCACGCAAGGTGATCAGTTCCACGTTCTCCATGCTGACTTGCATCGTATTCCCTCTGTTGCTGCTCCTGCTGCTGTTAGTATGGGAGACAGATGTCTATGGATTCCTGAACGTCACGCCAGAGCGCATCCCAGAACTGAGAACAGCATTAGCATGTGCAGTGACCCTGGTCTGTCTGACACTCGTATTGAAACTGGTTGGAAATGTCTATATGGGGCTGCAACTGCCGGCAGTCAGCAACCTGCTGATGGCTCTGGGGCAGACCCTTGCACTCATCGGCACCTGGTTGCTCTACACTACGGGACATGCGACATTCCTGAATGTAGTTGCCGTCAACACTGCCGCACCGATACTGGCTTATCTGCCTGCCAACCTCTACACCTTCAGGATGCGCTATCCGCAGCTATGCCCCTCACTCAGATTAGTGGATCTTCACGCTGCACTGGAGACGACAGAGCTTGGTTTCAGATTCTTCTGGCTGCAAGTCAGCAGCGTGGTACAGTTCATGACGGCAAACATCCTGATATCGAAGTTCTTCTCGCCGGAGACCGTAACCCCCTATCAGATCGCCTACCGCTATCTGAGTCTGATGCTGGTGGTATTCACCATCGTCTGCATGCCTTTCTGGACCGCCACCACCGATGCCTATGAGCGCGGCGATATGACATGGATCAGAGCCGCCAACCGCCGGATGTCGCTCATGACGGCAGGCATCGGCGTGGCACTTTGCCTGATGGTAGCCGTTTCGCCGTGGGTCTATGCCGTATGGATCGGGGACAGCTGCCAGATACCCTTTGGCATGACGGTGATGACAGCACTTTACATCTACCTGATGATCCTGAGTCTCCGCTATGCCTACTTCCTCAACGGCATCGGTGCCCTGCGCCTGCAACTCTACCTGACGAGCGTCACCATCGTCTATATCCCACTGGCCTGGTATGCCAGTCATACGACCCACGATGTACTATGGCTGCTGGCGGTGATGTGCCTGTGCATCGTCCCCAGTCTCGTAGTCAATATGATACAGTTCCACAAAATCCTCAAAGGCAGCGCAAAAGGTATATGGAGAAGGTAAGCTACAAGACGAAACTGCTGGCACTGGTGACACTCTATCATCCAGACCTGCATGATGCCGCCGAGAATATCCTGCGGTATATCGATGATGTGGACACCCTCATCATCTGGGACAACTCTCCGCTGCAGGAAAGAGTCAGCGAGCACCTTCAACAAATGCTCGGCAACTATGCAGACAAGATCATCTGGAAAGGCAACGGAGAGAACAAAGGCATCGCAATGGCCATCAACGCCGCACTCCACTACGCCGCCAAACAGGGCTTCGACCTGTTGCTACTGATGGATCAAGACAGCCAGTGGGAAGATTTCCAGACCTTCCGACTACGTGCCGAAGCAGGCTATGAGGAGAAGCCTGGCCAGATATTCTGTCCTTATATCGACGGCAATGACACCTTTGAGAAAAGACAGGAGATTCAGCCAAAAAGATACTTCATCACTTCGGGGACGGTGATTCCCGTAAAGCTGCTCCAGCAGATTGGCGGGGCCGACGAGTCATTCCCTGTTGACGCACTGGATCATGACTTGGCTATCCGGTTGCAGATGGCAGGTGCCGCCATTGTCTGCCTGACACAGCACACACTGCACCATCAAGTCGGTAATGCCTGCAGGATGGGGCCTTTCCATCTCTTCACCAACAACTACGGTCCTGAGCGTACCTACAGCATTGCAAGGGCACACCTTATTAAATACAGGAAGCACCGCAACTGGCTGACGGCTGCCGAGAAGCGGTTTATCATCAAGGAATACTATCTTCTGAAGTTCGCCCGTATCCTACTGGCAGAACCACAGAAACGGCAACGTCTGAGGATGTTCTTCAAAGGCATCTACGACGGTCTGACGTATGACCTTTCAAAAACAAGACAATGCCTATGAAACAGCATCCGGAGGTCTCTGTCATCATTGTCAACTACAATACGCTGCATGTCATCAAGCCATGCATCGACAGCATCGTCATGCAGACACAGGATATAGATTACGAGATCATCGTGGTCGATAATGGCTCTGACGACGGTTCCATCAAGGCACTGTCTGCCGACCCACGTATCACCTTCATCCCCACGGGCAAGAACCTTGGATTCGGGAAGGCCAACAACCGAGGGATAGCCTCGGCTAAGGGCGACTACCTTTTCTTCCTCAACGCAGACACCCAGCTGAAGAACAATGCCATCAAGATGTTCTACGACTTTGCGATAAGCTACCAAGGCCGCCTGGGGGCATTAGGATGCATCCTGGAAGATCTGCAAGGCAACCGAATCCACTCATACGGGCATTTCCCCCACATGAAGGACGACCTGAAGAAGTTGCTCTGGATACCTCTTCTCAAAGCCCTGCACCTGTACAAACAGTCTGCGGCCCTCTATCCGAAGGACTGGATGAAAGTGGACTACGTGACAGGAGCCGACCTCTTTGTGAGCCGTCAGCTCATTGAGGAATGTGGTGCCTTCCACCCTGCTTTCTTCATGTATTTCGAAGAGACGGAGATGGAGCGCCGCTTCATGCTGCATGGCTACGACAACATCCTCCTGAACGGCCCTCGTATCGTCCATCTGGAAGGCGAGGCCGGCAACGACAGGACAACCTCCAAGTTTATTCGAGACACCTTCAGGCAACAGCGAAGCGAATACCTCTACTTCAAGCTGACTGCCCCCCGCTGGAAATACAGGCTCTACCGCATCCTCCACCCGCTGCTGAGACAGACGGTGTGGCTCTACCCTCACCTCTCTCTTTCTGATAAATGGAAATACGTCAAACAGCTTTTTGTCACTATCAACACGCAAGCCGATGAATATACTTGTTGATGGACGCACATGGTCGGCCTATGCTGCCGGCGTCAGCTCATTCCTCAAGGGAGCACTGTTGGAATGGGCTGCACAGAGACCTGAAGACAGGTTCCACATCCTGCTCCCCAAAGGACTGGACAAACGGTTGGAACTTCCGGCACTATCAGACAATATCATCCTCCACGACTATGCCAGGTGCTTCCCCAGACGTCTGCCCAACCTCATCATACTCCAGTTCCTAGTGCCCTACCTATGCAGACGGCTACACATCCATCTCTACTATGCGCCCGTTCCACATCTGCCTTTCATGATCCCTGCATCGACAAAGACAATGGTGACGGTCCACGACGTCGTGAACCTTGAGATGGCGCACACGATGTCGTGGACGAACAAAATCGCTACCAGTCTCTTCTTCGGCAAGGCCATACGCAAGGCCGACCTGCTTTGGACGAACTCCCGCTATACGAAGTCGAAGGTGGAGCACTATTTCCCCCAGCGACGCTGCAAGGATATCTTCACCGGCTGTGCAACGGACAGGCGTATATTCTTCCCAAAGGCTGTATCAGACGCTGAACGGCAGGCTGTCCGACGGAAATACGGTATTACAAACCTATTCATACTCTTCGTAGGCTCCCAGGAGCCAAGAAAGAATCTGAGATTCCTGCTGAGTCTGATGCCGAGGCTCTATCAGGAGCACGGTGTCCAGCTTGTGGTTGTTGGTGGCAACAGTTGGAAAAATGATGATGTCCGAGAGATACTCCACTCCCAACGGTTCCCAAAAGAATCAACCATCTTCTGTGGTTATCTCAGCAACGAGGAGCTTGCAAGACTCTATCGTAGCGCAGCCTGTTTTGTGTCAACAGCATTCATGGAAGGGTTCGGGATGCCCCAGCTGGAGGCCATGCTATGCGGCTGCCCTGTCGTAACATCACATAATACAGCCATGATCGAAGTAGCCGAAGGCAAAGAAGGGGCCGTCACCGTTGAAGGATATGACCCTCACCGATGGGAAGCGGCAATCCTCGACATGATGAGTCACAGAAGGACTGTAAATCCGACTCAACTAGAGAGCTACGATTGGGCAAGAATCGTTGAAGATCTTAATCACTACATCTCAGGATATTCAATATGATCTACGTAAATGGCCGATTCCTGACACGCCCCATGACGGGTGTTGAGCGCTATGCCTACCATATCTGCAAGGCAATGGCAGAACTGCAGCTGCCGTTCACTATCATCTGTCCGCAGGGGCCACTTCAGGATTGCTACGATGTAAATGGTCTGAACATCATCCGCTTCGGACGCGGTAATTCCCATCTCTGGGAGCAATGCATCCTGCCGTTTTTCTTTATCGGCAAGAAAGACTGTGTAGTCTTTAGTTTCACAGGACTCGGCTCTGTTCTCATCTCCCATAAGGTGATGACCATTCACGACCTTTCGTTCCTGGAGCATCCCAGTTGGTTTTCCAAAACCTATTACTGGTGGTATAAGATCATGACGCCGCTGGCCGTGAAGACCTCACAACATATCATCACCGTCAGCAACTACTCCAAACAGGAGATCCTGCGCTGGTATCCGTTTGTCAGACAAGATCATATCCATGTGGCTTATAATGCTGCCGACCAGCGGCTATTCCATCCACTACCGCAGACTATCAAACCAACAGAACGGTTCATGCTCGCTGTAGCTTCATTGGATCCCCGCAAGAATTTCAGTCGTCTGGTGGAGGCATTTGCGGCAATCACCGACTGCCAGCTGTATATTGTAGGAAGCAACCACCGTGCATTCAACAAAGAGGATCATGATGCCAAGTCATACAACAACATACACTATCTGGGCAGAGTGAGCGACGAAGAGCTGGTAAGGCTTTACAACGAGGCCGTCGGCTTTATCTCCCCATCGCTGTATGAGGGGTTCGGCTTGCCTCTGCTCGAAGCGATGAGTTGCGGATGCCCTGTTCTCGCCTCTGATATCCCGGCAAGCAGGGAGGTCTGCGGTCATGCCGCCCTCTACTTTGACCCACACGATACCGATGCCATCAGACAGGCGATAGTCCATTTCTTAACGCTATCAGACGAGGACAGGCAAGCCCTCCAGACGGCTGGACTGGAGAACGCCAAACGGTTCTCATGGACCGAGGCTGCGCAGGCCATCATCAACCTTGTGAAAGGAAAATCGCCGAGCGACACAATTTAAAGCCAAGAATTACGTTATGAAATAAATGATGACTATATCACAAACGATTTGCCGATGAAGAAAACTTTACTCCAGATAGCAAAATATTATCATCCGGTAGAAGGAGGCATTGAGACCGTCACGAAGTATATGGCAGAAGGATTGTCAAACTTCGAGAACGCTGTCATCTGCTTCAGTCATGATGGTATCACGCGCGTAGATGATGTCAATGGTATTAAGGTCTATCGAATCGCTCCATCCATGAAAGTATCTTCGCAAGATATCGCCTTCACCTATTACCATTACCTGAAGAAGGTCATCTACGAGCTTCAGCCAGACATCATCATCCTGCACTGCCCAAACCCGTTTCTCTACCCCATCACCGCCAAACTGACGCCAAGAGACACGAAACTGGTATTATTGTGGCACTCCGATATCCTGGGCAAAGGATTGCTCTACCGTCTTATCAATTATTACGAGAAGAAGATTCTGAAAAGAGCAGACCTGATATTGGCAACCAGTCCCAGCTATATCCATCCCTCCAGTCCGATCTACGGTTTCCGCGACAAGATCAAAGTGCTGCCTAATGGCATCATCAGGAAGGATTTCCTCTGGCGGCCTGGCGACGAGAAAACAGTAGAGGAGATCCGAAACAAGTACCAATACAAGAAGATTATCTTCTTTGTGGGGCGTCACGCCACCTATAAAGGCATCAACTATCTGATTGAAGCGGAAAAGTATATCAAGTCTGACTGTATCATCCTGATCGGTGGCCGAGGGCCCGAGACCGAAAAGCTCAAAGCCTCAACAACCTCCAAGCGCATCAAGTTTATCGGCCGCATTCCGAATGAATATTTGCGCTGCTATTATTACGCTTCCGACATCTTTGCCTTTACATCATGCACCAAACAAGAAGCGTTTGGTATTGCACTGGCTGAAGCGATGTTCTGTGGCAATGTGCCCGTGACTTTCACCATTGAGGGCTCTGGTGTGAACTGGGTTTCCCTGAAGGGCGAGACAGGCGAAGAAGTGCCATTAGGCGATGTGAAAGCCTATGCGGCAGCCATCGACAAGCTGCTCAGCGATAAAGACCTCTATATGAAATACGCTTCTGCAGGAAAAGACCGCATCGCGAGAATGTTCACCTGCGAACTGTCGGCCACTGAAGCAGACAAGCTACTTCACCAACTAATCAACGAGGAATGAAAGAAGAATGCAAGAGTCCCGGCATTAAACGCATCATCGACTTCGTTGTTGCCGTCGTATGCCTGATACTGTTTTCACCCCTGATTCTGGTATGCTGGCTGCTCATCAAGACTGATGGGCAACCTGCCATTTACAGACAGGAGCGCATCGGACTGGGAGGAAAGCCTTTCTATATCTATAAGTTCCGCAGCATGGTGGTGGATGCTGAGAAAGAAGGAGAAGAACTTCTCCAGCAGAAAGACGACCCGAGACTGACTCGCATCGGGAAAATCCTACGTAGCCACCATCTGGACGAGCTACCCCAGCTTTGGAACGTCCTGAAGGGTGATATGGCTTTCGTAGGTCCACGCCCCGAGCGAAAATTCTATATCGACCAGATTATGCAGCGCGATGCCCGCTACCAACGGCTATACGCTTTAAGGCCGGGCGTCACCAGCTACGCTACACTGAAAAACGGCTACACAGATAATATCGAAAAGATGCTAAGGCGTCTGGAGATGGATCTGTATTATCTGGAGCATCAGTCTTTGTGGACCGACGCCAAGATACTTTGGAAGACATTCAAAGACATCATATCAGGTAAAATCTTTTAATCTATCAGAGGATGAAATACAAATACCTCATACTCATCGGAGCAAGCCTCTTCTCCATAGCCTCTCTGAAGGCTCAAGATACACTGGCTACGCACCTGACATACGACCTGACGGCCGAGACCGCCGTTGGAACTGGCGACTACACGGCATTTCAGCTGACGGCAAATCGCCATCATGTATTGGGTACTCGGTCAAACACGGCCTATCTCCGCGGTGCTGTTAGCATTGAACACCCTTTCACAGAAAAGCTCAAGCTATCCGCCACCCTGGACGGCATTGCATCCATCCACGCAGACCACAAGGCCTATCTGCAACAATGCTTTGTGAATCTGACTTATCGGTCTTTCTTCGTGGAGGTTGGCAGTCGTGAACACAAACAAGTGGTTCGGGATGACCTGCTTTCCAGCGGTTCGTTTGTCAAAGGCACCAATGCCAAGCCCATCCCACAAATCCATCTGGGTACCAATGATTTCTGGACGGTTCCTTACACCAAGGAGTGGCTGCAGATCAACTTCGACTTTGGTTATGGCAAGTTTCTGGACAGCGGTTATCGCGAAGACAGGTATCGCGAGGCCAGCAGCGCCAACCGTATGTACACCACGGGCGCCTATTACCACCAGAAGCATCTCTACTTCCGTACCAACCCAGAAAAGCGCTTCTTTGCCATGATTGGCGCAGAACACGTGGCACAATTCGGTGGAACCAATTACAGCAGAGTCAATGGTGAACTCATCGAAAAGAGCAAACCCGCCAACCTGAAGGCATTCTGGAACGTGATACTGCCATTAGGCGACAGTAACTATTATAACGACGAGGCACCTGAAGACTGGGTCTATGGCAACCACGTCGGCATCCTGACAGCCCAACTTGGCTGGAACATCAACAAAGAGCACCAGCTGCAAGTCTATCTCGACGACATCTTTGAAGATGGTTCCGGCATACGCAAGAGTAATGGATGGGATGGTCTCTGGGGACTGCAATACAAGAACCGCGCATCGGGCAGACAATATGTGAGAGGGGCCGTCTTCGAGTATTTCCAATCGACCAACCAATGTGGCCCACTGCACTGGGACAGTGGAGACCGTCCAGAACCTATCCGCAGCCAGATTACCGACTTGGTTGTCGGTGATGACGACTATTACAACCACATGTTCTATGGCAGCTATACTCACTATGGCATGACTCCTGGCAATGGTCTCATCACCTCACCTATATATAATAAGAACGGTTATACAGGATTCAGCGACAATCGTATCAAGGCTTGGCATCTGGGAGTCAACGGAGAACTTACCGACCACCTTTCCTATCTCGTCAAGGGTTCCTACCGTGAAGGTTGGGGCACTTACAAACAGCCCCTGCCAGAAAGACATCATTCTTTTGATGCTATGCTACAGGGCATCTATACGACAGGAGCATGGCAATTTGTCGCTGCCTATGCCTTCGATAAAGGGAATATCTACGGCGACTGTTCTACATTCAACATAAAAATCGGTTATCATGGCAAGATTCTTTAAGTCTATCTTACTGTTTATCGGCCTTTTCCTGGTATCCTGCCAGGAGGGAAGAGAGGCTGGCGACCTGCTTGGACAATGGCGCATGGTGGGTTCAGATACGAAATATATCAGTTTCTCTGGCTCTATCACATGGATTCGCTGTCTGCCAGACGACGAGGTATTTGGAAATTTCCAACATATAGGAGACAGTCTTTTCATACAGTGCTACTCCATTGAGGGAAATGTGGCAGACACCATCCTCATTGAGGAAAAGTATGCCTTCAAGCCCTTCAATAATATCCGTGTAAAAATCGAATCGCTCACCTCAGACAAGCTGATAATCAGCAAGAACAGTCAGAACTGGAGTTTCGACAAGTATTAAAAGAGACCTTCTTCGTCATCATTTTCTGTCAAGAACCCCACGAATAGGGAAAATCCCCGTCGGATTAGGGAAAATCCTTTGCAGGTTTGCAGGATTTGTTGTTTCTTTGCATCGTGAATCAACTCAACGAATGTCAAACAGATAAAAATGATACGATTATGAAGAAGATGTTTTTCGCACTGCTGACCATGCTGACATTCAGCATTTCAGCAAACGCCATGAGCTATGAGCAGGCCCGCAACGAGGCCCTGTTCCTCACCGACAAGATGGCGTATGAGCTGAACCTGACAGACGAACAGTACGAAGCTGCATACGAAATCAACCTTGACTATCTGATGGGTGTAACAGGGCGTGACGACGTGTTTGGTACCTATTGGGAGCGCCGTAACCTCGATCTGAGCTACATTTTGCTCGACTGGCAATGGAACGCTTTCCTCGCAGCCACCTATTTCTATCGCCCACTCTACTGGGAGGCAGGCTATTGGCACTTCGGCATCTATCGCCACTACCCAAGACGTGACTACTTCTACTTCGGACGCCCACATTTCTATGCTACCTATAGAGGCGGACATGCATGGCATGTGTATGGCGGACGCGGCTACTATCACGCACACTCCAACCATTTCCGCGTCGTTCACAGAGAGCATTTCGGTATGCACGACCGCTGGAACAGAGGTGATTTCCGCGGCTCACGCAACAGTTCTACCCGCATCACTGGCCATCGTGGCATGGATAACAGGAGAATAGGCAATAACAGATCATACAGCGGTAGCGGTAACTTCAGCGGCTATCGTGGCAATAGAAGAGATAATAGCTATGGTGGCGGTGGGAGCTTCGGCGGCAATCGCGACAATAGCAGCAGAAGAGACAATAGCTATGGTGGTGGTGGAAGCTTCAGCGGCAATCGCGGCATTAGCCACAGAAGCGAAAATGGTTACAGTGGCGGTGGAAGCTTCAACAGGTCACAAAGTGGTAGCGGAAACTTCAGTGGTTCACGCAGTGGGAGCGGTTCCTTTGGCGGATCCCACAGAGGTGGTTCTTTCGGCGGAGGCAGCACACGTAGCGGAGGTTCATTTGGCGGCGGCTCATTCGGTGGATCTCGTGGTGGCGGTTCGTTCGGTGGAGGCTCACGCGGCGGTGGTTCGTTCGGTGGAGGATCTCATGGCGGTGGTCATGGACATGGTGGCGGACTCGGAGGGCACCGTTAGGCTCACAGCTTCAGCTCACGCACCTCAGCATTCATCATACGCTGTATCTCATTCATGGCCTTGCCGTAATACACAGCCTGAATGGCTTTGTTGATGATGCCATGGCCAACAGCAAGCACCTCCTTTCCTGGGAACGTATCTCTGACATAGTCAAGAAATGCCCCTGCCCGGGAAAGGAGGTCTTCTAATGACTCTATATCATCAGGCCACACCTCATGCTTCAGCTCTGGAATATACCGGCCCGTAAAACCACCCCAGTCACGTTCCCGCAAAAGCGGTGTCGTGATGACATCCAGATGATGAGGTGCCGCAATCACAGTCGCAGTGTCAATGGCACGTTTCAGGTCACTGGCAACAATAGCATCCAGATGCCTATCCTTCCATTCTTCACTCACCTGAGCAGCCTGACGGAAACCATTTGCAGTCAGTTCGCCCTGAGTCTGTCCCTGCATGATCTGGTTCACATTATCCACCGTCTCACCGTGACGCATTAAGTATAAAGTTGTCATCATCTTTTAAATTTTGTGCAAAAATACATAATTATTTGTGTTTTACGCTATATTTTAGTATTTTTGCATCGACAAAATTAAGACATTACTGATATGAAGATATTTCAAAGTTCTATTTTCCGTGCCATTAGCGCTATTGCCATTGGTATTCTACTCATCAAATATCCGGATAATACTGTCACGTGGATGACGGTTGCCATAGGCATCCTGTTTCTGTTGTCGGGCCTCATTTCCGTGATAGTCTATGTGAACGCCCGAAGAAACGTTTCAGAATATAAGATTACGGATGCTGAAGGCAATGTAATAGCTGGCACGCAACCTACATTTCCTATCGTTGGCGTAGGAAGTCTGATACTTGGTGCTTTACTCGCCTTGACACCGAACGTATTCATTACCGCACTGATGTATATCATCGGTGGCATACTGATACTTGGCGCCATCAATCAATACATGAGCCTGGTGAACGCCCGCCGATATGGCAAGGTAGGATTTGGCTATTGGGTCTTCCCGTCTGTGATTCTGCTCATTGGTCTTTACGTCATCATCAAGCCTATGGCTCCTGCCAATATGGCCATGCTGGTACTTGGCTGGTGCTCTCTGCTCTATGGCGTCACGGAAATGATCAATAGTCTGAAATTTCATAATGACAGACGCAAGTTCCGTCAGGCACAGGAAGCCGCAGCTGAGGAGTCGCCGATTATAGAGGAGATCATTGAGGACACGAACTCAGTTTCAGATGCCCTCGACAAGAACCTCCCCACCGTAGAAGACAAGCCTTAGACTCCTGTCACGATTCCCTCGATATAGGTCTTGAGAATATGAATACCGGTCTTATTGTCGCCGCCCCAAGGGATAATGAGATCGGCAAACTTTTTGGTGGGTTCAATAAACTGCTCATGCATCGGCTTCAGCACCTTCTCATAGCGATCAAGCACCATATCAACGGTACGTCCACGTTCAACGACATCACGACGGATGTTACGGATCAGACGCACATCGTCGTCGGTATCCACAAATATCTTAAGATCCATCATGTCACGCAGTTTCTTATAGTGTAGCGCCATGATGCCCTCGATGATAATCACTGGCTTCGGCTCCACGTGGATGGTTTCCTTCTGACGGTTGCTCTCTATATAAGAATAGGTGGGCTGCTCGATAGCCTCCCCATTCTTCAACCGTTTGATATGCTCCGTCAGCAGTTTCCAGTCAAAGGCATCAGGATGGTCGAAGTTGATGGCTGCTCGCTCCTCAGGCGTAAGATCTGTCGTGTCATTGTAATACGAGTCAAGAGGTACTACCGCTGCACAGTGAGGAGGCAGCGCCTTGGCAATGCGTTTTACGACGGTGGTTTTGCCAGAACCGGTACCGCCAGCGATTCCAATTATTGTCATAGTTTCAGGTATTTGAATACAACATCATATAATTCCGCCTTCCGCTCGCACTTCATCGGATAAGCCCGTGAGCTGCTAGGCATTCTGTACAATCGAAGTTCACGGCCATCCAAGGAGAACGGGACATATCCGCCGACTTTTGGCCCTTCTACACCATAATGGCTGCAGAACACATCGGTAGCCAATTGTCCGGCAGTCACAACGGCACTGCATTTTGGTATCTGTCGCAACAATGCATCGATATCCGTCGGTTCCACAATCTCCAGATCCTTATCCGAGGCATTGTCTCTTGTGCGCCGGATGCGGGTAGCCGTATCAAAGAGCGCAATACCTTTGTCTTCCAAGAATGGGATAATCCGCTCAAGGTCGAAGCGTTTCTCTTGCTCCAATACGAAATGGTTCTTATCACCGAAGAAGCAGATCCCGAAGATTCGCCACATATCATTGATATAGTTCGGGTAGTAGAAACGCATACACCAACGTTTTTCTGCAGGCGGGAAAGTGCCCAACATCAGCAACTTGGCATCTGCTGGCAGGAACGGCTTGAAGGGATGGCTCTCAACCAATTCACTCATCTGGCTTCACCTTTTCAGATAGACCACTGTAGGCAAATGATCGCTATAGCCGTTGAGCCACTCCCCACCGGCATGCGTACGCAGCGGCGTACCGCGATAGCGTCCTTTCTTCTGAATCAGATAGTTACGGCGGAACACCTCACAATCCTGATATCCCAACGTTCCTTGCTGTGGGCGAATCAGCGATGGAGAAAGGATAATCTGGTCAAACAGATTCCATGAGCCCTGATAACTCAACGTACCAGTGCCGGAAGCCAACACATTCCACCAAGGATTCCAAAGATCACCCTCGCCAACATCTTTCTGCCAACGCTTTGCACCAAGACACTTCGACATCGAAGCATCTTGCGGATCATCGTTCATATCACCCATTATCAGCAGTTTTACTAAGGGGTCATCACGCAACAAAGAGTCCTTAACGGCCTTCAGTTGTCGTCCACCTTCTTCTCTATAATAGGGGTCAGCACCACGTGAGGGCAGATGATTCACAATGATCGTGACATGCTCATTAGCCATGGTTCCACTGACGACGAGGAAACCACGAGACGCTCGATGGGCATCTTGGGGTAACCTATATATATAAGGTACGAGACGCACGTTCCTAACGGTGAAGCGTGCCGGATCATAGAGTAACGCACAGTCGATGCCACGTTGGTCTGGTCCTTCCACATGTACATATTGGATATTACGGGCTTTCAGTGGTTCCTGTCGGCAAAGGTCAGCAAGACATTTGGAATTCTCCACCTCTGCCACACCGATGGCAGCACATCCTTGGGACAGACGGTCCGTGCCCATCTCAGAGAGCACACGAGACATATTGCGCAGTTTATTGACATACTTCTTACTCGTCCACCTATTCGCACCATCAGGCAGGAACTCATAGTCGTTCTTCCCAGCATCATGACAGGTGTCGAACAGATTTTCCAAGTTATAGAATCCAATGGCATAAGCATCTTCTTCCAGCTGAGGGCGTGCAGTACTGCCACAAGAGATCAACAGCAGGTATGACAATGATAACAAGATTCTTCTCATAAAACGTATTTTTATGTCTGCAAATATACCACAAAAAAACGAGCGTACAAAGAAAAAGGGGCAAAAAGTTTGCGGAATTCAAAAAATAATCGTACCTTTGCACCCGCTTTATGCGAAAATTGTAATTATCACATTAATATTTAACTCAAAATGAAAAAAGGTATTCATCCAGAAAACTATCGCCCCGTCGTATTCAAGGATATGTCCAACGGCGATATGTTCCTTACGAAATCTACTGCGAAGACAAATGATACTGTAGAGTTCGAAGGCGAAACTTACCCGGTGGTAAAAGTCGAAATCTCCAGCACCTCTCACCCGTTCTACACTGGTAAGAGCAAGCTCGTTGACACCGCAGGTCGTGTTGATAAGTTCATGAGCCGCTACGGTAAGGCTGCGAAGAAGTAAGATAAAACCGCAAAATTTACAAAAGATGCGTCCCTGGTAGTTGCATATGCCGAGGCCGCATCTTTTTTATTAGTCAAAAAAAGTGAAAACATGCTTGTTTTCACTTCTTTTTTGTATCTTTGTACCCAACAACATTACACATTTTTTTATAATAAGAATGAGAACCGTTTATGATTTCTCTGTCAAGGACAGAAAAGGCAAGGACGTATCCTTAAAGGAATACGCCAATGAAGTGTTGCTGATTGTCAATACGGCAACAAAGTGTGGTTTCACCCCGCAGTACGACGAACTGGAGGCACTCTACAAGAAGTACCATGCTCAGGGATTCGAGATTCTCGATTTCCCCTGTAACCAATTCGGACAGCAGGCTCCCGGTACCGACGACTCTATCCATGAGTTCTGCAAGCTCAACTTTGGTACTGAATTCCCTAGATTCAAGAAAATAAAGGTCAACGGTGATGACGCCGATCCGCTATATAAGTTCTTACAGGAACAGAAAGGCTTTGCTGGCTGGGATATGAGCCACCCTATCGCCCCGATTCTCGAGGACATGCTATCCAAGGCTGATCCCGACTACAAGCAGAAAGCAGATATCAAGTGGAATTTCACCAAGTTCCTCATCAACAAGAAAGGACAGGTGGTAGCCCGCTTTGAGCCTACTACAGCAATCACTGAGATTGAGAAACAGATAGAAGAACTTCTGAAATAACAGCATGGAACATACCAAATGTCTGATTATTGGCAGCGGGCCCGCAGGGTACACCGCTGCCATTTACGCTAGCCGCGCAAACCTCAATCCCATTGAGTATAGCGGCCTGCAACCTGGTGGACAGCTTACACAGACCACCGAAGTAGAGAACTTCCCCGGCTATCCTCAGGGGGTCGATGGCAACCAGATGATGATAGACTTGCTCGAACAGGCACAACGCTTTGGCACCGACGTCCGCAACGGCTCAATCGTTAAGGTTGACTTTTCTAAGGCTCCTTACGTATGCACGGCTGAGGATGGCACTGAGATTGAAGCAGACACTGTGATTATCGCCACTGGTGCCTCTGCTAAGTACCTAGGACTCGATGACGAACGTAAATACAACGGACAAGGCGTGTCCGCTTGTGCCACCTGCGATGGCTTCTTCTATCGCAAGAAGACTGTAGCAGTAGTTGGCGGCGGTGATACGGCCTGTGAAGACGCACTCTATCTGGCAGGCTTAGCCAAGAAAGTCTATCTCATCGTACGCAAGCCCTTCCTCCGCGCATCACAAGTGATGCAACAGCGTGTCAAGGAGCGTGAGAACATTGAAATTCTCTTTGAGCATAATACTGTTGGCCTATACGGCGAGAATGGCGTTGAAGGCGCACATCTCGTAAAACGCAAGGGAGAGCCCGATGAGGAGATGGTGGATATTGCTATCGACGGCTTCTTCCTCGCCATCGGCCACAAGCCCAACACAGAAATCTTTAAAGATTGGTTGGATATGGACGAGATAGGTTATCTGAAAAAAATCGAAGGCACCCCAAAGACCAAGATTCCTGGTGTCTTCGTAGCTGGTGACTGTGCCGATCCTGTCTATCGCCAAGCCATCTCCGCAGCCGGCTCTGGATGTCAGGCAGCCATCGAAGCAGAAAGATTCCTACTGAACAGATAAGTTCTACGGATTAATTCAAAAAGAAAAGGCTCGTTTCACAACGAGCCTTTTCCTATTAATTACTTAAAAAACTAAATTAATCAACCATAAACCTTAACCATTAAAATCTTTTTCTGATGCAAAGATACACCGAGATTCACAAACCACTGTTCAAAGTACATTATTTTATGTTTAAAATGCGTGATTTCACGGATTTTGCACACAATATCACGGTTTTCAAACATTTTTAGCCCTAAAAACGCATTTTTTTGCCTTATTATTATGATTTCTCAGAAAAAAAACATAAATTTGCACGCAAATTAAACACCATAAAATGAGTATAAACCTACTATTAACCATCACGATTTTGATACTTTTGGCAGTTCTCGCTGTCATCGGAAGGGTTATTTTCCTACGAAGTCAGTCCATCCGCAGACAATTAAGGATGAGTGCCGTCTTTACCAACATCACTCACGAGCTGCTTACACCTCTTACCGTTATCTCAGCTTCTGTAGATAAACTAAGGGAAGAGGAACCAGAATATGGTCGCGACTACGATCTCATGCAAATCAACATCCAGCGTATGGTACGACTGTTGCAACAGATTCTTGAGACCAGCAAGTCGCAGTCTGGCCAACTGAAGTTACTTGTAGCTCAAGGCGACGTCATGCGCTATATACGTGAAACAGCCGAATATCTGGAACCACTCATCAAGAAGAAAAAGATGAAATACATCATCAAGTGCCATCCGGAGAGCATGATGGGGTGGATTGACACCGACAAACTCGACAAAATCATCTACAATCTGCTGTCAAATGCCGCCAAATATTCCCGAGAAGGCGGAGAAGTGTCCATAAAAGCAGAAACCAACAAAAACTTCGACCACCTTATTATATATGTAAGCGATACTGGTAACGGCATCCCTAAGGAGAAGATGAAAAATCTGTTCCGGCGTTTCCAAGATGGAGAGTATCGCCAACATAAGGCCATCGGAACCGGCTTGGGACTTGCACTGACCCAAGATTTGGTAGCTCTCCACAAAGGAACAATCAGATGCAACAGCGAGGAAGGCAAAGGAACCACCTTCATCATCGACCTGCCCATCAATAAGGAGGCTTTCACGCCAGATCAGATTTTCGAAGACCATCAGATCACCTTCGACACATCAAAGAACCCCATTATCGACTTCAGTGCCGACATTCCTGATGTTAACGACGACACAGAGGACAACAACAACCTCGATGAAAATGCCTATAAGGTACTGATTGTCGAAGACAACGTTGAACTATTGATACTCATGCGGCAGTTGCTTAGGCAGTATTATCGCGTCTATGTCGCCCAAAATGGCCGGGAAGCACTGAATATCATACAGCAGAAAGCACTCGATCTGATTGTGTCCGACGTCATGATGCCGGAAATGAGCGGCTACGAACTGACAAAGGCCATCAAAGACGATCCTAAACATCATCATCTGCCCATCATCCTGCTGACCGCCAGGACACAGGAAGAAGATGAGCAGAAGGCACTACTCGTTGGAGCCGACGAGTACCTCACCAAGCCTTTCCATCTGACAGACCTAAAACTTCGAATCGACAACATCATCGAGAACCGAAATCGCGTCAAGGCAGAAAATGGCCAAAGCACCATACAAGAAAGCCAACCCGAGATAGAAAAGACACCAGAGGAGTTATTCGTCGAACGCGCCCGCCAATTCGTACTCGACCATCTGGAAGATGAGGATTACGACCGTGAGGCACTAGCCGCAGACATGGGCTCCAGTTCATCCACCCTATATAACAAGTTACGGGCTATTAACGGCATGAACGTATCAGCCTTCATCCGCGATATCAGGATGCAAGAAGCTAAGCGCATCGCTACCACCACCCCCGACATACGTATCAGCGATCTCGCCTACCGCGTCGGCTTCCGCGATCCCCGCTATTTCTCCACTTGCTTCAAAAAACATTTTGGCATGCAACCAACCGAATTTCTCGACACATTGCAGCAAAATACATGAGTTTTTAATCACATTTACATTTTTCTTTGGACTTCATGCTGATTTGTGAATTTATTATTGTACCTTTGCAGACGGAATTACCCAATTCTAAAACTTTAAATTATGGCTAAACAAAAAAAATTCATCCTCCAGGAGAGTGAGATTCCTACACAGTGGTATAACATACAGGCAGATATGCCTAATAAGCCCCTCCCCCCCATCCATCCGGCTACAAAGCAGCCGCTTGGTGTCGATGACTTAGCACACATCTTCCCACGCGAATGCTGTGTGCAGGAGTTGGATACTGAACACCGTTGGATTGACATCCCCGAGGATGTACTCGATAAGTACAGATACTATCGCTCTACGCCGCTAGTGCGTGCCTATGCGCTTGAAGAGGCACTCGGCACCCCTGCCCACATCTATTTCAAGAATGAGAGCACCAATCCTCTTGGCTCCCATAAGGTCAATTCCGCTATTCCTCAGTGCTATTATGCCAAGCAGGAAGGTACTACCAATGTGACGACCGAGACTGGTGCAGGCCAGTGGGGTGCAGCCCTTTCCTATGCCGCCAAACTCTATGGTCTCGATTGTGCAGTCTATCAAGTGAAGATCACCATGCAGCAGAAGCCCTACCGTTCCAGCATCATGCGCACCTTTGGCGCTGTGGTCGAGGGTTCCCCCTCAATGTCCACCCGTGCTGGTAAGGACATCCTGACCCGCGATCCGCTGCACACAGGCTCTCTGGGCACGGCTATTTCCGAGGCCGTTGAACTGGCAACCACCACACCCAATTGTAAGTACGTGCTCGGCTCCGTGCTCAACCACGTAGGACTCCATCAGACCATCATCGGCCTTGAGGCTGAGAAACAGATGGAAATGGCTGGCGAATACCCTGACATCGTGATCGGCTGCTTCGGCGGTGGATCAAACTTCGGTGGTATCTCCTTCCCCTTCATGCGCCACAACCTGCTCGACGGCAAGACCACAGAGTTTATTGCTGCCGAACCTGATAGCTGTCCGAAACTGACACGCGGTCAGTTCCGTTACGACTTCGGTGACGAGGCTGGTTACACGCCACTGCTGCCGATGTACACCCTCGGCCACAACTTCAAGCCGTCCAACATCCATGCTGGCGGTCTGCGTTATCATGGTGCCGGCATGATTATCTCCCAACTTATCAAGGACGGTATGATGCATGGTGTAGATATTCCTCAGCTCGAGACCTTCGAGGCCGGTATGCTCTTTGCCCGTACTGAGGGCATTATCCCTGCACCGGAGAGTACCCATGCCATCGCCGCTACCATCCGCGAGGCAAACAAGTGCAAAGAGACAGGCGAAGAAAAAGTGATCCTCTTCAACCTCTCAGGCCACGGCCTCATCGACATGCCGTCATACGAAGCCTTCATCAAGGGTGACCTCCAGAACTACACCGTCACCGACGAGATGATCGCTGAGAACCTCGCAGAGCTCGATAAGTAGCACCTTTCTTGCTCTCTTCTAAACTGCGGCCAGCTATAAAATACGCCCCGGCACCGAATGAATGGGTGCCGGGGCGATTTTAATTAAACAACCTATATTGGTTTAGTCAATGCTTATCTGACGGGAAACCTTGACTTTCTCCTCCACAATCTTGGGGAGATCGACGGTCAGGACACCGTTCTCTACCTTGGCGGCAATCTGCTCCTTATTGACATCGTCTGGCAGGATCAGGGTCTGCTCGTACTTGGTGTAAGAGAACTCACGGCGCAAGTAGCGTACGTTCTTGTCCTCATCCTTCTTCTCACTCTTGCTTTCCATCTTGATGATCAGGTTACCCTCGTCATTGATATGTACATTGAAGTCCTCCTTTTTCATGCCCGGTGCAGCAAGTTCTACAGTGTAGGCCTTGTCGCTTTCTTTCACATTGATAGCAGGTGCTGTAGCGTTAGCTCTCGGCATAAAGTCTGCATCAAACAAATCATTGAATACACTGGGAATCCAACTGTTACTTCTCATTACTGGCATCATAATCTTTACCTCCTAATTATTGTTTATTAAATTGTTAATACTAAATTCTTTTGAATCACCACTCTTTGTAAGCGGCTTTCACACAATAATAGGCAATAAAGATGCCAAAGAGAAACCATGCGTCAAATTGACAGAACGTTACGACAGATTGTCAGTGCAGCCTCAACGGAAGGGATATCAGAAACCACCATCGAACGCTTACCGTTAGTCTCACGGAGATTGCAACGACGTACGTTTTGAGTCATATAGTGCAGCACCTTGCCAAAGGCATCGCTCTGATAATAGGGGCTATTAGGATTGCTGACGAAGTAGAGGTACATCTTCTGTTGTTTGAGAAGGATCTTCTCGATGCCGAGTTGCTTGCCATAGACACGAAGGGGCACGACACGGATAAGTTCCTCTGCCACATCGGGAATGGCACCGAAACGGTCTTTCAAACGACTGCGATAAGCTTCCAAGGCGGCATTCAGGTCATTGCGATTGGCCAGATTATCAAGTTCACGATAGAGCAGCATACGTTCGGAGTCGCTGGGAACATACTGGTCTGGGAAATACATCTCGATATCGGACTCCAGGGCGCAGTCATCGACGAAAGGTCCTTGGATGACCTGATTTGTGCCGGGTGCTGCAGAAGCATGATCATGCGATTGCCCTCTTTGAGGCTCCACTTGACTGAACTCCGGCTCTTCATTCTTCAGTTCGGCCATCGCCTGCTGGAGAATCTTCTGATAGGTCTCATAACCGAGATCGGAAATAAAGCCTGACTGTTCAGAGCCCAACAGATTACCAGCACCTCGGATATCAAGATCTTGCATGGCAATGTTGATGCCTGAGCCAAGGTCTGAGAAATTCTCGAGCGCTTCGAGACGACGGCGTGACTCAGGATTGAGGGCTGCAAGTGGCGGAGCCAGCAGATAGCAGAAAGCCTTGCGGTTGCCGCGCCCTACACGGCCACGCATCTGGTGAAGGTCGGAGAGTCCGAAGTTGTGTGCCCCATTGATGATAATGGTATTGGCATTGGGGATGTCGATACCGTTCTCCACAATCGTAGTAGAAAGCAATACGTCGTAATCGTAATTAGAGAAATCGAGCACAATCTTCTCAAGTTCTTCAGGTTTCATCTGTCCGTGGCCGATGGCAATACGGGCATCGGGGATATACTTGTGGATCATCTCCGCGATATGCGTCAGATCACTGATACGATTGTTGACAAAATAGACCTGACCATTGCGCGACATCTCAAAGTTGATGGCGTCGGTGATGATCTCTGCGCCGAAAGTATGTATCTCTGTCTGAATCGGATAGCGATTAGGCGGTGGGGTTTGGATAACACTGAGGTCGCGAGCCCCGACGAGTGAGAACTGAAGGGTACGAGGGATCGGGGTGGCAGACATCGTAAGCGTATCAACGTTCGACTTCATCTGGCGGAGCTTTTCCTTGGTGGAGACACCGAATTTCTGCTCCTCGTCGATGATAAGCAGGCCGAGGTCCTTGAACTTCACCGACTTACCAATGAGCTTTTGCGTACCTATTATAATATCTATCTTACCATCGGCAAGGTCTTTCAGTAAGGCGGTAGTCTGCTTGGCTGTGCGAGCACGAGTGAGGTAATCGACCCGCACGGGCATATCCTTCAAGCGGCCTGCAAACGTACGGAAATGCTGATAAGCCAGAACAGTGGTAGGCACGAGCACAGCAACCTGCTTACCGTCGGTAGCTGCCTTGAAGGCGGCACGAACAGCCACCTCGGTCTTACCGAAGCCCACATCACCACAGACAAGACGATCCATCGGCTTTGCTTGTTCCATATCAGCCTTCACATCCTGGGTTGCCTTCAACTGATCTGGGGTATCTTCGTAGAGGAAACTGGCTTCCAATTCATGCTGCAGATAGGTGTCGTGGCTGAAGGCAAAACCCTTCTCACGACGACGTTTCGCGTAAAGCTTGATCAGGTCGCGGGCGATATCCTTGATATGTTTCTTGGTACGCTCCTTCAAGCGTTCCCACTGTCCCGTACCGAGTGTAGAAAGACGCGGTGCCTCGCCATTGTCCTGCGACTTGTATTTCGATACCTTATATAAGGAATGGATTGAGACATAGATGCTATCACCATGCTGATAGAGAATCTTAATCATCTCCTGATAGCCCTCGCCCTGTGGCATTCTCACCAAGCCTCCGAACTTACCGACGCCATGATCGACATGCACCACGTAGTCGCCAATCTCAAACTGTTGGATTTCCTTCAGCGTGAGAGCCATCTTACCACTACGGGCCTTGTCGCTCTTTAGGTTATACTTATGGAAACGGTCGAATATCTGATGATCGGTGAAGACGCAGATACGAAGATCATCGTCAGCAAAGCCTTCATGAAGGGTCTTTTCGACAGGGGTGAAGATGTTCCCTTTGGAGTCAGTCCCTGCTGAGAGGATTTCCTTCAGGCGCTCATTCTGTTTCTGACTGTCAGCAAGGATATAGATTTGATAACCTTGCAACTGATAGTCTTCGAATGTCTTGGCAAGCAAGTCGAAGTTCTTATGGAACAGGGGCTGCGTGGTAATATGGAAACTAAGCGTCGTGTATTGAGTGCTACCTGAGGAGGGACGATGACCGAACTCTATCCTACGGAGCGTCTCGGCATCATTCATAAACTGGGCACCGGAAATCAACTGCGACTCTTTGCGAAGTTGGCGCTCTATCTCCCGTCGCTCCACTTCAGTGGCATCTGCCATCTGCTCTGCCTTCGCCTGAGCCGAAAAGCCTTCTTGATAGGCACGGTCAACGGCATCACGGACATAGAGATAATCCTTTGTAACCAGCATCACATCCTTCGGCACAAATGACAGGAAAGGCACTTTGTCCTCTGTCATCACAGACAGTTCCGGAACAATCTCAATACGGTTGCGATGGTCCTTCGACAACTGGTCTTCCACCTCGAAAGTACGGATAGAGTCAATATCGTCGCCGAAGAAATCAATACGGTAGGGATACTCACAACTAAAGGAGTAAACGTCGAGAATAGAACCGCGAAGAGCAAACTGCCCTGGCTCATAGACATAATCCACCTCACGGAAACCAAAGTCACGAAGTGTTTTCGCGACATCAGTAACATCGATGGTCTGGTCCTTCTCCAAGACAAGGGTACGCGAGTCGAGACTTTTCTTCGACACCACAAGTTCTGCCAGCGCCTCCGGATAGGTCACGACATAGAGCAACTCATCCTGCTGTGCCAACTTAGCCATGACCTCCGTGCGAAGGATCTCACTGGCTGCGTCGCGCTGTGCATACTTGATGGCCCTACGGTAACTGGAAGGGAAAAACAGCACATCACGACTGCCTAGCAGTTGGGTCAGATCATGATAGAAATAACCCGCCTCCTCTGCATCCTGCAAGACAAACAGCAGACGGGATTTGCACTTTGAAACCATGCTCGCAAAGAGCATCGGGGCCGATGAGCCCAATAGGCCTTCGAGAAAAATCGCACGAACCGACGATTTCTCTATTTCTCTTGCCAATGCCGACACCTGCGGCAACTTGGCATATAAACGTTCTAAATCTTGTATATTCATCTCGTCATTGACGAAAGTTGTCTGGTTTTGTCCAGAAACTGCATGCAAAGGTAGTGAATAAAATTAAAAATTAAGAATTAAGAATTAAGAATTGAGAGAAAACGGCCATTTTGTTTGCTCTTATCAATAATTATCCGTACTTTTGCACCATAAAAGCATAATAAGATGTGCACAAGCGACAGTATTGTCATCATACCGACCTATAACGAGAAGGAAAACATCGAAAAGATTATCCGTGCGGTGTTTGCCTTGGAGAAGTGTTTCCACATCCTTGTCATCGACGACGGCTCACCCGACGGAACAGCTGCCATCGTGAGAAGTATGATTGCCACAGAGTTCTCTGAGCAGCTCTTCCTGTTAGAACGCAGCGGGAAGCAAGGATTGGGCACCGCCTATATCGCAGGTTTCAGATGGGCTTTGGAACACGACTACGAATACGTCTTCGAGATGGATGCTGACTTCAGCCACGATCCAAATGACCTTCCACGGCTCTATGCCGCCTGTCACGACGAGGCCTACGATGTGGCTATCGGCTCCCGTTATGTCACAGGTGTGAATGTTGTGAACTGGCCCATTGGGCGGGTACTGATGAGCTATTTCGCTTCAAAGTACGTGCGCATCGTCACCGGTTTTCTGGTTCACGACACCACAGCCGGTTTCGTTTGCTACAAACGACGTGTACTCAAGACCATTGAACTCGACAAGATACGTTTCAAGGGTTACGGATTCCAGATTGAGATGAAATACACAGCCTATAAGATTGGGTTTAAGATCAAGGAAGTGTCAGTGATCTTCGTGAACCGTCGTGAAGGCACGAGCAAAATGTCTGGCGGGATCTTCGGCGAAGCATTCTTCGGTGTCATGCGATTGCGCTGGGACGGTTGGACAAGAAAATATCCGAAGATTGAGTCTTAGTTTATGATTTAGCATTTATTGTTCATAGATGATCACCTTATTATATAAAATCTATCAACTCCTCATCGGACTTCCCGTCCTGATTCTGATTACGATTATTACAGCTTTAGAAGTAGGTATTGGAACGACCATTGGTAATGGCCATTTCTGGGGCTATTATCCAGGACGATGGTGGGCAAAGATTATCTTGAGATCGCTGCTGATTCCGGTAAAGGTCGATGGACGCGAGCATCTGGAGAAAGACCAAAGCTACGTTTTTGTGGCCAACCATCAAGGCGCCTTCGACATTTTCCTGATCTATGGCTATCTGGGCCGCAACTTCAAGTGGATGATGAAGCATCAGCTTGGCAAGATACCCTTCATCGGCTATGCATGTCGCAAGTCACACCAGATATTCGTTGACAAACGAGGACCTAAAAAGATACAGAAGACCTACGAGAATGCGCGCAAAATCCTACAGGAGGGCTATAGCGTCACAGTCTTTCCTGAAGGGGCGCGTACTTTTACCGGCCACATGGGTAAATTCAAGAAAGGGGCCTTTGCTTTGGCTGATGAATTGCAACTACCCGTTGTGCCCTTGACTATCAATGGCTCATTTGACATCCTTCCCCGTATGAAAGGCCTCGTCAACTTTATCAACTGGCATCCGCTCCAGCTGACCATCCATCAGCCCATCTACCCTGTCGGCAAAGGACCGGAGAATGTGGAAGCCACCATGCGACAGGCATACGACTCCGTCATGTCTACACTCAAAAAAGAATATCAAGGTTATATAGAAAATCCAGACCAATGATTGCTCGTGATATCATACTCTTCCTCCTATTAAACATACTGCCATTCATCTATCTCGACTGGCGTCATCTTCACAAAAAATCAACATGGGGAAAACGCCTGCTCTGCTGGCTACCCTGCGTGGCAATGACGGCCTACACCGTCTATCTGGCCATACAACCGAACTTCATCCCTGATAATGACCGTATCTTCATCCTTTATGGTTATCTGTTCTTAATCGGGTTTATCATCGCTCCAATATGGATATATTGTCTTTGCTCTATCGGTGGCAGAAGCTGTTCATCTCTTATCAGACGTTTCAAGGGGAAAAACAGAGCATCTCGAAACTACGGCAACATTCTTGGATTATTGCTAATACCCGTCATTTGGTTCATCCTGATATGGGGATCCTTCGTTGGTTTCAACAAGTTGGAGGTCAATCATACGACCTACGAATCAAAAGACATACCTGCCGCCTTCGATGGCTACCGTATCGTGCTTTTCTCTGATGCCCACGTAGGTAGTTACATGAAGCACAACGAATGGGTGCTGCAGCGGGCCATTGACAGCATCAACGCCCAGCAACCAGATATGATCATCTTCACTGGTGACCTGCAGAACATCCAACCGAAAGACATATATCCCCATATGGACGTTCTCAGTTCGCTGAAAGCAGGCGACGGCGTTTACTCCGTACTCGGCAACCATGACTATGCCGAATATATGGACTATGATGAAACGATGAAGGTTGCCAACACCCGCGAGACCATCAGTCTGGAACGACAGTTGGGCTGGAATCTGCTACTTAATGAGCATTGTAAGATTGAGCATGACAACACTCACATCGTTATCGCTGGCATGGAGAACGACGGTGACGGCAAACGGTTCCCACAGAAAGGTGACTTGAAGAAGACGCTGGATGGTGTGGAAGACACAGACTTCATCCTCATGTTGGAGCATGATCCCAGCGCATGGCGTCGTAAGATCATCCCTGACGGCCGTGCCCAACTCACACTCAGTGGTCATACGCATAAGATGCAGTTCTCGCTCTTTGGATGGTGTCCGATGTCACTTTCTGGCAAAGAGTTCAATGGTTGGTATAGAGAAGGCCGACAGTCACTTTTCGTCACTGCAGGTGTTGGTGGTCTCATCCCCTTCCGTTTTGGCGCCACGGGAGAGATCGTGGTTCTTACGTTGAAAAAGGCTAAAGATTAGCAGCCAGAAACTTACGGCAGATTTCTACGGGAAGTCCACGACGATGGGCATAGTCACGAAGTTGGTCTTCACCGATTTTCCCAAGGTTGAAGTAATGGGCCTGAGGATGGGCTAGCATCAAGCCACTGACACTGGCATGTGGTTTCATGGCCCCACTCTCGGTCAAGCGGATGCCAATCTGTTTCATATCCAGTAATTCATCAAGCACAAAGTTCAGACTGGTATCTGGCAGCGAAGGATAGCCAACGGCAGGACGGATACCCTGAAATTTCTCCAGCAGCATCTCTGGGATGGACAATTGCTCATCCTTTGCATAGCCCCAGAATGTTTTTCTGACTTGTTCATGCAACCGTTCGGCAGCAGCTTCTGCCAAACGATCGGCCAAGAGCTGCATCATCATCTTCTGATAAGCATCTCCATCGAAGTCAGTTTCCAGGCCATGATCCACAGAAGTAGCAAAGACGCCAATCTGAGAAAACGGGGGGGCATGGTGAGAACTGACGAAATCTGCAAGACACTGGTAACCACTACCTTTCTCCTGCTGACGCAGACATGGGATGCGCTTACCTGCACCAACAAGGATGTCATCACCGTCAGTATCAGCATCAAAAAGGAGAAAGAGCGCATAGGCACGATATCTACCTTCCAACTGTTGCAAGACAGTCTCTGCTTCACGACGCAGGCGTTCTTTCTCTGCTGGTTCTCTTACTTGCCAGGCATAGAAGAAATAAGGCCAATTGATATAGGCCGACAACTGGGATATATCGTAGGTAAGTCGCATCTTGAGATGGCGTTAGTCTGTTCGTTTGGCAGAGAATTCCACTGGTTGCCCGATATAACTGGTATCAACCCTACCCTGCTGCCAAACGGTATGTCCATTACAGAGTGTCCGCTCCACGCGCCAAAGATACATGTGTCCCTCCATCGGACTCCAGCCACATTTACTCAGGATGATTTCTTTGGTAACCGTCCATCCAGTGTTCGGGCGCACGAGTACGATATCTGCCTGATAACCTTCGCGCAGGAAGCCACGATGGCGTACACCAAAGAGTGTTGCTGGATGGTGGCACATCAGTTCCACAAGTCGTTCAAGAGAAAGGACACCCTGATCAACGAGTTCCAACATCGTCACCAAAGAAAACTGAACCATCGGCATGCCACTGGCAGCCTTGGCACAACCTCCTTCTTTCTGAGAAAGTAGATGGGGGGCGTGATCCGTACCAACAACGCTGATTCTACCATCATTCAGCGCCTCACGCAACGCTTCACGATCACGTTCAGACTTGATGGCTGGATTGCACTTGATGCGTGTCCCCAACAAGGAATAGTCTCGGTCGCAGAAAAACAGATGAGAGACTGTTGCCTCTGCTGTGATATTAGGATCGTCACCAAAGAGTTCCAATTCACGGGCCGTTGTAAGATGAGCCACATGCAGGCGAGCCTGGTGCTTCTTTGCCAAGGTCACAGCCAACTGTGTGCTTTCATAACAAGCCTCAGCACTCCGTATTTCAGGATGATGGGTTACGTTCGGGTCATCTCCATACTTCTCCTTTGCAGCCGCCATATTGCGATTAATGATACCCGTATCCTCACAATGTACCATGATCGGCATATCAGCAGAGGCAAATATCTGATCAAGGGCTTCCTGACGATCAACAAGCATATTTCCCGTCGAACTACCCATGAAAAGTTTAATTCCAGGAACACGTCGCTTATCGAGCTGCGAGAAGAGCGCCACATTGTCGTTCGTGGCCCCAAAGAAAAAGGCATAGTTGACATGACTCTTCTCTGCACCTAGTGCGTACTTCTCTTCGAGGGCTTCCAATGTAGTGGTCTGGGGCACTGTATTCGGCATATCGAAATAGGTCGTCACGCCACCAGCCGCTGCAGCCTGACTCTCTGTATCCATATCCGCCTTGGCTGTCAAACCCGGCTCACGGAAATGTACATGGTCATCGATAATGCCGGGAAGCACAAAACAGCCCGATGCATCTATGACCTCATCATAGGATGCATCGGGCGTATGGTTTCCTTCTATAATCTTCGCTATTCGGGAATCTTCCACAACAATGGAGCCATCAAACAGTCTCCCTTCGTTGACGAGCGTTCCACCTTTAATCAGCGTCTTCATTTCTGAGGGAGGTTGAGTGAAGGCAACTGCGTGGAGTCAGGCAGTTGAGGCTTCTCTGCTGGTGCTTGAGCAGCAGGAGCCTGCTGGGGCATGTCATCAACCAGGCCATTCTGGCGAGCCTGTATCTCGTTAGCTGTCTGATAGTACTGCTTGACATAAGGATCATCCTTGAACTTCTTGGTAGCCTTGCTCATAATATCCTCTATCTGCGGTGTCAGCACTGGATAGGGATAACCACTCGTCATCATCATGAAGACGCCCGGGCCCAACACATTATCGAAATTCTCCACGATGAAATTAGTCACAAGACTGTCTTCCTGCTGGGCCAGACGAGCTGCCTCGACTGAAAGTTTCTTATTGATGATATCCTCATCGATACCGTCAAGCAGCATCTGACTCTGCTTATGCGACAACTCGTTCATCTCGTTGCCAATCTGGTCATGACGGTTGATAAACTGATATAGCTTATCGTTCAGCGGTGTTCCACTGACGTTACGGCCTGTATTATCGATGCGAATCTCAATCTCACCCTTTTCTACAACCACCGGCATCATCAGCGACTCGTCGTCCATATAGAGATTTGCCAATTTGACAGTATCAAGCAACCCAGCAAAGCGGAATTTGCCATGAACCACATCGCAGGAATCCAGATTCTTCAGCTCCTGATCTTTCACGGTCTTCAGATAAAGTTTGCTACCATCAAGTGACGACACCGACGAGGTACCCTGAATCGAATAGGACTCAGCGCATGACGTAAGTGTTGCTATTACAACTAATGTGTACAGAATCTTGTTCATAAATAATTCGTTTCGCGGCACAAATGTACAACGATATATTGAAGTAGAAAAAAAAATTTGCGCATTTTAAAACAAATGCGCAATCTTTTATAGTTTTTTTGCCTCTTTTTCCAGTTCATTGCCTATTCTATGCGTAGAATAAAGCTGAAGGATTGCCGCAATCAGCAACGTGATGACCCATTTATTATATACATATTCTATATATGTAAGATGGCTCAGTCCAAAAACATTTCCCATATTGGCTATCATCAGCAATGCGGAAAGTAAGAACATCACGTCACTCAAGAGCATGATTCGCCTCAGGCGGCGGATGACGAAATTTGTCCCTTCATAGCGCTGCAGCATCTGCATCGTGACAAAGGCCAAAGCACCCACGGAAAACACATAAGGTGCTCCTTTCCATGCCAGCACACTAAGCCCTGCTCCAACGACCATCAGAAAGGCACCTACCAGGAAGACTGCCGTCTGCCACTTATTCAGCTGTCTCATCTCCTACCACACCTTTAATCTCACGATCATCATCACTCAGCACGAAGATGTCTTCGTCATCGGCTTTCATGAAGAAACGTTCCCTGGCAATTTTTTCCATGGCCTTAGGATTTCTGTCCAGTTCCCGTATTCGCGCCTGATCACGCCGGAACTCAGCATTGTATTTGGCTGTCTCCTCCTGCAGTTCATTGATGCGCTGACGATTCTTCATATGGCTCCAGAAACTGTTCTCGTCGAGAAATCCCACTATGAGGACACCCAAGATACAGACAACGGCATACTTGAAGAACATAGAATGCCATATGCTGAGCAGAAAAGCCTTGATGCTTCTAAATACTTTCATATATTTCTAATTTGTCTGCAAAGATACAAAATTCTCTTAATTCTTAATTCTTATTTCCCAACTTTTTTGTATCTTTGCCAAAAATTTACTCAGAACAAATATGGAATATATTGTTTCGGCCAGGAAATACCGTCCGATGACCTTCGACACTGTTGTGGGACAGAGTGCACTGACCACGACGCTGAAGAATGCCGTCAAAAGTGGGAAACTGGCTCATGCCTATCTCTTTTGCGGACCACGAGGTGTAGGAAAGACAACCTGTGCACGTATTTTTGCCAAGGCCATCAACTGTCAGAACCCTACAGCCGACGGGGAAGCCTGCAACGAATGTGAGAGTTGCCAGTCGTTCAATGAGCAGCGTTCACTGAACATCTTCGAGCTCGACGCAGCCAGCAACAACTCTGTAGAGCACATCAAGACTCTGATGGAACAGACACGTATCCCGCCACAGCTTGGCAGATACAAGGTGTTTATCATCGACGAGGTGCATATGCTTTCTACAGCAGCCTTCAATGCTTTCCTGAAGACATTGGAGGAACCGCCTGCACATGTCATTTTCATCCTTGCCACTACTGAGAAGCACAAGATCCTGCCGACCATTCTCAGCCGCTGCCAGATCTACGACTTCGAGCGTATGACCATCCGCAATACTGTTGACCACCTGAAACACGTAGCAGATCAGGAAGGTATCACCTATGAGGAACAGGCACTGGCAGTCATTGCAGAGAAAGCTGATGGCGGTATGCGCGACGCCTTATCTATCTTCGACCAAGCAGCCTCTTTCTGTCAGGGCAATATCACCTATGAGAAAGTGATTGAAGACCTGAATGTGCTCGATGCCGAGAACTATTTCCAGATAATTGACTTAGCCGTCGCGAATAAAGTCAGCGACATCATGGTGCTACTTAATAATGTCATCAACAAAGGTTTTGACGGAGGTCTGCTGATTCAAGGCCTTGCCAAACATGTACGTAACGTATTGATGGCAAAGGATCCGCAGACTCTTCCTCTGCTGGAGGTCAGCGACCAGCAGCGACAGCGCTATCAAGAACAGGCCAAACACTGTGAAACACGTTTTCTCTATCAAGCGCTGAAACTGATGAACCAATGCGACATCAACTATCGACAGTCTTCAAACAAGCGTCTGCTTGTGGAGTTGACGCTCATTGAGATTGCCCAGATCACACAGCCAGACGATGATGCCAGCGCGGGGCGTCGCCCCAGAAGATTGAAAACCCTGTTTAAGAACCTGATACGACAGTCCCAGCCCCAGAATGCAACCCCACAGGTAGTTGCGGCTAAACCTGTCGTATCCGCTAAGCCCAACGCTATCAGTAAGCCCGCTCACTCAGAGAATCCTAATCCCCAGCCTAAGCCAAGCGCTCCTGCCAGTCCCGCCATGAAGATTGGCGGCATTGGTTTTTCGTGGAACAACCTCCGCAATCAGGGAAAGCCATCGAAGATGAAGATTATCCCAGGTTCTGTGTCTGCAGCAGTGGAGCAACAGACCGATGCCGTTTTCTCACAAGAAGACCTGGAACTGCAGTGGATGGCTATGTGCAACCGCATGCCAAAAGAGCTCTATGGCATCGCTACCCGCATGAAGAATATGAATCCTGTGATTATCGAACTGCCGCGAATTGAGGTAACCGTCGATAATGCACTCATTAAGCAAGAAATGGATGACTTCAGGGGGAGGATTGTCAACACACTGAAGCAATCACTCCAGAATGCAAACATCACACTGGACATTCGCGTTGCCGAGCATCAGGAACAAGCCAAGATACTCTCCCGTCGTGAACAATTCGAACTAATGAGCAAAGAAAATCTTGCCATAGAGAAACTACGGCAGGCATTCGATTTAGAGTTGGCTTAGACCTATTCCCCTACATATTTCTTAATGGTGGAGATACAAGCCTCGCTGCTGACAGGCTTCGACAGGAAATCCACGCAACCGGCATCAAAAGCCAGCTGACGGTCGTTGTCAAAGGCATTTGCCGTCAAAGCTACGATAGGCAGTTCGGGATGAGCCTCCTTAATGCGCTTTGTCGCCTCCAGACCATCCATCACCGGCATCTTGATATCCATCAGAACGATATCAAAACCACCTTTATCGACCATTTCGACAGCCTCTTGTCCATTTTTTGCACGATCATACTGATAGTACTTCTTTAAGATATAAGTCATCAGAATGAAGTTACTGTCATTGTCTTCTGCTACTAGAACTTTCTTCATTGTATTTTATATTATTGTAGTTAGTTTTTCTTCCAAAGCTTGCTCATATCCTCCAGCGTCTTACCCTTTGTCTCAGGCACAAGGCGCCATACGAACAGAGCCGCAATCACACAAATCACACCATAAAGGCCATAAGTGAACCAGTGTCCGAAATCGTCGCCTTCCGTCAGGTGCATATTAAACATCGGCACGAAAGAAGAGCTGACGATGAAGTTGGAGATCCACTGGAAAGCTACGGCAATGGCCACAGCCGCACCACGGATGGTGTTGGGGAATATCTCAGCTATGAGCACCCAGCAAATGGGACCCCATGAGAACATGAACGAGGCGGAATAGACCAAAAGTGAAACAGCCGCCACCAACTCCAGATTCGCATGACCAAAGGTCACAGCCACACCGAAGGCACCAAGGGCCATGCCGAGCGAACCGCAGATGAGCAGCGGTTTGCGCCCCAGTTTCTCAACCGTGAACACTGCCACCAGCGTGAACGAGATATTGACGATACCCATGAACACCGTCAGAATCATCGGATTGTCCATGCCCATGTCACCAAAGATACGCGGTGCGTAATAGAGCACAGCATTGATACCTACAGCCTGCTGGAACACACTGAGCATGATACCCACAAAGATACAGAGTGCACCGTAGGTCATCAGTTTCTCGGTCTTCACCACCATCGTGTCCTTGATATCCTGCAGGATTTGGGCAGCCTTGGTCGAACCGTTGATCTTCGAGAGGATACCCAACGCCTTCTGATCCTCGCCAACGCTCACAAGGTAACGCGGTGTCTCAGGAACGAAACAGATCAGCAGGGCAAAAAGTCCAGCGGGTACAGCCTCACTACCGAACATATAGCGCCAACCAGTGGTCACTGTCCACTGTGCAGCAGGATTGATGGCTGCCAGTCCTTTACCCATCTCCTCAACGAGCGGCTGGATATGATCGCCCAGGATGAAGAAGTTAACGAAATAGACCACCAGCTGACCAAAGATAATGGCAAACTGGTTCCAACTGACAAGCATACCACGGATATTGGAAGGCGCCACCTCACCGATATACATCGGACAGATGGCAGAGGCAAGTCCCACGCCAATACCACCAATCACCCTATATATATTAAAGGTGATAAGCAGCGAATAGGTAGGAACACCGTATTCAAAAAAGAGGAACTCCGGATCCATCGAGCCAAGGGCCGAAACGAAAAAGAGAAGTCCCGCAATAATCAACGACTTCTTGCGGCCAAAATTCGTGGCCAGATAACCCGAAAGGGCCGAGCCGATGATACAGCCTATGAGAGCCGAAGCCGACGTGAAGCCATGCCATCCGTCTGTATAGGCAAAATCCTTAGCCTCCATGAAGAAAGCCTGAAGTCCCTTCTCTGCACCGGAGATGACTGCTGTGTCATAACCGAACAAAAGGCCACCGAGCACGGCAACCAAAACGATAGTAAATAAGTAGCTCTTGCTACCAGTCTGAGTCTGTTGCATTGTTGATAATCTTAATAAGTTACAAAATTACAGCAAATATTTGATATTTGTTTGCTTTTATCCAACTTTTTAACTAATTTTGCATCTGAAACATAAAAAAATGACTATTAACTATCTAAAACTGATATGCAGATGAAACAATGTTTCCTAACTTGTGCATTAGCACTATCTTCCCTCACAATGTCGGCTCAGTCCCACGTGATGGATGTAAACACCAAGAAAATCGGTGCTCCCATTCAGTCCACAATGTATGGTCTTTTCTTCGAAGACATCAACTATGCCGCTGACGGCGGACTGTATGGCGAGCTAGTCAAAAACCGTTCCTTTGAGTTTCCCGACCGTCTGATGGGATGGGAACCCTTCGGAACTTTCGAAGTGAAGGACGATGGTCCTTTTGAGCGCTGTCCCCACTATGTGGAACTCCGCTATCCTGGTCATAAGGAGCGCCGTTCAGGTCTCTCGAATGACGGATTCTTTGGCATCGGCCTGAAACAGGGTGAGGACTATCGGTTCTCCGTCTGGGCCAAGGCTCCTCAAGGCAAGGGAAAGATTATCGTGCAGTTCATCGACCGCGCCACGATGGAGGAAAAGCAGGAGTTTGCCGAAGCCAAGCTCAACATCACCTCTAGTGACTGGAAGCAGTATGAGGTCGTGATGAAATCACCTCGCACCATCCAGAAGGCACAGCTCCGCATCTACCTCGATGGTGACAAGACCGTCGATCTGGAGCATGTCAGCCTTTTCCCTGTCAATACGTTCAAGAACCGTAAGAACGGTATGCGTGCAGACCTGGCTCAGGCACTGGCCGACGTTCATCCCGGCTTGCTCCGCTTCCCTGGTGGTTGTATTGTGGAGGGCGTTGACTTAGCTACCCGTTATCAATGGAAAAACACCATTGGACCAGTAGAGAACCGTCCACTCAACGAGAATCGTTGGGAATACACCTTCCCCTACCGTTTCTACCCTGATTATTTCCAGAGCTACGGCCTCGGCTTCTTCGAGTTCTTCCAGCTCTCTGAGGATATCGGTGCTGAGCCACTGCCCGTACTCAATGTCGGTATGGCCTGCCAGTTCCAAAACTGGGAGACAGAGGATGCCCACGTACCATACGACCAGTTGCAGCCCTATATCCAAGACTGCCTCGATCTGATTGAGTTCGCCAACGGTCCTGCAGACTCTGAGTGGGGTAAGATTCGCGCTGAGATGGGACACCCCGAGCCCTTCAACATGAAGTATATCGGCGTCGGCAACGAACAGTGGGACGATCTTTATTACAAGCGTTTGGAGCCGTTTGTGGCAGCCATTCGCGCCAAGTATCCCAATATCAAGATTGTCGGTACCAGTGGTCCCGACTCTGAGGGTAAGATGTTCGACAAAGGCTGGGCTGCTATGACGAAGCAGAAAGCCGACCTCGTCGATGAGCACTTCTACCGTCCGGAGGCATGGTTCCTGGGTACTCCAGAAGCAAAGGCCAAGTACGGCGACAAGTGTGGTGGTCTGCGCTACGAGAGCTACGACCGCAAGGGTCCGAAGGTGTTTGCTGGTGAGTACGCTTGTCACGGCAAGGGCAAGAAGTGGAACCACTACGAGGCCAGCATCCTTGAGGCTGGATTCATGACAGATTTCGAGCGCAATGCCGATGTCGTCTATATGACAGCCTATGCTCCGCTGTTTGCCCACGTTGAGGGTTGGCAGTGGCGTCCCGACCTCATCTGGTTCGACAACACCCGTATGTTCAAGAGCGTCAGCTACTATGTACAGCAGATGTATGCCCAGAACAAGGGTACCAACATGATGACCTTGACTATGGACAAGAAGCCCGTTGCAGGTCTGGATGGTCAGGACGGTCTGTTTGCCTCTTCAGTATTCGACAAGAATACAGGCGAGATCATCGTTAAGGTGATCAACACCTCCAAGCAGAAACAGGCTGTCACCTTGAACCTCCTGGGTATCAAGGGCGAGCGCACGGCTCAGACAATTACCCTCTGTCACGACGGTATGGATGACGAGAACACCCTCGACAATCCTGAGAAGATCACCTCTAAGCAGGGCACGCTGCAGTGTGAGGCCGGAAAGAGCAACACCTTCCTCAACGACGAGCTGCAGCCTATGAGTTTCCGCCTCTATAAGATTAAGAAATAATAAGGTTAGTACAATCAAAAAGAGGCTCCGGACGTTTGTCTGGAGCCTCTTTTTTTGAGTTAAGTATCAAAGCCCACGGGCTTTCAGCAGACTCGAAGCATCTGGCTGTTGCATACCTGTGAAGTCTGTAAACATCTGCATCAAGTCACCAGTATTACCTCGGCTCAGGATCTTGTCACGCATAGCCTGACCCGTCTCTGGCTTCAAGGCACCGCGCTGAGCAAAGACATCGGCGATATTCACAGCCAGCACCTCGGTCCACAGATAACTGTAGTAACCAGCGGCATAGCCACTACCCCAGACGTGATTGAAATAACTCGTCGAGTAACGTGGCGGGATTTGTGCATCCAAGAGACCAATCTCAGCAAGAGCGTCCGTCTCAAACTGAGCAGCCTTCTCTGCTGTTGGGATCTTGTCGGCGGGCAACATGTGCCAAGCCATATCAAGACAGGTGGCAGCGAGATTCTCGCCTAAAGCGTAGCAGGGCTGGAAGTTGATGCTCTTCAGCATACGCGCCTTCAGGTCAGCAGGCATAGGCTCACCCGTCTTATAGTGGAGCGCATAGTGGTCAAAGATCTCTGGGATAGAAGCAAATGACTCATTAAACTGCGACGGCATCTCCACAAAGTCGCGAGCCACGCTGGTACCACTCAGGCTATTGTACTGGCAGTCAGAGAGGATACCATGCAGAGCATGACCAAACTCATGGAACATCGTCGTCACTTCATCCCATGTCAACAGCGAGGGCTGGCCTTCTGGCGCTTTCGCGCTATTGCATACATTAAAGATAATAGGCAACTGATTCCACTGACGGCTCTGCTTGGCAAAACCATCCATCCAGGCACCACCTCGTTTCGTAGGACGACGGAAATAGTCACAATAGAAGAGTGCCTTCGGCTGACCATCCTTGTCGATAACCTCGAAAGCTTTCATGTCTGGATGATAGGTAGGGATGTCATCACGCTCCTTGAATGTCAGACCATACACACGGCTGGCAGCATAGAACACACCATTGAGCAACACACTATCGACATTGAAATAAGGCTTCACCTCATCTTCGGAGATGTTCAGCAACTCCTTCTTCATCTTGGCCGAATAGTAGAAACGGTCATACGGCTGCAGTTGGAAGTCTGCGCCAGCCGTCTTACGGGCAAAGTCCTCGATGGCCTTCGTCTCAGCGTCAGCCTTCGGTCTGTACTGGGCAATCAGGCTCTTCAGGAAGGCATAGACATTCTCAGGAGTCTTAGCCATCGTGCGCTCCAACGAGTAGGAGGCATAGTTGGGATAGCCCATCAACGCAGCCTGCTCAGCCCTCAGTTTGGCAATCTCCACGACGATGGGGAAGGTGTTGTGGCTGTTCGTACCATCAGCACGATGGATGGAAGCCTCAAAGACCTTCTTACGCAGGTCGCGGTTGTCGAGGTTGGTGAGAATCGCCTGCTGCGTGGTGTTCACGATGACAATCGCATAGGGTGCCTTACCTCCCCTACTCTCCGCATCTTTCTGACACTGAGCGATATCAGCCTCACTGAGTCCTGCCAGATTTTCCTTCTTATCGACCCACACCACTGCATCGTTGGTGGCAGCCTGCAACTGGTCGCCCCACTGCTGCTGAAGGTCAGAGATACGCAGGTTGATGGCCTTCATCCGCTCCATCTTGTCCTCAGACAAGAGAGCACCCTTACGCACGAACTCCTTATAGGTCTCCTCCAAGAGTTTCTGGTCCTCCCCCGTCAGGGCATCGTGCTGCTTGTCATAGACCTGACGGATACGCTCAAAGAGAGGTTTGTTGAACGATATCTCGTTCTCCAGTTCCGTCAGCATCGGCTGCACCTTCTTCTCAATCTCACCCAGTTCGGGCGTCTTGTCAGCCTCCGTCAAGGCAAAGAACACACGAGAGACACGGTCGAGCAACCGTCCACTCTCCTCAAGCGCCAGGATGGTATTCTCGAAGGTCGCAGAATCCTTCGACTCCACAATCTTCGCAATGTTCTCGCGCTGCTGCTGGATAGCCAGCTCAAAGGCTGGCAGATAATCCGATGTCTGAATCTTGTTGAAGTCGGGGGCGCCAAAGGGCAATCCACTCTCCACCAGAAGCGGATTCTCCTTCTGTGCCTGCTGACAAGATGACATCTGCATCGTTGCCGATGCTACGCCAATAACTACCAATGTCTTAGATAATTTCATCATCTACGATTTTTTTATGTGATTAATAATGAGGATTCTTCTTGCGATACTCCCAGAGTTCTAGGCTGTTGATGATGTTCTGCCAGAGCACATAACAGCCTGCACCGACGGAGGCGACAGGATTCAGATAGGTATAAGCCACCCAGATGCTAAGGGCCGTATTCTTCTGGAACAGAGCCTGCCCGCCATCTATCTCATCCCCCAAGTGACGGCCGATACTGCGTCCCACCAGGAAGAGAACGAAACAGAGGATAAGACTCATCGTGGCAATCATGAGCAACACAGGCAGTCCGGCATCACTATGCACGATGTTACGCACGGTGACGCCCGAGGTGACGCTGAGCTGCACAGACCAGAGATAGAACGAGAGGTCGGGGATGGACACGATCCAGGCACAGACACGCTTGGCAAAGTGCTGCATATACCAGCCGAGAGCCAGCGGTGCAATCAGCACCATAGCCAACTTCTGAAGGATAATCAGAAAGGCACTCCAGAATGACAGATGGCTGCCGCGCTCGAGTAATGGGAACACAGCAGGAATCATCAAGGCCGAAGCAAACGAGGAGAGGACGACAAAGGCCGTCATCGTATTGATATTCCCCCCAATCTTCGCCGTAACCACAGGAGCAGCTGTTGCCGCAGGGCCGATGATACAGGTAAGCACGCTCTCCCAAAGAATCTTTTGTTCGAAACTAGCCTCAACACAGAAGATAATCCACACATTAAGCGCTACAAGCAACACCTGAGCCAGCAATACACCCACATGCCAGCGATGGGGCTTCATCTGATGGAAATCGATACGGCAGAAAGTGGAAAACAACGTGCAGAACACCATCATGGGAAAGATGGTATCGACAACAGCACCCAGCGTTTCGCCCGCCGCATCAAGCTGAGGAACAAAATAGAACGTGAGATAGACTATCGTACCCACAGCGATAGCCACAGGCAACGTCCAGTCCTTCACAAATTGCTTTATACTCATAATTAGGCTACAAAGGTAACACTTTTTCTTCAAAGCCCAACCATTTTCACAAATTCTAACTCATAAGCATCTACACGGATTCTTCCTTTTTCATGATTTCAATAGTGCGCCAAACTCTTCTTGATTCTCTCTGCCAGATAGTCACGCACATACTGGGGTGACAACACCTCAACCTCTTCGCCGTATGACAACAGCTCTTGACAGAAATCATAGGCTGGACGCACGCGCAGTTCAAAGATGGTATATCCTTCACCTCTCTCAACCTCGCGTTGAGACGAGTGAAGCGGCAAGTGTCGCAGATAATCGTCACGATGATTCTCGCAGAAAACCTTAATCCGGATGGTCTCTACAGGACATTCCTCAGGATCGACAATCACGCCAAAGGCATCCTTGAAATAGATTTCTGCTGAGAAATCCTTGGGCAAGCGAAACTTTTTATCTGTCGTTTCGATTGATAGGAATCTATCAAGTGCCCAGCGCCAAATAGCCTTCTCGCCTTTAGCCTTACCCACCAGATACCATCGCTGGCGGAACACTTTGACGCAGTAAGGTTCAATCAGCAGCGTTTTGATACCCTTCTCGAAGAAGTTGTCATATTCCACTTTGACGACCTTATCCTCCTGCATCGCCTTGACAACCTCCAACAGATAGTCGTTGCCTGAAGGTATATCCTCATAGATAATCCTCTCACTGAGTCGACGACTGCCTTGAAGGATATTGTTCACGGCAAATGAACTAAGCAGCCAATGCTTGATACGATCACTCGAGAGGCTACGGGCATTGTCTATCCTATACTGATAGCCTCGCGACGCATCGCAAATGATATCAATATCAAACGTCTCCTCGATGGCACGACGATAATCATCAAAGGTTCGTTTGGCCAACGTGGTCTTCCGATGGTTCAGCGACGAGTACTTCCATCGCTCTGCTATTTCCTTGAATGTAATGCCATTCGTGCTCAACAGCAGATCGAGAATCCAAAGATATTTCTTAAACTGATCCTTCATACATTATTATAACGCATCATCGCTCCCTTTTATTGCGATATTCCACCTCGATTTTCGACTTATACGACTTCACGTTGATCAGATCCTGAAGCGTCCAGTGGCAATGGTCTATCATGTTGTGAACGCCATAGATGATGTTCAGATTTGCCGTCTTCTCGCGATCCATATGTTCATTCCAATTCTCAGGCAGTTCAGCCATATAGAGCATATTCATCTCTGTGTTATTCTCGTTTATTCCGTAAGGCCTGTCTGCTGATTCGAATATCACTTCATGGGCCACACCGTATCTATAAAGACCAGAGTATTCAGGCGTCTGAAGAATCTCAGAAAGGTAGTCACTCATATGGATACCATACTTCCATCCCTCCATCTCCATATCGTCGACAAAGAGACGGCCTGTCACATCGAACTCTTTATCGTCAGGACAATTAGCCAACAAATGATTATACGTATCGAATGTCAGATTTCGCATATCGATAAGCGTCTGTTTCATCTTCTCGTTCATGGCCACCAACTTTGCGATGAAGTCATCATCCCAGACGATGCTTCGATGCATCAGCCTCCATCGCTCCATCAACAGAGATTCTATTTCATCTGAGGTCTTATCATCGTTTGCTCCCTTTTCGTATAGCTTAACGATACATTTCTCTATCTCTCTTACATCATGAGTCGGTTTAGCTATTCTTTTCATGCTCTATATACCATTTTCTAAAACGACTTGAACCAATCAACGTGCACAACGACAGATAGAGAATCACAGACAAGTAAAGAATAATGTATGATCCAGCGATTGTCCTTGATAATGCCATCAGGATTCCTATCCACACTGGTAAAAGGCATAATAAGACCATTGGTTCCCATTTGGGCACATCGAACTTCAATAAGCCTTTTGCCATCATAAATAATGCAAACAATTCTAAGGTTAGAATCACCGAGAAAACTGTACACATGGGAATCGTTTCGTCCCATATAGTCTGATTTAAACTCATCATAATTCTTTTGTTTTCTTGTTAGACATTCAAATTTTATATAGCATTTTCAATGTTATTCCCTCATGACGCTCATAAATATTACAAGCTATTTCTGAAAAACCAATAGAGCATTGTTCAGGTGTGAAACGCCTAGATAGGAGGTCGATTTCCGAAAAGAGAGGAGCACAGCACTCATTAAACTCCACCAAAATCAAAACCTTTTTAAAGAATAGTAATGGTAGCTTGTCCATTGCATCCACAAATCTGATTTGTTTGCCTCCAATTCCGCGAACACTTACGAATGCGTAATCGCCTTTAAGAATATCAAGTACTTCATTTTTATCTAAATGAAGCCCTTCCTGCTTGCACATGATTTCCTCTATCGAAGAATAGTCCATCGTTTTTCCCATTGAAATATAATTGTATTACTCCGCAAAAATAGACATTAGGTACGCAGAAATCCTGCGTAACCAATGATAAATGAGCAATTGGCAGAAAAGTTGGATCAATATGCTCTTCTCACAGATGCAGACTTTTCCGATTAGAGTAAGGCTGATTAGGATAACTACTTCCGATTCACTAGTGGGTGCAAAACAAAGGGATTAGAATAATGGCTATAAAACTATTATGTCGCTCATTCATTCAAATTAACAACCTCCTTGTCTAATAGCTTTTTAGCCATCATTTCCGCAAACCCTATATGTACATACTGTGGAGCATTGTGTATATTTTTAGGTACTAATATCATCTCACCATTCTCTTTTTCATGAATGATCATATCTAGACACTCTCCGATAAGATGATTTCTGACAAACTTTATTTCCAAGTCAAACACCTTTGACAACTCTCTATGAACGATTTCATAATTCGTCTTGCGGATAATAACTTTTAGTTTTTCTTTTACAGACGGTAACACAGAGTATTCCTCGTGTAGCATTTTGTAGTATGATTCAACATCAGAAGGCACTACAGTTTTAAAACCATAAAGAGCAACATTATCAAAACGAACTTTGCCGTGACATGAAAATTTTGGCACATAACGTGATCCTGTCTTCTTCATAGCTTCAATTATCAACTCTTTAGATTTTATTGAAATGGGAGCATTTTGAATAGCCTCATAATTCCAATCTAGAAAAGGATATCTGCAAATCGTTGCAAAATTACGGCCTTCCCTGTTAATTCCCCCTTTTGATTTTGGTACAACTCTACCTCTTTTATTATTTTGGAATATTTCTAACACAGAGTGGTAAACAAGAATTGTAAATAGAGTATTTGCAAAGTAAATAATAATCTTTTTCATATCAAAAAGCTCAATTATAATAATTGGGATGTACTCATCCCACCTGCATGATCCACTAGTTGGTGAATAATCGTTGGAACCCTTAACAGGATGGTAGAGTTCTCTTCATGATGCCACGTAAAGCCATCACGCCACTCGTATCCTTGCTGTCTGAACATTGTTTCTGCACGTTCAATGTCTTTTTTACTATCGCCAGACAACTTACCAATATTCACTCGCATCGGATTACCGTTCTTATCTTTAAAAGCCACTTTCGTAAAATCAGGATATCCTTCCTTACTAAACGGAACACCATTGGGATACATCTTATCCAGTTTGATTAAATCATCATAAGTCAATCCTATCTCCTTTTTTAGAGAAACGAATTGTTTACCTCTTTCTAATCTAGCCTTTAATGCAGAATTAAGATGAGGATTAAAGTAGTAAACATTTCCAGCATATGTTCTTGCATTGGGTGGCACTCTACCCTTTGAAGTTAAAACTATAAACGACTCATCCACATGATTTCTTGTAGTCATCCATCTTTTGATATTAAATGAAGGAGCTTCGTGTATCAATTTAGCCAAGCCTTCATCTGCATTCATCTCTTCTAATAACTTAGCTTCTTGTTCTGCAGAAAGTTGGCATGCCTTGCCGTTTATTCTAAGTATCTCATTATTGCTTGCAACAGTAAAGCGTCTCCCTGAAGATTTGTCTATGTTCTCAAACGTGTTCTTAAACTGCCTTTTCCCACGTATATTGGCTTCAATAATCGCATATTTTGGAGTATTACTATTATCTGCATATTTATAGACTACATTCAACTCAACATCATTTCCCCTAGATGTCTGTCTCAGGTGCTTTAAACTACTTTCCCATTCGTTTCCTAAATAAACATCGAAATTTCTATTGAAGATATTAGTGGAAATATCATTTGGCGAGACATAATTAGCTTTTACACTTAAAACTCTTCCATAATTATCAATATTGAACAAATATAAGAGTCCATCTTTACCCCTAATCTTATATGTACTATTGGGCAATAATTGATATCTGAGCAAAGATGATTCAGAAATCTTTGATCCTTTTATTAATGAATTACTTAATTCTATGATTCCATCTCTATACCTAGCGATTTCCTGTTGTCCTTCTTTTCTCAAGAATAAAACAAATCCATTTTGCTCTTTAATAACAATGTTATCAAACAAGTCTACCGCTCCAAATCTCTTTGCTTCGTATTTGGATTTCGCAAACATCTTCAAGAAGTTTATGTCATTTGCAAGTTTGGGGGCATTCCTAGTAAAAATCTTATAATCATTTACGAGATTATACTGAGGAGTTAATAATGAATTAAAGAAGCGTACGTCATCATGAAATGCATTTAACAGCATCTTCTTCGTTTTTTTATCTAGTTCTTCTAAGCTTTCTGACAAAGGAGAATTCTCTTTCTTTACATAATCTACAATATCATCCCAATCCATTTTTCTCAGAGTCTTTTCAGAAAGGCTCTTGGATGTTTCCTGACCAATTTCTTTAGTTGCTTTTTCTGATACAGTACTACCAAAGAATCTCGTAACTTTTTTGCACGAGGTGATTGTTGGCAATGCAACAATAATGCTGATAATATAGAGCGTTTTAGTCAGTAATTTCATAGAATCTATTTGTATTTATATCGAGCGTCTTGTTTAACGAAGAATAGTCTATCGTAATGGACGTTTCTTGAGCCCTAAGTGAAGCAAGTAATTCTTTATCATTATGATAGGATAAAATGCACGAAATGATTATTAATACTATAGTCACGATCCAGGCTGGTGGTTTTGCTAATCCAAATAGAAATGAAATCAAAGCGATAACCGTAACAAAAATGAACCACCGTAAAAATTCTTCTCCTATTTCAATTACAAGATTTATCTCGGCATGTTTTTTAAGGGGCATTAAGTTCACATTTCTATCAGGTAGATACAGATTTTGATATTGGGGAAGATTTTTCAAATTATTTGATTCAATAAATCTAGCCCTCAATCTCTTGATCTCTTCTATATGGCTTTCAAATAAGTTGTTCGCCTCTTGCTCTATATTTAGTGATCCGAAATACTTTTGACTTTTGAGCAACATCTCGTCTTCCCATTCCTGATCAGATTTGAATATATAATCGATCATGTATCCATAACTAGCAAAAAAACCAAGTTCTTCATCGTCAAAATGCTCAAGTTGTTTTTCAAAAGAATCATCTATAAGGGTTTGCAAGTTTTGAACATACTTTTTGTTAAATTGCATTTCTATATCCTTATATTGTTCGATGGTAGATGCATTAGAACCAAATAAAGAATCTGTAGCCGTCACATTTATTTCTTCTCTTGCTGCTTCCCTCAGTTTTACCTTCTCTTCGTCAGAACACGAAAGAAGGAATAGAAGAACAAATATGACATACCACTTTTGCATTTGACTATAAAACTCTTTCTATTGAGGGATTAATTGTATCTGAATATTTATCTTCCATTTTTTCTGGTGAAAATATCAAGCTACATCCCCATGCAACTAGAAACACAAAAGCCTCTATCCATAATGTTGTTAAAGACTCAACAGCTACAAAGCATAATACTGCAAGTATAAAACTCCCACACCAGAACCACCATGGATGATGGACAGGGAAATAAAGAATTGTTTCATACCATCTCCATTCATCATCTAATATGGAGCGTAACATAGAATAAGATTGTTCATTTTGGAAATAATAAACGGAAACATCCTTTATTCTTTTATCAAATTTATCAGTAGGTTCTGTTTCACCCTTTCTTATTCGTTCAATAGAAGATGGAGTGACATTAAGCATACGTGATAATGATTGTATATCACCGTCACTTCCCACATACAAATCATTAAGCAAATCTTTAGCAGATCTATTCTCCACAATCTGAGTAAACTCTCGTCGTTTTGCATTCTTATCTTCTTCGTTAGAAGAACATGCTGTCAAACCTAAAATGATAACAAGGAAAGGAAGTACTATTCGCAGCGATATCCTTTTGTTGATATTAGCAGCTATCAGTTTCTCTCTTTCCTCTTTCTTATTCCTAATCCAGTTATCTATAATATCTTTATAAATCATAATCTATAGTTTTGACTGCAAATATAGCAATTCTACTCGAACCAACCAAACTATTTGGCTGATTTCTGCAATTTTCCTATATTATTGTCGCTTAAATTGAAAAAGGCAATTAGAAATCAGGTCGTAGAGGAGCGTTACCTAACTCGCCGATTTTTTCGACGAGACTCAATATCTCCTCCTTCTGTTTTGGACTTAGTTCACATTGATCAGCCTCTTTGCTCGCTTCCATCCAGCGTAACATAAAGTCGGCAGCCTCTTCTTTAGTACATGTCAGAGCAATCGACTGAAGTTCTTCCCAGAGGTCACGCATCGTCTGAACGCTCTGTGCGGCCCTCAGCAGTTTCTCTGCATCAGTAACAATCTTGTCAAGTCGCTGCTGCTCATCGTTGGTCAGGTCACCACAATCCGTCAGGTCATCGTGAAGGTCGTTGAGTCGTTCATGTGCAGACTCCCAGTCATCATAGGTGTAAGTATCGACATTTTGTTGCATCGCAGTCACTTCCTTCTCCATCTGGTCGAGGATGTCCTGTTTTGAATCACATGATACCGTTGCCATCATCATCAAGCCGATGGCGAGCCATAATAATGTCTGTTTCATATTGCTACATATTTAATTAAGGTGAATAATCATTGCTCGTTGCTAAAGAAACTACAGATAAACTCGCTCAGATAACGACTGCCTTTGAACAGCAGCCTTAAACAGATGATAGGAAAGACTATCATAATGATGAGTGTGGATATGTGATAATTAAATGGATTGGGATTCGACATATCTTCGCCACAGATTTGTGGTATCCAGACTGCGTCGAAAACAACAATTCCTATACCAAAAGTAGAAAGGCATGATAGAAAAATGATGATGGTGAGACATCCGCTTCTGCCTTTCTTTTCTTCTTCATTTTTTACTTTTTCTTCCATAATGTGCGCTATTTTTATGATTCTTGGCGCAAAATTAGTACACTGCTGCGCAGAAATCCTGCGCAGCTAAGAATAAATTACAGATTTAGGATACAAAAAGAAGTGAAGGCTCTTTTTCCGTCATACCTAACATAGCAATTTTGCAACCACCTTATTTTCAGCCTTTTGCATTCTAAAATAGGCTCTTCACACCTAACATCAAACCTAACATAAACCTAACATGTAACCTAACATCGGGGCTATGTAGCTTAGGCAGGAACTCAGTTCAAATGTTAGGTACGATGTTAGGTATGACGTTAGGTTTATGTTAGGTATCATGTTAGGTATTTGGGATAGAAAAATTGCTCAAAACTCCTTTAAACAAAGGGATTCTCATGAACAGGATGTTAGGTTTAACCAAAAAGTGGTGAGTATTCCCAAATAACCAATACTTATTGAGCGATAACTGCCACTAGTCTTGAAATAAGTGCCCCTTATTGCGGGGAAATATTCCCCTTAATGGGAATACTTTGTTCCCAGTGTGGGAACATTTCATTCCCAGGCTGGGAATATTTGTTTCCTAACTAGGGAACAAATTTATGCAACTATCAAGACCAAAGGCGCGATTAAGCAAAATAATGCAAAAGTATTCGGTATAATCTAAAAATCTTTGGTGGATTGTGGAATAATACCTACTTTTGCAGCGATATGAAGACGATGATCCGACATATTGCACTCACGACAGTCCTGTTTCTGGCACTGTCGGCTAAGGCCCAGGAGACCTTGGTGCCTGACTCAACGCTGCATTTGCCAGAACTGAACAGCCTCGGACAGATGCACGCCATCTCGCGCTGGCCCGTCGGCTACGGACTGATGGGTTACCAAAACTGGGACTTGCACAAGGGGATGAACCTGAGTCTGGGTGCCAGCGTCTTTGCCGGTTTTGGCAAATATGCACCGAGCGGGGCTGGTTTTGCGCAAAATGCCAGCGGGATGTATGCCTGGCCTATCAACGACAAACTGTCCTTTGCGGCTGGCGTCTATCTGCTGAATGCCACCTGGGGAGGACTCAATTTGCGTGATACAGGCCTCAGCGGAGTGCTGAGCTACAGGTTCAACGAGCGCTGGGAAGGCTATCTCTACGGTCAGAAGTCACTGATAAGACCCAAGCTGCCCTACTACTTCTACGATGCCCATGAGCTGGGCGACCGTATCGGAGCTGCCGTCAAGTACAACGTTACCCCGTCGTTCTACATCCAGCTCTCAGTCGAAGAACGCAGACTACCTTAATTGCTTTTTCTTTTCAGCATTTTGTCGTATATTTGCAAAAAATTACCCCAAATAACAGCAATGACGAAGAAATATCTATGGATTGTGCTGGCAATATGGATTGCAGCAGCCTGTACACAACAAAAGCCGAAGAAGACAGCCGACGAAGCGATACCATGACCTTCAAGAGATTTGACTATAAAAGGTATAAGGCTATCGCTGCACAGGCTTCTGCATCGGCCAGTGCGTGGTGATGTCGTTGGAGGTCATAGCCGCAGGCGGCTGCTACGGTGTGCAACTGGTGGTTGGGGAGGGAATGGCCGAACTGTCGGCGAGACGCGGTAAGCGTGTCATAGAATCGGTAGCCGGGATAGTCCATCTGATATACTCGGAAGACCGCTTTCAGGCAACCCTCGTCGAAACGGGCATTGTGGGCTACGAAGGGAATGGCGGCTATCTGGTGGCGGATGTCATCTGTATCCTGCGTATCAGGGAAGAATACTTCGACAACCCTTTCCTCCAACTGCTGCCAGACCTTTGAAAACACGGGGGCGTCGTCCGTGTCGTTCTGTGTGATGCCATGCACCCGCTGACAGAAATAGCTGTAGTAGTTAGGCTCAGGCTGTATGAGACTGTAGAACGTGTCGGCTATCTGCCCATCACGCACCATGACCACACCCACGGAGCAGACGCTCGACGGCTGCTGGTTGGCCGTCTCGAAGTCGATGGCGACAAAGTCTCTGATCATGCTTTAATATCCCAAATCCTCACCGACAAGCACTACGACATGCCGACCCTTGTTCCTGCTGTTACGCAGGAAGTGGATGTAGCTGCAAATGCTCTCCGGCGAGTTGCAGTTATGGCAAGTGCCGTCGATCCTGCAAGGGGTATTGATGTCGAACCGCTGGGCATTGATGGGTGATGCCGTGCTGCGGGCCCTGGCCAGTGCAGCCTCTACCGTCTGGGCCACCTTGTTGAGTCCGATGACGAAGATGACCTTCTTCGGTCCCCACGTGATGGCGGCCACACGGTTGCCGTTGCCGTCGATATTCACGATGACGCCATCTTCCGATATAGCGTTGGCACTCGTCAGATACACATCTGCCGAAAATGCCCTGAGGTAAATAGCCTCCTTTTCCTCCGGAGTCTCTGCCAAATCACGGTCGAGCACTTCGAGGGTTCCCCTGTTTTTCAAAACCTCCGGGATGCCCAGGTCACGGACGGTTGCGGTTCCGCCCCATGTCACGGTGCTTCCGTCGGCAATGAGTTCCGAAACCTTCTTCACAGCCTCTTTACCCGTAGGGCAGTAGAAGGCTTCCATGTTGCGGCGGTTCAGGTTCTTGATCATCCGCTCCGCCAATTTCTGATTTCTATCTTCCTGTGGTGTCATATCGCAGCATCTGTATTTGTTATAAGTTTCATCTTAAAACTATTTAAATATCTGTGCAAATTTAGCGATAATCGCTGAATTACGGTTAATTTTGACCCGATTATTAGGAAAGTTTATGAAGATGCGTTAATCTTCCAAAATTACCATCCCGTTTCTGCATTTTTTCGTAACTTTGGAAAGATTTGCAGGATTTCTTTGTATAAAGGCGTTGCAGAGGATTGAGAAAAATCAGGGTTACGATATAGAGACAGTTCTCAATTCAATGTTCTGCTATAAATTGCCTAAAAGAGCACCCGACTCTGAGCCACCGCCTGTTTCGTGGCTCTTTGTCGGGTGCAAAGGTACGCATTTATTTCCAATTTTCAAAATATTCACTTGGAAAAATACTGTTTTGTATTGAGCTCAAATTTGGAATCTGGCTACGATTCTTTCTGTTCTTTCAGTTTGTATGTGCGATTTCTATTCCCGCCACATGAGACAAGTATGCCCTCATCCACCAGTTGATAAAGAAGCATCTTTATTCTTGTTGTGCTGGAACTTAAAAGTTTCACAAGATCCTCTGTTTTTGCTTCACCATTCCTATGGATGTACTCAATTATTATCGTCCGCTTATCGTCCGCTTTTATCGTCCGCTTATCGTCCGCTTTGTCATTATCGTCCATTATTACTTTATCGTCCGCTTTTATCGTCCGCTTTGTGCGCGCCATTTTACTAGTGTCTATAGTCAATGTTGTGCGGGCAGGAGCGTAAGTGACGTCGTAATCTGGCTGTGTACCGAGTTCCGAGTTACAGATATCAAATAAATCAGGGATGCCACTACCTGCCCGTTCTCCGAAGTCAAGCAGGCCAAACATCTTCATGATAGTAGCATTTCGTGCATCAGAAGTGCCGCCACTCAATGCTGTCCTTAGCCCAGGACGCATATCGCCGGGGTTGGCAAATGACAGCGAATCTGGCCGACGGACGATAACAACACCCTTTTGGCCATAGTAATCGGAGTGGGCCAGCGTATTGACTATCATTTCGCGCAAAGCCTTATGCATCGGAACTTCATCTTCCCGACTTCCATCCTGACTAAGTTGGAACGGAACAGGAAATGCGCTCCGCAATCTATGATACACATGGAAGAAGAAATCGAACAAATTGCCACTCCAATCGCCCGAAGACGAGACGATGCGATGTGTCCATCTAATTTTGGGGTCAAGTTGTTCACGGTAGTCAAGGAAATAGTCAGGCATTTCTCTCGTGATGTCATACTCATGACCAAACATCAGCAGACCAGCCACTGTAGGATATACGCACCCATCCTCACGGTCGAAGCCCATAGCCCCTATACTGCGCAGGAACAATTCATCATCCTGTTTGCTCCATACATGTCCAGAATGTTTCCCATTGAAGTAGTTGCGGTAGTCATGCACCGTATTCATATCGAATACCGACATATCCAGTCCCTTAAGAACTTTAGTGTCTGTAGTAGATGCGGCAGCATCACGATAGATAGCCGCCACTTGGTCACGATTGCACAGATGGTCGCCTTCGCCATATCTGACATAAGTCCCACGCATCGGGTCTTGTCCTATATAAACTGGTCGAATGGTACGATCAGCCCGAGGGACTTCAATCACAACAATTTGTTTGCCTTCAACCTCCTGCTCATATACCATGTTATTAGTCAGAATGTTCACGCTAACTTTCTGTCGGTTATTCACCATGTTCCAGAAGTCGCCTATTAGTTTGTGAGCATCTTCTACACCCTTCACAGAAAGCGAGTGGTCATTCTCTTCCACGACTCCCAAGAGGATAATCCCCCCTTCTGTATTGGCAAATGATGAATAAGTCTCCCAAATATTATTTGGTATCTGGTTCTTTGCCGTCTTTGCTTCTATACGGTGATCTTCCTGATACGCCGTAAGATTGTTGATGTCTATTTCCATATCATTATAACGTTTTGTTTTTTACTTTAGTCATCTGTGATTACGATATCTCATTCGTCATTTATATATCCAATTTATCCGCTTATCTTGTTAGGGTTCTCATTCTCTATCAGATCTTTGAGTTCATCAATTTTACTTATGATATCCTCCTTTTTGCTATGTGGTTTATTAACCAAAAACAATACTTCTTTGGCCAAAATTTTCCTTTTACATATATGTTCTGTATCATTAGGGAATGGGTAATGAATAATATCCCGCTTACCAGGACGTGCCAGATAAAAATCCTCCAAATCCCATATAGGTTCTTTTTCAACCTTAATAATCTTCCCTATTCTCTCATTCCATAGATCATTCCTATACCCATATTGAGATATCGCTATGATACATAAAGCCATTATGGCATTGATAGCATTGTATAATTTTGCATCCGTGAATTTATCTTCGCGGTTATGCTTAACATTATTGTATGCTTTATACCAGGAAAGTTCATTATTTTTCTCCCATTCACTAAATGGAGAGTAAACCTCCAAATCACCATATCTATAAAATGACAAACTGTATTCATCCAGTCTCAAAGCGTTCTTAAGTTTATAATAATCCTTCATCTGGAAATATTTCCCAATTGGTCTTACTGCATTATTTGTCAAAATATGCTGCATCCTTGAATCCAACTCTGTACATGCTAACATAATAACATTTCTTATAGCATGCCCATAAACACTATATTGCTTTTTATGGGGTGAGACAACTTTAAAGATGGAATCCAAATCATCAAGTATAATCTCTATTTGCCTCAACAGATTAGAATACTCGTTAGGGGCAGTAATTGGTAAATCTTCATAAAAATCTCTTGCAGGCTTCCCTTCTTGAAATGGTATAGAAAAGTCTTTTAAATACTTATCTGTAAATAATGGTCTATAAATAGAACTGAATGACTGACCATAATTTAAGTTTAAGTGAATAAGTCTAAAATTAGTCCCTGTATTGTTTTGAGAAAGAAACGGAGTACTCTGTTTTAAGCGTTCGAAGATGCTCTTATCATCTAATGAGCACAAATTGTTTATAGGAGCCCCAGACGTTATCCAATAGCCATTTTCGTCAGTTTCTAAAACATAAGTTTCATCGTTGTCAAAATGCATAGGGAAACCTGTCGTAATCTGGTATCCCCAAGAATCATAATCTATCAAAGCTATATATGTTCCTTTCCTATTTTTCATAAATACATTTTTAGATTGCTATCTTCTTTATATACCGATAAAACTCTTCTGCCGAATCTGGAGGTAATATCTGCTCCAGTTTACGTTTGTACTCTTCTGAAGGAAGCATTACTGAAACAAGATGTTTCAGTATTTCCATGTTCTCCATATAGAACAAATACCACTGTTTCATATACCATAGGTTCCTAACGGAAAAGTTCTTGCTTTCAGGAAACTCTTTCTGCATATCCAGGCTTACCTGCTCCACAACACCAGCACCCCAACGCTCCTCAGCTTTCTTCTGAACAAGGTCACGCCCCATCTGCCAGTTGAATAGCAGTTTTTCCCCATTCACCTTTACGGTAGCCTTCACCTGAGCAGAGCGATAGCGATGCTTTACCTCTGCTATCCATTCTGCATACTCTGTATCTAGCTTCACGTCGTGCGATTTCACCAAACGCGGCTCACTGATTTCTATTTCCTTATTTTTTTTGCTCATATATCTCATTCCGTTTGCAAAGTTACACATTAATTCTCAAATTTCTTCAATGTCCAAATCATAAATTTTACTACTATGCTTTATTCTGACATTATATTCTATCAACAAGAATGTTCTCATTCACCTTGTCGCTATTGAGAGTATTCCAGAATTCTGTGACGATCTTACGTGGTTCATCTACGCCAATTATTTGGTAACGCTTTTGAATGTCCTTCTCCTGCATATTTTCGTCCACACCAAGCAGAATCATTCCGCCTATAGTATTGGCAAAAGCCGAATACGTCTGCCAAATTGACTTCGGCACCTCAGCCTTCGCTTTCTTGCACTCCAGCGTTACTCGCTCACCTTTCAGCAATGCCTCTTTTATTGTTTTCTCGTCCATCTTCATATTTCGTTTGCTAAGTTACAAATTATTTTGGAATTCTACACTTCATATATTTGAAACCAAGTACTTGTCTCTAGGAATTGCTGTAGATCACCAGAGTCCCAGTGATTTACCCGTGATTTACAGACACGGTTTGGATTTTTATGCATGACAGGGTACCTATCCCTAGTGTCATTAGGTTTCCAAGTTGTTTATTATCTCTTGTTCAGAGAGGGCCATGTTAGAATAATAATCCTTAAACGATTCTGCTTTGAAAGCAACATCCATACCATAGATGGACATGATGCCTCCCTGACCTTTAAGTGTTTTGGATGGAAGTTTTGATGAAGTCCAATCTACAGGAACAACATACCCACCCTTCTTCCTATTCAAAACATGCATATACGAAATCACCTGATACAGGTCTTTCGTTTGTACTTTGCTCCAATCGTCGTACCATTTGTATTTTGCGTCAAGCACCATTTCTGGACTCAAGAAATCGGGATAGCACCAGCCTGAGCCGTCCGTAAACAGACTCTTACGTCCTTTTGCCTCTTTGTTTCTGGGATGTTCAAAGCCTATGTCTGCGAGGAATGTGTTTAGATATTCTTCCCATAGCCAAGCGCCATCAAACAGAACTCCGTAGATTTCATCATCGTCTCGCCCATATTTCATTTCTTCCTGACGAAGTATCTGCAAGCAAAGCTGTTGCAACGGCCGATACTCACCATAATAAGGGTGGCTAATGGGACGAAGATTCTGATTTATCACTTTCTGCCGTTCATTTCGATTATAAGATGCAGTTGCCTGGCAAATAGCTTTTACGCAATCTGACATATTATCGTCATTGTGGAGGATGTTCCCTGAATACTGATGATGGGAAATGTATTCGATAGTATGCCGGATCAACTGTGTCAGATGATTGTCCTGAGCATATTCACGAGTGGTATAGGCAATCTTGCCTGCAAAGGGAATGTCCTGCCTGATATGACGAGATATATCTATCCTTCCTTTTACATTGGCATCATTATACCTTCGCGTCTGATACTCCCTATACATCCCTTGTTGCATCGCCCGTTTCAAGAACGCAGGGAACAGGTAAATAAGGAAGTCAAAAAAACTCTCTTCGTCAGAGTTGAATTGCAAATCAAACAGATTGAGGGCAAATACCTTTCTGAGCATGTAGTGCAGGAAGTAGTCATTGCTATCCTGAGCAAAGCGAGAACTGATGCTAACCTTTGTATCGCCACACCCAATGAAGCCCATGATGTTACCCGTAACAATATTTTCACCTTTCATCTCAAAGATATGAGCATCACCTATCTTATCCCCATAGACTTCTAAGTCTTGTGGGAATATCAGCAAATTGGGATGCTCCTTACGGCATAGGTCAGCAATAGAAGGCTCTGCCAACTTCTTGAGTGTGTCAAGATGGCTTAGTTCCGTCTCTGTCAAGCGCCATTCAGAGTTGTCCTTTGTCTGTATGGGCAGGCTACTCATTTAGACTCTTCTTGTTGTATGCGTCGTGTAACTTCTCTAACAATTCTTTCGCCCTACGATTGCCACGTAGATACTCAAAGAGCAAGCCTTTCAGATGGTTCTCCCATAGGCAATCGAAAGGATTGGTTTTATCTTGATAGTCAAGATACTTTCTGAAGTAAGCAGCACCTATTTGATAAGCCTCATCCAATCCCTCTGTCTCTACGATAGCTTTATTCAAATTGAACATTCTCGCCTTGATTTCATCTTTGACGAGTGCAAAGTCTGGATCATTCTCTATCATGTTCGTATAACTCTCCTCCGCTGTCACTTCCTGCCAAGCAAAACGGCGACGCATAGCGAAGTCCATACTCTCTACAGAGCGGTCAATATCATTCATCGTGCCAATGATATAGACATTCTCTGGAACATAGAAACCGTCTTTAAACACATCGCCCTCTGGAACCATGTTCTGATACTGCGTGTTTACCTTGCCTTTCTCACCTCTGTAACCTGGATCGATAGAGAAGAATAGTTCACCGAATATCTTTGAGATTTCACCACGATTGATTTCGTCGATAATGAAAATGTATACTTTATCACCTATGGCTGGATATTCTATCTTTCCGTAAATATTCTGTTTTATGTATTCACCTATAGATGGAGGATATGTGCTTTGATGCTCTTTATTATATTCTCCGGTTTTCAAATATTTTAGGATAGTATCATCATCTACTAAATAACTATTCCCAGAATCTGGTTGGGCATATATTTTACCATTCTCAATTTTGATATGGAAGTATTTCTTTTGTTTATGTGTCAGTATTTTCTCACCATTATAATACTTTTTTAAATAATTGAGTGCTTCTTCCTCATAATCTTCATTAAATCTAGATGGCATTATTACACCAAAAGATTTTTTGCAGAACTCCTTAAACACTCCATCTTTACGTTCAAAGCCAACATTTCCATTCTCATCGTTCTTCGGCCTCAGTCCCTCTACAAAGTCCGTATAGTCATACGATGGATGGAACTGCACGAAGCCAATTTCTGCCCCCATAGCTTTTGCAATCTCTTTCGCCATGTAGGTCTTTCCCGTTCCAGGTGCACCTGTCAAAATCAGATTTTTGTTTGCTTCTAACAAATCAATATACTTATCTATCTTCATCATAGCTCTTTCTTTATATATTGTTTCTATCATCTTATTATACTCATCGAAAAAACTAATAATCTTTTCATTGGGAACTTGACCATCAAACAGACCTAAGTCCTTTATCATGAAAGAAACATTTTTTTGGCTCCTCTCTCCTGTATCAGGATTGTAATATAGCATATACAGATTCTCTATATGAGATCCATGCCAATCTGCCATGATATTCACTCCTGTACCTTGCCAATTTAAATAGGTACCTCGACTCTGATAATTAGCACCATAAACATTAATGCATATTTGACCATTCTGGTATTTATCCCATCCGTTAACTTGAGATTGAATCGCCTGACCGTTATAGCCTTGGCCACTTGATTTGAAATTATTCCCCTCCACTAAAGGCTTAATGTATTTCTCGTAGCCAATAGAAGAATCAGAATAATCGTTCGCAATGTGCTCCAAATGTGCAACAAAATATTCCAAAAGATGTTTAAATCTTTGATATTCTTCTTCTCTATATCTCATAATTATCTACAATTCAAAATATTGTGCAACATGGTCACTAACCTCTTTGTCCCACTCGCAGAGTGCATACGACTTGATAGCTATATTAGAAAAGGTATAGTCAAGGAAGAAAGGCGAATTCTCATTAAACCTGTGGTAATAGGTAGCCCTGCTTTCCTTACCTAACAGTTCACCCTTTTTTGGGTGATAAGCACTGACATAACCCATATCTCCCAGAAAGCTGAATATAGTCTCAATGCTATATTGCTTTGTCTCGCCAGCCTGTCCTTTATAACAGTTCATGTCGCCAGAGATAACAGTAGGGAACTCTTTCAAGTATGGGGCATATTCCTGCAATGCTTCCATTGCAATCTGTGGATAATCTTTCGGAGCATTATCATCAGTTCTTGTAGGCCATGCAGCCATGATTAACTTATCATCAATGATGACAGGAAGGAAATACTGATGACAGGGGTTATACCATTGTGGGATTTCAGCTTTCATTCCCGATTTCCAAATAACGCCAAGCCCTTTGAAGTCATAATTACCCATCCATTCCATTCTATACCCTTCTGGAACCTTTACTTGAGAAGGACAAGCCACTTCTGGAAGAATAAAGACATCTGCATTGAACTGCATGATTTTGTCTATCTTTTCCTGCGTAGAACGATTTATATTATATGACAATATTTTCATAATTAACTATTTTTTCCTGCATCAACTACATACTCGAATCAAGGGACGTTCCCCTATCTTGCCTCACATTAGTACGAAACTCTTCTTTTTTCATATATATTGATGCGTTTATTCCTTATTAGTAGAAATAAGGGAACAAATGTTTTCTTACAAATCAGTTTAAATACAAATAAAAAGGACGAAATTTACTTGTTTTTCTAATTCCGGCTGCAAAACTACTATCTTTTCTTGGTTCCATCGCTATGCAAAATATAGCAGTTCGCGGAATCAGAAACGGGTGGTGAGAGGTGTGTCGTTATGTCCCATCTTGCCTATTCGATTAACGAAGTTTAACTGGCTCCAAAGACCGTCTCGCGGGTTCTTGCTCTGGCAAGCGGCAAAGCCGAGTCCGGATAAGAAACCTAACTATTTCTTTATTCCTCCCAAATTTGCTTTCAGCCTAAAACTGAATTTCCCCATTTTCCCCGTCTTGCCTTTTATTTACGAGGTTTCTGCGTTAATTCTCCAAAATCCGTCTTTCGTTACATACTTTTTTCGTAACTTTGCCATCAAAGATGGCGAACTTACTCCATCTCGGCAAAAAAAGAAACAAGTTTCTTTGTTATGCTCTCGATTTTTCGTAACTTTGCAGCGTTTTATGCATAAATGTTAAGATGAGCGTTACAGAATTCATCCATCAAGATACAGCCGAAAGGCGATTTTCCTTTGAAGTGCTGCCGCCCCTGAAGGGGACTGGCACGGAGAAGTTGTTCGCCGACATTGATAAGCTGCGCGACTTCAATCCCGCCTATATCAACATCACGACCCATCACTCTGAGTTTGTGTACAAAGAGTTGGCAAACGGGCAGTTTGAGCGCCAGCGCATCCGTCGCCGTCCAGGCACTGTGGCTATTGCCGCAGCCATCCAGCGGCGTTATAATATCCCTGTGCAACCCCACGTGATTTGCAGCGGAGCGACCATCGAGGATATCGAATATGAGCTGCTCGACCTGCAGTTTCTTGGTATCAGCGACCTGCTTCTGCTTCGTGGCGACAAGGCTAAGGAGGATAGCAGATTCGTACCTACACCTGGCGGACATGCCCACACGACAGACCTCATCCGACAGGTGAATCGCTTTAACGAAGGCTATTTTGCCGACGGTTCTCCCATTAAGCGCCCAGGCAAGCCTTTCGATTTCGGTGTGGCTTGCTATCCTGAGAAGCACGAGGAGGCTCCCAATCTCGAGATGGACATGCAGTATCTGAAAGAGAAGCAGGACCTTGGCGCCCAATATGCCGTCACGCAGTTGTTCTACGACAACGAGAAGTATTTCCAGTTTGTGGAGAAAGCCCGTGCGATGGGTATCACGATTCCCATCATCCCAGGCATCAAGCCTTTTGCCAAGCTGACTCAGTTGACGGTGGTGCCGAAGACCTTCCATTGTGATATTCCAGAGCCGCTGGCACGAGAGGTTGTGAAGTGCAAGACCGACGACGATGCCCGTCAGCTGGGTATCGAATGGACGACGGCCCAGTGTCAGGAGTTATACGCCCACGGCATTCAGAATATTCATTTCTATACCGTCTCGGCGGTTGACTCTGTCGTTGAAGTTGTGAAGCGTTTGGTATGACATTCAATGAAGTGATAGGACAACAGGAAGCCAAAGACAGGCTGATGCAGATGGTCGATGAGGATCGTCTGCCTCACGCTATCATGCTCTGCGGCCCTGCTGGTTCTGGGAAAAAAGCGTTGGCTATCGCCTTTGCATGCAGTCTGCTCGACAATGGGACGACGGCAGCCAAGGCCATGCTTAAGAAGCTGGAGCACCCAGACCTCCACTTCACATACCCTACCATCAAACTGCCATCGATGGGAAGCGACCACATGCCTGTCAGCGACGACTTCGCGAAGGAGTGGAACAGCCTGATCACCGATACCCCCTATTTCGGTATGGATGAATGGATGCAGATGATGGGAGGCGAGAACCAACAGGCCATCATCACTGCAGGAGAAAGTGACGAGCTGGTGCGCAAACTTTCGCTGAAATCGAGTCAAGGCGGCTATAAGATCAGCCTCATCTGGCTACCAGAACGCATGAACATCGCCTGTGCCAACAAGCTGCTGAAGCTCATCGAAGAACCGCCCCAACAGACGCTCTTCATCCTCGTCAGCGAGGAGCCAGACAAATTGTTGGAGACTATCCGGAGCCGCGTACAGCGCATTGACATCAAGCGGATCAAGGAAGACGACATCTGTCAGGCACTCATAGAGCGCAGAGGCATTGACGAGACAGCCGCCCGTCGTATCAGCAGACTCGCTAACGGCAGTTGGCTAAAGGCCTTGGAAGAATTGCAAGCCGGTTCTGAGAACGAGCTATTCCTTGACATGTACATCCTGCTGATGCGACTGGCCTACCAGCGCAAGATCAAGGATCTGCGGAAATGGAGCGAACAGATGGCAGGCATGGGCAGGGAGAAGCAGAAACGATGGCTCACCTACTTCCTCCGCATGACGAGGGAGAACTTCATGTATAACTTCCAGAATACGGAGTTGAACTATATGACCCAGAAGGAAGAAGACTTCGCCCGTAACTTTGCACGGTTTATCCATGAGAAGAACATCCTGCCAATCAGCGATCTGGCCAACCTCGCTATCCGCGACATCGGACAGAATGCCAACGCCAAGATCGTGTTCTTCGACTTTGCCTTGCAGATGATAGTACTGCTCTTGCAGAAATAAGTATTGAATAATTGAAATAAGATAAGATATGACAGAAAAGACCAAAGATTTGCCCGTCAGAGTCGGTTGCGACCGTGGGCTGTGCCGCGCGGCTGTAGGCCGACAGGATCGTCAGCTGAACACCTACGACTGGCTGGCTGACGTGCCAGGAAATGCCGATACTACCGACCTCGTAGAAGTTCAGTTCAAGCATACCCGTAAAGGCTATTATCATAATGTAAACAACCTGGAACTGAAGAAAGGTGACGTGGTGGCTGTAGAAGCTTCACCAGGCCACGATATCGGTGTGGTCACACTGACAGGACGGTTGGCGAAACTACAGTTGAAGAAAGCCAACCTGAAATCTGCCGATGACATCAAGCGCATCTATCGCCTGGCCCGCCCGACGGATATAGACAAGTTCCACGAAGCAAAGGCCCGCGAACATGCCACGATGATAGAAAGCCGCCAGATTGCCAAAGGTCTGGGACTCGACATGAAAATCGGCGATGTCGAATACCAAGGCGACGGCAACAAGGCTATATTCTATTATATCGCAGACGAGCGCGTTGACTTCCGCCAGCTCATCAAAGATCTGGCTGCAGCCTTCCACGTTCGTATTGAGATGAAGCAGATTGGTGCCCGTCAAGAGGCAGGACGCATCGGCGGCACTGGTCCCTGCGGCCGTGAGCTCTGCTGCGCTACATGGATGAAAAACTTCTCGAGCGTCAGTACCAATGCTGCCCGTTTTCAAGACATATCACTGAATCCTCAGAAATTGGCTGGTATGTGCGCCAAGTTGAAATGTTGTCTGAACTACGAGGTAGATGATTACATAGAAGCTGGTAAGCAGTTGCCCGGAAGGGATATCGTCCTTCAGACTATGGATGCAGACTACCATCTTTTCAAGAGCGACATCCTGGCAGGCTTGATTACCTACTCTACCGACAAGAACATCGCCGCCAATCTTGAAACCATCACTGCTGAGCGCGCCAAGCACGTGATTGAGATGAATCGTCACGGTGAGAAGCCCGTCTCACTCCAAGAAGACGGTGCTAAGAAACCTGAGACACAGAATCATGTCGATCTCGCAGGTGGTGATATCAACCGCTTCGACCGCGCTAAGAAGAAAAAGAAAAAGAAAAACAATCGTCCTGCCGGCAATCACAAGAAGGAAGGCGACGGTAATAACCATGCAGAATAAGCTTTTGCTAAAGACATTGTTTTCGGCACTAATACTCCTGTCGCTTTGCGCTTGCGAGAGGCAGAAGTGCTATAGTCACTACGAGCATGTAGATCATGACGGATGGGAACGAGGCGACACAATCTTCTTCAAAATCCCACCTGTCAAGGAAGCTGGTGTCTATCAGATCGCTGTCGGCGTGCGCTCCCAACTCTCCTATCCTTATCAAACGCTGGTCTTGAATGTTCACAACACCATCCTGCCAAAAACGGATAGCCGAAGACGCTCCATCACCTGCCAGATCTACGACGAGACAGGGGAAACTGACAATGGCATCGCATACACCCAGCATGAGTTTCCCTTAGACACCATTTCATTAAGTCAGAATGACTCTATTCACATTGCGGTAACACATCTAATGCAGCAATGGCAGATTCACGGGATATCCGATATCGGAATCAGCCTGACGCGACGTTAGGCCATAAGGTAATCAATCACGTAGCATATTTCTTCCTGCATCGATACGCAGGAAGATAAAGAGCAGCAGGGTGAATCCCCAAAGTGAGGAACCACCATAGCTAAAGAACGGGAGCGGAATACCAATCACAGGAGTCAGACCAAGAACCATGCCGACATTGATAAACACATGGAATAAGAAGATACTCAGCACGCAGTAACCGTAAACACGCCCAAACGTGAAATTCTGCCGTTCTGCAAGATGGATTAGTCGCAAAATCAAGGCCAAGAAGAGCATCAACACACCAGCTGATCCAACGAATCCCTCTTCCTCACCAACCGTGCAGAAGATGAAGTCTGTATCCTGTTCTGGCACGAACTTGAGTTTTGTCTGTGTACCATTCAGGAAACCTTTTCCCTCCAGACCACCAGAACCAATAGCGATCTCACTCTGATGCACGTTATAGCCCGCACCCTTCAAATCCTCTTCCAGGCCTAACAACACGTTAATTCGCACGCGCTGGTGAGGCTCCATCACATTATTCAGTACATAGTCAGCCAAACTGAAGAACACCAGAGATCCTAAAGTGAACAAGGCAATCCAAAGATAGTTTCTGATTCTTGTTGCCAATGATTCCCATATAAGATAGCCTATTAGGAAAGCACACACCAACAACTCGAGATAAAAGACATCGAAAGGAATGACAAACAATGAAAACAACAATCCAGCCAACGTTATCCCCAAGCAAACGGCCAGGATAGATATGGCTTTTGAATGATCCTTGCAATAGACCCATACCAATCCACCAGAGAACAACTGAATAAACAGTAGCACCATGAACTTGCCTACCGACGTCGGGGTGTAGAGAATCATCGTATCGGCATAACGTATGCCAACTACGAAATAGAGCACCATCGCCACGCCGGTAAAGAGAATACTGCCTGGCATTCCCTCACGGTAAAACACCAGGAAGAATGCCGTATAGACCAATGCCGAGCCCGTCTCTCGCTGAAGAACGATAAAAAGCATTGGTACAACGATGATGGCCAGTGTAGCCGCAAAATGCTGCCATTTCTGGATATTATAGCCATAGATGCTCATCACCTTCGCCAATGCCAAGGCTGTTGCAAACTTGGCAAACTCTGCTGGTTGGAGACGCAATGGTCCCAAAACAAGCCACGAACGCGATCCCTTAATACTATGCGGGTTAAATATAGTCGCAAATAGTAGCAACAGCATGACACCGAAGATCAAGAAGGCAAACTTATCGTAAAAACGATCATCAAGCATCAGCAGCACGAAACCAAGGACAATCGAGGTGCCAATCCAGATAATCTGCATACCAGAACGTGTATCAAGACTGAATATATCGGCATCACCATAGGAATAACTGGCACCGCAGACGCTGACCCAACCAAAGGTGAGCAACGCCATATAAATCAAGATGGTCCACCAGTCAAGCGACTGCAAGACGCCTCGCTGTTTCTTATCTGTCTGCCGTACCATAGTCGATTTTCCTTTCCTGTAGGCTTCTAGCCCTTGCCTCTGAGGCCTCTGAAAGCTTACCCTTAAGATATTGTTCCATAATCAGGCCACCGAAGGGTACGCCATAGGTTGCACCCCAGCCACCATTCTCTACATAAACAGCAACGGCAATCTTTGGATTGTCCATAGGTGCAAATCCCATAAACACCGAGTGGTCATGACCGCGGTTCTGGGCCGTACCAGTCTTTCCACAAGCCATGAAGTCGTATTTTCCCAATTCATGGCAAGTACCGCCCAATACAGAAGAACGCATGCCCTGAACAACATAGTCATAGGCTTCTCGCGATGCTTTGGTATAATGGCGGCTGGTATAGGTAGTATCGAGAGGTTCCCCCTGCACCTTTCTCACAACATGGGGTGTATAGAAATAGCCCCTGTTAGCAATGGTTGCAGCCAGATTGGCAATCTGCAACGGTGTTGCATTGACCTCACCCTGCCCGATAGCGATAGAAATGATTGTCAGACCATTCCAAGAACCCTTATAGGCCTTGTCATAGAACTGCGCATTGGGAATCAAGCCACGTTTCTCACCAGGCAGGTCAATACCCGTCTGATAACCGAAGCCCATGCTGACCATATAGTCACGCCATGTGTCCATAGCATTCTGAACAGAGCCATACTTGGCCTTATTTCCTATCATATGATAGAGCCCCCAGCAGAAATAGCCATTGCACGAGGTACTCAATGCAGGCACAAGGGGCAACGGTGCCGCATGACCGTGACAGCCTACTCGCAGGCCCCTAAACACGAATCCTCGACTACAGGGATACAAGGTCGTAGGTGTAATGACGCCCTCTGTCATGAAGGTCAAGCCCTGTGTGGTCTTGAAAGTTGATCCCGGAGGATACTGTCCCATAATACTACGGTTGAGCAGAGGTTTCCACACATCCTGACTCAGCAGGCGATGGTTCTTGCTTCGCTGACGTCCCACCATCAGACGCGGATCATAAGAAGGGGATGAGACCATACAGAGCACCTCGCCCGTTGAGGGTTCTATTGCCACAATACTTCCAATCTTCCCCTCCATAAGGCGCTCACCGAGTTTCTGAAGTTCCAGGTCGATACCTAGTGTCAGATCCTTACCCGGTTGTGCACGTTGGTCAAGCGCACCATTCTGGTATCTGCCCTGAATACGGCCATGGGCATCGCGAAGCAGAATCTGTATTCCTTTGACACCACGCAGTTGTTTCTCATATTTACGTTCTATACCCAACTTGCCGATATAATCACCAGGCTGGTAATAGTCGTCTTCCTCGATATCTGCAGGTGACACTTCCGCCACATCTCCCAGCACATGCGCCGCTATCGGAAATTGATACTGTCTCACGCTACGTTTCTGTACATAGAAGCCAGGGAAACGGAACATCTTCTCCTGAAACAGGCTAAAGTCCTTATCGGAAAGCTGGCTTATGAAGAGCTGTTGCGTAAAGCGCGAATAACCGGGATTTTTGTTGCGGTCCTTCATCACTGCCATACGGTAATCAAACTCTTCCTTGGTGATACCCAGTGTCTGACAGAACTCTGTCGTGTCAATACGGTCTCTGGCTTCATTCATCACAACCATGATGTCATACGAAGGCTGGTTAAAGACCATCAGTTTGCCATTACGATCGCTGATATTTCCACGAGAGGGATATTCGATTTTCTTCAGGAAGGCGTTCGAGTCTGCACTCTTTTTATAGTCATCACTTGTCACCTGCAACATGAAGAGCCTAATAATATAGACCACTACTATAAGTATAGCAGCGCCCCCTATCACATAACGACGGTATGATAAGCTATTGTCCTTCACGACCGAATCTTTTCAACCGACACGATTAGTAAGAGTGTCAACACACTGCTGCAGAGTGTCCGCAGAAGCCATTGCTGCCAGTCAAAGAATGAGAATGCCTCAAGAGCAAAGAATATCAGGCAATAAATGCTGGTCATGATGGCGCTAAAGGTGAAAAACTTGCCAAAGCCTAGTGTTGCTGACGAAATCGGCAAACTATCCGCTACATCACGGGGCACCATCCTATCCAACAGATAAGGTTGCACCATAGCCATCAAGGTCAGGCTACCAGCTGCCAGTCCTGGTGTATTGGTAAAGATGTCAAGCAAGAGTCCAAGTAAAAAACTTGAAGTCAGCATCAACCAGCGTGGCGTATTCTGCTGGAAAGTAATGACAAAGAAGATGTAAGGCAATGGTATTGCCAACTGATACAGGTGGATATGATTCAATACCAACACCTGCACCAGCAAGAGAACCACAAACATGACTAACCGTTCAATATATACCATAGCCAACGCTCAATTATGTTTTCTTGCATCTGCATTCACCGAGTCTCGGGCTGCCTGAATCAAGAGTGCCCTTTCGGCAATACTCTTGTCAGATATCACAACGACATCACGCAGACAGCTGAAATCAGTACTCAACCGTACCTTCAATTTATAGGAAAGTCCGTCACTGGAATTATATGCCTTTTCTATCTTTCCCACCAACACACCAGGAGGGAATATGGTAGAGAAACCGCTCGTCTCCACCCACTCACCGAGTTTGAAACGGGCGTGACGAGGCACATCCTCAACATAAGCCACCGACGGATCACCACCATACCAGTGCAAGTAACCGAAGTAATCACGGTTGCGGATGGAACAACTGATACGAGACGAAGATGCATTCAGCGCAGGGATGACCACAGAATAGTGATCAGAAACCATATACACGACGCCTACCACACCATTACCGCAGGCCACACCCATATCTACCTCGACACCGTCTGCACGGCCTTTGTCGATGGTCATCAGGTTGTCCGCCTTGTTTATAGAATTGTCAACCACCTTTGCAGGAATCAACTGGTACTGGTTTAGAAAGTTCAGGTGACTGCGTTCCAAAGCCGTCGTGTCCTTCTTCATCTCTGTATAGAGACGACGCAACTGGCTGACCTGCCGTTCCAGATAGAAATTACGCTGCGAAAGTAATTCGTTGTTTTCACGAAGCGAGAAATACGAAAAGAGACTGCTCTCTAACTCGTAAACCTTACCGGACACGATGTTGGCCGATGAAAGCCACACACTACCTTGATAGCTGTTGTACTGAAACAACAGTACACCACTGGCCACTTCCAATAATACGAAAACGAACCAGTGATGATACTTTATCAGGAAATCCAGCAGATTGCGCATCTCTTCGTAAACGAAACGCCTATCTCATCAGGAAATTGAAACGGTCAACATTCTTCAGCGCGATACCAGCACCCTTTGCCACACTGTGGAGAGGATCCTCAGGCACGTGGAAGGGAATATGCATCTTATCAGTCAGACGCTTGTCGAGTCCACGCAGCAATGCACCGCCACCAGCCAGATAGATACCGTTCTTCACAATATCAGCATAAAGCTCTGGTGGTGTATTCTCCAATGCAGAGAGCACAGCATTTTCAATCTTTGCTACGGTCTTGTCCAGACAATGAGCAATCTCCTGATAGCATACGGGAACCTCCATCGGCAGAGCGGTAATACGGTTAGGACCATGAACTACATAGTCCTCCGGGGCATCTTCACCCAGATCGGTCAAGGCTGAACCCACGTGAATCTTGATACGCTCAGCCATACGCTCACTGACTTTGACGTTATGCTGGCGGAACATATACTCCTGAATATCAGCTGTCAGATCATCACCTGCAGTACGAATGGAGTTGTTGCAGACAATACCACCCAGCGAGATGACAGCGATCTCTGTCGAACCACCACCGATATCCACAATCATATTACCTTCTGGTGCCTCTACATCGATACCGATACCAATAGCAGCTGCCATTGGCTCGAAAATCAGATATACATCACGTCCATCGGCATGTTCTGCAGAGTCGCGCACAGCACGAAGCTCCACTTCGGTAGAGCCTGATGGCACACCAATCACCATTCGAAGTGAAGGTGAGAACAGACGGCTGCCAGTATGCACCATCTTAATCAAACCGCGCATCATCTGCTCACAGGCAGAGAAGTCGGCAATCACACCGTCACGCAACGGACGGATGGTGCGGATATTGTCATGTGTCTTCTCATACATCATCTTTGCCTCACTGCCGACAGCAACCATTTTGTCTGTACGGCGATCCAAGGCAACAACTGACGGCTCGTCAACCACGATCTTATCATCACTGATAATAATCGTATTGGCCGTACCAAGGTCCATAGCTATCTCCTGGACAAAGCTAAAAATTCCCATAATCCTGAATATTACCTAAATACTAATTACCTTAAATTACTTTTCAAACCAACTGTGGATGGCTGTATCATAATGAGAGCTCACACCAAAGGCGCGAGTAGCAAACATACGACGATCCTCGATATCTGTCTGAGCACCTTTCTTATTCAGAATATCCAGCAGCACACTGTACTCTGCCTTGCTCGGCACAATCACCACATCCTTGAAGTTCTTTGCACCAGCACGAATCAATGAGATACCACCGATATCTATCTTCTCAATGATATCCTCCTCAGAGGCACCGCTTGCAACTGTCTGTTCAAACGGATAGAGATCTACAATCACGAGATCGATTTCAGGAATCTCATACTGCTTCATCTGCTCCAGATCACCCTCATTTTCACGACGAGCCAAGATACCTCCGAACACTTTCGGATGAAGGGTCTTCACACGACCACCAAGAATAGATGGATAGGTTGTCACATCCTCCACCTTCTGGCAGGGATAACCCAGAGATTCAATAAATTTCTGTGTACCACCTGTAGAAAGGAACTTCACGCCTTCCTCGTTCAGCTTTTTAAGCAGCTCGTCGAGTCCATCCTTATGGAACACCGACACTAAAGCAGTCTTAATCTTCTTATTTTCAGCCATTTCCAAATAATATAACGTTATAATAAATGCATTTAGGCTGCAAAGTTACAAAAAGAAAACGGATTAATCTCCATTTTCCTACTGAAAATTTTGATTAATCCGTGTTAAAAATAAGATAGGTCAAGTCAGTCGAGGTGGAAAACCTCCTGAATAGGGATAGTAACGGGTGAGTTATCGGAGTTCACCTCCATGATGTCGGCCATCATGTCCCACCATTTCTGGGTGATAGGATCGACGTTCTCCGTATCCTGGCTGTTACCTTCACCCTCGCACTCTTGGTAGCCGAAAAGGATATTGGTATCCTTGTCCCAATAGATACTGTAGTTGCTCACGCCACCGTCCTTGATCATCTTCACGAGCTCAGGCCAGATGGCCGCATGACGCTTCTCATACTCTTTCTCACAACCTGGCTTCAGGTACATTTTAAATGCGAATCTCTTCATATCTTTTTTGATTTAACTTATTTCAATTTCCGTCTGGTTTAGTAACATCCTGTTTCTGAGCAGGATACCACACGAACTTATCAGGATCATCTGGTTGCTTCGGATTGAAGTCAGACCAGTCTGTTCGCAATTCTCCAACCATTGGTAGTTGCAGCTGCTTCATACCCATCACGACCATCTTTGCCACCTCATAAGCGCCATAGGGATTAAAGTGTGTATTATCTGCCAATGCCTTATCTTGTCCTGGGAAGGTGTTGGCGGGATAATGAACCAGTGCCCGTTTACTCCCCTCGAAACCGAGTGTCTCAAAGAAGTCACGAGTCATATCGTGAAGTTCGATGACGGGCACCCCTTCACGCTGTGCCACAGCCCGCATGGCGTCAGGATAGTCAAGATGACTCTCTTGGATCTTCGTATGAGTAGCCTCGTCGAAGAATCGGCGCTGGGTGGGGGTAATAAAGATGATATTACCGCCAGCAGCTCGCACACGGTCGATGAATATCTTCAGATGGTAGGCAAAATGATAGTAGGCACCATCGCCTGGGCGTTTCTCCTTCTGATCATTATGGCCGAACTCACAGACTACATAATCACCTGGTTTCAGCATTGACAATATCTTCTCGAGGCGATTTCCATTAATAAAGGTACGTGCCGTAAGCCCACTCTCAGCATGATTGGAGATAGCCACGCGGTCGGTAAACCAACGCGGAATCATCTGTCCCCAAGAGGCCCAAGGTTCCAATTCCTGATCGACAACGGTGGAGTTGCCGCAAAGAAACACGGTAAGCGCCGTCGTATCGGGCTCAATGCGAATGGACTTTACGGCAGGGCTTACGCCATTGAACTCCAAAGTCAGCAATGAGTCCCAGTTCAGGTATTCATGCTCACGAGGCTTCAATGAGACTTTCTTTCCTCCAGGGATCTCTGCAGAGCGCTTACTGACGATAAAGCTATAAGTAGAGAACTTGCCTTTCTTAGTCACACAATTCTCTACCATGAGCCTACGCGACTCAGCACGTACTACGGTCTGGGCTGCACGTTTCTTGGCACCGAGCGTCACCGTTACCTTATAGTTACCATCACTTACAGGCACAGAAAAATAGAATGGTTTGTCGCTCACCTTATTCAGTACGGTGTCTATGACTTGGCCCTTTGCAGCAGTCATAGTTGCCAGCGCCATCAAACAAATTACTAGTCTTTTCATCTTTCAATATCGTCGTTAATTACATCCTCTAGAATCATATCTGGGCGCTCATCTAGGCGCATCAGCTCGAACTTCACATTACGCAGACGAAGACCATCGACATGGCGGGCAAAGAGTCCATAGGCGGGTGTTGGACCAGCCCAGCGCGGCTCGGGATAGTTCGTGCCTTGTTCGCGATATGGTTTATCAACCTCCTGTCCCCCACCCCTGTACTGGATGCGGATATTACTCAAGGAGACGTTCTTGATTGGTGTGCCCTCCATACCGGTAATGATGATGCCTGCCAAAGAGTCACAATCATCGGCTATCACATTATTGATATAGATATCGCGAGCAGAAGAGACATCGGTACGCTCTTTAGGACCGCGGTTGCGACAGCCTGTAGTGATGTAGATGGGATAGTGGTGTACGTGGCTCAATGAAATATTATCCACCACAATATTCTCCATCCACCCCTGATCGACCTCCTCAAAAGCCAGACCACTGCTCCACATACAAGTACAGTTGGAAATTGTAATATTCCGATAGCCACCGTTTGACTCTGTGCCAAGCTTAATTCGTCCACAAACCCAGTTCACCTTCTCTGGCACATAGGTGCCATCGAGGAAGGTACCAAGTTTATAACCCGTCACGATACAGTTGGTGATAAGGATGTGCTCGCAGAATACTGGACGCTTCAGGGCATAGGAACTTTTCAGCACGATGGCATCGTCATTGGGCGTGTTCACTTTACAATTACTTACCGTGAAATACTTACAGCAATCGATGTCAATACCATCGCGATTCGTGTCGATAGTGACATTGTCGATGGTTCCAATGTCGCAGCCAGTAGTGATGATCGCAAAGTGTCCACCTCTAAAGATCGTGATGTCACGAATGGTCACATTGCGGCAGAGCTTCAAGGCGACAGCTTTATCGCCTGTACCGATGGAACCACCCTCTACGATACCAGCCTTCTCTGTGTCGTGCTTCGTCAGTCCCTCGCCATCGATACAGCCCTGCCCCGTAATACTCACATTGTGCTGGCCTTCAGCCCAGATCAGTGAGTTATGGAAATAGGTATGCCCACCGTCCTGATACTCTGGGCCACCAAACACCTCACTCTCATCGTAGGCTTTCATCTCACCTGGTGCAGCCAAAATCGTCGCACCAGCCATCAAGTGCAGATCGACATTGCTCTTCAGTCGGATACTGCCACTCAGATAGGTTCCGGCAGGCAGCAACACTTGTCCGCCGCCACCAGCGACACAGGCCTCGATGGCACTATTGATAGCCGGGCTGTCGAGCGTCTTACCATCACCCTTGGCGCCATAGTCGCGTACATTATATATACTTTGGGCCATCGCAGCCAAAGAGATTAAGCATGTAAGTAGTAATAAATAACGTTTCATCTTATAGCCCTTTATATTTAGTTGGGCAAAATTACGCATTATATGATGGAATCAACTTTAAAATTTGATATTCCATCCTAAAACTTTGGCTTTCGGCAGACATTCGTTTGGAACGAACCGTAATTTTGTGTATATTTGCATCTGAGAACGATAACCAATACAACCAAAACAATGAACAACAAACTATCACTATCCCTTTTATTTGGCTTGGCACTTAGTGTCAACGCCCAGCCGAACTATGACTTCAGCAAACTGAAACATGAGCAACTGAACCGTGGTGTCGTCGCCATCCGCAATGGGGGCAAGGTGATTGTCAGTTGGCGTACCCTGCGTGACGACAAGACAGCCGAACCCTTCGACCTCTTCCGTAACGGAAAGAAACTCAACACGACGCCCATGACCAAAGGCGGCACCTTCTATATAGACGAGCATCCCCTCAATACCGATGCGACCTATGAGGTGCGCGGTGGCGGAAAGAATGGCAGTTTCACGCTCAAAACTGATACACCAGAAGACTATCTGCCAGTAAAACTCCAAAAGCCAGAAGGCGGTACTACACCTGATGGCGAAGCTTTCACCTACTCAGCCAACGACGCCTCTGTAGGTGATGTTGATGGTGACGGGCAATATGAGATCATCCTGAAATGGGACCCTTCCAATGCTCACGATAATGCCCATGACGGCTACACGGGCCCCACCCTGCTCGACTGCTATAAACTCGACGGTACACTGCTCTGGCGCATAGACCTCGGCATCAACATCCGCTCTGGTGCCCACTACACTCCGTTTATCGTCTATGATCTCGACGGTGACGGACGGGCAGAACTGATGGTAAAGACTTCCGACGGCACGTGCGACGGACTAGGTCACGTTCTCGGCAATGCAAAGGCAGACTACCGTCATCGGGCTCCCAAAGATGCACAGAATCCGACACCTGAACGCGAATGGGCCAAATACAACAAGCAGGGACGCCCCAAGACAGGACGCATCCTTACGGGTGCAGAATATATCACCGTCTTCAACGGACTCACAGGCGAAGCAATGGACACTAAGCCCTACATCCCTGAGCGAGGCAACCTGAGCGACTGGGGTGATGACTACGCAAACCGTTCCGATCGTATGCTAGCTGGCGTAGGCTATCTCGACGGCATCCACGCTTCAGCTATCTTTTGCCGCGGCTACTACACCCGTACCGTCATCTCCGCATGGGATTGGGACGGCAAAGAGTTGAAGAATCATTGGACGTTTGACACCAATACCCCAGAATGGGCCTCCTATGCAGGACAGGGGAACCACAACTTGCGCGTGGCCGACGTCGATGGCGATGGCTGCGACGAGATCACCTATGGCTCAATGGCTGTTGACAACGACGGACGCGGGCTGTACAATACTGGCATGGGACACGGCGATGCTATCCATCTGACAGCCTTCGACCCTAATTCCAAGGAGCTGCAAGTATGGGACTGTCATGAGAACCGCCGCGACGGCTCTGATTTCCGCAATGCCCATACTGGTGAGATTATCTTCCAGATACCCTCGAAGAGCGACGTAGGCCGTGCAATGGCTGCCGACATCGACCCTACCAACCCTGGTCTGGAGATGTGGAGCACTGATAGTCATGGCATCCGTAACATCAAAGGTGAGATTCTCAACAGCGCACAGGACCCTGACGACCCACAGCATCAACAACACCTAAAATTGGGTGACCGTTATCTGTCTGTGAACTTTGGCATCTGGTGGGATGGTGACCTGCTCCGTGAACTACTCGACCGTGAGACAGTATCGAAATACGACTGGACGCAGAAGAGCATCATCGATGTGAAGAAGCTGGAGGGTGTCGTATTCAACAATGGCACGAAGTCGAACCCCAGTCTTGCTGCCGACATCCTTGGCGACTGGCGTGAGGAAGTGATTGCACGTACACCTGACTCCAGCGAACTGCGCATCTTCGTCAGTCCCATCCCCACAGACTATCGCATCAACTGCCTGATGGAGGACATCCCCTACCGCCTTTCGACAGCAGCCCAGAACGTAGGCTACAACCAACCTTCTGAGACAGGCTTCTACCTCGGTCCCGACAAAACAGCAAATCCTTTCTTGAAATAATTTGTATCTGCAGCTTTAGGCGAAGCACATAAAAAGGCCCCACACTCAACACAGGAGTGCGGGGCCAAATTATCTATAGAGAAAACGTATGAATCTCGGATTAATAGCCAGGATTCTGCATGGCAGCTTTTTCCTCATCAGAGAGCTTTGCACCACTCGCATTGGTGATGTTATCGAGGAATGACTGTGGGATTGGACGCAGGTAGTGTTTCGAAGGATCGAAGTTACCGATACCCTGACCAGCACCGTCGTTGAAGGCGTGCCAACGGGCATCCAACGTACGAGTACGTACAAGGTCCTCATAACGATGGCCCTCACCAATCAGCTCACGGCTGCGCTCGTCGAGCAGGAAGCACATCATCTTCTGAGCGTTGCTGGTGCACTTCAGAGCATCATAGATACGCTGTTCCTTCACACTTTCATTTTTCAAGTCTAAGATATCATTAACATCCTTTAGGTGCATAACGCTCTTTGTCTCTGCAGTTGTCTCTGCAATGTTGTTTGACTCGTAGTAGGTGTTGGCATCCGTATAGATGGCACCATCAGTGTTTGCAACACCAATGCCCAGAGGATTCTTCAGATAAGCCTGACCACCATCAGGGCTCTTAGAGCGATCCTCACCGTCAGCATAACCTGCACGGTCGCGCAGCATATTGAGATAAGTGATAGCATTAGCATACTGGCCCTCACCCTGACGGATATAAGCCTCAGCCACCATCAGCACATCCTCAGCAGAACGGGCGATAATAGCATCACGGCAACCGAACTGAGAGTTGTAACCGTTACGAGAACCGTCACGCCACTTAGAGATAGCCACACTACGGTTGTGAGGATAGAGTGTATAGTAGTTACCTGTACGCTCAGCCTTGTTCACGTTCCAGTTGAATGACTCGTTAGCATAGTAACGGATGAAGGTGTGAGTGTTGCACAGCTTGCCATCCTTCAGCACGTTCAGCTGGTTGCGCTTACCATCAAGATCAGTAAAGCGTTTGTCACCTGGCTCATTGACGATATACTTGATACCTGGTTCGCCACCCTTAAAACGACCCTGGTCAGCCACAGCACCTGCAGGGAAGTATTCAGCCTGTGAAGCCTCCCATTTTGGAGCGGCACTACCCTTGTTACTGTTATAGACGGTGATGAATGACTTCCAGAAACGTGAGTCGTTCACGCGATCGAATACCTGCATAGCATATTCCGTTGCACTGACATAGCAGAACTCACGGCCGCCAGAGATATCACGTACGCAACCTGCGAGGTTCTGATAGACAGAAGGATAGCAGAGATGCATCTGGTTGCCGAAACGGCCCCAAGAGTCGCTGTTGTCAGAGAACTGAGCGGCGAGCACAACCTCGCTGACACTCTCGTTGGCAGCATTGGGCTCTGTGTAGTTCCACAGATCGAGGAAATTTGCACAGAGAGGATGTGCAGCGATAACTTCCTTACCATACTTGATGACAGCCTCGAGGTCAGATGACTTGTAGCTGCTGTTCCAGCTGTCGTTAGCCTCAGAAGCACGGAAGAGGTGAGTCTTTGCCAGGAAGTGAGCAGCGGCAGTCTTCAGGATACGACCGTTCTGCTTGGTTGCAGTAGGAAGCAGGCTGTAAGCTTGCTCAAAGTCGGCGATGATTTGCTTGTAGCAGTCCTCAGCGCTGGCACGTGTGAAGTAGCTCTCCACACCAGCGGAAGGCTGCAGCTTCAAGGGCACGCCACCAAACAGCTTTACCAACTCGAAGTAGCCATATGCACGGAGGAAATAGCCTTCGCCAAGACGAGTATTATAGTTCTCGCTAGTCTTGCTATAGTACTGAGGTACATTCTGGATGATGATATTCGACTGCTCGATCAATCCATAGTAAGTATTCCACACGGTAGCCAGATCACCCTGTGTAGAATTGAGGGCTGAGCTATAGTGGTTGTAGGCAGCGATATCATTGTTACCGCCAGTGAACTCATCGACACCCATGTGCCACATATTGTAAGCCCACTGATATTCATATCTGAATTTCAGAGCCTGATAAGCACCTGTAACAAGTGCGTCGAGACCATCCTGGGTTTTGAAGTACTCAGTGTCGTGCCGAGTAACCTGAACCTCCTCGAGGAAGGAGTCCTTACAAGAGGAGAATGTCACCCCAATTGTACCGGCAACAAGTGCCGCAATGCATAATTTATTTAGTTTCATATCGCAATCTTCTTTTTAGAATCCAACGTTAAGACCAACGACCCAGCTGCGGATTGTCGTAGTAGTACCGAAGTTGGTAGTATTGTTATCGTAGTTAAGCATATCCGTATCGAGCCACTTGCACTTTGAGTAGATGGTGAACGGGTTCATGGCCTGAACATAAAGCTTCAGTGAATTCAGACCCAGAGGAGCCAGCTGCTTCTTGGTGAAGTTGTAGCCCAGAGAAATGTTACGCATCTTGATATAAGAACCGTCCTGATAGTTCATAGAACCAGCATAGGTATCGGCACTCTGACCGTTTGTACCAGGTCCGTAGTATTCTGCATTCTCATTCTCACCAGCAACCCAGTAGTCGAGACTGCGCATTGCATAGCGACCATCAAGATTGACAGAACCAGCAGGTACCGTGAACTTCCAACGAGCATAGATGAAGCAAGAGAGTTCCCACTCCTTATAGGTGAAGGTGTTTCTCCAACCACCACTCCAACGAGGACGAGACTTTCCAACGATTGAACGGTCGTTACCATCGATCTTGCCGTCGTTGTTGATGTCAACCACGCGGATCTGACCAGGCTTGCGACCATAAGTGGCAGCTTGCTCAGCCTCAGAGGTCTTCCAAATGCCATCATAGACATAATCGTAGTAAACACCGATTTCCTCACCTACGAACCAGTTGCCATAACCAGTTGTGGTGTTGATAATCTCATCGACGCCATTAGCAAGCTTCTCGATCTTGTTGCGGTCGAGCGACCAAGAGAGCACCGTGCTCCACTCAAAGTCCTTAACCTTCACGGGCAGCGCATTGAGCTGCAAGTCGATACCCCAACCAGAAGTCTCACCGACGTTAGCCATCGTGCGGGTGTAACCAGTCAGCGAAGGAATAGTTGTTGACATCAACAGATCCTTGGTCTTCGTTGTATAAACATCGAGCGAACCACCGATACGTCCGCGCAGGAAACTGAAGTCGAGACCGAAGTTCCACTGGGTGGTCTTCTCCCAACCCAGATCAGCGTTTGCCATCAGGTTCGGGCTCTTTGCATTCGGGTCAGAGGGGACATAACCCACCTCAGTAGCCTTACCCCAAGTATAGGTAAGATCCTGGATGGCACCCTTCGTAGCATAGGCTGCAATAGCAGCGTTACCAGAGATACCCCAACCGAGACGGAGCTTCAACTGATCAACCCAAGTAAGGTTCTTCATGAACTTCTCCTGCTCAATGCGCCAACCAAGTGACACAGAGGGGAAGCTTGCCCACTTGTGACCTTCAGACAACTGAGAGGCACCATCCCAACGCATAGAAGCAGCGAGGAGGTAGCGATCCATCAGCGAGTAGTTCAGACGAGCCATGTAAGAAGTCATCGAACGGTCTGTCAGACCTGTAGAGTAGTCAGTAGGATCGTTGTTAGAGTGAGCATTCCACCACTTTTCCTCTGCTGTTGCAACATTAGCCTTGATCTGGCCAGTCTCGTAATGGAAGTCAGAAGCAGACTGCAGCAAAGTAACACCAATGGTGTGGATATCAGCAATCGTCTTATTATAATTAATAATGTTATCAAGTGTCCAAGCTACACGCTGATAGGGGTTATAAGTCATCTGGTTGCGACCTGCACCATTGATACCATCAGCAGCATTAGCTGAACCGAGACGATAGTACTGGAGCTCAGGACCGAACTGGATACGATAGCTCAGGCCCTCGAGTGGCTGCCAGATCTTACCAAAGTCAAGCTGACCATAGGCACTACCGTTAATACGGAAGTTCTTACGCTGGTTCTGCGTGTACTTGAGCTCGTCGATGGGGTTCTGGATGTTTACATCACCAGTAGGATACTCGATATAGTTACCCTCTGCATCATAAGGAACAGACCAGGGAATCATACCGCGCAGAGCATTGTAGTAGTCACCAGCACCAGTCGTACTCTTAGTAAAGCTATAGCCATACTCCTGAGTGCCGTAAGCAGCGTTCATGGTCATACCCATTGTGAAGTAAGGCAGAACCTTTCCCTCAAAAGAGGTATTGAATGTAAAGCGCTGATAGTCCTGACCAGGCATAACACCCTTTTCATTCAGATAACCGAAAGAGCCATAGCCCTTGAACTTATCTGTACCACCAGAAGCACTCAGAGTGTGCTCATGAGTGATACCAGTGCGCTTACCTGCGCTAGCCCAGTCATACTCACCGACCTTCGAGTAGTCGAAAGAAGAGTGATCACTGCTCCAACCCTTCTCGATGTTGGCCCAAGAAGCAGGCACATTGCCGTAGATCTTATAGTCAAGATCGTAGTTGGGAGTACCGTCGCCGTATGCACCTGAGTTGAAATAAGCATAACGAGAGTATTTCAGCCACTCTGCAGCGCCCATCATCTCAGCGACATTGCTCAGCTTAGAGAAAGTGACAGTTCCTGAGTAATTCAGCGTCACCTTACCTTCTTTACCTTTCTTAGTAGTAACCAGCACAACACCATTAGCACCGCGGCTACCATAGACAGCTGTTGAAGAAGCATCCTTCAGCACCTCGATAGACTCGATGTCGGCAGGGTTGATGTTCTCGATACCACCGTTCTGAATGGTCATACCGTCAACAACATAGAGCGGACCGTTCTCTGCACTGATAGAACGCTGACCACGAACGGTAATCGAACCAACCTGACCAGGACGCTGGCTATTGGTGATATCCACACCGGCAGCCTTACCCTGCATGGCCTGCAATGCATTGCTCACAGGCATTGAGGTAAGATCCTTGGAGTCCATGTGGGCAAGAGCACCAGTCACGTCACTCTTCTTCTGAACACCGTAACCTACAACTACCACTTCGTCGAGCAGCTGACGGTCTTCCTCCAGCGTTACCTTGACCTGGTTCTTACCAGCCACGGGAACAGTCTGGTTACGATAGCCGACATAAGAAATGACGAGGCTACCATTCTCTGGAACGCTCTTGATAGTAAAGTTACCGTCAAAATCGGTCACCGTACCAGTAGAGGTTCCCTTTACAATGACACTTGCACCGATGATAGCTTCACCGGTAGCGTCAACTACAGTTCCTGATACCTGTTTCTGGGCGAATGCACTAGAGGTACAAAGCGCCATCAAGGCCAGGAACATCAGCTGTCGGAGTACGTTTGTACCCGACAACAGTTTGTCTGTAACTTGATTTTTTCTCATACAGTTAAATAGTTAGTAAATATTAAAATAGTTAAGAAACTTTGTGCAAATGTAGCAATTTTCCGCTTTCGTCACACACATTTTTTCATCAAATTTAGCAAAAAATCAAAAAACAAAGTGGAATATCAAAAATTAGGGGTCGATTCGTTAAAATCGACCCCTTTTATGCCCAAAAACTGATTTAAATCAAGTTCATGCCCAATTCTTTGCATGCCTTCCGCATATCGTCGGGCCAGATGCTGGCTTGTATTTCACCGATATGACCTTTATGGAGCAATACCATACAAAGACGGCTCTGTCCGATTCCACCGCCGATACTCAGCGGCAGTTTGTCGTTCAACAACTGCTGGTGGAAATAGAGCTGCTTGCGATCCTCCTTGCCCTCGATCTTCAATTGGCGCAACAGACTCTCTTTATCCACACGGATACCCATTGAGGAGAGTTCAAACGAACGTCCCAGTACGGGATACCAGATCAGGATATCGCCATTAAGTCCTGCCAGACCATTCTCACCAATGGTTGACCAGTCATCATAGTCTGGTGCACGACCGTCGTGTTTCTCCCCATTAGCCAGTTTGCCGCCTATACCTATTATAAATATAGCACCGTATTTCTCGCAAATCGCATCCTCACGCTCCTTTGGAGTCTTGTCAGGATACATCGCCAACAGTTCCTCTGCATGGATGAAATGGATCTTCTCTGGCAAGAACGGCTTGATCTGTGGATAGGTTTCACACGTCAGGTACTCCGTACGTCGGATGGCCGCATAGATACGCTCCACCACATTCTTCAAGAAAGCTACCGTGCGGTCTTCCTTACGAATCACAGCCTCCCAGTCCCACTGATCGACATAAAGCGAGTGAAGATTATCCAGTTCCTCATCCGCGCGTATCGCGTTCATATCTGTATATATGCCATACCCAGGCTCAATCTGATACTCAGCCAGACTCAGGCGTTTCCATTTTGCCAACGAGTGAACCACCTCAGCCTTCGCATCCCCCAAGTCCTTGATAGGGAATGTCACTGCGCGCTCCACGCCATTAAGATCGTCGTTGATACCCAGACCTTTCAACACGAAGAGCGGAGCAGTCACTCGGCGCAGCCTCAGCTCCGTAGAGAGGTTCTGTTGGAAGAAATCCTTAATCAGTTTGATACCTTGTTCCGTCTGCTTCATGTCAAGCAGTGGCTCATACTGTATCGGTTTAATTACTTGTCCCATTATTCAGTTTATGTTTAATTTGCGTGCAAAGGTATCACATTTATTGCGAATGTGCAAGCAAAACCGAAAATATTTTTGCAAAATGACACAAATCATTGATTTTGGCTAACATTTTGCATAATGCGACTAATCCTTAAAAGAAATTAATTCTTAATTCTTAATTCTTCTTTCTTGAATTAAAACACTACCTTTGCATCTGAAGGTCTTGGGTTTGAATCCCAACGGGATCACACACCGAAAATATCGAGAAACTCCCATAAACAAAGGGTTTCTCGATATTTCGTATAAGGAAATCAGAGTTCCATTTTTGGTTCTCATTTCCAAATTTGAGCCCCGAAATCGCCGCAAAATCGCCGCAAAAATGGCTCAAAAGGCGAAAATCGCCGCAAAATCGCCGCAAAATCGCCGCAAAAAAACAGGGTCGAAATTGACGCAAAAAAGACCCGATGAAGGCTTATATATAGACGCGAGGATTGGTTCCAGTATTAACAATTTAAAAAAGTTTATCAAAATGGCAACCATTTCCATTGAATTCGGGAAGGAATCTTCCCAAAAGACGCGTGAGGTCTATCTGTTGGTAAGACAGGGCAAGACCCGACAAAGAGTAAAAACAGGAGTAAGACTCAATGAACAAGAATACTCTCCCAAGACGAAGAAGATCAAGTCCATTGAGAAGGCTCGTATTGTCGAGAAACTGAGGTTAGACCTCATCGACAACATGAGCAACCTGACTGCAGGGGCTATGGCAGGAGACCCTGATGATGCTCACACCATTACAAAGAAGATCATCAAGAAGCAGGAGAAGAAGGAGCTGGAGTTCTTTGCGTATGCAGAGGATTGGGTGTCAAGAGCCAAGATCAAAGGTGCCAAGAACTATCTGACCATGCTCAACACCCTCGAAAAGTTCTTGGAATGCCGCAAACTCTTCTTCCAAGAGATTACCGTCACATTCCTCAAAGACTTCGAGGCATTCCTTGATGACCGCCCAAGAGCCCAATCACTCTACATCGGACAGATGCGTCACATCTTCCGTGAAGCGATGTTGGAGTACAACACCGATGATGAGATTGTCATCAAGAACGACCCGTTCCTGCGCTACAAGGCTCCCAAGCAAGTGCTCAAAAAGGGTGTCAGGGCTTTAAGCCTGGAACAACTGATGAAGGTGGTCAACTACCAGCCCAAAAAGAATACGCTGGCAGAACTGGCTCACGATTGTTTCATCCTCTCCTTCTGTCTGATGGGTATGAACTCTGTAGACATGTATCAAGTCAGTTGTCTGGAAAACGGCACCATCAAGTACAAACGGACTAAGACAAAAGACCGCCGTAGTGACGAGGCTTACATTGAGGTCAAAGTACATCCCTTCATTCAGCCCCTCATGGAAAAATGGAAAGGCGAAGACCAGATATTCAGATTCTACAAGAAATACTACTGTGCTGAGTGCTTCAATCAGAACCTGAACATCGGCCTAAAGACGATTGGGAATCTCATGAAGTTCAGTAAGGGTGATGTTGATGAAGCCCTCAACCACGTTGGCAACTACGAAATTGCAGATGTCTATATCACCAAAGACTTCTCCATTATCAACGACAACAACTTCAAGTTGCTTGACAAGGTGTTCAACCTCACCAAGTCGAAAAGAGGCAGAAAGCCCAAGAAACAGGAAGTTGCATAGCACGAGCCCCTACTCTGAAGCCCTATCCCCACACTTTAATGCTTGGTGTGGGGATTGGGTATACAATAAATCGCTCTGTTCATCGCAATTGTCCGACGAATTCAAAATTTTTCGAATTGTTGCGGACAATTGCAACAAACATCCTGTCAAACGACATCTTCTTCTGCTGCCATTGGCATTTGCTGGTCCTCTTCATTCAGCTGCGGATAGGCAGTAACACGGGCTTGATGGTCTTGCAACCATATATGGTTCAGCGTGAATGCAATCGACTCCAGCGTTTCTTCCCGCTTCGACGGCTTCAGTTCACACTCCCATACTGTGATGCAGTGCCAGCCCATTTCAGCCAGTTTACGTTGTTCCTCCTTGTCACGCTCCTTGTTTCTTCGAATCTTAGCTACCCAGAACTCACGATTCGTCTTCGGAATCTTGCAGCACTCAGAACTCTCGATGTTATCTTCCGTCTTACATCTTACATCAGACATCACCTTGTGTCCATGCCAGAAACAGCCATTTACAAAGATGCAAGTGCGGTACTTCCTTAGGACCAAATCTGGATGCCCAGGCAGCCGCTTGTGGTTTAGCCTATACCTAAAGCCTCGCTTCCACAGACCACGACGCACAATCATCTCTGGCTTCGTATCTTTCGACCGAATGGCTACCATATTTTTATGGCGTTGTTGTGCGGTAAGTTTGTCCATGCTACTTCAATGCATCAAGAAGTTCATCTATCGAGCAGCATACTGCCGAGAAGAGCTTGTACATCAGTTCGGGTTCCTGTTTTTCGGGAATATAAGCAATCGTTAGTTTCCCTCTTCCTACAAACCAACCTGCTTCCGTATGTGCACTTCTGCCGCAAGGCAGCACCAACACGCAAGTGTCGCAAGCCTCCATTGCCTCGATATCGTTGTGGAACTGCCGTTCTGCTTTAGGATGCTTCAGCATGTCACGGTATTGCTGTGGCGACCATTCCATATAATTCTCGCTAACACTGTTCCATTTGAATCCAGGTTCACCCGACAGAGGGTTGCGGAAGTCGTACACATCATGTCCGGCTTCTCTTAACTTTTCTACTACATCGGGATAGTACTCGTTGCGCCAACTGCTGGCAACATATATCTTCCGTTTCATTTGTTAGCGCATGATGACTCCTTTTATGTAATCGATAACTTCTTCTAATGTATCTACTGCACTATCTAAATCATCACAGTTTTCGCTCATTGCCTCCCCACGTTCAGAGTCCACAAGTCCTTCAGGCAAATTGTCGTAACAGTCCTGCTCTTCATCACGGATTTTTTCTAACTCTTTACTCTTTTCATCTAAAGCGTTCACTATCTTATATAACGCATTTCTTCTTTCTTTATTCATACTCCTTTATTTTGATTTCTCAAATATAATATTAACATTTAATCTTCGCAATTTTCATCAGATCTGTTAACCCGATAACGTCGAATTTGCCATAGCGGGTTAACTTAAGCTTCTTAATGTCTTCGGGATGCCATTCGTATTTCTGCAGCTCTTTCTCGATTCCTTTTTTGTTTAGACGGAATACCAAATATATTTTATCCTCGTTCTTTTCACTTGGATTGAAAGGATATTCCCTATCTCTCATTTCTTTATAGCCAAATACCTTGGGGCCACCCAAATTGATTTTATGAAGGATTGCCTCCCTGCCGTTGTGCAGCAGGATATAACGTGCAGTGACTATCTCCTTTGAAACTGCGATAGCACCGCCTCTGTCTCCGGCTCGTCCATTGTAGAGCCAGTTTTTCATAATCCAGTCAAGATGCTGCTGGTTCTTGTAATAGCCAATTAGCACAGTTGTTTCGCTAGGCAGGAAATCGCGGTTTTCACCTTCTGCTTCTGGCAGACTTTCCATCGTCATAGACTTGTTGGGGTTCAAGTGTACATCATACTGATAGAACGATAGTTTCTCGCGATCGGACGTGCGGTCCATCAAGTGGGCTTTCACCTCTGCCAAGAATTGTTTAAGATAAATAGAGTCCTGTTGCCAATGGCCTGGACGGATGCTGAAAGCACCCAAACCAGGTATGATTTCGTGGAAACCTCGCAGTTCCCTGTTCTCATCACCAGGATATAGGACATAAGCACCACTCGTTCGTCTGATGGCGTCTTTATAGGCATGCATCTTCAGCAGGTCACCTCGCTTATAGATTTTGAGTTCCTGCTCTCGCTTTTCTTCTGCCAAATCTTCCTCGATATTCTCTTCAACATCTTTATCCTCGAGCAACACCTTATTCAGTCGATACTTTGCATCGAAGTGGATGTGTATCATGAGCTCCTGACGTTCAGCTTCCTTCTCATCAATTTCACCAGGCCATAGCGACAGAGTATAGTCAGGACGCATGGTCATCGTCCAACTGCCAGCTTTGTGGATTGGGTCGTTGTTTTCAGAGACTTTGTTAAACGTCCTGTTGTAATAGAAAGCAACATTCAATATGCGAGAGAAAGTCTCTTGTTTTCCATACACCATTTTCATTTGACCCTGTTTCAGGCTTAAATTGATGCCGTCGCTATCTGTTTGCACCAAGTTCTTTAAGGCTTGTGGCTCGATATTGAAGAATTCACTCACCAGTTCCAATAATTTGAAGAACAGCCAGTATTCATAAAGCATAGCTACATTCTTTTTTCCAGCATCATATACGTCATCGCCACCGCTCCAATTCAGTTTTGCAGCCAAATCGAACAACAGCCATGCCTGTAAAACCTCACGGTAGCCCTCTTTGCGTTGCAAAACAGGACTGTTCATATTCATGTGAGATGGCTGCGAAATCTGTCGGAAGAACTGGTTGTCCAAATGCTCGTATAGTCTTTCTGTCGTCTCTTTTGCCTCTGCTTTCAAACGTTCTGTAGCATTGGGAAGCATTTGGATGTCTGAACAGAAGTTCACAAAGGTACGCAGCACAAACTTAACGAATTGGTTCTCCTGACAGTCTGTTGTATCGCGCTTATATTCTACCTCAATTTTTCGTGGCACACTGGTCAGACCTTCCGGCATACCTATTCGCATTCCCACCGGTAATAGAATTCTATCTGTGCTTGATGCAATCTGGCGGATATTTTTACGACTAAGACGTTTTACACCAACAATGTTACGCTCAATATTTGCATCCGTCCACTTCCTCACAGGGTTTGAGATGATTTTGTGGATAGCCTCTGAAAAAGCATCGCTATCAACTAAGGAGCGTACAAAAGAGAATCGTTGATATAGTGTCTTTGATGAGCATGTACGATCTATTTCCAGTCGCTGTGTAACAGGAGAGCCTTGTTGAAGGACCAAATCTGTATAGTATTTGGCTATATCTTCCAGCATCAAACGGTATTCTTTCTTGTATTCTGCTTTAGTGCTTCTTATCTCAAGCCAAGCACGTCCCACTTTTTGGCCATCATTTACATCCTGGACTTCCAGTGAAAGGCTACCAACATAGATGCCAGTTACCAATGTTCCCATATTAGCATGAAGTGACCTGTTTGGATGGTATTTCACTATCTCATTTTGAGTGTCAAACTGATAGTTTTTCCCATCGTGCTTGTCTACAAGCTCATAAGCATAGGTACAGCCTTCTAATAACTGATATCTTGATTCACCGGCATAAGGCTCACTTTCCTCAAAGACTTTTGCATTTGAGGATTGCGGGTAGACGATCAGCATCAGTTCACTGACTTTTCCCTCAACTGGTATTTCAAGATAATCTCTTTCTCGCAGCATACTCTATGCTTCTGCAAAGCTTGTAAATCCGTTAGCTGTAGCCGACTCGTACATACGGCGTATCTTGTCTGCACTCTCTTTGAGCTCTGCTTTCTCAACGTTTTCCTTAGATATGTTCAAGTCTTTACCAGCACCAGTGAAACAGAGTTTCCATAGCTGGCTGAGCACTGGCTCAAGTTTCTTACGAGAGCCATGAAGCTTGGGGAGCAGTTTCTGCACAATGGCGGCATCCAATATTTCTGCATCTGTCAATTTAGGTGCCGCATCGTCGTTGCTTTTTGCCTGACAGACAAATCGGAAAATCTCTGTTGCCGAGCGGTAGCCAAATTCTGCATTAACGCCTTTCAACTCATTGAAGAAGTTCTGTAGTGTGCTCACTGCGTCGGTGTTCTTGGCCAATTCCTTGCTGGAGGCTATCTGAACGAAACTGGCCCCCATACCGGCAGCCTTACCGTTAATACTCTCACGGTCTATTTCTTTCATGTCTTTCAGGAAATCAGCCATTTCTTTTGGCGAAATTTTGAACTCTATCACATTTGCACGATCCAACACCTTAGGCGAGAACATATAAGTGGTCTCGTCAACGTTGATGGTTCCTATAATAAACAGGTTCTTGGGCAGTGCAACTTTCTGAGGAACTCCGTCCACCTCGGTGTTTTCACCATTAGCATCGTCAATACTCCACAACGAGATGAGTTCTTTACTTTCCATAGCAGATAAGAAGTCGGCAAAGTAACGTTCCACATAGCTCATGTTCATCTCGTCAAGTATCAGGAAGAAAGGCTTGTCCGCATTCTCAGGCCTGTTTGCTTCGATCAAGAGGTCCAAAACTCCACTCTCTGGTTTAACATACTTCCCAGGCTGGAGTGCATTGGGGAATCCTAGTAGTGGTTCACGATTTGTCCAGTCTGCGCCGACGCTTACCACGCACATCTGCTCGTCTTTGTTCTTCACCAATGCGCTGGCGAAAGCCAAAGCCAACTGAGTCTTACCCGAACCTGCAAGTCCACTCAGTATCAGGAATCGCTTAGACATCAACGAGAAGGCAAATCGTTTAACCAAAGAATTTGTATATAACAACCCAGTTTCTTCAATATAACCAATTATCTTTTTGATGGAGAAAGGTTCTGATGGCACTTCCGTTTTTAGTGTACCATCTATCATCCTATTCAGCAAGTCTATATTGGAATCATCGGCATACAAACGTGTCAATGTCTTTTGAGGCAAACGGAAAGGCGCTTCCCAGTTGCCTGTCTCGGTCCACCGTATGCGACGTGTATT
>OMZO01000080.1 GCA_900315525.1 uncultured Prevotella sp. | reverse complement strand
AAGTTCCAGGCACTTCAAGAAGCTTACGATGTTATAGGTGACCCTGAAAAGCGAAAAAAATATGATCAGTATGGTGAGCAATGGAAACAGGCTGATCAGTTTGGCGGTTTTGGAGCAGGTGGCGCTAATGGCGGCAATCCTTTTGGTGGTTTTGACTTCTCTAGTTTTACAGGGGGAGGTGGCTTCTCTTCGTTCTTTGAAGACCTGTTTGGACGCAAAGGACAACAAGGGGGCGGCTTTGGTGGCTTCCAAGGCTTCTCCTCTGGTGCATCAGGCTTCGGTCGTCAAACACGCACGAATACAGGCGAAATGAATGCAAACGTCAGCATTGATCTCTACACAGCCTTGCTTGGCGGTGAAGTGATGATAACCCTATCTAATGGCTCGAAGGTAAAGATGAAGATAAAACCAGAAACACAGCCAGGTACAAAAGTACGACTTCGTGGTAAAGGATATGATCGAGGTGACGGTACCTTTGGTGATCTGATTATTACCTATCAAGTAAAACTTCCTGTCAATCTCTCAGAACGACAGAAGGAACTGATTCGAGAAATGCAACGTTCATAAGATGGGCATGTCCATTATAAGAATTGTTCAGCACGGACAAGATCTTCGGGCGTGTCGATGCCGACAGTCTCCACATCGGTAAGACCTACACGAATACGATATCCATTCTCTAACCAACGTAATTGCTCCAGACTCTCTGCTTTCTCCAGTGAACTCTGGGGCAATTTTGTGACTTCAGCCAACACCTCACGACGATAAGCGTAAATGCCAAGATGCTTCAGGAAAGGATAGGAGGAGAGCCACTCTCCGTGTTCTTTGCCGCGTACAAATGGGATAACGCTTCGGCTGAAGTAAAGGGCAAACCCACGGGCATCAGTGACAATTTTAGGCGAATTTGGATTTTCGACAGCTTCCATCGAATCGAAGCGCTTCCCAAGCGTGCCTATCTGAGTCTCTGGAGCATCGAAGAGCTGCATGAGAGTCTTGATCTGTATTGGCTGTATGAAAGGTTCATCACCCTGCACGTTGATAATTACGTCAGCATCGGTATTGATTTTCTCAACAGCCTCCTGAATTCTGTCGGTACCACTCTTATGATCGCTACGCGTCATGACGACACGACCACCAAAGCTGACGACGGCTTCGTAGATGCGATTGTCGTCGGTAGCTACATACACTTCATCAAGCACGCTGCTGACCTGCTCGTAGACTCTTTGAATCACTGTCTTGCCGCCAAGAATTGCCAACGGCTTACCTGGAAAACGCGTTGATGCGTAACGGGCGGGAATAACTGCTATAAATTTCATATTGGATGCAAAGGTAACAAATATTCGGAAATAAACGTTAATAAGTTCGTAAAAAATTGGCCGTTCGGGGAAAATTTACTAAATTTGCACTTGCAATTAATTAATGACTTTTAATGAAATCATATATTTATATCATAATCCTGTTGATGATGCTTCCACTCAGTGTGGTAGGTCAAAAGGTAACGCTTGGTTCCGCAAAACTGAAAGATGGCGGTGATTATAATGGTGAACTTGTTTCCGGAAAGCCTCATGGCAAGGGTACAACAGTCTATAAGAATGGTAATGTCTATGAAGGCGAATACGAGAAGGGTAAGCGTCAGGGCTATGGCATCTACACGTTCTCTGATGGTGAAAAATACGAGGGCGAGTGGTATCAGGATCAGCAGCATGGCAAGGGCGTCTATTATTTCTCGAACAATAATCGATACGACGGTCTTTGGTTTCGTGACTATCAGCATGGTCACGGCATCATGTATTATTTCAACGGTGACAAGTATGATGGCGAATGGAAGCAAGATAAACGATCAGGGAAGGGGCTTTACGTATTTGCTAGCGGTGCCTATTATCGTGGTGACTGGATGAATGACAAACGCAATGGAAAAGGTATCTTTGACTGGGGTGATGGCTCGACCTATGATGGTGATTGGAAGGATAATCTGCGCTCAGGGAAAGGCACTTTTACCTATGCTGACGGTGATAGCTATATCGGCCAGTGGGTCAATGATGAAATGGACGGCCGTGGTATCTATAGGTTTCAGAACGGTGACCTGTATGAAGGAGACTATTCTCATGGTGAGCGAACTGGGACTGGTATTTTCAAATATGCCAATGGTGACAAGTATACGGGACAGTTCCTGAATGGCGACAAACACGGCCAAGGAACCTTTGTTTGGAAAAGCGGTGACACATATGTTGGTCAGTGGAAATCAGACAAACAGAGTGGTAGGGGTAAACTGACCAAGAAGAATGGCGATACCGTGGAGGGTGTTTTCTCGAATGGACTGCCTAATGGGGAGTGTATTGTGCGATTTGCAGACGGTTCTAAGTTCAAGGGAATCTTCAAGAACGGAAAACGCAATGGTCCAGCCTTGGAAGTAGATAAGGATGGTAACCGTTTCGAGGGTATCTATGCCGATGATGTGCGTGACGGAAATTTTGTTGAAAAAGACCGTAACGGTAAGATAACTGCTCAAGGTACCTATACGCGCGGGCACAGAATAATTAAGTAGTACAATATATAATAAAAACAAACAATAACGAACTTAAAAAGATAATCATTATGATCATTGACAAGCTTGACAATCTAGGCAAATACACGATGCTCAATCCGTTGTTTGCAGATGTAGTAGAGTTTCTGAAGAGCCATGACCTCAATACGATGGAGCCTGGCAAGTATCCTATTAAGGATAAGGACTTGTTTCTTAACCTCACCTTTGCTAAAGGGCGTGGCAAAGAGGCAGCTACACTTGAGACACATATTCAGATGATTGACATACAAATACCGCTCTCATGCGAGGAAACCTTTGGTTATACGCCCCTTAGCGATCTGCCAAGCTTCGAATACAATGCAGAAAAGGATATCACGAAGTATGGTGAGACAATGGCTCAGACCTACGTAACACTGAAGCCAATGCAGATGGGAATCTTCTTCCCGCAGGACGGACACGCTCCTTGCATTTCAGATAATGCAGAGATTAAAAAAGCAATTTTTAAGGTAAAAGTTATATAAATTATGGCTACGAAGAAAGAAACTACAAAGAAGACTGCTGTCAAAAAGGCTGCAGCTCCAAAGAAGGCGTCCACAAAGAAGGTCGCCGTCAAAAAGGTAGAGAAGATTGTCGATCAGACGGCACCACAACATATTGGTCTGGTAAGGAATGACTCATGGCTGGAGCCTTTTGAGGGGGCTATCCGAGGTCGTCACGACCATGCAGTTTGGAAGATTGGCCAGCTAACTCAGAATGGCAAAAAGTCACTTTCGGATTTTGCTGACGG
>OMZO01000071.1 GCA_900315525.1 uncultured Prevotella sp. | reverse complement strand
ACGACCATCACCAAAGCGATGCCCAGTTTCAGCCTTTTCATGTGAATGATGAGTTTGATGGTGCAAAGATACGAATAAACTTGATAATATGGCAAGATCTGCGCCCAAGTATACTTAAATATCGAAAAAAAGTTGTTCCGGAGTTTATTATATTGCAGAAAATGATTATCTTTGCAACGAATTAAGCACCTTCCAGAGATGAAAACATTAAAGCGATTACTGTTTGCCCTGACCATTTTTCTTGTTCCGCTGCCGATGGCGGCCCAAACGGATTCTGCCACCATCAAGCTTTTGGAGAAAGATATGTACCGATTCTTTAGTACATAGTACATCCGAGAGTGACAGCTTCATGCTTGTTACTGATCGGCTGATGGAGGCTTGTCAGAAGGCTGGTGCCAGTCAGGAACGCCTCTTTTACAAGTGCTGGGCCAATCAGGCTATCTATTATTTCACTCGCCTCAACCGCAGTCGTGGTCTCAATATGGCGCAGCAGGCACACGACTATGCCGTCCATCACGACAGCAAGTTCGGACTCTTCACTTCCACCTATGCTATTGCAACGATGCAAGTTAACCTGCGTCAATACGACCAAGCCGCGAAAAGTTTTTACGAGTCCATCGAATATCAGCACCGTTACTTTCCTGACGAGAGTGCGGCAGCACCTTATCTGGGGCTTGCTAAGTTATATGTGAATACCAAGAAGTTGGATAAGGTGTTGGAGTGTGCCAATAAGGCATTGGCCGAGCCTGGCATCATCATGCAGCATCGGCTGTCTGCCTGGAGTTATATCTGTATTGTTTATGCTGACCCGCACTATACGAAAGACGACTTCAACCAGGCCTACGCTGAGCGTGAAAAGGTGAAACAGGCCTTCGGTCATGATGATCAGTTTGGCGAGACAGTCAATTACTATCATGCCAAGAAGAACGGACGGCTTGAAGAGGCCTTGGAGATAGCCAAGGGCTTTAAAGCGGTGTCTGACCGTTTCAACATGACTTCTGCTGCCTATGCCGAGATGGGTGATTACAAGAATGCTTACATTTGGCACAAGCGGTATAAGGATTATATGGACTCCGTTAATACTGCTGAGGTGCAGCAGATGTCGTATGAGTATGCGTCACAACTTGATTTGTCGCGTGCCGAGAACGAGGCCAAGGAGCTGAGGCTTTCCAACCAGTCGGTAGAAATCCGTGCGGGCATCATCATCCTGATTATCACGGTGGCTTTCCTGGGTTTCTATCTGTTTCGTCGCCGCAAGCGCTTACAGGAGTTGCGTAAGGCCTACGACCAGTTGGAGGACACCACGACTGCCAAGGAACGTATCGATAGCGAGTTGCGCATTGCTCGTGACATCCAGATGCGTATGGTGCCCAGCAAGTTCCCAGCTTTTCCTGAGCGTAACGACATCGACCTCTATGCCGTGATGAAACCTGCCAAGGAGGTGGGTGGCGACCTCTATGACTTCTTTATGCAGGACGACCGTTTCTACTTCTGTGTGGGTGATGTCAACGGCAGGGGTGTGCCAGCCTCGATGACGATGGCTGTGGTGGTCAATCTGTTCCGTACGGTGGCCAAGGAGGGGTGTCCGCCTGAGGATATTGCCAACCGACTGAATAACACGCTCTCTACGGATCATGAAAACGGTATGTTTGTCACGATGTTTATCGGCGTGATTGACATGAAGTCAGGCCGACTCGACTTCTGTAACTGCGGACATAAAGCTCCGATTCTGGGACAGCACAGGACCCGTACTTCGCAGACGGTGTTCCGCTATATCGAGATGGCGTCGAATCCTCCTATCGGACAGAGGCCAGAGTCAGAGTTCATCGGCGAACATATCGACAATGTTCATGATCACTCGCTCTTCGTATACACCGACGGCGTGAGTGACGCTGAAAACAACGATCGGGAACTCTTTGGCGAGAAGCGCATGCTGCATGTGCTCAACGAGTCGAGTCAGCCTTTTGGCGAGCGCCAGCCCAAGAGCCGTTCCCACTATCTCGTCGACAGGATGATGACGGTCGTAGAGCAGTTCACAGGTGATGCCGAACAGAGCGACGACTTCACCATGTTCTGCGTTCAGATCAAATAAGCCGGATTTATACAATCTGCTGGCACGGGATCCATAGCCAGAAGGTGGAGCCTTTGCCTGCCCCCTCGCTATTGACGCCTATTTCGCCTCCGCAACTTTCGGCTATCGACTTGCAGATGGCCAATCCCATACCGGTGCCCTGGACAAACTCGTCGAGCTTCACAAAGCGGTCGAACACGATTTTCTGTTTGTCGATGGGGATGCCTGCGCCTGTATCTTCGCAGAACATGTAGAGACCGTCATTTTGATAGCGGTAGCCCAGACGAATATGTCCTTCCTTGGTAAACTTCACAGCGTTGGTCAGAAAGTTCGTCAGTACCTGTTGTATGCGGCCTGGGTCGATGGTGGTGACAAACGACTTGTAGGGATTGTCCTTCAAGAACTGCACATTGGGCTCTTCGATGCGCTGTTGGAGTGTCAGGCAGATATCGTCGAACATCGTGGCAAAGTCCACCTGCTCAGGATTGATGCTGATGGAGCCATCGGCCAACGATGAAGCATCGATGATGTCATTGATTAGTCGCTGCAGCATGTCGCTCGAGTTTCGGATAATACGCACATACTCTGGACGCTCTGGTGAGTCGGCGAGGGCAGAGAGCACACTCGTAAAGCCTACGATGGCATTCAGTGGCGTGCGCAGCTCATGAGTCATCGATGCCATGAATCCGCTCTTCCTCCTGACGCTCTCGCTGGCCAGTTTCGTCTCATTCTCCAGATCCTGACGGGTCTTCATCGCCTGTGTGATGTCGATCGAGACGCCGAAGTGGCCCGTCACTTTACCATCCTTGTTGCATATAGGCTTGCCGCTAATCTCATACCATTCCTCCCCAGGACCGGCTAACGTGTGGTTGAAGTGATAGATGTCGCCATGGATATCGTGGGTGAGCATCTCCTGACTGGTCAGCGTCTCACGCATGCGTTGGCGGTCTTCTTCTGCCAGATAGCCAAGGAAGGTTTCGAAATCCATGCTGATCTCTGGTTCGCCAAGCTGACGGTAGAAGTAGAGCATCCGGGCGTCGATGTCGCTGTGCCACAGGAATCGCTGACTGTTCTTCAAAAGGTAGCTAAGCCTTTGCTTCCGACTCTCTATCTCTGTCTGCATCTGCAGGATGTCTTTGTCCTGCAAGTGCTTCAGGTGGTCGCGAGTACGGTCGTCGGTCACATCGAGGGTCGTGATGAAGTAGTTGGCTATCTCGCCATCTGCGTTAAACAACGGCAGGATGTGGAACTCGATATAGCGGTCGATACCCATTTCCGGATATTCCATATGCTGGCATACCAGCAAGTCATCGCGATTGTCGGGGGAATACACATTGCGGAACAGTGGTACATCAAACATGCAGACGCTTTCCCAGAAACGCTTGGTCTCAGGATCATCCATGCCACACAACTCTTTCATCGAGTCGTTCAGGTCCATGAGCCATCCTCCCTTGTTATAGAATGACATGGCGATAAATGGGATGTTCGACAGTCGCTCGTATTTCCTGACGAGCTCGCGTTCGGCCTTGTCTTCCTCCATGTCCTGTGTCACGTCGTGGATGGCGTTTACGATGTAGGCAGGATGGCCGTCGGCCGCGAGTTCGGAGATGGCGTGTCCTTGGAAGTTCAGCCATTCTGGTGCGTCATCGGTGCCTTTGTTCCATCGTTTGTTCAGTTCGAATTGTCGTTCGCGCCCCTCGATCAGCCTTTTCATCTTCTGGGTGAACTCTGCCTGCTGGTCGGGGTGCATTCGCCGGGTATATTCTGCCAGCGACATGCCCGCCTTAGGCAGGATATGGCCGTAGCGGTTGGTCATGCGGTCGTTCTTGATGTCATACTCCATGACATTGAAGTTGCCCATTTGCAGCGCCTTGTACATCATGTCGTTCAGTTCGGTCGATTGGCGGGTGGCGCTCTTCACGTGAGCTTTGGCCAGACGGATGAACAGATAGATGAGGGCTATCAGTATCAGCGTGCCTAAGCCGATATATAATATGAAAGGTGTCGACTCGTCTTTCACGCGCTCAGGATGTAGCCACTTGTCTTGCAGTTGGGCTATCACGCCGTTCTGCTTCAGTCGAGAGTACTGGTCGTCCATGCGTTCTATCAGCTCTTTATCGCGCCCGATGATGTGTATTTCGGAGATGGGGATGCTCACATCGTTCAGGATGATACCCTCTAATTGCAGCTCCTTGATTTTCCACTTCAGCGGCGCCTCGCCCCAGACGTAGTATTTGTAGTCGCCATTGATGAGCCCCGTCAAGGCCACTTTGGGTGTCTGGAACTCCATGAAGCTGGTGTTGATGGTGTCGCCGTCTTGGAAGTAGTAGGCAGAGTAGTCGCCCGGTTTGAATACGGCTCCTTCACGCTCCAGCTGGTTCAGCGTCACCATACCGATGGAGTCGGAGTGCATAGCCACGCAGATGCGGTTGTAGTTGACGATGTTCTCGGAGATGGCATAGTGACCTTTCTTGTATCGGCGTGCATTGGCAAGGATGATGTCGGCATCGCCTCGCTCAAAGGTCTTCAGGGCGATGCTCCATTCCTTCATCACGTATTTTACGGGCAGATTCAGCTCTTCCATCACAGCGTTCAGCACGTCGATGTTCGAACCCGCTGGCACACCATTGCCATCGAGGAATTCGTAGGGCGGCTTGTCCCAGTCGCAAACCACCACCACAGGCCTCTCTTTATTGTACTTCTCGCTGAGGCTCTGGGCCAGCAGCGGTACTATGGTCGATTGTAAGGCTATCAGTATAATCAGTATTCTCTTCATAAGGCTAAGCTAACTTATTACGTTTGACGACTGAGGCATGACAGGGGAGGGTGATATAGACCGTGGTGCCTGATCCTTCTTCCGACATGATCTCCAGTGTGCCTTCCATCTGGCTGATCAGCTCTTTGGTGATGGCCAGTCCCAGTCCTTTGGTGGTATGGGCACCGCCTGGTTGCTCCTGTTTGATCTTGTCGAGTTGTTCTGCCGGTATGCCTTCGCCAGTATCGTCGATCGAGATGATCAGTCGTCGGCCGATGTAGTCGTAGCGTGCCTTCACCACACCGCTCTTGGTGTGCTGGGCAGCGTTGGCGGCTATCTGAGCGATGGCTTGTCCCAGATTGCCTGCATCGATGTCAATGGTCAGTTGCTCGTAGGGATTCTCGACAATGTAGCGGGTTTCTGCATTCTTGTATTTCATCCAGCCGGTGGCGCATTGCTCTTCGAATATCTCTGCAAAGTTGCACGGCTCTTTCTTGATATCCACCATTCTGGCCTCCAGGCGCGA
>OMZO01000097.1 GCA_900315525.1 uncultured Prevotella sp. | reverse complement strand
AATCCAATGGGCTGCCAGATAACTGAGGGCGAAGGCTGGCAGGAAGACGAACAAAAAGAAAAGGTCTGAGAATACCATGTGTGTCTATCGATTAATACTGTAATAAGGTGGCTAATTGTCTGGCTACAAAAGTGCCTACGCGTTTGGCGCCTTGTTCTGAGGTGTGGGTGCCATCGGTGGTCAGGTGATGCCGGTTTTTCTCTTGTTCTGCATAGATGCCGCTCTGACGGTCCAGACGGATGACGTTGAGGCCCATCCTATGACCGCATTGGGCAATGAGGTCGCTAACCTTGAAGATGGTATTGCCAGCCTGTACAGACTGGAAGGGTGTCAGCAGTACGATCTGGGCCTTTGGACATAACGTCATCAGCAGTTCACAACCATAGCGAACAGACTCAGCGAGCGTCACGATCTCACAGACAGTCAGTTTTCTAAAAGCCTGACTATCAGATGAAAAAGCATCATCTGTGGTCATGGATAGGGCCTTGGGTCTTGCTTTCTGGAACCAAGCATCATTAGTGCCGGCCAGAATCAGGATAAGCTGAGGTCTTGGTTGGCTGCCGTTATTGATGGCCTCTTCGAGTCGGCAAATCTGGTTGTAGATGACATTGTCGTTGCCTAGAACACCGATGTTCTCCTGTGTGTTCCGTCGTGTCTGTGGGGTATTAGTCCAGGTGGCGCCACTACGGGCAAAACTTCGGCAGCTGGCAGGCTGAAAGGCATCGCGGAACCACTTGTTCCAGCCTTGTGGTTTGTCGCAGCCGTCGCCACCGAGCCAGGTGTTCGAGTCACCCAGTATCACTACGTGCAACGAATCTCCTGCTGCAATTGCTGCAATGGGCAGGGAGCTTAACCATAAGAATATACATGACAAAAGATACCTCATACGTCCTAGGATAGCTAGATTTTGCTTGCAAAGTTACGTCTTTTATCTGAGAAATCCAACTTAACCTATAAAAAAGAGGAAAAATTTGGTGGAAATCAAAATAAATGCTTACCTTTGCACTTAAAATAATTTACTTACCATCGCATATGAACAGAAAATTATACATTTTTATACTGGGTCTGCTTCTTAGCTGTACCTTTGCCAATGCGCAGAAAAGTGAGATTGAACAGCGTGCAGAGTCTGAAGCAGAAAAAGGCCATGTAGGCGGTGCCCGTTATAACTATATCTTAGCTTTCGAAGACTATGCCAATAAGGGGCAGATGAAGCAGAGTGTAGAGTGCGCTGTCAAGGCCAATGTGCTCTACTATAAGGAAAATTACTATAACGAAGCCTTCGACCTGTTGCGTCGTGTCGATCAGACCATCGATGCCAAGGTACAAGGTGCTGTGAGCAGGGCTCCGCTGCACTATCTCGTATCGAAAGAGCGCTATCAGATGTATATGAAAATGGGGCGTAGCGCTACGGCTGCCGATCATCTTAGGGCCATGGAGAACCATGCAGCCACAGGTAGTGACGATGAAGTGAAGAACGACCTGCTCTACACCAAGGCAGTCTATTATTATACCCTCGGACAGACTGCGAAAGGCAATGCTGTCTTTAAGGAGATGGCCGACAAATTGACGGCTTCCAAGGAATATGATAAAGTGGAAGAGGTTTATAAGACTTTGATTGCTAATGGCCGCAAGTCGGGTAGTGCTATGGTCGCCCAGTCTTATAGTAACTATGTGGCGTGGAAAGACTCCACCAATGCCTTGAAGCATGCAGACGAGATAAAGTCGCTGAAGAAGCAGATTGCCGACAACGAGGCTACGATTGCCGATAAGGACAGTTCGCTGACCACTCGCTCGGCCATCATCATCGGCCTTGGTATCCTTGCTGCTGCATTGGCTGCTGCGCTTGTGATTGGTGCTGTTGTCTTGATGCGTTTCATTATGCTCTCTCGCAGGCAGAAGAAGATCATCAAGGTATCTGAAGAAAATAATGCCCTGAAAGCCAAGTTTATCAACAATATCTCCGCTCAGCTGGAGCCTACACTCAAGAAGCTCGACAGCAGCAAGCCTGAGGTAAAGGCACTACTCGACTTCTCAAGCCATATCCAGCAGCTCTCTGAGTTGGAGAACTCTGACGAGCCCGTTGAGTTGGAGGATGTTCAGTTGCAGCCGTTCTGTGAAGCACTGATGAACCAGATCCGCGACAAGGTGAAGGCTGACGTTACGCTGAAGGTGAATGCGCCCAACCTCAGTGCCAAGATTCACAAGGAGTATGTCTCTCATATCTTGACTCACCTGCTGAATAATGCAGCCATCTATACACCAGAGGGCGGCAATATCTGGCTTGACTATAAGAAGCGTGGCGCCCATGCCCATCAGTTCCTGGTATCGGATACCGGCTGTGGTATCCCTGAGGAGAAGCGCGAAGACGTGTTCAAGCCCTTCCTTGAGGTGAGAGACCTGACGGAAGGCGACGGACTCGGACTGCCTATCTGTCGCCAGATGGCACTGAAGATTAATGGAGACCTCGATATCGATCCTGAGTTCCACAAGGGAACCCGTTTCATGCTCGATTTCCACTCTTAATAAGATTTCCTGATGGATACGAAACTGATCCTGCAG
>OMZO01000023.1 GCA_900315525.1 uncultured Prevotella sp. | reverse complement strand
TTAGCCAGAACGGTGGTGATAGCAGCAGTCAGAGTTGTCTTACCGTGGTCAACGTGACCGATAGTACCGATGTTTACGTGCGGTTTGGTGCGCACAAAAGTCTCTTTTGCCATTTTACTTGTTTATTAAATTGTTTATATTTCTGAATTTTCAGTTTCCTCCTCATACTCTCAGAGAGCTGTAACTGAGAGTTGAACTCAGGACCTCTTCCTTACCAAGGAAGTGCTCTACCACTGAGCTATTACAGCGAGTTTAGAGCGGAAAACGGGGCTCAAACCCGCGACCCCCAGCTTGGAAGGCTAGTGCTCTATCGACTGAGCTATTTCCGCAAAAACGGCATCTCAGCTTTGCCTCAGCAGAATCAAGTTCCACATCCGGCTCGCAGTCAATTCCGCGAAACTTCTCTTGAGAGTGGGTGCTGATGGATTCGAACCACCGAAGTCGAAAGACAGCAGATTTACAGTCTGCCCCATTTGGCCACTCTGGAAAACACCCATTCGGCTTGCGCCTATTCCCCGATCTTTGAGCCTCTTGTCGGATTCGAACCAACGACCCCGAGATTACAAATCACGTGCTCTGGCCAACTGAGCTAAAGAGGCTTTTCAAAGCAGCCGCTCTCTGATTCAGATTTACGACCTGTCGGAAAACGGCTGCAAAGTTACGACTTATTTTTGAATTACCAAAACTTTTCCAAGTTTTTTTTATCTATTCCTCAATTTTTCCTTAAATTTCTGCAGTTGAGCCCGCATTGAATCGACACAAAGGTCGGTACTTTCCTCAAAAGTATCACTTGTCTTCTCAACGAACAAGGTGGTTCCTGGTACTGCCACAGAGAGGCTCACCTCCTTGTTTTGTGCAGTTGCTGGCTTCACTAACTTACATTGCACCTCTACTTTCTGTATATCCTCAAAAGATTTTTCTAACTTGGCGACCTTCTTTTCGATGAACGCCTGCAGTTTCTCGGTAGCGTCGAAGTGAATCGACTGAATCTTAATCTCCATAGTTACCTCCTATTTTTTTAATAGTTAATAAAAAAAGGTTCAGGCTCTCGGATGAGCCTCTTTGTAAACTCGTTTTAGTTGCTCGAACGTCGTGTGGGCATAGATCTCAGTCGTACTGACACTCTCATGCCCTAACAGGTTCTTGATACTTTCCAGTCCAGCGCCGTTGTTCAGCATCGCCGTTGCGAATGTATGCCTGAGCACATGTGGCGACCGTTTCTTCAGCGACGTCACCGCCGTCAGGTACTTGTGTACGATACTATATACCTGCATACCTGTCATCCGTTCCCCCTTATCATTCAGGAAGAGTGCGCCGCAGCGCTTGGTCTGCTGCCCGTCACGGATGGCCTTATACTGTGTCAGCGCTTCAGCAAGTTCCGTACCGAAAGGCACAATCCGCTGCTTGTTACGCTTTCCCGTCACTTTGAGCTGTGAAGTAGTAAAATCCACGTCCGCATCGTCAAGGCCGACCAACTCCGAACGTCTCAGCCCAGTCTCATATAATAATAATAGAATGGTACGCGCGCGTACATCCTTATAATTATTACCATCCCACTCCAACATGTCGAGCAGATTATCCATCTCCCGCTCACGGAGGAACTGGGGTAGCGGCTTCGACTTCTTCGGACCGGTGATACAATGGGCAGGATCCTTGTCAACCAGCTTCCGTTTTAGGGCAAAACGGTAAAAGGAACGCAGAGCGCTCAACTTTTTGTTAATCGTTGAGGCAGTGTTTCCTTTATCCATCAAACTCTCCATCCAGTCACGGATCAGGTCGGCATCCGCCTCCCCTAAAGAGAGCCTGCTATCCCTAAGACTTAGATACGATTCGAATTCCCGAAGGCCTTCCTCGTATGTCTGCACCGTCAGCGGAGATGTATTCCGCTCATAGCGCAGGTAGTTTAGAAACTGGTTAATCATCATAAATCGCCACCTACTGGTATTCGGCTACGAATTTACGGAAATTTTTCGAAACTACCAAATTTTCGGGAATATTTTTTATTCCTCGTTGGTGCGGAGCTGCTGTACGTAAACGGCGTGCTCCATCTTCAGGCGCTTCAAAACAGAGGGCTTGTCGAACTGCTGACGGCGACGAAGTTCCTTAACTACGCCTGTCTTCTCAAACTTTCTCTTAAACTTCTTGAGGGCCTTCTCGATGTTCTCGCCTTCTTTTACTGGTACAATAATCATTTGTCTTTGCTTTAAAATTTTATGTTAAACTTACTGCTTCGGGCACAGGTGCCACGAAAAGCGGGTGCAAAGTTACAACATTTTCACGAAACTAACAAATCTTTTGCTAAATTTTATTTAATTACTCCTTAAAATCGCTGTCAGAATCCGATTTTCCGAACTTTCAGATCATCCAAGCGTTCGTTATCGCAATGACTGATAAGCATCGGCAAGGCGAACGACTGTTCGCGTATAGGCAAATGATTGAAAGATAGAGGGTCTCTCCCTGTTACCCTTAGTATTTTCCCCTGCGAGCCTTAGTCTCTCCCCCCTCTAAAGCTTAGCAAAGCGCCAAGGCGGTACTAACCTCTGGCAGAAATGCTAACAGAAAAGAGCCCAAATCACTTCGGATGGTGGTTTGGGCTCATTCTTATATCGCCTCGCAGGCTGTGCGGAGCCACTCAACCTCATCGGGATTCAGATGGGGCGAGAGGGCGTCGAAGACACGCTGGTGATAATCGTTGAGCCACTGAATCTCTTCAGACAGCATCATCTCGCGAACGATGGGAGCCTTGTCGATGGGACAGAGCGTGAGCGACTCGAACTGCAGGAATCGGCCGAACTCCGTTTCCTTATAGGGTACGATCAACAGGGTGTTCTCCGTACGGGCGCCACAACGGTCAGGCAGATAAATGCCTGGTTCGTCGGTGATAGTCATGCCTGCCACCAACGGGGCGGGTTTCCACTCCATTCGGAATTGATGAGGTCCCTCGTGAACATTCAGATAAGTGCCTACGCCGTGACCCGTGCCGTGCAGGTAGTTCAGTCCTTCGCGCCACATATCCTTGCGTGCCAGGATGTCGATCTGCGTACCACTTGCACCACTGGGGAACTTACAGAGTTCTATCTGGATATGACCTTTGAGCACGAGGGTGTAAATCTTCTTCTCTTCCTCCGTCAGCGGTCCGAGGGCGATGGTACGGGTGATATCCGTCGTGCCGTCGAGATACTGCGCACCACTGTCGAGCAGCAGCATGCCTTTGGGCTGCAAGGGGATATCCGTCTCTGGCGTAGCCTCATAGTGCACGATGGCAGCATGAGAGCCGTATCCGGCGATGGTATCGAAAGAGATGTCACGATAGAGCGGCTGCTCAGCGCGCAACGACGTGAGTTTCTGGTCGATGGCAATCTCTGTCAGTTCTGAGATCTCAGATTTCCCGATATAGCCGGAGAGCCAACAGAGGAATTTAGTCATTGCGATGCCGTCTTTCAGCATCGCCGACCTAAAACCCGCAATCTCCGTCTCGTTTTTGATGGTCTTCATCCGCTTGACGGGCGACTCCCCCTCCACGATCTCGGTCTTGGGAAGATCGTTCTGCCGCCCCTTGTTTTTCACAATCTCATAGAGTCGGTAGTTCACCTCGTCAGGGTCGAGCAGGATATTGTACTCGAAGTACTGCTTCAGGCCGTTCTCGACCTGCTCATAGTCCTCCACCTGGATGCCTTCGCTCTTCAGATAGTCAGATACTCCTGCCGTCAGTTTCGCCTGATTGACGAACAGCGTGACGTCCTTAGAAGAAATCAGCAGATAAGCCACGAACACAGGATTGCAATGTACGTCGGTACCGCGCAGGTTCAGGGTCCAGGCAATATCGTCAAGGGCTGCCATCAGCATCCCGTCGGCATGAAGCTGACGGAGCGCCTCACGGATGCGGGTCATTTTTCCGCATGCTGGCTCACCTGCATACTTCAGAGGATATATCTCTACAGGATTCTCGGGTATCACAGGACGGTTACGCCATATCTGTCTCAGCGGGTCAAGATTCGTACGCACAGTGATGCCCCCTTCATGGCGCAGATCGGCTATCAATTCCCTCACCGCACTGGCAGAACTGCACCAGCCGTCGATGCACACCTCAGCGCCGGCACCGCACTCTCTCCCCAGCCACTCAGCGATGGTGGGCGTGCCCTCTATCTTCAGTTTCATCAGCTGGTATTCAGTACCTTTCAGCTGTTCTGCTGCAGCAATAAAATAGCGGGAGTCCGTCCAGAGAGCGGCAGAGTGGAGCGTGACGACAGCCGTTCCCGCAGAGCCGTTGAAGCCAGAGATAAACTCACGCCCCTTCCAATGGTCGGGGATATATTCGCCCTGATGGGGGTCAGTACTTGGGAAGATACAGGCTGCGAGATGTTCGCGGCGCATCAATTCCCGTAGGTCTTCTATCCGTTGATTGATTTCGTTCATAACAATTTATAGGTTCTTAAGCATTCATCATTTGCTATTTCCAGTTTACAAAGATACAACGTTTTGGGCACAAATTAAGTTGATTAACACAGATTAATATTAAAAGAGGTGAAAGATTAGTATTTTTTGTGTATCTTTGCAGCACTTTTTGATACAACTTACAAATTATAATCATACAATTATGGCATTCTTAACAAATGAAAAGTTAACCATCGTCGGCGCAGCCGGAATGATTGGTTCAAACATGGCCCAGTCTGCCCTGATGATGGGTCTGACAAGTGAAATTTGTCTTTACGATGTATTCTCTCCAGAGGGTGTTGCCGAGGAGATGCGCCAGAGCGGCTTCGATGATGTGAACATCGTTGCCACCACCGATGCCGAAGAGGCATTCAAGGGTGCTAAGTACATCATCTCTTCTGGTGGTGCTCCCCGTAAGGCTGGCATGACCCGTGAGGATCTGCTTGCTGGCAACTGCAAGATCGCAGAGGAGCTTGGCCAGAACATCAAGAAGTTCTGCCCCGACGTGAAGCACGTCGTGATCATCTTCAACCCCGCCGACCTTACCGGTCTGGTAACCCTGCTCTACTCTGGTCTGAAGCCTGGTCAGGTTACAACCCTCGCAGGTCTTGATACCACTCGTCTGCAGAGCGCACTGGCCAAGAAGTTCGGTGTGATGCAGAATCAGATCAAGGGTTGCGCTACCTACGGTGGTCACGGAGAGCAGATGGCCGTCTTCGGCAGCCACGTAGAGATTGCAGGTCGCAAGCTGACCGATATCATCGGCACTGCAGAGTTCCCTGCTGAGGAGTGGGAGCAGATGAAGGTCGATGTCACCAAGGGTGGTGCCAAGATCATCGAGCTTCGCGGACGCAGCTCTTTCCAGAGCCCCTCTTACCTCTCTGTCGAGATGATTCGTGCCGCTATGGGTGGTGAGCCATTCCGCTTCCCCGTTGGTACCTACGTGAAGACCGACAAGTACGACCACATCATGATGGCTATGAAGACCACCATGACGGCCGAGGGTGCTAAGTTCGAGGTTCCTCAGGGTACAGCCGAGGAGAACGCCAAGCTGGATCAGAGCTACGAGCACCTCTGCAAGATGCGCGACGAGCTCGTTACGCTGAACATCGTTCCTCCCATCTCTGAGTGGAGCAAGATCAATCCAAACCTCTAAGTCGAGAAAGGATCACACTTGCAAAAATAAAAAAGTCTCGCTCCCATATGGGGGCGAGATTTTTTTGATGCCGCTCACGAGCGCATCTTCTCAGAATAGAGCTATGCTTCCCCTTCCGGTATATCGAAGGGTGATATCATACTTGGCTCATGATTGGGAATCTTGATCGTGCCGAACTCCTTCTCATAGCGCATGACATTCTCCTGAAGCGCACCGAGCAAGCGCTTGGCATGTTCTGGAGCCAGGATAATGCGGCTGCAAACCTGAGCCTTTGAAACGCCTGGCAGGACACGGGCGAAATCCACCACGAAGTCGCTTGATCCATGCGTTATGATTGCGAAATTGGCATACTCTCCCTGTGCCACATTCTGCGGCAACTCAATCTGCAGTCTTTCCTGCTTTTCATTCTCGTTCATACTATTCCTTTTTGCTTTTGTTTCTGCAAAAGTAGCAATAAGTTTCTTAATCTCCAAATTTTTTCGTACCTTTGTCCCCATTATGGCATTAATCAAGAGTTATAGAGGTCTCTCGCCCAAGTGGGGCAAGGACTGTTATTTCAGCGAGAACGCAACGATTGTAGGGGATGTAACCATGGGCGATGAATGCTCAATATGGTTCAATGCCGTCGTGCGTGGCGACGTAGCTCCCATCACTATCGGCAACTGCACGAACGTCCAGGACGGCTCGTGCGTACACGTCACCCACGAAACGGGCCCAACTCATATCGGCAACTACGTCACAATCGGACATAATGTTACTGTCCACGCCTGCACCATCCACGATCATGCCTTGATAGGTATGGGCTCTACCCTACTCGATGGCTGCGAGATTGGTGAAGGTGCTATCGTTGCTGCGGGCGCACTTGTGCTTCAGAACACGAAGATTCCCGCTGGTGAGATCTGGGGAGGAGTACCAGCGAAGTACATTAAGCCCGTACGCCCAGGACAGACCGACAACGCAGAACACTACGTGGCCTACTCCAAATTCTACCTCGAAGAGGATAAATCATCTATCTGATAGTGGCAACGACGTACTCGCTCTGGGTGCCGATGCGGAACTTACCGCCCCAAATGCCGATGCCCGAGGAGACATAATACTGAGTGGAGCCACGCTGATGACTGCCCCACGAACATTCATAGATATGATCAGTAATCCAGGAGATGGGCCATACCTGTCCACGATGAGTGTGCCCGCTGAGTTGGAAGTCAACACCAGCAGCTTCTGAACGGTCCAGATTGTAGGGCTGATGATCGAGGACAATGATGTAGGGAGATTGGACATTCATCAATCCGTTGACGAGATCCTTGACGGGCTTACGACGCATGTTGGTGCGATCATCACGCCCAACGATGACGATACTGCTATCAATGGTGGCAGCCTCATCAATCAGCAAGTGGATGCCGGCATCTTTATAAAACTGCTGAGCCCGTGGTTCGCCTGCATAGTATTCATGATTGCCCAGACAGGCATAGACGGGTGCCTTCAGCCGATGAAACTCCTCAGCCATCTTTTCCTCAAGCAAAGGCCGCATGCTGCCATCGATGATATCGCCAGCTACCAGGATGAAGTCGGGCTTCTCTGCATTGATCATATCCACCCAGCGTGCAAATTCCTGACGAGGGTTATGATAGCCCAGATGGAGATCGGAAAGCATCACTGCCCGATATTCGCGAGGAAGCGGCTTTGACGACTTTAGCTCTAAGGGCACACGTACCTTATTCTTATAATGGAGGTTGCCATAGAGGAAGATGCCGAATATCATGACAAAGATGGCGAGGGCTGACTGCCAGTTATGGTACACCAGCGAACGTGGCACGAGATGCATCAGCCGTCCAAGGTCGAGCACCAAGAAGAGCATCACCAGATAAAGCATCACCATGATTGATGATGTACCAATCTCATACGACCATTGCGCCAGCGACAAAGGCAGTGTATCGAACTTTCTCGCCACAGAGAGGAACAACAACAGGAAACTGCAAACACCCAGCACGATGATGGCCGTCTTCCACCAGCCAGAAAAGGGCAGAATCATCCATATATGCCACGCCAAATAGACAATAGCGACCAACGGCAATACCCAGAACACAATCATCCACATATATTTCATCCGTTTAGTAATTATTGGGCAAAATCACAATCAGGTTGGCGTTTGCCAACCCGATTAGCTATAGCTTCACATGGGATAAGACTTTCCCCGTCGCCCCAGCCAGACTCTGCACAAACCGGCCAGCACTCTCACCTGCAACCTTCAATTTCTCCTTATCCGACAGGAACAAATCCATCTGGCTGGCAAACTGTTCGTAGGTCTGGAAGTCTATACCTCCACCAACAGCCTTCAGGCCCTGAGCTTCCTGGAACTTCTGGTTATTGGGGCCAAAGAACACTGGCACATCCCAAACCGCAGCTTCAAGCACGTTATGGATACCCACACCGAAGCCACCACCTACATAGGCGATCTCACCATAATGATAGATACTAGACAACAGACCAAAACAGTCGATGATAAGAACATCAGCCTTGCTGATCTCCTCTTCATCCTTGGCTGCGGTATAGCGCACAACACGTCGCCCCTCTAACAGTTTCTCTATCTGCTTGAGATGATCCTCACCAATGACATGGGGAGCGATAATCAGCTTCCAGTCTCTGTGCTCGTTGAAGTAAGGTATGAAGATCTCCTCGTCTGGCGGCCATGAAGAACCTGCTACGAAGACATTGGCATCCTGTTTAAACGTCTCCACAATCTGCAACTGCTTGGCAGCCTCCTTAATCTGGAGCACGCGATCGAAACGAGTATCGCCAACAACCGACACAGCCGTGATACCTATCTTAGCCAGCAACTCCTTACTCATCTCGTTTTGCACAAAGAAATGGGTAAAGCAGTTCAGTACGCGACCATACTGGCGGCCATACCACTTGAAGAACACCTGCTCTGGACGGAAGATGCTCGACACTGAATAGACAGGCACCCCACGATGCTTCAGGATATGCAGGTAATTATACCAGAACTCATACTTGATAAAGAAAGCCATCACAGGACGGATGGTACGAAGGAAACGACGGGCATTGGTAATCGTATCCAACGGCAGGTAGCAAATGATATCAGCTCCTTCGTAGTTCTTGCGAACCTCATAGCCTGAAGGCGAAAAGAAGGTCAACAAGATCTTATACTCGGGATGTTCGCGACGCAACTGTTCCATCAGAGGGCGCCCCTGTTCAAACTCACCTAACGAGGCAGCATGAAACCACACATACTTCGCTTGGGGATCGACCTTCTCCCTTAATATCTTAAAGGCTTCGCGCTCGCCGCGCCACATCTTGCGGACCTTCTCGTTGAAACGGCTATAAATAGCCACACCCAAGAGATAGAGGTAAATGATCAGGTTGTAAAACATTAGCCAAGCACTTCTATTGCACGTTTCATTCTTGCAATCGTCTCCTCCTTACCGAGGAAAGCCGAGATATCGAACATGCCCGGGCCTTTACCCTCACCAACCAGTGTCAGGCGCCAAGCATTCATAATGTTGCCGAGCTTATACTCTTTCTGTTCTATCCAGGCATGTACGATTTGCTCCTGGTTCTCCAAAGAGAAGTCGTCGATGCCTTCCAGCACGCTGATAAGTTCTGTCAGCTGCTGAGCCGAGTCTTCCTTCCAACGTTTCTTGGCAGTCTTCTCATCATACTCAGTCGGAGCCACGAAGAAGAACGAACAAAGAGGCCACAGTTCCTTGACAAACGATACACGATCTTTCATCATAGCTGTCACCTTCGTCACACGCTCCAACGTCTCATCCGGACAATGCTCCTTCACAATAGGATAGAACAAATCCGCAATTTCCTCAGCAGACTTCTTCAAAATATATTCATGGTTAAACCAGATACCCTTGTCGTAAGCAAACTTGGCACCTGCCTTCGAACACTTGGAGATATCAAACAAAGGCACCAGTTCATCCAATGTGAAGAGCTCCTGCTCAGTACCAGGATTCCAGCCCAGCAAAGCCAAAAAGTTAATGACAGCTTCAGGGAAGTAGCCATCCTCACGATAGCCGCGACTGACCTCACCAGTCTTAGGATCGTGCCACTCCAGCGGAAATACAGGGAAACCCAGACGGTCACCATCACGCTTTGAGAGCTTACCTTTGCCGTCGGGCTTAAGCAGCAGGGGCAGATGCGCAAACTGAGGCATGGTATCCTCCCAGCCGAAAGCCTGATAAAGCAGCACGTGCAAAGGTGCACTCGGCAACCACTCCTCACCACGAATCACATGAGAGATCTCCATCAAGTGGTCGTCCACGATATTGGCCAAATGATAAGTAGGCAGCTCGTCAGCACTCTTATAAAGCACCTTGTCGTCAAGGATGTCACTCTTCACACGCACTTCACCACGAATCAGATCGTTGACAAGTATTTCCTGTCCGGCATCGATCTTAAAACGAACCACATACTGCTTGCCATCAGCTATCATCTGCTCTACTTCCTCTTTAGGAAGAGTCAGGGAGTTGCGCATCTGACTGCGCGTATGGCAGTCGTATTGGAAGTTCTGTATCTCCTGGCGCTTGGCATCCAGTTCCTCAGGAGTATCGAAGGCAATATAGGCCTTGCCTGCGTCCAGTAACTGCTTCACATATTTCTTATAGATATCACGGCGTTCACTCTGGCGGTACGGTCCCTTGTCACCTCCGAAGCTGACGCCCTCGTCGAACTTGATACCCAACCATTTGAAAGACTCAATGATATACTCCTCTGCCCCTGGCACGAAACGGTTGGAATCTGTATCCTCAATACGGAACACCAGATCACCACCATGCTGCTTAGCAAACAGATAATTATACAGGGCAGTACGGACACCACCGATATGTAACGCACCCGTTGGACTGGGTGCAAAGCGTACTCTTACTCTTCTTTCTGACATTGTTTTCTAATAATTTGGTTGCAAAGATACAAAAAAGTTAAGAGTTGTGGGGTGAAAGTTGAGAGTTTTTTGTATTTTTGCATCCATAAAAGCATAAAATATAGGAAAATGAGCAGTTTCAATATCAAAAATGACCTCCAATGGCGTGATATTCTTACCCGCATAGGCCTCGTCCTTGTCACTACGGCCATCATTGTATGGCTGATGCCACGTAATAGCACAACGAACTTCAAGATCGAGCGAGGAAAGCCGTGGATCTACACAGAGCTGAGTGCACCATTCGATTTTCCGATTTATAAGAGCGATGATGTCGTAAAGGCCGAACGCGATAGCATGATGAGGCAATATGAACCTTACTTTATCATGAACAGTGAGATTGCTGGCAAACATATCAGACAATTCTATAAAGACTACAACAAAGGCATTCCAGGCCTTACAGACGACTACCTGAGCATCGTAGCAAACCGTCTGAGGGAGCTCTATGGAAAGGGCATCATGAACAACACAGACTTTACGCGACTGCATCAAGACAGTTCCCGCATGATCAGGATCATCAATGGTAAAGATGCGGCCAGCGCAGCCGTTAGCGATCTCTATTCGGTTGCTTCTGCTTATGAGCAAATCTTCCAGGACGAATCACTGGCCAAGCACAAAGACATCCTACAGAAATGCAATCTCAATGACTATATCTCCTCTAACTTAACCTATGACAAGGAACGTAGTGAGGCCAGTCTCAACGAACTGCGCAACAGCATTGCTCTGGCAAGCGGTATCGTACAGCGAGGACAGAAGATTGTCGATAGAGGCGATATCGTCGACAAGAAGACATACAACATCTTGATGTCGTATAAGAAAGAGACCGAACGCCGAGAAGAAGGTAAAAAGGGGCTCAGTCTTGTTATTGTGGGACAAGTCCTCTACGTAATGATTCTGATCGCTTGTTTCACCATCTATCTAACCCTGTTCCGCAAAGACTATTTCGAAAAGGCCAGATCTACTGCCATGCTCTATTCTTTAATAGTGCTCTTCACCGTAATAGCCTCACTGATGGTCGAGCACAGTGTGCTTCACGTCTATATAGTCCCATTTGCGATGGTTCCCATCTTCATCCGGGTCTTCATGGACTCACGCACAGCGTTTATGGCACATTTTACTATGATTACCATCTGTGCCTGTATTCTACAGCACCCACTGGAATTCATCTGCGTAGAAACCGTAGCTGGCTTGACCGCTATCTTCTCACTCAGAGAACTGTCAAGTCGTTCACAACTTTTCTGGACTGCCGTATTCGTAACATTCGCCTCAGCATTAGCTAATCTCTCACTTGAGTGGATCCGCAATAGTGACATTCTGAAGCTCAGCCTCAGCGAATACAATTACATCGTTATCAACGGCATCCTGCTGTTCTGCTCATACCCCCTACTCTACCTGATAGAAAAAACATTTGGCTTCACTTCGAACATCACCCTGATTGAGTTGTCGGACATGAACAAGACACTGCTCAGGAAGATGAGCGAGGTGGCACCAGGCACCTTCCAGCACTCTATTCAGGTAGGCAATCTTGCTGCTGAGATAGCCAACAAAATCGGAGCCAAGAGCCAATTAGTACGTACTGGTGCCCTCTACCATGATATCGGCAAGATGATGAATCCGGTCTATTTCACAGAGAACCAGTCTGGCGTTAACCCCCACGAGAAACTCGGTGCCATCGATAGTGCCCAGATGATTATCAGCCACGTGACGGAAGGCGTCAAACTGGCAGAAAAATACAACTTGCCAAACACCATCAAGGATTTCATCTCCACTCATCATGGACTTGGAAAGACAAAGTTCTTCTATATACAATACAAGAACACACATCCGAACGAAGATGTCGACGAGCTGCTCTTCACTTATCCAGGACCGAATCCATTCACAAAAGAACAAGCCATCCTCATGATGGCCGATACCGTAGAGGCGGCCTCACGATCACTTCCTGACTATACGGAAAAGACCATACGCGAACTCGTCAATAAGTTGATTGACGCACAAGTAGCAGAAGGATATTTCAAAGACTGTCCTATCACTTTCCGTGATATCGCCTATGCCAAGACTGTGCTGATTGAAAAGTTGAAAACTATTTACCACACACGCCTTAGCTATCCAGAACTGAAAAAGTAGCCGAAAGACTGCACACATCACGCCCCATTTGTGCAATAAAAACTTGCACAAATGGGCATTTTTGTGCAGGAAAATCCCTATAAATAGTTAATGGTTGTTAATTCTGTGTGCGCAAACAGCCGAATACGGAACAATAAATATACCTTTGCAGCCGATTTTTAGCAAAAAGATGTTTAAGGATATGAAAAAACTCTATGCAGTGCTTACCGGCGTGATGCTGGCGGCAACAACCACAGCAACGGCTGGCGGTATTTTAACAAACACAAACCAGAGTATTGACTTCTTAAGGAATCCAGCCCGTGATGCCGCCATCGGCCTCGACGGCGTTTATTCTAACCCCGCAGGTGTCGCCTTCCTTCCCGAAGGTCTCCATATCGGTTTCAACTGGCAATACGCCCATCAGACACGTACGATTACTAGCACCAGCCCCGTATTTGCATTAGGTCGTAAGAATAACGGTGAATCCACAAAGACTTTTGAAGGCGTCGCCGATGCACCGTTTATCCCATCACTGCAGGGTGCCTATAATAAAGGGAACTGGAGCGTACAGTTCAATTTCTCCATCCCTGGTGGTGGTGGCAGCTGTGAGTTCTCCGAAGGTCTCGGCTCTTTCGAAAGCGTCGTAGGTGGTATTGCCAACCAGTTGAGAGGTCTCGACCAAATCGCTACTGCACTTGGCCAGCCTGCTCCTGGTGTAAGCGGCTATGACATGGATGGCTATATGCAGGGGCGCCAGTATTATTTCGGTTTCCAGCTCGGTGCAGCCTATAAGATTACACCCGACCTCGCAGTATATGGTGGTATGCGCATACTTTACGGAATGGCTACCTATAAGGCAAAGATCAGTAACATCATGGTAAAGACTGCTGGCGGCTATCAGGACTTCGGCAGCTTCCTGCAGTCAGCTACAGCAATGGTTGATGGTGGTATCAGCTATGTCAACAGTAGTCTGGAGCAGGTAAACGCTGGTATGGCCCAGTATGAAGCTGCAGGTGCTACGGCAGCCCCCCAGTATGCAGAATTGGCTGCGATGAAGGCACAGCTCGAAGGCTCAGCAGCCACCCTGCAAGGTACAAATGACAACTTGGCTAACCTTCAGAAATATTCTGAGGGTGTGAACCTGCTTTGTAATCAATGGAGTGTAGGCGTAGCACCAGTCATTGGTGTTGACTGGCGCGTTGGCCAGTTCAATTTCGCTGCCAAGTACGAGTTCAAGACACAGATTCAAATGCACAATGAGTCAACTGTCAACAAGGCCAGTGAGATTCCGGCTGTCAACAAATTCCGTGACGGCGAGAAAATCGATGAAGACTCACCTGCACAGCTTGCCCTAGGTGCCATGTGGAACATCACCGACGACGTACGCGTAAACCTTGGTTATCATCACTTCTATGACACTAATGTGAAATGGTACAACAACTCCCAGGAACTGCTTGACGGCGGTACGAACGAGTATCTGGGCGGTGCTGAGTGGGACGTCACAGACAAACTCACCATCTCTGCTGGTACCCAAGTTACTCGCTATCAGCTTACAGATGCCTATATGAATGATATGTCGTTCGTTGTGAACAGCATGAGTTTCGGCTTCGGCTTCAACTACAAGGCTTCCGATATGGTTACACTGAAGGCTGCCTATTTCCAGACAAACTACGACGACTATAAGCGCGTTACCTCTACAGAACCGCTTATCAGCGACACTTTCACTCGTACAAACCGAGTTCTGGGTATTGGTTGCGAGTTGAACTTCTAAAGAGATTCTTACAGCGGATCTACATCATAGTAGATTTGCAATGATACATAGCGCTTGTCTTGTAGCATCTGCTGCTGGGCAAGCGCTAAGTATTTGCGGACATCTCCCATATTGATTCCAAGTTCGAGTTTCAGAACGAGCTTACGGATAGAAAGCGACTTCACCTTGGCGACAGCCGGTTTGTCTGGCCCCAACAAACGAGCACCAAACCACTGGCGCAGACGACTCGCCATCTCGGCAGCAGCAGTATCTACTACCCAATCCTGCTTGTGTTTCAAATAGACATACACAAGACGGTAATACGGCGGATAATGGAATTGCTGACGCTCGGCAATCAATGACTGATAATGCGCGGCATAGTCATTGCGCACCACTTGCTGAATGATTGGTAAATCGGGACTCTTAGTCTGTAGAACCACCAGTCCCCGCTTACCTTTCCGCCCCGCCCTACCACTTACCTGGGCCATCATCATGAAAGCATGTTCATACGCTCGAAAATCTGGGTAGTACAACATCGAATCTGCATTCAGGATACCTACGACACTGACCTTATCGAAATCAAGTCCCTTAGAGATCATCTGGGTACCGATGAGTAGGTTGGTACGTCCAGAAGCGAAATCGCTGATGATACGTTCGTAAGCACTTCGACTTCTGGTGGTATCAAGGTCCATCCGCGCAATACGGGCTTCTGGGAAAATGTCCTGCACCTCAGCCTCAATCTTCTCCGTGCCATAGCCTTTTGTACGTAGTTCCTGACAGCCACAGGCGGGACACTCCGTAGGTACCTGATAGGTATAACCACAATAATGACAGGTCAACTGATTCAGATTACGGTGAAGCGTCAGACTGACATCACAGTGCTGGCAATGGGGTACCCAGCCGCACTGTTTACACTCAATCACTGGCGCATACCCTCGTCTGTTTTGGAAAAGGATAGCCTGTTCTCCATGTTCAAGTGCTCCACGTACTTTATTTAATAAATAAGGTGAGAAAGGACCATTCATCATCTTGCGGTGTTGCAGGTCCTTGACATCTACAACCTGTATCTCTGGCAGTTCAATGCCTTTATAGCGCTGGAAGAGTTCAACCAGTCCATACTTCCCGGTCTTCGCATTATAGTAGGTCTCAACCGAGGGCGTTGCAGTACCTAAAAGCGTCTTTGCACCAAACATCTGCGCAAGAACAATCGCTGTCGAGCGAGCATGATAGCGCGGCATCGGATCCTGTTGCTTATAGCTGGTTTCATGCTCCTCATCGACAATTACCAGACCAAGATTCTGAAAAGGCAAGAATACTGCACTACGTGCACCTAAGATGACGTCATATGGATTCTGCGAGAGTTGCTTCTGCCATATCTCCACTCGCTCTGCATCGGAATACTTGCTGTGATAGATGCCGAGCCGATTACCAAACACATGTTGCAACCGCTGCATGATCTGAACTGTCAAAGCAATCTCTGGCAAAAGATACAACACTTGCTGCTTCTTTTCCAGTGCCTGTCGAATCAGATGGATATAGATCTCCGTTTTACCACTTGAGGTAACCCCATGAAGCAACGTGACATTCTTCCCCAAGAAAGAGAATTGTATCTTGTTAAAAGCGTCTTGCTGTACATCACTCAATGACCTGATCTTCTCTAAATGGGGTTCTCCACCATGATTCAACCGTCCGACTTCGCGCTCATAGACCTCAAGGAGGCCTCGCTTGACGAGGGCATTAACAGTCGGAAGACTATGACCTGCATTCAACAGCTCGTCACGTGTAATCTCCACAACAGTCTCTCGGCAGACACTTCCCTCTACACTATCCCAATGCGACAGTGCCAGATAATCAATCAAAGCCGCTAGCTGTTTATCAGCTCGATGCAGCATATTCAAGGCCACATGGAGTGTCTGCTCATTCCGGAATTGGGGCGTCAACGTGATATAGGTCTCCGTCTTTGGTCGAAAACCATCTTCCGCTTTCAGTCCTGATGGCAAAGCAGCCTTATACACCTCACCAATAGGCGACATGTAGTAATCTGCTATCCAATGCCAAAGCCTTAGTTGGCTGTCTAACAAGATAGGTGTAACGTCGAGCACCTGCAGGATATCCTTCGTCTGATATCCTTCAGGTGCCCGATAATGCTTTTCAGAAACAATGCCGACGTAGGTTTTGTTCCTACCTAATGGAACAAGAACCCGCACCCCCCTCTGCACCTGTTCTTCCAACGATGAAGGAACGGAATAGGTGAACATGCCGTCGAGCGGCAAGGGTAGTATAACATCGGCAAACAAGTCGGCTTAGAAATAAACGGCAGCTCCAATCTGCCAGGCGTTATTATGTGTATCTACATCATTCCAGCCACTGAACTCACCAGACTTACCAGCGGCAAGGTTGTAGGCAAAGCCAACCTCCAGGTGCTTCAGCAGATAAACACCAGCACCGAAGTTAAAACTTAGATTAGCATCCTTCAGACGATACTCACCGACCTTGGTATTATACACCTTGTCACCTACGGGGAAACCAAATTGGGGACCAGCAGCCAGATAAATGCCGGCGGAACCACCAATACCAATGTTATAACGGAGGTTGACAGGAATGTTCAATGTCTTCTGAGTAATCTTTTCAGAACCCAGTGCTGAAGCCGCCGCGTTTGAAGGAGAAATAGTCTGACTCGCGACAGTAGCATCTGGAGTTCCGACCTTGACATCAGCTGTACGCTGGTCATAGAGCGCTGCAATATCTACGCCCCAACCTAAGGGCAACGAAATCTTCACGGTCGGACCGATATAGAATCCTGTCTGGTTATCTGACTTGATGACATCCCTGTTCAGTGACATCTTGGTAATATTCAAGCCACCCTTCAGTCCAAACTTAACACCTTGAGCCTGCATTGACAAAGTCAAAGCAGACATAAGTACCACCAGCGAAACAATCTTTTTCATATCTTTTCCAGTTTAATGAGTAATACTGGTGCAAAGGTACGACTAAGAACGCAAAAAAACAAATTTAATTTGAGTTTTTTTATGTGACCTAATGGCGCTGACGACGAACAGTGACACGAGCAGAACCACTGGCTGAGCTCTTGGACGAACTGTAGTTATTAGACTTACCAGCCTTTGTTCGACGGGAACTCCTGCTTGACGATTTCGTACTTTTCACATGCTTCACGTCAAGCTTAGCTATACTATCGAGCGAGTCTTTCTTTGCTGGATCACCATATATCTTTTTCTGGAAATCCTGCAGTTCTTGCTCTATGCGCTTTTGTTCCGCAGTCATTTTCTCAGTATCGCCATCGCATAGCTGAAGCAGCGTCTTACCTTGCGCATTGGTAGTCTTATAAATAGTACCGCGATACATATTCAACGTGAAATAGTCATCCATCGATACCGTAGCCGCATTATTCAAATTGCTGGCCATCACTGTCTGGCGATTCAGGAAAGGTTCCACGTCACTGTATTTTACCCAAAACAAAGGATATTGGGTAGCCTCTCCCCCAAAGTCATCATCCCGAAGCATCACCGGACACAGAGCTAAAACTTTGATATGGAAAGAGGAATTAGCCTGATCATAATAGGCACATTCCTTCAAATAGAACTTCTTAACCTCTGCAGAAGGGATATCACTGTTGTCTACTTTCAACTTACCATCCTGCTCCTCATAGAAAATATGATAATTGTCAAGGATCGTCTTCATCTGAACCTTTGTTTCATCCGTGAGCACATCACTACCATCAGTAGGGTATTCATAGACTGGTATATAACCGTTCTGGGCCAGTTTAAAGATGTAGGTAAACAAATTGACCTGACGTCCCTGCGGTTCTACTGGATAATAAAGTCCTGCATTGGCGTCCTGCATCAAATCCAATTCGCGATAGATATCCCTTCGCCACACAACCTCCTCTGGCATCTCAAGTGCCGTAGGAAATGATATCTGAGCCCTCATGGACATCGCCGATGAAGGATTCTTTTTCTTCTGCTGTTCTGACTGAGGGACACGACTCTTCTTTGGCTGGGCCACTACTTGACCAACGGCCAGGACCATCATCATCAAGACCAAAACTTTCTTCATATCTTCTTTATTTTACGATCACTTCCATCGGGTTCTGCAATGTTCGCGTCAGACCATCAGGACCAACCACTGTCACTCGCGAGACGTAGAACCGTCGGTTACGAGCCAACTTGCGGAAAGTCTCTTTCTGGCGCGCTGAGAAGGTGGCTCCATCTGAGGCCATCGGCACGGCATTACCCATATTATCAAAAAAAACAGTTTCAAAACTCTGTACACGAAACGCGATATCCAAGATACCGTCATCGATAGCTGCACCAATCGCATCAGAGGCTACCAATTGTGACTTCGCCAAGCCTCCACCCTTGTAACGTGTTGGATTACCATGCTCATCTTTCATAGCAATATAAGGTGTCGGATCAGGCAACTTACGCACACGGAACTTATACTGTCCCATCTGTTGTGGTCGTCCTGTATTGGTCGATACCACACTGATGGTTACATCCTGTCCGACTTTTGAAGGTCGCGCAATATACCGACCTGGGCCGACTGCCTGCAACGTGCCATTAGTCATCGTTGCCTGAACCTTATTCAACGGCACACCAGGCACGCTCACACTGATGGGATTGTTATAACCGGCATATAGCATATTCATCAAGTCGGCTGAAACCGTAGCACTCGGATCAACAACCGTGTATTTCTGGTTGAAGTCACGTTTGATCTTATCACCACTACCATTCACGGTCTCGATATAACCCGACAATGTAAAATCGCCGGTACGGTTACACACTGTCTCATACAGACCATTGCTCAGGTTTACCTTTTGGTTCCCTATATAGATATCCGGGACCTGGGTCGTATCGACTGCTGCCATCACGATCTGCGCCGAAAAACGATCTCCCCTGACGACTGTCTGAGAATTAGGAATGACAAAAGCATTCAAGGCATTCACACGGATATCTTTCACATCAATATTCTCAACAAGCGTATGGAGGGCCTCTCGCTCTGCATATCGTACATCACTCTGCAACTTCGACAGCAATGTGATAGCTGCAGCAGCAGGCATGTCTTCAAACATATACTCCTGCCAGTTCTTACCCATGGCCTTAGCCTTGGCTGGTACAGTCGTAGACAGGTTCGCACTGATAATCTGCTGCTTGCTCATATCAGAGGTCATATTGATAATACGACGTCGGAACGAACCGATAGCCATATACAGTTCCCGGCCTCTGCCTCGACCTGGGGCAAGCATCACTTGATTGGCCGCTTCCAGATCTTCCTTGTTTCGGATATCCTCTACTTGTCCGTCCTTACCATCTGCCTCTTGGACAATTGCCAACTTGAGTTCGTCTGCGAAATTATAAAGGGAATCGCTGATACGCCTGACTTCTTTGGCTTTTTCATACCACTCTCGGGTCTTTGTCGGGTTCAGACGCATCTGCATCTCAAGGTTATCATAGACGAGCTGATTTTCTTTGATAGAGCCTCCTGTGGTACGATTCAGACTATCCTCCACAACAGAGAAGCCGTTGAGTACTTCCGTTGAGACATTCAGCGCAAGCATTGCCATCAAGACGACATACATCAGATTAATCATCTTCTGGCGTGGGGATACTGGTCTTTTCTTGATTGCCATCTTTGCTATACGTTCAACTTAGCGGTCATCGCCTCTATCATACGGGCATAGATCTTGTTCAACTCTACAATCTGCTCTGCCATCTTTCGCGTCTGCTCATTGATTTCATCGATTGTGCCTATTTGTGAACTGGCACTCTTCAACTGCATTTCATAGACCTTACAGATTCCTGTCAGAGTACGGTTCAGATTTTCCATCTCTTCGGAGTCATGAGCCAATCGTTCGCTCTTAGCCGAAACACGGGAGAGCATCTCTGTCAAGCGCTTCAGCTCATCGACGTAGCTGGAAGTAGCCTGTTCCAACTCAGGATTGATCGCAGGTGGCACAACAGCCCCTGAGAGGCCTGACACCGTACTCACTGACGTAGATACAGCCGAGATGGCTTCGGTATCCACCACAGGTGCCTGACTGGCTGACACAACTGGCGACTGTCCGACAATCACAATGGGTGACTGTCGGGCTTCCACATCATGTTCTTCTTTCGGTTCTGACGTCATATGCACATCTAACTCCATCCCATCAGCTGTCTTGTCGAAGGGGCGGTCAAAAGCTGAGATAAAGAATACCAACACCTCAGTACCCATACCCAAGAACAGGAAAAAGTTGGCTCCCGGCAAATGGGTTAACTTAAAGAGAGTACCTAATATCACGATGGAGGCGCCCCAACTGTAGGCATAGTTCAGAAACGTCTGTCCAGCAACGCTGTCCATCCATTTCTGTAGCCTGTAAATAATATTGTATTTACTGTAAATTGTCATACACTCGTATCTTTTTCTATTTTGACCTTTTTACTTTAATTTTCTCACTCGTAGTATTCGCGAGACTTCGCACACAACGGAAGCCTATATATGAACGCGGCTGATTCTGATACTCGGAGGAACGCCATGCCGAACGGATATAAGACTCTGGGTCTTTCCAGGAGCCACCACGCACACTTTTCTTTTTCAGACGATAAGGATCTTCGGGCGCTGCATTGTACTTGAGTTGAGGGTTGATGTCGTTCATAGACTCCACGCCTGCCTCCGTATAGATAGTACTCGTCCACTCGGCCACATTACCTGCCATATCGTAAAGACCGTTGCTGTTAGCAGCATAGATACCGACCTTGCTGGTAATCAGATTACCATCCTTGGTATAATTTCCGTCATCTGGCTTGAAATTGGCAAAGAAACAGCCTTTGCCACTTGCAACATCCTCATTGTCCCACGGGAACTCATTCTGATCTTTACCACGAGCGGCATACTCCCACTCTGCCTCTGTCGGCAGACGATAACGTTGCACATAGCGCGCAGAGGGTCCAAGGCCTTTTAACAGATACTCCGTACGCCAAGCGCAAAAAGCATTTGCCTGCTCCCAAGTGACACCCACAACGGGATAGTCATTATAAGCCGGGTTCGAGAAATAATAGCGCATATACATCTCGTTATCGGCATTGGGGAAATCATTAACCCAACAAGTCGTATCCGGGAAGACATTCACAATATAAGTGTTCAGGAAATCCCAAGGACCTGTCAACTGACGGTTGATGGTCTCTCGTACAATGCGGCCTTCATCGTCAATATAGGCAGTATCCTTTGATATCCAAACCTGTTCGTCTGGATTGACAACAATATCCGTATTCAGATTCCTTTCCTGCGGATTGATCCGGTTACGACGCAATGCAGCAGCCGTATAGTCGTAGATCTCATAGCGGTAGTTTAACTGACGATAATCAAGCATCTTGTCACCTGTTACCGGATTGGTAACATACATACCGTCGATAATCTCCTGCTCATCCTCACTCGGACGCCTTGGCAGCGCCTTCTTCCAATTGATGAAAGAACCTATCTCTTCACCATCCTTGTCGGTCTTTACCGTTTTGTAAGTCTCGTCAATCTCTGAGAGACGTTCTCGGAGAATAGAATCACGAACGTAGTTGACAAACTGACGGTATTTTGAATTAGTGACTTCCGTCTCGTCCATCCAGAAGCCTTCAACAGAGATGTCTCGCACGGGTGTTTTCTTGCCCCAAAGCGAATCCTGTTTCTCAATACCCATCTTCAAATGACCTCGCTTGACCAACGTCATGCCATAGGGAGTTGGTTCCACAAACGCACGACCGCTCACGCCTGTCACCTCACCTCCGCCAGAAGTGGCCATCTTCCCACCGAAACAGCTGCTCAGTAAGAATAAAACTCCTAATAGGAGAGAGGTCCTACAGCCCTTCACAAGAATCTTTTCCATATTTCTGATGATTCTATATTCCATATCTGACTCTTTTTTTGCTTTTATCTTTTTTCTACAGGATGCGTACACTCTTATGGAGATTACGTCCTTTCTTATGCAAGTTGATGTCGGTCTGATAACCAATAAACAACTCATGGCTCCCATTGCCGAAACTGATAGATGAGGTGTATATCTCATAGCTATAGCCTAATCGCACCCCACGAATAACACCCCCTATCTGCACTGTCACAGAATTCGTCGGGCTATAGGAGAGTCCCCCATACAGATTCCGCTTCTCATGGCTATAGACAAGCCGACCAGAGACATCTGCTCTATAAGCAACTCCATCCGTACGCCCCAACACAGAGGTCTGTACTGTTAAAAACGGATGATTCAAATGAATATTGTATCCACCCGTCAAATAATAAGTGGCAGAGATGTCCAACTCGTTCTTCTCTCCCAATTCTATATGCGGTGAATTCAAATGCATCACAGAAAAACCGGCATACCAATCGGCACGACGATAATAAAGACCAAGACCTATATCAAAACCTGAGCCGTTGACTGGCGTTGTGGTGAATAAGGGGTCTTTAGTGTCGTCAATATCTAATTTTGATCCGTCAAACTTTTCATTCAGCATTGATAAGTTCAAACCCAATCCCAGCCTTCCACCAAACAATTCGGGCTGATAGGCATACTGCAGCCCAATTCGCTTGTGAGAAAACAAACCGATGGCGTCGTTGATAAACTGTATGCCCACACCATGATAAGATCGTAGTGCATAGAACGGCATATCTGCCGCAGCATACATGGTATTTGGGTTATGCTCGAAACCTGCCAGTTGGATGGCATAGGCACCAGTGAAGTTTAGTTTGGCATCCTTACCCACGGTCGCAGGGTTGAATGATGGCTCCATCGACCAATAATGGCCGAAGGAAACATCATACTGCGCACTGGTCTTCAGAACTGACAGAAGCAGTAGTCCTATGATTAGAAATAGTCTTGACACTTATTACAAATAACGTCAAATAATACGTTTTTATTATGTTAGTATCTATAAAAAACAACTAAAATAACAAGCGGCATTCTTGCTCAATTAAAAATATTTTCATACTTTTGCAACGCAAAAACAATAAATGATACAAATAGCATTAAAATGAGACGAATTGTCATTATTATAACACTCTTATCCATTTTTAGTTTACTTGGTAAGGCTGAAGTTGATCCCAATTTCTATATTTATCTTTGCTTTGGACAGTCAAACATGGAAGGGCGTGCCGAGGCAGAAGATATGGATTATCACGTAGATCCTCGGTTCCAAATGATGGCTGCACGTGACTTTACTAATCCCAAACGTACTAAAGGAGAATGGTACACAGCAACACCTCCTATTGCTAATCCTGGAGCTAGGATTGGCATGGCTGATTATTTTGGGCGCACAATGGTTGCAGCCCTTCCTGCAGAAATAAAAGTTGGCGTTATTAATATCGCCATAGGTGGCATCAGCATCGAAGGTTTTATCCCAGACGAATTAGATGAGTATATTGCAAATGCTGATATTTCTATTAAAGAAGCTGCTAAAGCATTTGATAACAACCCGTATCAACGACTTGTAGATATGGGAAAAGCTGCACAAGAAAGCGGAGTTATCAAAGGCATCTTATTACATCATGGAGAATCTAACAACGGAGACGGCAAATGGACCGAAAAGGTTAAAAGTGTGTATACTTCCCTATTAAAAGATCTTAACCTTAAAGCAGAAGATGTTCCCCTATTTGCAGGTGAAGTGGTGGGCGCAGAGTATAATGGTCTTTGCGCTTTGAATAATGTGGTCATTAACAAATTGCCAGAAATAATAGAATCCTCTTATATTATCCACTCCAATGGCTGCCCACCGCAGGATGATAAACTTCATTTTACGGCGAATAGCTATCGGATAATGGGAAAGCGTTATGCATATAGAGTACTACGGAAAATGGGATTGGAAATAAAAGCCAATGAGAAATACGATTTCCCTAACAACCTTAAAGGGTTCTATGAACTGACTCATCTCAACGAGTCAGATGAGATATTATTAAATACGGGGCGAAGTACGAAACTCTCATTATGGGGCACTTTTGCTGACGGACATGCCGAAGATCTAACATACGAAACTACATTTGCAAGTGATGACTTTACAATTGACGGCAACATCATTACCGCATATGAAGCAAAAAAAGGAACTGTTACAGCAATACACACAGACTTTTTTGGACACACGCATAAAGCTATCATCGATGTCAATGCTATTGACAGGGGGCCAAATCGCTTATTGGTAGTAGATAACGGCGAGGCAGGAGAAAACCTTTGGGATAAGCAATGCAACACAACATTAGGTATCCCAATGAAAGCTGGGAAAGAATATATCATGAAAGCAACTATCAAATCTGATAATAGCAACGCTGTAATTTGGCCCATTTTAACAAAAGAGAATTCTGATGGTAGTAATAACATACAATATTTGAATTTTATTACACCAACGCCTTTCTTTATCGAATACACATGGGAGTTTCAGGCAGAACACGATTATGAGAATATTCAATTTGAATTTGGGAAATTAGGTGACAAGGTCTATTTTGATGACGTTTCCTGCAAAGAAAAAGGAACAGACATTGAAATGATTACTAATGGAGACTTTGAGAATGACGACTTATCCAAATGGGAAATTATTATGGATTCTCAACGCTTCTCTATTGAATATGAAAATCCGACAAGTGGGATTAAAACGCAAAAAATGATACAAGAATTGCCTAATTCTTTATATTTCAATCTTAAAGGGCAACAAACAGAAATGCCTACAAAAGGTTTCTATATAAAGAATGGTAAACTAATGATTATCAAATAATACAAATGATCACAGCCCTAAGATGATCGTCGACGAAGAGAGAACTCAAAGGTCAATCCTCCACCTTCGGTGGGTTTGGCCGTGATAGTGCCACCATGTAGTATAACAGCATTCTTGACGATGGCCAGACCAAGTCCCGTACCTCCCAAGGAACGGCTTCGTCCCTTATCAATACGATAAAAACGTTCAAAGATACGTGGCAAATGTTCGGGGGGAATGCCAACTCCATTGTCTGCAAAGACGAAATGCCAATAATCAGTTTCTTCAGCAGCATAGACCTTGACGATAGAACCCTGTCCTGCATAATTCAACGCATTATCAATCAAATTACGGAAAATGCTATAAAGCAACGATGGATTGCCTCTGACGATGATACCTTGAGGCAAGCTGTTTGTGAGGATCATCTCACGACTTTCAAAAGCTAATGCTGTTTCTTGTACAATATCTGCAAATAATTGCGATACATCGACTCGTTCCATGGTGAGCACGTTTGCAGCATAGTCCATCCGGTTCAATATGGAGATGTCTTGCAACAAAGCTGTCAGACGCTGGGCTTGCATATGTGTGCGAGTAATAAACTGATTCCGGGTGTCTTCATCGATGCCAGGCGTATTCAGGATTGTCTCCGTATAGCCAAGTATACTGGCAACAGGGGTTTTCAGCTCATGGGCAATATTCTGAGTCAACTCGCGTCGCATTCGTCCCTCCTTTTCTGCCTGCTCGCGGCTGATGCGCTTGTCCATCTGTCTGGCATATCCCAATAGCATACCACCCAGTCCCACCATGACTATCAACGAAAACAGTAGCAGATGCCAGTCGCTTGCTTCATCGAACGGTTTGATGAAACGACGGTCATAATCCTCAAATAGAATAAAGATCACGGCATAGATAGCAAATACCACCATCACGCTGACCCACATCTTTCGTCCTTCACTCATCTTCTTCATGCTTCAAACAGATAACCATATCCTTGCCGCGCGACGATACAAGCCGCATAACGACCGATTTTCTTCCGCATACGCGTAATATTCACATCAATAGTCCGACTCGTAACAACGACATTCTGAGGCCAGACCTTCTCTATCAGTTCTTGACGACTGAATACTTGCCCTCTATGACTCAAGAACAGACATAGCAACTCTAACTCTGTCTTAGTCAACTCAACCACATTACCATCTACAGAGACGGTCTTCTTCATCAGATCGACAGACAACCCTTCATATTCAAGGATTGTCGGCCGACTTTTGGCTGGCGATGCTGATCGGCTAAGCACCGCTTTAACCCTTGCCATTACCTCGCGCACGGAGAATGGTTTAGTCACATAGTCGTCAGCACCAATACCGAAACCATGCAGCGCATCATCCTCTGTATCTTTCGCCGTTAGTAAAATAATAGGTATCTTAGCTGTTTTTTCGTCTCGCTTCAAACGCTCAGCGAATTCAAATCCCGACAGACCTGGCATCATCACATCAAGCAACAGCAGATCATAGCTTGCCAAATTCTTCTCCATCGCCTGTTCTGCAGAATATACTGCCTCGGCAACATAGCCACCTGTACGCAAATTGAAAAGCAGGATATCGCACAAGTCCTGCTCATCATCTACAACTAGTATCTTCATTTGTTCCATATCGGTTGCAAAGATACAAATTATTTTCCAAATCTTGCCTCTACAACATTAACAACATAGTCACCAAGTCGCTCCAACGAACTTATTAGATCACCAAATATCGTTCCTACAGTATAATCATATTGGTGTTCATTAACTGCAGTGATGTTTGCCCTCTTAAGACGATCACGCATGGCATTGATTTGATTTTCAATGTGGAACGTATCCCTGATATCGTGTTCATCACGAAGACCATGCATGGTTATGCACATCTGACGAAGGGCTTGGTTACAGAGAGCCATCATAGCCTGCAAATCAATAACTTGCTGAGCCGTAAATGTCTTTCCTGTCTGTTCCAGTCGCGAAAGTGTACGGGCAAGATGATAGCAGGCATCACCTATCGATTCTAATTCTCCGATCTCTCGCATCATCTGACGGATTTTATGCTTTGTTTCATCGCTCAGATGATCATCACTCACTTGCTCTAAATAGCGGGCTATCTCCAATTCCATACGATCTGACATATCTTCCTCATGCTCTATTTGGTCAAAGCGTTCTGTAAAGCGCTTGGCATTTGTTTCTGTGAACAAGCCTTGAACCATACCGAACATCTGATGGGTATTTTCGGCGAAGCGAGCCACCTCTTTCTGAGCCTGCAGAACAGAAATCTCTGGTGTCTGTACAAGATTGGTCTGGATGTATTGCAACTTGAATTCATGATATTGAGTCTGTTTCTTGTTAGGCAAAAGCCAGCAGACTGCTCGTTCTATCTGTGGTACAAGTCCCACCAAGATAGCTGTGTTCGCCAGATTGAAACAGGTGTGGAACATAGCAAGCACTACTGGTAGTCTTTCTGCCTGTCCACCTGTTGCCACATCATAGCCCACAAAACCACATACGATATCAACGAAGGAATAGAATACCGCTATGACCCACACGACACCGAATACATTGAATAGCAGATGGGCCAAAGCAGCCCGTCTTGCCTCGATGCCAGCACCCAAAGCTGCAAGATTTGCAGTGGCTGTAGTCCCAATATTTTCACCCATAACCAAAGCTATGCCCAAGTAGATTGGAAGTACACCTGTTGAACAAAGCATAATGGTAATCGCCATCACTGCGGCAGACGATTGGACCAGACAGGTGATAAAAGTTCCGATGGCAAGAAATATCAGAATCGTAAAGTGACTTTTAGTATCGAAGGAGGCAAAAAACTGAACTGCCGCCTCATTATGTTCTAAATCCAAGTCCTTACCTGCTGCACTTAACATAACCAGTGATAAGAAGAGAAACGCTATCCCGAAAAGGAAATCGCCCACATAACGATACTGTTTCTTGTAAATCAAGATCATGCCTATGAGAAACGCAGGGAACACCACTGTCGTCAAGTCTGCAGAATAACCTAGTGACATAATCCATGCTGTCAGCGTAGTTCCAATATTGGCTCCCATAATAACTGATATCGCCTGCGCCAGGGTCAGTAGTCCTGCGCTCACAAACGATACCGTCATCACGGTGGTGGCTGACGATGATTGTACAGCACATGTCACGAATGTTCCTGTCAGAATACCAGTCAACCGGTTCGTTGTCATTTTTGCCAAAATATGTCTTAACTGCGGACCCGCCATCTTTTGCAGGGCCTCACTCATCATTCTCATGCCGTAGATTAACAGCCCTAATGCACCCAACACTCTCAGTGCAATCATCATGTAATTTTGTTCCATCATCATAATTTTCTATTTTTAGTGCAAAGATACGTTTATTTGGTTTTGCATCCAAGAAATATCGATTACGATACTGTTACAAAACAGATAAGATCTGGTTACAACGAAAGTCTTAACTTATAAACTAATTTAATTCTCAACACAAATTTAGGCATAAGTCCACATTTTTATCTATATTTGCAATCGAATCTTAAAGATAAAGACATCATGGCTTGGAAACGAAAATATCGTTGCAAAGGGTGTGGATATGAAGCTGAGATTTACGAGGGCCGAGGCTTGTTTCGACAGCAGATAACGGCCATGTCCTGCCCTGACTGCAAGACCATCCAGAATATCGTCGTGGGAGGCATCATAGCCGACGTAGCCCCATCATACAGAAGTGAGGTCGGACGACTGTGCTTGCAGTGCGGCAGCGACCATATCCGGATATGGGACATGCATACCTGTCCAAAATGTCAGGCAGAAATGGAAGATACAGGAGAAAAAGAATTCTGGACGTGAGGAGCAGTTTCTACTTCCGTACGATCACACTACCGCTCGCCTGATGAGTGGCTAATATCAAGACCTCAGCAATCTGGACATGGGCAGGAGCATTAGCTGCATAGACAGCAACATCCGCAATATCATCACCAGTCAAGGGTTTGATGCCTTTATAGACATTGGCAGCTCGTTCGTTATCCCCACGAAAACGGACATTACTGAAATTGGTCTCTACAAGTCCTGGCTTGAGATTAGTAACACGAATCGCTGTATCTGCGACGTCAATACGTAATCCATCAGAAAGTGCCTTTACTGCAGCCTTTGTGGCACAATAGACATTACCACCAGCATAGGCTGCATCACCAGCCACCGAACCGACATTGATAATATGTCCATGATTCCGCTTTACCATACCAGGAACAACAAGACGCGTCATTGTGAGTAGCCCCTTGATATTGGTGTCTATCATCGTTCCCCAGTCATCAAGGTCACCCTCATACTCTGGTTCAAGTCCAAGGGCAAGTCCTGCATTATTCACCAATACATCAATATTCTGCCAATCTGCGGGTAGGCTACTGATTTGCGCCTCTGCTTCTTCACGATTCCTCACATCAAAAGCTAATGTGACCACCGCTGTATCAAGTTCTTTCTTAATCTCAGCCAGACGCTGTTCGTTTCTGCTTGTCAGTATCAGTTTATCACCATTAGCCGCAAATTTTCTTGCACAAGCTAGACCTATACCACTCGTTGCGCCGGTTATCAATACAATCTTGTTCATACTTGTCCCTACTAATTTAATTTATGAATACATAGCAAATAAGGTGGCAATGTGCCACCTTATTTAATACTCATCCTCGTTGAAGAGAAAGTCTTCCTTTGATGGGTAGTCGGGCCATATGTCCTCTATACTTTCATACACATCACCCTCATCCTCTATCTCCTGCAGATTCTCTAACACCTCCAAAGGTGCGCCAGAGCGTATTGCATAATCAATCAACTCGTCCTTGGTTGCAGGCCAAGGAGCATCTTCTAACTTTGATGCCAATTCCAGTGTCCAATACATATTCTTAGTCTTTGGTTTTTACAATAATTCTAATTTGGGCGCAAAAGTAACAATTTATTTCCTATTGACAAACTATTTACCAAACTATTTCGCTGACACCCGTGTTAAAATTTATTATTTTCGCCAGTACGAATAGATAATCACTTAACCTATTCACAAATTGTAAAGTCTCAGGACTAATTATCGCTTCTTCCGACAAGGCTACAATGCATCGTTCGGCTCGCCGACATACCGTTCGACAAACATGTGCCTGCGAGGCTGCCTGACATCCACCTGGCAAGATGAAGCCCTGGCGTTCAGGCAACTGTCTCATGATACCATCCACCTGCTCCTCTAAGAATCTGATTTCACCTTCAGGGAGTCTGGCCGAATCGGATAATGAAGTCTGACTTTGATCGGTAGCCAAATTCGAACAAACATTAAACAGGTCTCGTTGTATCCGTATGATTATTTCCCGATACTCGCCATCAGGCAGCATGGATGCAAGAAGCCCCAAATGGGAATTCAACTCATCGACTGTACCATATGCGTCTAAGCGCCTACAGGATTTCTTGACCCGAATACCACCCACAATACTGGTTTCTCCTTTATCACCAGTCTTTGTATATACTTTCATTATCTTCATCTATCAACCATCTAAAAGTTAATCACATAGTTCATTTTATGTCGCTTCTTATCAAAAAGGACAATACCGCAATAATAAAGATCAAAGGTTATTGACGTGCGATCGTCTTCCTTCACTGATTGCCAAAACCGTTTGTTCCTATTGATTCCTTCTATAATCAGCACCGTGTTATCTTCTACCTTATTATATATTGAAAGGAGTTTCTTATGGTAATCACTGTCGTTGACGTCAAGGCGGACCATCTCCGACGATGGTCCAAACACCAAGTCCTTACATCCCGCCTGGAAGTATTCGTGATAGCCATCGCTCTCAACCACCTTGGGCTGACGCCAATTACTCAAACGGAAATATAGTCTCCCTAATTTCCGTTCGAGCCAATCGCTGGATTTACCGAGATCATCATAATGATAATAAGGCCAATGCTCATTAATGACATATCGTACCATCCAGTAGTCTGTAGGCGACTGAATGCCAAATCCTCTACAATGAAAGATCCTACTGAGCCAGACGAAAGGATACGATACTGAAAACATGCGTTCTGCTACTTGCACTCTCCTTCACCATAGACATAGGCAAAGGCATTGCTCGTATAATCAAATATCTCCTCGTCCTTGAAGAAGCGTTTGAGTTCTATTGCAGCATTCTCTACAGAGTCAGAAGCATGGACGATGTTCTGTTGGTTGCTGATGGAATAGTCTCCACGTATGGTTCCTGGCGCAGCCTCACGACCATTCGTAGCACCAGTCATCGTACGAACAACTTGTACGGCATCCTTGCCAGAAATAGCTAATGCAATGACTGGGGAGGCCTGCATAGAGGCTGCAAGTGAAGGGAAGAATGGCTTTTCAACGAGATGAGCATAGTGCTCACGAAGGATGGCGTCACTTAACTGCATCATCTTCATTCCAGAAATACGAAGGCCACGACGCTCAAAACGGTTAACGACTTCTCCAATGAGCTGACGCTGAACGCAACTCGGCTTTAGCAATACTAATGTTGTCTCCATTTGAATATTATTTTAGGAAATTATTATCAAATGCAAAAATACAAAATATAATCGAGAAACGCAATACGTTTTGAGAAGATTAACGATTTTTCAGTAGAAAGAAGAAAACTGTAAAATAAAAAAGCCCCGACTCACCTTAGTGAATCGGGGCTCAAAATAAAAGTGGCGGCCTCCTACTCTCCCGCATTGCATTGCAGTACCATCGGCGCAGGCGGGCTTAACTTCTCTGTTCGGAATGGGAAG
>OMZO01000092.1 GCA_900315525.1 uncultured Prevotella sp. | reverse complement strand
AGTCTTTCCACAGGGTAAGAGAGTCTTCTATTTTCCTTTTCAGCATATTTTAAAACGATTTTGTGCTGCAAAGATACACTTTTTCAAACGAATAACCATTATCTCAACGCACTTTTTCCAACGAATATGATATATTTTAACGCATTTTTTCAAGTGAATGGGTAAAATTCTATCCTTTTTGAACTTTTTTTTGTTTTTTCGTGTGCCCCATTGATTCTTGACACAATATTTCTATGATTAAACACAAATTCAGTTAAATGATAGTTAATTATCATCTATTATTTGTCGTTTTTCGACAAATAACACTACCTTTGCAGCCAGAATAACAATTAAATTGATTTACGCTATGAATGAGAAATTGACTATGACGCTGAAATGGCTCAGTTATGTGGCATTGTTCTTTTGTGCCGCATGGTTTGTATTTCTGTGTTATCAGAGTTATCATCAGGTCTTTGATACTACAGGCAGCCACATCCATTGGGAGGCGAAACAAAATCAAGTCCTGTTTGTTTCAACTGTATTCCTATTATATATAGCACTGACGTTGGCTGTCATAGGTCTATGTGTGGCTTTCTTTATCAATCTCATCAAAGGAATCCAACATGAGGAACTGTTCCCTAAAAAGAATATCAGGCTTATCTTCATTGCTGCCATTCTGCTGTTCCTTCAAACAGTAGCATCAGACAATCTTAATCAAGCATTCATTTCTGAAGGCCCTGCAGCAATAGCCCTTACTTCAAATCCATTTGTGCAGTCTCTTATTCTACTCGTTTTTGGCATCTTGTACAAAATGAGCTATCAGGTTGCAGCAGAACACGACTTAACGGTATAAGGAGGGCAGTAGATGATTGTTGTAAACTTAGACGTGATGATGGCCAAAAGGAAAATCTCGCTTAATGAATTATCTGAGCGAGTTGGCATCACTATCACAAACCTTTCGAAATTGAAAACAGGTAAGGCCAAGGCCATACGCTTTACAACACTTGATGCTATTTGCAAGGCGTTGGATTGTACTCCAGCAGATATATTGGACTATAGTAGCGAAAAGTAAATAGATGAAAAAGACCATTATTTTTGCGATGCTAATTGCCATCATGATAGTAGCATCACCAGTATCGGCACAGACCATAGTCAAAGGCAACGTTGTCAACGAACGAGGTGAGGGCATCGAATACGTTAGCATCGGATTCGAGAATGATAGTGTTGGCGTCATCTCAGACGCAAAAGGACACTTTGAGCTTACGATTCCAGCTGGACGGAAAGATGAACTATCATTCAGCCATGTATCGTATCTCAACGCAGAGGTTTCCTACGAGGAATATGCTAAAAAAGACAAGCTCACCGTAGTTTTGAAAGACAAAGTGGTAGAACTGGCTGAGGTGGTGATTAGCAAGAAGAATAAGCCCAAGACCATCGTAGGCAAAGGCATACCTGCCCCAGGACTCGTTGGCACTTCAGGACAAGGATCGAACTTAGGGCCTGAAGGCGGTGTAGCTTTTTCGTGTAAAAGGAGTTATGTCATCAGCGATATCCTGGTGAAGATATCCAGCTGTACTTTCAAGCAATGTAAGGTAAGTATTAACATTTATGAAAGGAAAGGCAAGCAATTCGTGAATATTCACCAGAAGCCGATATACGAAACACTCACCAACGATAAGAGCAAGTACATCTTAGACATCCGCCCAGAAGAGAACATTGTACTAAAGCCCAAGACAGACTATTATGTTAGCATTCGCGTGGTGGATGGCTTTGGTAAGAAGGGGTTCTTATACCTGAATGCTTACATGAAGAATGGGCTGTATCGCAATGCTGTGAAAGGAAAGACCAAGAAACTCCCCGTCTGTCCAGCAATTCAGGTGAAAGGGTATGAAATAGAACAATAACTCAAAGCAATAAGATTGTACTTCGACATCCTCTCAAATGAGATATTAAAAAGGGACCTGCCCAAGTGGACAGATCCCTTTCATTATATCAGAGTGATAATTACTCCTCAACAGCAGCCTGTGCGGCGGCGAGGCGTGCGATGGGCACACGGAACGGAGAGCAAGATGCGTAGTTCATGCCGATCTTAGCGCAGAACTTCACAGAGCTGGGCTCACCACCATGCTCACCACAGATACCGCAGCGGAGGTCAGGACGTACCTCACGGCCTTCCTTCACAGCGAACTTGATGAGACGGCCAACACCCTTCTGGTCGAGCACCTGGAACGGGTCAACCTTCAGGATCTTCTTGTCGAGGTATACAGGCAGGAACGAAGCGATATCGTCGCGGCTGTAACCGAAGGTCATCTGAGTCAGGTCGTTAGTACCGAATGAGAAGTACTGAGCCTCAGTAGCAATGCGGTCAGCAGTCAGGGCAGCACGAGGAATCTCGATCATCGTACCGATCTCGAACTCAACCTCAATGCCGTACTCCTGGAATACTTCCTTAGCGGCGTACTGGATAACCTCCTTCTGCTGCTTCAGCTCGTAGAGCGTACCAATCAGCGGAACCATGATCTCTGGCATAGGATTCTTGCCTTCC
>OMZO01000024.1 GCA_900315525.1 uncultured Prevotella sp. | reverse complement strand
CGATGAGTATGGCCGTGCCTATCATCCACTGCCTGGCAGAATGAGTACGCTGCTTACTAATGCCATTCTGACTCAGGTGAAAGAGCGTGGGCTGAAGCAGAAGGAAGCAGCTCAGATGATAGGTATCAGTGCTACGACCTTCAGTGACCTGCTTCATGGTCGCAGATCGATGAGTTTCGACATTGCCCGCAGTCTGTACAAAGTGCTAGGCGTGCCTGCAGAGGTTGTGCTTGCATAAAAGATTTTATTACGTCCTATTTCAAGAAATCTTCGCGCATGGGAGTAAAGGTGTCGATGAGAACACCAGCCTCCAGACAGACACAACCATGAAGTAGGTTTGGAGCCACGTAATAGCCATCGCCAGCTTTGAGTACTTTCTTCTCCTCACCGATAGTCACCTCAAAGCAGCCGCTGGCCACGTAAGTACTTTGGGTATGTGGGTGCTGATGGAGTGTGCCGACGGCTCCTTGATTGAATTTTACTTTCACCATCATTAAGTTCTCGTCGTAGCCCATAATCTGACGTACAATGCCATCACCCGCATATTCCCATTGAATATCGGATGCAATCTGATAGGTATCGCTTCTCTTTTCCATAATCAGAACTTGATGATAAATTCATCCTTGATGTCGTTGTTCTCAATCTCGTATGTAAGTTCTTTGCAAGCAAAGCGACCAAGGTCGTCTTCGTTTTCGGGCATTTCTACTGATACCCTTGCATATTCTTGTGTCATATGTATGTCGTATAAATAATTCGTTTTGCAAATGTAGTCAAAATATAGCAAAACTAAACCAGATTTAGCAAATTTAGCATAAAATAGACGTTCATTTGATAGCTGGAGTACGATAATTGAGGATATTTTCGTATTTTTGTGCGCAAATAGACAATTAACAAAAACAGAAGCAACTATGATTAAGATGTATGTGATGCATACCTGTCCAGATTGCGAATACGTAGAGAAGCAAGTGGAGGGTAATCCGAATTTCGAGGTGATCGACATCGGCAAGCATGTCAGGAACCTGAAACAGTTCATCAAGCTCCGTGACACGAATCCCGCTTTCGATGAAGCGAAGGCTGTAGATGATCTAGGCATTCCCTGTTATGTATTGGAAGATGGAACCGTCACACTCTATTCTAAGGATGTAGGACTGGAACCAAGGCCACAGGATGAAGGTGCTGCCTGCAGTATTGACGGAAGAGGTTGCTAATTCAAGAGTAAACCAAATTATCACAGGGTTATCTCTTTAACTTACGCTCGTCGTCTATCTCATCGTAGTTGCCAGAAAATCTTGGGACTCAAGCACATCAGCGGTTTATTTTTTAAGGGTGGTCGAGGTGACAGGACTCGAACCTGCGACAGCCTGGTCCCAAACCAGGAACGCTACCAACTGCGCTACACCTCGTTGTTCGTTTTGCGGGTGCAAAGGTACAAAGAATATTTAAGTTATCCAAATAATTTGCGGAATATTTTTCGGATTTCCATAAAAAAAGCCGCAGAAGAAAACTCCCGCGGCCAATGATGAATATTAAAACTTTTGATGATGTGTGAACTGTATTCACTTGATGATGCCCTGCTCGACGAAGATCTTCTTCAACGCTACCACTGAGCGATCGACCTGCTCCTTGGTGTGGGTAGCCATCAGGGCGTAGCGTACGAGCGTGTCCTGAGGTGCACATGCGGGAGGGATCACAGGGTTGATAAACACACCGGCCTTGAAGGCGAGTGCCGTTACGAGGAACGTCTTATCGACATCGCGCACATAGAGCGGGATGATGGGGCTCTCGGTATCGCCGATCTCGAAGCCTTCCTCACGGAAACGCTTCAGGGCGTAGTGAGTCACATCCCAGAGGGCCTGAATGCGCTCGGGCTCCTTCTGGATGATGTGCAGGGCCTCCATCGCTGCTGCTGTAGCAGCTGGCGTGTTGGATGCAGAGAAGATGTAGGTACGGCAAGTGTGGCGCAGGAAGTTGATCGTATCCCAGTCGGAAGCGATGAATCCACCGATGGAAGCGAGCGACTTAGAGAAGGTGCCCATGATGAGATCGACCTCATCCGTGAGACCGAAGTGGTCGCAGACACCCCTACCCTGACGGCCGAAGACACCGATGCCGTGAGCCTCATCGACCATGATCGAGCAGTTGTACTTGTGCTTCAGCTCAACGATCTCAGGCAGCTTGGCGAGGTCACCCTCCATCGAGAAGACGCCATCGACGACGATCAGCTTGATAGCCTCGTAAGGGAGCTTCTGGAGCACGCGCTCGAGATCCTCCATATCGTTGTGCTTGTAGTGGAGCTGCTTGGCAAACGAAAGACGACGACCGTCCACAATTGAAGCGTGGTCGCGATCGTCGCAAATGATGTAGTCGTCTTTTCCGACTACCATAGCCAGCACACCCTGATTCACAGAGAAACCTGTAGAGAAGCACAGGCAGTCTTCCTTGCCGATGAACTCAGAGATCTCTTTCTCGAGCTGGACGTGAAGGTCGAGCGTACCATTGAGGAAACGGCTGCCGGCGCAACCCGATCCGTACTTGTCGAGCGCAGCCTTTGCAGCGTCGATGATACGCTGATCACCGGTAAGACCTGTATAGGCATTGGAGCCGAACATCAGCACCTTATGGCCGCCCATTTCAACTTCTGTACCCTGCTTGCCCTCAATGGCGCGGAAGTAGGGATACACATCAGCCTCCATGAACTTCTGTGGCTCACGATAGTGCTTGTATTTTTCTTGTAACTGTCCCATTTCTGATATAGGTATCAATATAAATTTTACTTTCAGCGTGCAAAGTTACACATTTTTTATCAATTCGTGCAAGTTTTTCTTAATAAAAGTGGTTTTTCTGTATTTTTATTTTATAAAAGCCCTGTTTTCCAACCTTTTTTTGTATCTTTGCAGTTAGATTATGGAAGAAAAGAAACGCATTGTCTTCATCCTGAACCCTATTTCGGGCACCCACTCGAAGAAGGAGATACCAGGGCTCATCGACAAATTGCTCGACAAAGAGCAGTTCGACTATGAGCTCAGGCTGACGGAATATGCCGGCCATGCGGCTGAGATTGCCAAGGAGAGTGCCACTGAGGGCATCGACGTGGTGGTGGCCATCGGTGGCGACGGTACGGTGAACGAGGTGGCTCGCTCGCTGGTACACACCAAGACGGCGCTCGGCATCATCCCCTGCGGTTCTGGCAACGGACTGGCTCGGCATCTCTGTCTGCCGCTCGACATCAAGAGTGCCATCCGCATCATCAACGCCTGTCGCATCGAGGATTTCGACTACGGCGTGATCAACGACCTGCCCTTCTTCTGCACCTGCGGTATGGGCTTCGACGCCTTCATCTCGCTGAAGTTCGCGGAGGCCGGCAAGCGCGGCCCGATCACCTATGTGGAAAACGTGCTGAAGGAAGGTCTGAACTACCGTCCGGAGACCTACGAGGTAGAGGACGAAACGGGCGCCAAGCGCTACAAGGCCTTTCTCATCGCCTGTGCCAACGCCTCGCAATACGGCAACAACGCCTATATCGCCCCTGGTGCCACGATGAAGGACGGCATGATGGACGTGATCATCATGGAACCCTTCGACACGCTCGAGGCACCCCAGATAGCTGCCGACCTCTTCATGAAGACACTGACGAACAATTCGAAGATCAAGACCTTCCGCACTAAGAGCCTCCGCATACACAGGGAGACGGAGGGTGCCATCCACTACGACGGCGACCCCATCATGACGGGCAAGGACGTCGATGTGCATATCGAGCATATGGGCATCAAGATCGTCACCAATCCTGAGGCCGTCGAAGACAATAGTCAGCCCAACTTCCTGCTCAACGCCTTCAGCGACTTCTTTAATAATATAAATAATGTACGTGAAGATATCGGAAGGCGCGGCCATCGGTTTCAGGTGATCAACAAGGTGATGCTCCGCAAGTTGTCGAAGCTCTAAGGATGATGCAGACGACAATAACCCTCCTGACCATTGCAGCGGCCTGCGGCTATGCTGGCTGGCGGGTGTACGACACCTTCAGAAAGGCTTCTGATCCCTGCTATGGATGCGCAGGATGCCCCCTGAAAGCGCAGAAACAAAGAGACAGAAGAGAAAAATGCGAACGAAAGACACAAAAAACGGCCTAAAAATTTGGCAGTGTCGAAATTTATGACTAACTTTGCACCCGCATTCAGAAAAACGATGGGTGCATTTCTTTTTGGTGCCTTGGATGAGTGGCTTAGTCAACGGTCTGCAAAACCGTCTACGGCGGTTCGAATCCGCCAGGCACCTCTGAAGAAAGAGAGAGAGTTTAAGAAAAAAGAGAGCATCGCGGTGCACTCTTTTCTTTTTTCCCGTAAGACTGATTACGCCTCATTGTCGAAAAGATTGTTGATTTCGGCAATCTCCTCCTCGTCGAACCACTTGGAGAGGCGTTTCTTGGCCTGGTCCATGATGGCAGGATCGATATCCGTCCACACCTTCTTCAGCACATAGAGCAGCACGGCGAGGTCGTCGGTCAGTCCAGCAATAGGAATGGCATCGGGGATGACATCGAGCGGACTAATCATATAGCCCAGCGCGCCGATGATGATGGCCTTGTCGGTCTTGCTCACCTTATCGCTCTGGAGCGTATAGTACAGGATGAGCGCCGCATAGACCAGTTTGGCACCGGCACGTTTGGCGATACGAGATATTTTCTCTACGAAGTCCGATTGCGAGAATCGGTTGGCATAACTCATAAAATCAGGTAATTCCATAATTCTTCTGTGTTAGGTTATTTATTAATTCTAATGATTCTGATGCCTGTGTGCGTCGGATGCTCCTGCAGATACTCATAGAGTATCTTCGGCTCCTCGACGACCTGTCCGCGCAACTGTGAGGCGTTGAGCAGATGGAGCTTGCCCTCCTTCCAGACGGCAAAGCCGAGATGGGCAATATCGAGTCCCTTCTTTCGACACGTGATGGCGATGATGTCGCCGTCCTTCACGGCCTTGCGGAGCTGAGCGTGGTTGCGCACCGCTGTCTTGGGGATATAGCGGAAGCGCTGTCCGCTGACCTGCTGCTCCATCTTCTTGATGTCAGCGACATACTCAGGATGGTTGCGCAGGGCCTTGTAGCTCTTGGGATGGTTGCTCATGAAACTGACGCTGACCTGCTGGACGGCCGAGAACGGCGGATTGGGCGACTGTATCTCCGTGACGATGCCCTCCTTGGTATTGGCCGTGATCCACTCGGTGAAATAATGGATGCGGCTGGTATAGTCGGTGATCTTGCCATTGCGGTAGCGCATGGCGGTCAGCGTGCGGAGGTAGTCGCGCCACGTATATTGTCCGCGCTGGGCGCAGAGCGTAAGGGCGGTGACATTCTCGACGAGCGTCGTACAGTCGAGCTGACGGGTGTTCACCACGAGGCGCTCATCGTCGTTGATCTCGAGAGTGTGGGCCACGTAAGGCAGTCCGAGGAACTTTCGGGCGAAGAAGAGCTGGAGATTGGTGCCGCGAGGCAACTGCCGTGATGCAGCGAGCAGACGGCAGACGGTGACGCTATCCTTCTTCTGGTAGGTCACGGCCTCCTTGTCGGCACCCACCGCAGTGGCTGGTATCAGCCAGAGGGCAAAGAGCAATGTGAAGATATGCCTCATTTCTTTTTCCTATATTTCTTTTTCAGCACGAAGTTATAGCCGACGTAGGCGTTGATGGTGCCGAAGATATTATTCATCTTAAAGCGCGAGGTCGAGTAATTGTTGGTGCGGAAGATGGCACTCAGACCCGCATACCAGCGCGTATTGTTATAGACCACTGCGAAGCGTCCGACGAAATCGGGATTGAACTTCGAGATGTCGAATCGGTTCTTCTCCTCGGCGAGATCTCCGTTACTGGTCTTGTAGGAGACGGCCATCTGCGCGCTGCTGCAGAAGAGCCAGTCGCGGGCGAACACCCAGTTGTAGGCATAGCCGGCAGAGAGCGAGAAGTCGCTGTACTTGACGCTGTTGAACATCATACCGCTGTCGAGCTGCACCTCGTGACCCTTGTCCATCCTACTCTCCAGCGTCTGCTCGAGGGCCTTATGGTCGAGTTCGAGCGTATTTCTGATATATCCCAACCCTGCCATCCACGAGCCGCAGCTGATCTTCTGACAAGTGGACTGACTGAAGGCTGCCGGATAGGAGAAGTGCTTATGGTTGAAGATGTAGTAGGCATTGATGCCCGTCATCCCCACATCGACACCTCCGAAGGGCAATCCCTCGAAACGGTCGCCATCGATGCCGCCCAGCTTCACGTCGCGTATCTTATAGTCGCTGCCTGAATGGCGGCGGAACACATCGACGCCCACCTTCGAGGAGTAGATGCTGAGATCGAACTCCTTGAGCAGTCCGCCAGAGCCGAAGCCGAAGTTCTTGATGTCGAACGTATAGCCGAAGAAGAACCAGCGCCAGCCGAAGAAGGGGCCCACCTTGGTATGTCCGTCGGGAGCCAGCGTGATGCTCTGATCGTGGCTTCGCAGCACGAAATTCTCGAAGGTTCGCGTACCTTGCAGCATCACGGTGAACTCATAGTGCTGGGGCTCGATATAGTCGTCCTCCGTACGGTCGAGTTCGCGGATGGTCTCACGAATGAGACCTATCTCCTTGTGCCTGAGGCTATCGGTAGGCAGCACGTCGGCGCCCTTATGCTCCTCTGCACAGACGACAGAAGCCACAGTCAGCATCAGCACTATCGGCAACAGTCTCATCAGCAGCCTCAGAACTTACTCAAGATGCGATCCATCGCCCAGTTGACAGGCGTTGCCGACACACTCGTACAGGTGCAGATACCAAGTCCCTGCAGGTGCTCGATGACCGCCTTGATGAGCGGATACTGCACGTATGGCGGATTGGGCACGTTGATGCGCTCGTCGCCCTGACTGGTCTGCAAACGTATGGGCTTATAGTCGAATACCGAAAAACTGACCTGTCCCTCAGTACCGATGATTTCAATACAGTCTTCGCGTGCACTCTCATGGGCCACATAGCACCACGAACCGCTTCCAAGAAGTCCGTTCTCGAAGCTGAAGCAGGCGCTGACGGAATCCTCAGCGGCATAGTATCCGCCACGATTGGCACAAATACCGCGCGCCTCGAGAATCACGCCGAACATATCTTGCAGGAGGTCGAGCTGATGAGGAGCCATATCGTAGAAATAACCACCACCGGCAATCTCGGGCTGAAGGCGCCAAGGCAGCGGCGTATGGTTGCGGATGGCCTCGAGGTCGGCTTCGCGCAAAGGCTCCGTATAACGGATCTGCACGTTACAGATCTGACCGATCTGTCCGCTCTTGACAATCTCTTTCACCTTCTGGAAGTAAGGCAGATAACGGCGATAGTAGGCCACAAAACAAGGGATGCCTGTCTGTTCAGAGATGCGGTTGATACGCGCACAATCGTCGTAACTGGCCGCCAGCGGCTTCTCGACATAGACGGGCTTGCCAGCCTTCATCGCCATGATGGCAAAGGTGGCGTGGCTGGAGGGCGGTGTGGCGATATAGACGGCGTTCACGTCGGGATCATCGATGAGCTCCTGCGCATCGGTGTACCACTTGCTGATGCCATGCTGGACGGCATAGGTACGAGCTCGCTGCTCCGTGCGGCTCATCACCGCCACGACACTCGAGCCAGCCACCTCGCTGAAAGCCGGACCGCTCTTCTTCTCTGTCACTTCACCACAGCCGATGAAGCCCCATCTTAACTCTTTCATGTGAGTGCATTATAAATAACAGGTGCAAAGATACTATTTTTTGTGCGCACACAACACAGATTACACGGTTTTTAACTCTTTCTTGAAAAAAAACTGCGCCACAGGTCGATTCAGTGGCCAAAAATTAGTAACTTTGCAGGCGGAAAAAATTCAGAAAGATGGAAAAAGACAACGAGTTTACGCTTTTGAAGAGCCGCAGCAGTCAGGCATGCATTCGCGACGGCTATAAGTTCTATGCAGCAGGATTCAGACAGATATTCCGCTATACGTGGCCTTTGGCTATCGTATTCGCCATCTTGTCGGCAGCCGCCTCAGCCCTGCCGGTATTGGTATCCCCCAGCCTATTGCTGGCAGGTGCCGCTCTGGCTCTGGTATCCGTCGTGCTGCTACTCTATACGGCCTCGTGGCGGCTACACAAGCGCCAGTTGCTGCAGAAAGCGGAAATCAAGCCACGTCTATGGCTGCGTCATCTGGGAATGGTACTGCTGGTAGGTATCTTCTGCCTCTTCGTGGTATCAGTCCTGGCGATGCTGACCTGTCTGCCTACATTCATCATGATGGCTGCCAACTGGCAATCACAGATGGGCGTGATCAACGGTGACCCCAGCGGCATGCCTGAATACGTCAGATGGCTGACCATCGGCGTGTTCCTCCTGGCAGGTTTTATCCAGGCCTATGTGTGGCTGACGTTCATCGGCCCGACCTACATGTTACGCGGCTCTATTGCCCAGCGAGAAATAGAAAGGAAAGAATTTAACACAAAGAAGCATATTAACAATGAAGAAAAGGCTATTGTTTATAGACCGTGACGGCACCCTGATAGAGGAGCCTGCCGACGAGCAGATCGACAGCTTTGAGAAACTGAAGTTCGTAAAGGGCGCCATCCGCAACCTCGCCTTCATTCGCGAGAAACTAGACTTTGAATTCGTCATAGTGAGCAATCAGGACGGATTGGGCACAGACAGTTTCCCTGAAGACACCTTCTGGCCCGTACACAACTTCATCCTGCAGACCCTCGAGGGCGAAGGCATCACTTTCGACGAGATACTCATCGACCCACACTTCCCGGAGGACAATGCGCCGACCCGCAAGCCCAACACAGGACTCGTGCAGAAATACATCGACAACCCTGACTACGACATCGCCAACAGTTACGTGATCGGAGACCGCGAGACAGACCGAACCTTTGCTCGAAACATCGGTTGCAAATCACTGATTCTAAGCGACGAAGGTATCACTTGGAATAAAATCACAGAACTACTCTTCGCAGGCGAGCGCATCGCAGAGGTGAAGCGCACGACGAAAGAGACAGACATTCATATCAAGGTGAATCTTGACGGCACAGGTAAGTGCGACATCAGCACCGGCTTAGGCTTCTTCGACCACATGTTGGAACAGATCGGCAAGCACGGCATGATGGACCTCATGATTCACACGAAGGGCGATCTGGAGGTGGACGAGCATCACACCATCGAGGATACGGCCATCGCCCTCGGCGAGTGCATCCTTCAGGCTCTGGGTGACAAACGCGGCATCGAGCGCTATGGTTACTGCCTGCCGATGGACGACTGTCTCTGTCAGGTGTGTCTCGACTTCGGCGGCCGTCCCTGGCTTGTATGGGATGCAGACTTCAAGCGCGAGAAGATCGGCGAGATGCCTACTGAAATGTTCTTACATTTCTTCAAGTCACTCAGCGACGCTGCCAAGATGAACCTCAACATCAAGGCCGAAGGACAGAACGAACATCACAAGATCGAAGGCATCTTCAAGGCACTGGCACGAGCTCTGAAAATGGCCGTTCGCCGAGATATCTACCACTACGAACTGCCTTCGACAAAAGGAATGTTGTAGAAAATTTGGAAGTCTCATTTTATTTTTGTACCTTTGCAGCCCGAAATAATTAATAAGGTATAAGTAAGAGATGATAACAGTAACAAATCTGCAGATACAGTTTGGAAAGAAAGTCCTCTACAAGGACGTGAACCTGAAGTTCACAAGTGGCAACATCTATGGCATCATCGGTGCCAACGGTGCCGGCAAGTCAACTCTGCTCCGCGCCATCAGCGGCGAACTGGAGCCCAACAAGGGAACCGTAGAGATGCAGCCCGGCGAGCGCCTCAGCGTGCTGGAACAGGACCACTTCAAATACGACCAATATACGGTGATGGACACTGTGCTCATGGGACACAAGCCCATGTGGGACAATATGAAAGAGCGCGAAGCCCTCTACAGCAAGCCCGAGATGAGCGAGGAAGACGGCAATCGCGCCGCAGAACTCGAGATGGCCTTTGCCGAGATGAACGGCTACGAGGCTGAGAGCGAGGCTGCCCAGCTACTGCAGAACCTTGGTGTTCAGGAGTCACAGCACTATAAGCAGATGTCGGATATCTCAAACAATGAGAAGGTGCGCGTCATGCTAGCGAAGGCACTCTTCGGACACCCCGACAACCTGTTGCTCGACGAGCCTACCAACGACCTCGACCTCGACACCGTGCAGTGGCTCGAGGAATATCTCTCCAATCTGGAACAGTGCGTACTGGTAGTCAGCCACGACCGTCACTTCCTCGATGCCGTCTCTACGCAGACCGTCGATATCGACTTCGGCAAGGTGACGCTCTTCTCTGGTAACTACTCGTTCTGGTACGAATCCAGTCAGTTGGCACTCCGTCAGGCTCAGAACCAGAAGATGAAGGCCGAGGAGAAGAAGAAACAGTTGGAGGAGTTTATCAGAAGATTCTCTGCCAACGTGGCAAAGTCGAAGCAGACCACCTCGCGCAAGAAGATGCTGGAGAAGTTGAATGTGGAGGAGATCACGCCCTCTACCCGTAAGTACCCTGGTATCATCTTCTCAATGGAGCGTGAGCCTGGAACGCAGATTCTCGAGGTAGAAGGACTGAAAGCCGTTGATGCCGACGGGACAGTACTCTTCGACAACGTGAACTTCACCATCGAGAAAGGTCAGAAGACCGTGTTCCTCTCACACAACCCCAAGGCCATGACAGCCCTCTTCGAAATTATCAACGGTAATCGCGAAGCACAGGCCGGTACCTATAAGTGGGGCGTGACTATCACGACCGCCTATCTGCCACTCGACAACACCGAGTTCTTCCAAAGCGAGATGAACCTCGTGGACTGGCTCTCACAGTGGGGTCCGGGCAATGAGGTCACCATGAAATCCTTCCTGGGCCGCATGCTCTTCAAGGAGGAGGACGTGCTGAAGCATGTGAACGTGCTCTCCGGTGGTGAGAAGATGCGCTGTATGATAGCACGCATGCAGTTGAAGAACGCCAACTGCCTCATCCTCGACACACCGACAAACCACCTGGATCTAGAGTCTATTCAGGCTTTCAACAACAACCTCATCCAGTTCAAGGGCAACATCCTCTTCGCCTCACACGACCATGAGTTCATCAACACCGTAGCCGACCGCATCATCGAACTGACCCCGAAGGGAACCATCGACAAACTGATGACCTACGACGACTACATCTACGACGAGGCCATCAAGGAACAAAAAGCGAAGATGTACGAGTAATCGGCACGATTTTTGCTGATGTGAGAGTAGAACTTTAAACAACGCTATTATGACAGAAAAAGATATTGAGATCAAAGACGAGGAGACACAGAACGAAGCTCCCGTTGACGAAACTGCCAAAGAGGCAGAAGAAAAAGAAGAAGTGAACAGCGAAGAGACTTCTGAAGAAGAAAAAGACCCGCTGGAAAAAGCACAAGAAGAGATTGCCGACCTGAAAGACAAATGGCTGCGCTCAGTGGCAGAGTTTGAGAACTATCGCAAACGCACCCTGAAAGAGCGTGCAGAACTGATCCTCAATGGCGGCGAGAAGGTGATCACGGCTATCCTGCCTATCATCGACGACATGGAGCGCGCCATCGAAAACGGTGCCAAGACCGACGATCCAGAGGTACTCCGCGAAGGAATGTCACTGATTCACCAGAAGTTCATGAAGACACTCGAGGCACAAGGCGTCAGTAAGATCGAGACAGAGAATGCAGACTTCGACACCGACGTTCACGAAGCAGTAGCAATGGTACCAGGCATGGGCGACGACAAGAAAGGCAAGGTGATCGACTGCCTGCAACAAGGATATAAACTAAATGACAAAGTAATCCGCCACGCAAAAGTGGCAGTAGGACAATAATATGGCACAGAAACGCGACTACTATGAGGTGCTGGGCGTTGACAAGAGCGCCTCAGAGGACGAGATCAAGAAGGCCTATCGAAAGATAGCCATCAAGTATCACCCCGACCGTAACCCCGGCGACAAAGAAGCCGAGGAGAAATTCAAGGAGGCCGCAGAGGCCTACAATATTCTCCACGATCCTAAGACCCGTCAGCAATACGACCAGTTTGGCTTCGACGGCCCGATGGGTGGTGGAGGCTTCGGTGGTTTCGGCGGCTTCGGCGGCACTTCGATGAACATGGACGACATCTTCTCGATGTTCGGCGATATCTTCGGCGGGCACGGTTTCGGCGGCTTCGGCGGCCAGCGCCGTCCACAGCAGCACCGCGGTAGTGACCTACGACTGAAGGTGAAGCTCACGCTGGAGGAGATCAACACGGGCGTCACCAAGAAATTCAAGGTGCGCAAAGACGTGCCTTGCGAGCATTGTCACGGTTCTGGTGCTGAAGACGGTAGCGGGAAGGAGACTTGTCAGACCTGTCATGGTACAGGTGTCATTACCCATACCACCCAAAGCATCTTCGGTATGATGCAGCAACAGAGCGTATGCCCTGTATGCGGCGGTGAAGGTCAGGTCATCAAGAACAAGTGTCACGAATGCGGTGGCACAGGTATCAAGAAAGGCGAGGAAGTGGTGGAGATCAACATCCCCGCTGGTGTTGCAGAAGGAATGGTTGTCAATGTGCCAGGCAAAGGTAATGCCGGCCAGCATAACGGCGTGAACGGTGATATCCAGGTGTTCATTGAAGAAGAATCACACGACACCTTCGTTCGCGACGGCAACGACCTGATATACAACCTATTGCTCGACTTCCCGACAGCAGCTCTTGGCGGTGAGGTGGAGATTCCAACCATCGAGGGCACAAAACTCAAGGTGAAACTTGAAAACGGTACACAGCCAGGCAAGACGATGAGACTGCGCGGCAAAGGTCTCCCCGCCGTACAAGGCTATGGTTCAGGAAAAGGCGATCTGGTGGTGAACATCAGCGTCTATGTGCCACGCACACTCAGTCGTGAAGAAAAACAAGCCATTGAGCAGTTCCGCGACAGCGACAACTTCAAGGGCGACAAGCAGACACGCGACTCTATCTTCCAGCGCTTTAAGAACTATTTTAACTGATACTGACGCATGAACTACAAGGAGACGTGTGAATATCTCTACGGCCAGATGCCCATGTTTGAGAAACAGGGCGCTTCAGGCTATAAGGAAGGTCTTGTAAACACCCTGAAACTGGATGATCATTTCAATCATCCACATCAGAACTACCGCACTATTCACGTGGCAGGCACCAATGGAAAGGGCTCTTGCGCCCACACGCTGGCAGCCATCCTCCAGATGTGCGGCTACAAGGTCGGACTTTACACGTCACCGCATCTTGTAGATTTCTCAGAGCGTATCCGTATCAATGGCCAACCCATTGATGAAGACTACGTCGTCGACTTCGTGGAAAAGGAGAAGGGATTCTTCGAACCCCTCTCCCCTTCTTTCTTCGAGGTAGTGACGGCGATGGCTTTTAAGTACTTCGCCGACAAGAAAGTGGATTTCGCCGTTATCGAAGTAGGCATGGGCGGCCGACTCGACTGCACCAATATCATCTTCCCAGTGCTCTCCGTCATTACCAATATCGGACTCGACCATACGCAGTTCCTGGGCAACTCATTGGAACAGATCGCGATGGAGAAGGCCGGTATCATCAAGCAGGGTGTACCTGTTGTCATTGGCGAGACGACTCCCGAAACCAAAATGGTGTTCGAGGCCGTAGCCGCAGAGGCAAAGGCCCCCATCACGTTTGCAGAAGAGGATAAGGAAGTGACGGCCTGCGACGCCACAGAGAAAGGACTGCTGTACCAGACACGAGACTACGGCATCATCGAAGGTGAACTCGCAGGCAACTATCAGGAGAAGAATACGAACACCGTGCTTTGCGCCATCAGGCAACTGGAGAAGCAAGGCTATATGTATCCCGTCATCTGCGAGCCAGAACAGACTTGTCAGAACAGAGAGGTCAAAATCGCCTTCAAGAACGTCTGTGAGCTGACGGGACTGAAGGGACGCTGGCAGAAGGTGAAGGACGCACCCTTGACCATCTGCGACACCGGCCACAACGTAGCCGGATGGGAATGGCTGAGCCGACAGTTGCAGAATGTTCCCTGCAAGCACATGCACATCATCTTCGGCATGGTAGAAGACAAGGACATCGAGGGCGTGATGGCCCTCCTGCCGAAAGAGGCTACCTATTATTTTACAAAATCAAACAACAAACGGTCTGCCTCAGAGAACGTCCTGTGTCTCTATGCGCAGAATTTCGGCATCAAAGGCAAGGGTTTTCCCGATGTGAATTCGGCCTACGAGGCTGCTGTAAATGCTGCAGACGAAAAGGACTTTGTGTTCATTGGAGGTAGCAGTTATATCGTTGCAGATTTCCTTAAAAACTGCATTTAGCGTTTTTTAATACATCCGAAACATTTTTTTCGTTGTTAAATTCGTCTGTTTGGATTTTTTTCTGTTACTTTGCAAAAAATCCATAACTTAAAACATTATCAATATGGCGAACACAACAGAAACAGCGAATCTGTGCGGTCTGAAAAGAGAAAACTTTCAGGCCACTATTCATGGTAAAAAAACCGATTTGTACATCCTCAGAAACCGCAAAGGCTTCGAAGTAGCAATCAGTAACTACGGTGGTGCAATCTGCGCTATCATGGTGCCCGACAAGGATGGCAAAGTAGGCAACGTTATTCAAGGTCACGACAGTATCAAACAACTGACAAGCGGCAATGAGCCCTACCTCTCAACACTGATTGGTCGTTGGGGTAACCGCATCTGCAAGGGTCAGTTCACGCTGAACGGCAAAGAGTACCAGTTGGCCCTCAACGACGGTCCTAACCATCTTCATGGTGGTGCAGTAGGCTTCAATGCCAAGGTTTGGGATGCCCGTCAGATGGGGCCTCGTTCTTTAGCCCTGCACCGTATTTCATCATATGGTGAGGAAGGTTTCACTGGCGAGCTTGATGTAACCGTTGAGTTTACATTCACCGACGAGAACGAGCTGGTCATCGAGTATCTGGCTACCACTAACAAGAAGACCATTGTCAACCTGACCCATCATGCCTTCTTCTCACTGGCAGGAACAGCAGATCCTACTCCCACTATCGAGGACCAGATCTGTGAGATCAACGCGGACTTCTATCTGCCGACTGATGCCACAGCCATTCCAACAGGTGAAATCCTGAAGGTTGAAGGTACACCATTCGACTTCCGCAAGCCGAAGAGCTTCGGTCAGGATATCAATGCCGACCACGAGCAGATCAAGTTCGGCAAGGGCTTCGACCACAACTATGTCCTGAACAAGAAGGAAGAAGGCGAGCTTTCATTTGCAGCAAAAGTCACAGACCCGAAGAGTGGTCGTACGATGGAGGTTTACACCACTGAGCCAGGCATGCAGCTCTACACAGCCAACTACGCAACAGGTTATAAGGGCGCTAATGGTTGCACATTCCCATACCGTTCAGCAGTCTGCTTCGAGGCTCAGCACTTCCCCGACACGCCAAACCGTCCGTATTTCCCCAGCGTTGTATTGAATCCCGGACAGCGCTACAAGCAGAAGACCATCTATCGTTTCGGCGTAGTGGAGTAAGTGAATCAACCATTTCACCTTATATATTATTATGAGTAATCAAAAACAGAATGGAAGTATCATCGCAATCATTACGATGATGTTTCTCTATGCTATGATTTCGTTTGTAACGAATCTTGGTGCTCCTATCGGAGTCATCTGGAAGAACCAGCCCGAGATTGGCGGTTCGAACGTTCTCGGAATCATGGGTAACTTCATGAATTTCTTCGCTTATCTGTTCATGGGTATTCCTGCAGGTAAGATGCTGACGAAGGTTGGCTACAAGAAAACTGCTCTCATCGGTATTGCCGTAGGTTTCGTGGGTGTGCTGATCCAGTTCCTCTCAGGATTTTCCGGAGGTATCTCTGGTTTCTGCATCTATCTCTTCGGTGCCTTTATCTCAGGTTTTGCCGTCTGCATCCTGAACACCGTTGTAAACCCGATGCTGAACCTGCTTGGCGGCGGTGGTAACCGCGGTAACCAGTTGAACATGATCGGTGGTACACTGAATTCACTTTCCGGTACCATGACTCCGATGCTCGTCGGTGCGCTGATCGGTACTGTGACTGCCTCTACCCAGATGGCCGACGTGAACCTGGTGATGTACATCGCCATGACCGTCTTCGCAGCAGCCTTCATAGCCCTGCTCTTCATCCCCATTCAGGATCCAGAGATGGGTAAGGTTACTGCAGATACCGTCTTCGAGCATTCTCCCTGGGCTTTCCGTCACTGCCTGCTTGGCGTCATCGCCATCTTCGTATATGTAGGTGTTGAGGTCGGTATCCCTGGCGGTCTGAACTTCTACCTCTCAGATACTTCTGAGAAGGGTGCAGGCCTGCTTGCCAATGCAGCCACGATCGGTGGTGCTGTAGCTGCGATGTACTGGCTGCTGATGCTGGTCGGTCGTCTTATCTCAAGTGCTATTGCCGCTAAGGTGTCTTCACGCCAGATGATGCTCTGCACGACGTTTATCGGCATGCTTCTCATCATCGCAGCCATCCTGACACCGAAGGACGTCACCGTGACCATGCCGTTGGTAAAGATACTCGAAGGCAGCATTGAGATGACAACAGTTCCGATGAGTGCCATGTTGCTCGTGCTCGTAGGTCTCTGCACATCTGTGATGTGGGCTTCTATCTTCAACCTCGCAACAGAAGGACTGGGCAAATATACCGCACAGGCCTCTGGTATCTTCATGATGATGGTTGTAGGTGGTGGTGTACTGCCCGTCGTACAGAATTTCTTCGCAGACGTCATGGGCTATATGCCGAGCTACTTCATCTATCTGCTCGCTATGGCTTATATGTTCTATTATGCCCTGATCGGCTGCAAGAACGTGAACAAAGACATCCCCGTCGACTAATACTCTAATCCCTTTATAACTATATTTGAATTATGGACATTGAATTTGTAAGAAGCCGTTTCATCAAGCATTTTGACGGAAAGACAGGTAATGTATATGCATCTCCTGGACGTATCAACCTCATTGGCGAGCACACCGACTATAATGGTGGCTTCGTATTCCCAGGCGCTGTTGATAAGGGCGTCATGGCCGAGATGAGGGCTAACGGTACTGAAGATACCGTCATGGCTTATGCAATCGACCTGAAGGATCGTGTGGACTTCAAGCTCAGCGACCCGAAAGGCCCTAAGGCTTCATGGGCACGATACATCTATGGTATCTCATTAGAAATGAAGAAGTTGGGAGTACCCGTTAAAGGTTTTAATATCGCATTTGCTGGTGATGTTCCCCTTGGTGCCGGCATGTCTTCTTCAGCTGCCATGGAGAGTTGTTTCGCTTGTGGCTTGAACGATATCTTCGGTGAGAACAAAGTCTCTCAGTGGGATATGGTACTTGCCGGACAGGCTACTGAGCACAACTACTGTGGTGTGAACTGTGGCATCATGGACCAGTTCGCCTCTGTCTTTGGCAAGGCTGGCTGCCTGATGCGCCTTGACTGCCGCAGCCGTGAGTTCGAGTACTTCCCCTTCAAACCAGACGGCTACCGCCTTGTACTGCTCGACTCTGTCGTGAAGCACCAATTGGCAGGTTCGCCTTATAACGATCGTCGCAACTCATGCGAGAACGTGGTGAAGCACATTGCCGCCAAGCATCCGGAAGGCAAGTACGAGACACTCCGCGACTGCACATGGGAACAACTCGACGAGGTTCGTGCCGAGGTCGGCGAGGAAGACTACAAGCGTGCTAAGTTCGTACTCGGTGAGAAAGACCGTGTACTGGCCGTTTGCGACGCCCTCAACGAAGGCGACTACGAGAAAGTTGGCGAGCTGATGTATCAGACACACGAAGGTCTGTCAAAGGACTATGAGGTGAGCTGTGAGGAACTCGACTACCTGAACGAGATTGCCAAAGAGAATGGTGTGACTGGTTCTCGCATCATGGGTGGCGGTTTCGGTGGTTGTACCATCAATCTGGTACGCAATGACCTTTACAAGAAGTTCGTTGAAGACGCCAAGAAGAAATTCAATGCAAAATACGGTCATGAGCCTAAAGTCTATGATGTTGTCATCGGCGACGGTTCACGTAAGATTTGCTAACTCTGAATCGGCATAAACACCGCTTTGTGTGTTTATAAAGGTTAAATATTAGCGGTAAGGTGTAAAAATTACACTTTACCGCTATTTTTTATGTCTATTTTGCTTGCAAATTCAAAAATAAGTTGTAAATTTACACCCAAAATAGATAATTACACAAAATAACGAACTTAAAACAAGTGAAAAAATGAAAGTACTGAAAGCATCTTTGATGGGTCTTAGTGCAGCAGCATTAATGCTCACAGCTTGTGCTGGCGGTCAGAAAGGACCACAGTTGACGGTTTCGGGTCTCGACCCTGCCAAGTTTGACACCACGATTCAGGGGAAGCCCGTGAAGCTTTATACCCTGAAGAATGCCAACGGCATGGAAGTGTGCATCACCAACTATGGTGGTCGTGTGGTATCGCTCTGCGTTCCCGACAAAGACGGTAAGCCGACTGATGTCGTGCTCGGCTTTGACAACATTGCCCAGTATGCTGATACGATCAACACGCCCAGCGACTACGGTTCAAGTGTCGGTCGTTATGCTAACCGCATCAAGAATGCGAAGTTCACCCTCGACGAGACAGAGTATCAGCTGAAACGCAACGATGGTCCCAACTGCCTGCATGGTGGTGGCAACTCGGGCTGGATGCATCAGGTCTATGAAGCTGAACAGATTGGCGATTCCATCCTGAAACTGACGATTGTTGCTGCTGACGGTGAGAACGGTTTCCCTGGAAAGATCATGGCCGTAACGACCTATAAGGTTACCAGCGACAACATGCTCGACATGATCTGGGAGGCTGAGACGACCAAGCCAACCATCATCAACCAGACCAACCACAACTATTATAACCTGAGCGGTGATTTCACACAGCCTGGTTATGACATGGTGCTTTATGTGAATGCCGACAACTTCACCCCCAGCGACAAGCTCTACATTCCTACAGGAGAGATCAGATCGGTTGAGGGTACGCCAATGGACTTCCGCACGCCACACGCCGTAGGTGACAGCATCCACTCAGAATACGACCAGATTCAGAATGCCACAGGTTACGACCACAACTGGTGCCTGAACACCTATAAGGACGGCAAGGGCGACGACACACAGGTTTGTGCAAGCCTCTATTCGCCAAAGACGGGCATCTTCATGGAGATGTACACCAACGAACCGGGCGTTCAGGTCTATAGTGGTAATTTCCAGGGCATTGGTCCTGATGCGAAAATCGCCCGCAAGCACGGTCTCACCTACCCCAAGCATGTCAGCATCTGCCTGGAGAGCCAGAAGTATCCCGACTCTCCCAACAAGCCTGAATGGGTACAGGCAAGGCTCAACCCCGGCGAGAAATACTATAGCCGTGCTGCCTACAAGTTCTCGATCAAATAATCACTAACAACTAATAACTAATTAACAACAATGAATTGGAGTTCACATGAATTCATCTGGCTCGACTGGGCAATTCTCGCCATCGGCCTCTGTGGAGTGGTAGCTGCCGTCTGGTATGCTATCTGGAAAGACAAGAAAGCCCAGCAGGGCGAAGACTCATCGGCTTATCTTTTCGGTAAAGGTGAGCCTTGGTACGTGATTGGTATGGCTATCTTCGCCGCCAATATCGGTTCAGAACACCTCGTTGGCCTTGCTGGTACAGGCGCCAAAGACGGTGTAGGTATGGCCCACTGGGAGATGCAGGGATGGATGATCCTGATTCTCGGCTGGCTCTTCGTACCCTTCTATCAGCTGCTCATCAACAAGATGGGAAAGATCATCACGATGCCCGACTTCCTGAAGTTCCGCTACACCCAGCGCACAGGTTCATGGCTGTCGATCATCACGCTCGTGGCCTATGTGCTGACGAAGGTCTCCGTGACCGCATTCACTGGTGGTATCTTCTTCGAATATCTGCTGGGCCTGAACTTCTGGGTAGGTGCCATCGGTCTGATTGCCGTTACGGCAGTGTTCACAGTATTCGGTGGCATGAAGGGTGTGATGACCCTCTCCTCGATCCAGACACCTATTCTTATCATCGGTTCGTTCCTCGTACTCTTCCTTGGTCTGGCCACACTCGGTGGCGGTAGCATCACGGAAGGTTGGACGATGATGATGGACACCGCCCGCTCTATGCACGACGGCTATGGCATCAACCACATGTTCCATACCGACCCGGGCGACCCGATGTATGCAGAGTATCCTGGCTACGTTGTATTCCTCGGTGCATGTATCATCGGTTTCTGGTATTGGTGTACCGACCAGCACATCGTTCAGCGTGTACTTGGTCAGGTGCCTGGTGAGGATAATGCCGCTGTGATGGCCCGCGCCCGTCGTGGTACCATCGCTGCAGGTTTCTTCAAGATTCTCCCTTGCTTCATGTTCCTGATTCCTGGTATGATTGCTGCCGCTCTGGCACAGCATCCCGAGATCAACGGTTTCGTGATGGATGATACCGATGCCGCTTTCGCCTTGATGGTGAAGAACATCCTGCCCGCTGGTATCAAGGGTATCGTGACGATTGGTTTCGTCTGCGCCCTGGTTGCTTCTCTGGCAGCCTTCTTCAATAGCTGCGCTACCCTCTTTACCGAAGACTTCTACAAGCCCATGAAGCAGGGCAAGAGCGAGGCTCACTACGTATTCGTAGGTCGTATGGCTACCGTTGTCGTCGTGCTGCTCGGTCTTATCTGGATGCCGGTGATGATGTCGCTCGGTTCACTCTACAGTTATCTGCAGGGCATCCAGTCGCTGCTGGCTCCTGCGATGGTGGCTGTGTTCACCTTGGGTATCTTCTCCAAGAAGATCACGCCGAAGGCTGGTGAATGGGGACTTATCGGCGGTTTCGTCGTTGGTATGATGCGTCTGGTCACCAACGTCATCACGAATACCGGTAAGGATCCGATGGAGGGTGCTTTCTGGGATGCCACCTCTTGGTTCTGGCAGACCAACTGGCTCGTCTTCGAGTGCTGGCTGCTCGTATTCATCATCTTGTTGATGGTATGCGTCAGCTGCCTCACGCCTGCTCCTTCTAAGGCACAGATCGAGGCTATCACCTTCACATCCGACTTCAAGAAGAGTATCCGTGAGAGCTGGGGCATCTGGGATATACTGGGCACGTTGCTCGTGGTAGGCCTCTGCGGCTGCTTCTATGCTTATTTCTGGTAAACTGCTTAAAAGAAGAATATGAACACTTTCTATGGTGAACATTCCAAGGTCTGGCTGTCAGTCGACTGTATTATCTTCGGATTCGACGAGGGTAAGCTGAAGATCCTGATAGGCAAACGTAAGATGGACCCGGGTCGTGGCGAATGGAGTCTCTACGGAGGCTTCGTTCGCTCCGACGAAAGCGTCGACGACGCTGCCAGCCGCACTCTTTTCGAACTGACAGGCCTGCGAAATCTGTTCATGCGCCAAGTAGGTGCCTTCGGTAACGTTGACCGTGACCCGGGCGAGCGCGTTGTCTCAATTGCCTACTACGCCCTTATCAATGTGAGAGACTACGACGACATCCTGCGCCGTGCCCACGGACTGGTATGGATGGATGTCAACGAGATCCCACACCTCTATTCCGACCACAACGAGATGGTGCTGAAAGCACGTAAAATGATGCAGCAGAAACTGGCTACCGAGCCTGTCGGCTTCCGTCTTTTACCGAGTCTCTTTACGCTGACGCAGCTGCAGAAGCTCTACGAGGCTGTCAATGGCGTGGAACTCGACAAGCGCAATTTCCGCAAGCATGTCAAGGAGATGGACTTTATCGAGAAGACAGAACTCATCGACAAGACCAGCTCTAAGCGCGGCGCCTACCTCTATCGTTTCAACAAAAGGGTATATAATGAAGACCCGACCTTTAAAATGTAACTGTTATGTTAGAAGAACTCAAAGAAAAAGTATTCAAGGCTAACCTTGACCTCGTGAAGCAAGGACTTGTCATCTTCACATGGGGTAATGTATCCGGTATCGACCGTGAAAACGGATTGGTAGTCATCAAGCCCTCTGGCGTTGACTACGATGTAATGAAAGCATCAGATATGGTGGTAGTGGACCTCAACACCGGTGAGGTGGTCGATGGCGACCTCAACCCGTCGTCCGACACCCCAACCCACCTTGTGCTCTATAAAGCATTCCCTAACATCAAGGGAGTCGTCCACACCCACTCTACCTATGCCACAGCCTTCGCACAGGCAGGCCGCGATATCCCCAACATCGGCACCACTCATGCCGACTACTTCTATCAGGATATCCCATGCACCCGCGACATGACCGAGGCAGAAGTCAAGGGCAACTACGAACTGGAGACTGGTAACGTCATCGTGGACGAGATCCTGAACATCCGCAAGATCAACCCCGACCATACCCCCGCCGTGCTGGTGAAGAATCATGGTCCTTTCTCATGGGGAACCTCTCCCGACAATGCGGTCTACAACGCCAAGGTGATGGAGCAATGCGCCAAGATGGCCTTCATCTCATTCTCCGTCAATCCCAATACGACGATGAATCCGCTCCTCGTAGAGAAGCACTACATGCGCAAGCATGGTCCCAACGCTTATTACGGACAGAAAAAGAAATAAATCATACTATTACTAATTATTAAAACTTACAACGATTATGATCAAGGCATTTGACAATTATGAGATTTGGTGGGTAACTGGTGCACAGCTCCTCTATGGAGGTGACGCCGTTGTTGCAGTTGACGGACACTCCAAGGAGATGGTGGCCGGTCTGAACGACAGTGGCATCATCCCCATCAAGGTGGTCTATAAAGGCACAGCCAACAGTTCCAAGGAGGTGGAAGACGTGATGAAGGCTGCCAACAACGACGACAAGTGCGTAGGTATCATCACCTGGATGCACACCTTCTCGCCTGCCAAGATGTGGATCAAGGGTCTGCAGGATCTGCAGAAGCCTCTGCTCCATTTCCACACACAGTATAACGCCGAGATTCCCTGGGAGACCATGGACATGGACTTCATGAACCTCAACCAGAGTGCTCACGGCGACATCGAGTTCGGACATATCTGCACCCGCATGCGCGTACCTCGCAAGGTGGTTTGCGGCTACTGGAAGGACGAGCAGGCTCAGAAGCAGATTGCCGTCTGGGCTCGCGTGGCTGCAGGTGTGGCTGATGCCAAAAACGTTCGCTGTCTGATGTTCGGTATGAACATGAACAACGTGGCTGTGACTGATGGCGACCGCGTAGAGTTCGAGCAGCGCCTGGGCTACCACGTGGATTACTATCCCGTCAGCTCGCTGATGGAGTACTTCAAGAAGGTAACCGACGCAGAGGCTGATGCCCTCGTCGAGGAATACAAGCAGCAATACACCATCAAGATCGACGAGAGCGGCGAGGAGGTTTACTGGCAGAAGGTGAAGAATGCCGCCAAGGCTGAGATCGCCCTGCGCCGTGTGCTGAAGGATGAGGGTGCTACCGCCTTCACCACTAACTTCGATGACCTCGGCGATGCTGACATCGATGCTCCTGACTTCTGCGGTTTTGACCAGATTCCTGGTCTGGCTTCTCAGCGCCTGATGGCCGAGGGTATCGGTTTCGGTGCCGAGGGCGACTGGAAGACGGCTTGTCTCTATCGCACCCTCTGGGTCATCCAGCAGGGTCAGCCCACGGGTTGCTCCTTCCTCGAGGACTACACCCTCAACTTCGCCGGCGACCGCTCTTCTTGCCTGCAGAGCCACATGCTCGAGGTTTGTCCGCTCATCGCTGTCGATAAGCCAAAGCTGGAGGTTCACTTCCTCGGTATTGGTATCCGCAAGCAGCAGACAGCCCGCCTCGTGTTCACCTCAAAGGTCGGTCGTGGTATCAAGGCTACCGTCGTTGACCTCGGCAACCGCTTCCGCCTGATTTCTCAGGAGGTAGAGTGCATCGAGCCGAAGCCCATGCCCAACCTGCCCGTGGCCAGCGCCCTCTGGGTTCCGCAGCCTACCTTCGAGATTGGTGCAGGCGCATGGATCCTCGCTGGTGGTACTCACCACAGTGCCTTCTCTTACGACATCACCGAAGAGTACTGGGAGGACTTCGCTGAGATGCTCGGTATCGAGTATGTCCGCATCAACAAGGACACCAAGACCAGCGAGTTCAAGCAGCAGCTTCAGAACAACGAGTTGTATTACATGTTGAGCAAAGCACTCCGATAAATAAAAAAAACAACTATGACAGCAAAACAGACAATCGAAGCAGGTAAGGCCATTCTCGGTATCGAGTTTGGCTCTACCCGCATCAAGGCCGTCCTCATCGACGAGGACAATAAGCCCATCGCACAGGGCTCTCACGAATGGGAGAATCAGTTGGTTGACGGTCTCTGGACCTACTCCATAGAAGCCATCTGGTATGGACTCCAGGACTGCTATGCCGAACTCCGCAAGGATGTGCAGAAGCAGTACGACTGCGAGATAGAAGCACTTGCAGCCATCGGTTTCTCTGCCATGATGCACGGCTACATGGCCTTCAACGAGAAGCAGGAGATCCTCGTGCCTTTCCGCACCTGGCGTAACACCAACACTGGCAAGGCTGCCGCAGAGCTCTCCAAGCTCTTCAACTACAACATCCCCCTCCGCTGGAGTATCAGCCATCTCTATGAAGCCATCCTCGACAACGAGGAGCATGTCAGCGACATCAAGTACCTGACCACCCTGGCTGGCTATGTCCACTGGCAGGTAACTGGTCAGTTTGTCCTCGGTGTGGGTGATGCTTCTGGTATGATACCTGTCGATCCTGCTACCAAGACCTACGACGCAGAGATGGTTAAGAAGTTTGACAATCTCATTGCGCCAAAAGGCTTCTCTTGGAAGCTGCTCGACATCCTGCCCAAGTCGCTCGTGGCTGGTGAGAATGCCGGATTCCTGACACCGGAAGGTGCTAAGCGACTCGACGTTTCTGGCCATCTGAAAGCAGGTATCCCCGTCTGTCCTCCAGAGGGTGATGCCGGCACGGGTATGGCTGCCACCAATGCCGTCAAGCAGCGCACGGGTAATGTCTCTGCAGGCACCTCATCCTTCTCGATGATTGTACTGGAGAAGCCGCTCTCGAAGCCTTACGAGATGATCGACATGGTGACCACGCCCGACGGTTCGCTCGTAGCCATGGTTCATTGCAACAACTGCACCAGCGATATCAACGCCTGGGTGGGACTCTTTAAGGAATATCAGCAACTGCTTGGCATTAAGGTTGATATGAACGAACTTTATGGTAAGCTCTTCAACAAAGCGCTCGAGGGTGATGCCGACTGCGGTGGCCTGATGGCCTACAACTACGTCAGCGGTGAGCCTGTGACTGGCTTGCAGGAAGGTCGCCCGATGTTCATCCGTTCTGCCAACGACAAGTTCAATCTCGCCAACTTCATGCGCGCCCACCTCTATGGTGCCATCGGTGTGCTCAAGATCGGTAACGACATCCTGCTGAAGGAAGAGCAGGTGAAGGTGGCTCGCATCACGGGCCATGGCGGCTACTTCAAGACACCGGGCGTCGGTCAGCGCATGCTGGCAGCAGCCCTCAACTCGCCCATCTCCGTGATGGAGACCGCTGGCGAAGGTGGTGCCTGGGGTATCGCCCTGCTCGCAGGATATATGGTGAATAATCCTGACAAGCTGAACCTCGCCGACTATCTCGAGGAAGTGGTATTCGCAGGCAACAAGGGCGTGTCTATCGCCCCGACAGCCGAGGATGTGGCCGGATTCGAGAAGTACATCGAGAACTACAAGAAGTGCCTGCCCGTCGAGCAGAGTGCTGTCGACAACAAGCTGTAATCTTTTCTGGATAAGTGGGGGGATTTCCCCTGCTTATCCGTATTTTATTTATATAAAGGTATAACAACAATGAAGAAACTACTCATCACTCTATCTGCTGTAGCGACCTTCACCCTGTCGGCATCGGCCGAAAACGTGAAAGCTACCGTGCATGCTGACCAGGCAGGCGCCAAGATCAACAAGGAGATCTACGGCCAGTTCTCTGAACACCTCGGCAGCTGCATCTATGGTGGCCTCTGGGTAGGCGAAGACTCTCAGATCCCCAATATCAAGGGATACCGCAAGGATGTCTTCGAAGCCCTCAAGGCCCTGAAGATTCCCGTACTCCGCTGGCCTGGCGGCTGTTTTGCCGACGACTACCACTGGATGGACGGTATCGGCCCTAAGGACCAGCGCCCCTCACTCCGCAACAACAACTGGGGCGGCACCATCGAAGACAACTCTTTCGGCACCCACGAGTTCCTCAATCTCTGTGAGATGCTCGGCTGCGAGCCCTACATCAGCGGCAACGTCGGCTCTGGCACCGTCAAGGAGATGGCCCAGTGGGTGGAATACATGACCAGCGACGGCGACACCCCGATGGCTCGCCTGCGTCGCGCCAATGGTCGCGACAAGGCATGGCACGTGAAGTACTTCGGCATCGGCAACGAGGCCTGGGGCTGTGGCGGCAACATGTCACCCGAATACTATAGCGACGAGTTCCGCAAGTTCAACACCTATCTGCGCGATCAGGGCGAGAATCGTCTCTACCGCATCGCCAGCGGTGCCTCCGACTACGACTACAACTGGACGAAGGTGCTGATGGAGAAGGTCGGACGCCGCATGCAGGGCATCAGTCTCCACTACTATACCTGCACAGGCTGGGACGGTCCGAAAGGCTCTGCCATCAACTTCGACAACGACCAGTACTACTGGGCCCTCGGCAAGTGTCTGGAGATCGAGGAGGTCATCAAGAAGCACAAGGCCATCATGGACGAGAAAGACCCCAAGGGCCATATTGGACTGCTGGTCGATGAGTGGGGCACCTGGTGGGACGAGGAGCCAGGCACTATCGCTGGCCACCTCTATCAGCAGAATGCACTCCGCGACGCCTTCGTGGCAGCCCTCTCGCTCAACGTGTTCCACAAGTACACCGACCGCGTGAAGATGACCAACATCGCCCAGGTGGTGAACGTGCTCCAGTCGATGATCCTCACCGACCAGGAAGGCACAGGCCACATGGTGCTCACGCCGACCTACCACGTCTTCGAGATGTACACCCCGTTCCAGGAGGCCACCTATCTCCCACTCGACCTTGAGTCGGAGACCATCCAGTGCAGCAAGGAGTACTTCAAGGAGAAAGCCAAGACCGCCGACAACACGACGCGCCCCTGCCCGCTGCTCTCTGCCTCTGCAGCCAAGACGCAGGACGGCAGTCTCGTGCTCGCCGTCACGAACGTCTCTCTCGACAAAGACCAGACCATCGATTTCCAGATCGACGGTTTCCAGGCCAAGGCCGTCAGCGGTCGTATCCTGACCTCGAAGAAGGCCGACGACTACAACGACTTCCAGCACCCCAATGTCGTGGCACCCAAGGAATATAAGGATGCCAAGCTGAAGAAGGGCGTGCTCACCGTGAAAGTACCTGCAAAGTCAATTATCGTATTAAACATCAAATAAACACTAAAAAACATGAACGACAACAAGATTATGAACAAGGCAGCGGACAATATCCGTATCCTTGCTGCCTCAATGGTCGAGAAGGCCAAGTCTGGACACCCCGGTGGTGCCATGGGTGGTGCTGATTTCATCAACACGCTGTATAGTGAGTATCTCGTCTATGATCCCGAGCGCCCTGAGTGGGAAGGCCGCGACCGCTTCTTCCTCGATCCGGGCCACATGGCTCCGATGCTCTACAGCCAGCTCTGCCTCATCGGCAAATACACACTCGAGGACCTGAAGAACCTCCGCCAGTGGGGCTCTGTGACTCCTGGTCACCCCGAGCGCGAGATTGCCCGCGGCATCGAGAACACCTCTGGTCCTCTCGGTCAGGGTCACTGTTTCGCTGTCGGTGCAGCCATCGCAGCTAAGTTCCTGAAGGCTCGTCTCGGCGAGGAGGTAATGGGTCAGACCATCTACGCTTACATCTCCGACGGTGGCGTTCAGGAGGAGATCTCCCAGGGCGCTGGCCGTATCGCCGGTAACCTCGGACTCGACAACCTCATCATGTTCTACGACGCTAACGACATCCAGCTCTCTACCAAGACTGAGGTGGTGACCTGCGAGGACACCGCTAAGAAATACGAGGCTTGGGGCTGGTACGTTCAGAAGATCAACGGTAACGACGTCGATGAGATCCGCAAGGCCATCGAGAACGCCCAGGCTGAGCAGAACCGTCCTTCACTCATCATCGGTCATTGCGTGATGGGTAAGGGTGCCCGCAAGGCCGACAACAGCTCTTACGAGAGCAACTGCGCTACTCACGGTGCTCCTCTCGGCGGCGACGCTTACATCAACACGATGAAGAACCTCGGCGCTGATCCCGAGAACCCATTCCAGATCTTCCCCGAAGTACAGGATCTGTATGCTAAGCGTGCTGAAGAGCTGAAGAAGATCGTGGCTGAGCGCTATGCCAAGAAAGAGGCCTGGGCCAAGGCTAATCCTGAGAAGGCTGCCCAGCTCGAGGAGTGGTTCAGCGGCAAGGCTCCGAAGATCGACTGGAGCAAGGTTGAGCAGAAGCCTGGTTGCGCTACACGTAACGCATCAGCCACCGTTCTCGGCCAGCTCGCAGAGCAGGTGCCCAACATGATCTGCGCATCTGCCGACCTGTCGAACTCAGATAACACCAACGGTTTCCTGAAGAAGACTCACGACCTCGTTCGTGGCGACTTCAGCGGTGCCTTCTTCGAGGCTGGTGTGGCTGAGCTCACGATGGCTTGCTGCTGCATCGGTATGGCCCTCCACGGTGGTGTCATCCCCGCTTGCGGTACCTTCTTCGTATTCTCCGACTACATGAAGCCCGCCGTGCGTATGGCTGCCCTCATGGAGCTGCCCGTGAAGTTCATCTGGACCCACGATGCCTTCCGCGTCGGCGAGGACGGACCTACCCACGAGCCTGTTGAGCAGGAGGCACAGATCCGCCTGATGGAGAAGCTGAAGAACCACCACGGCAAGAACTCCGTGCTCGTCGTTCGTCCTGCCGATGCCGAGGAGACCACTGTCTGCTGGCGCATGGCTATGGAGAACATCGACACCCCGACAGCTCTCATTTTCTCTCGTCAGAACATCGAGATGCTGCCCGAGGGCAACGACTACACACAGGCCACCAAGGGTGCTTACGTGGTGAAGGGCTCTGATGAGAACTACGACGTGATTCTGCTGGCCAGCGGTTCTGAGGTTTCTACCCTCGAGGCCGGTGCCAAGCTGCTCCGCGAGGACGGCGTGAAGGTTCGCATCGTGAGTGTGCCTTCTGAGGGTCTGTTCCGCAGCCAGTCGAAGGAGTATCAGCAGAGCGTGCTGCCCACCGGTAAGAAGAAGTTCGGTCTGACCGCTGGTCTGCCCGTCAACCTCGAGGGTCTCGTAGGTGCCGACGGTACTGTCTGGGGTCTTGAGAGCTTCGGCTTCTCAGCTCCTTACAAGGTGCTCGACGAGAAGCTCGGCTTCACCGGAGAGAATGTTTACAAGCAGGTTAAAGCCCTTCTTGGATAAATAATCTGGCACGGATTACACGGATTTCACGGATCGGTTCTCTCGAAGAACTAAAATTAATCCGTGTCAATCCGCGTAATCCGCGCCTTTTAAATTGATGACTATGGAGATTAAGACAATAGGCATTGCCAGCGACCATGCAGGTTTTGCCTTAAAAAAGTTCGTTAAGAAATACCTCGAGGAGAAGGGCTACCAGTATAAGGACTACGGCACCTACAACGAGGAGTCGTGCGACTATAGTGACTTCGGCCACGCCCTGGCAGAGGGCATCGAGGCTGGAGAGGTGTTCCCCGGCATCGCCATCTGCGGTTCGGGCGAAGGCATCAACATGACGCTCAACAAGCATCAGTCGATCCGGGCCGGCCTCTGCTGGATTCCCGAGATTGCCCACCTGATTCGTCAGCACAACAATGCCAACGTGCTGGTGATGCCAGGCCGTTTCATCGACGAGGAGATGGCCCGCAAAATTATGGACGAGTACTTCTCGACCGAGTTTGAAGGCGGACGCCACCAGCGCCGCATCGATAAGATTCCTGTAAAATGAAAAGACTCTGCCGACTGATTTCCGACTACATGGGCATGCTCGTGCTGCTGTGCGCCGTCGTTGCCCTGCTGCTGCCCGAGCTCTTCAGCCACGTGAAACCGACTGTGATCAACCCCCTGCTGGGCGTCATCATGTTCGGCATGGGAATGACGCTCCGTGTAGAGGATTTCCGAATCGTATTCAGTCGCCCGAAGGACGTTATCACAGGCTGCCTGGCGCAGTTCACGGTGATGCCCCTGCTGGCATGGCTGCTGGCGCGCGCATTCTCGCTCGACGAGGCGCTCACCGTCGGCGTCGTGCTCGTGGGCTGCTGTCCCGGCGGCACGGCATCGAATGTCATCACCTATCTGGCCAAGGGCGACCTGGCGCTGTCGGTCGGCATGACGGGCGTCTCCACGCTGCTGGCCCCTGTGATGACACCGCTGCTGGTGTGGCTGCTGGCCGACAAGACGGTCGATGTCGATGTCGCCGGCATGCTGCTGAGCATCCTCTGGGTGGTGATACTGCCCATCGTGCTGGGTCTGACCGTCAAGCGCCTCTGGCCTCGGCTGACCGACCGGTGCACGGCCTATCTCCCTGCCCTATCATCGATCACCATCTGCCTGATCGTGATGATCATCATCGCTGCCAATGCCTCGAAGCTGCTCTCGGGCGGACTCGTGATCGTGGGCGTCGTGATGCTCCACAACCTCTGCGGCCTCGGCTTGGGCTATACCGTCGGGCGCCTGCTCGGCATGTCGACAGCCAAGCGCCGTGCCGTAGCCATCGAAGTGGGCATGCAGAATTCCGGACTGGCCTCCTCGCTGGCCACGCTCCATTTCGCCGCCTATCCGATGGCCACCATCCCCGGAGCCATCTTCAGCGTGTGGCACAACCTGAGCGGTGCTGCCATCGCGCGCTTGTTCAACAAAACCTGAAGCAAACACGTCATTTCGGAAAAGGCAAACTGAGAGGGCCTGCGACATCCACCGTCGCAAGCCCTCTTTTTTTACCTTTCTACCTTTTTACTTTTTTACCTTTAAATTAGTCCTGGTCAAGCCCATCATCCCCACCACCGGGATTCTGCGGCTCCCCGCCTGTGTTGTCACTGCCACCACCTGCGGTCTCTGAGCCCGTCGAAGAGCCGCCCTTCGCAGCCGCGATCTCAGCCTTGGTCTTGTCGCTCCAAGCCAGCTTCACGTCCTTCTTGAGCTCCTCGCGTGTGAAGTCACCCGTTGACTGCGCCAACAGCTTCACCACCCTCACGGCAGGACCCGTCTTCTGCCCCTCAGCCAGCGTGCCGATGGTAGCCGAGGCCACCTTGTCCTGCTCAGCGTCGTAGAGCGTGTCGAGGGCGTTGGCCTCCACCGTCGCCTTGAAGATAGCCAGGTTGCCCACCTTCACGGTGTTGCCACTGAGCACCATCTCACGCGTACATTTCACGAAGTCGGTCAGCACGCCCACGATCAAGCCCTCGGAGAAGGCCGTGTTGTGCTCCGCCATGTGATGGGCCATGTCGTGGATGTCCATCGCCTGTTTGTAACTCACGCGGGCATACAGTTTACCCGCCTGTTCAGATTCCGAATTCTCGGTCACCTTTGAAAGATACAGTTCAATCATAAGTTTGTAAAGTTTTTAAATGGTATTAAATTATTAAGGACGATCTACATCGGGTGCCCTCCTTCCCGCTTGTAATCAACTCTTTAATTACATTGCAAAGATACAAAAAAATTCCGAAACCACCAAACATTTCCGCAAAAATATTTCAATTATTTTGGCACGGATTCCGTGGAGTTTTTTTAGGTACGGATTAACACGGCTCTCATTCTGAGAGACACGGAATTTTTAATTAATAGCGATAGCACCATACACTATTACCTAAAAAGAATCCGTGTCTTTAAATTTATTTAAAGCCGTGTTAATCCGTGCCTAAAAAAACCACCTTATTCGGCGATAAGGCAGGGTTGTTGCGTGTTAACGGGCAGAGAGGTAATAGTCGCTGAAGTCCTTGCAGCCCGGCGGCAGATGGCCTCCACGATTTGTGACAATTGGCCCTTGTTACCTCCCGAATCGGCAACAATATTGGCCATCAGGCCACATACCTCCTTCCAGGTGTTGTCAGGGTACTGAAATTCTGCGCCACTGATGTGTGCGCCAAAGACAGGGAAAAACATAGGAACCAGGGGGTCGTGCATGTCTTTCGAGGCCTGCGTGAGCAGGAATTTGATACATTCTGTGCCTTTGCCAAGGTTTGGCATCGCAGGTGCTGTCTGTTTTGAAATGTCGTATCTCATTGATATTCTGCTTTTTAGATGAATTATTACGGGCTGAGTATTCCAGTTATTCCAATTCCAGTTTCTATTTCGGACTATTCCCATTCCGTTTATTTTATATATAACTATCTATATATCAATTAGTTATATAATATATAAAGAGCATCTGGATGCTCATTTTTCTAATTGGAATTGGAATAATTGGAATTGGAACGCCACGCTCATTTTTCCTTTACAAGGCCATAGAGTGCCATGCAGATTTCGTTACGTGCCGTCGTCGCGTCGCGTCACTGAGATATGTTCGCCCACGAACACGCGCGGGTTGCGCTTCGAGAACCAGGGCACGGCCTCGGTGAACGTGAAGTGAGGGTCGTGGCAGCGGAAGTCCTCGATCTCCGCATCCGTGTCGCGGCGCAGCACGCCATGATAGGCCTTGCCCGTCTTCATTACGGGGTCGCTGCGCAGGATGGTCTTCAAGTCCACACAGAGCTCCGTAGAGCGGTGCCAGCCCTGGAGCATCTCGCCGATGATGCCTCCCACGAGGCGAGGCTTACGTGAATGTTTGTTGTTCTTTGCTTCCATTGTTCTTTTTATTTTTAGGAAGTGAACATCTGATGGCGTTTCCAGTCTTGCGGCCAGATGATTACCGGGACTGGCGGGAGCCACGCTTACGGCTTCGACCCCTTGGATATCTGCTGCAAAGTTAAGCATAAAAAAAACGCTCCAGATGGTCTGGAACGTTTTGGGAAAGATTTGGGAAGGATTTGGGAAACCTACTCCTGCGGGAGGCTCGTTTTTGAGAATTCATCGACCAATTTCAGTACGATTTCCCGACATTGGGAAAACATGCCCTGGTCGATAGTCATGGGGTCAGGCACCTGGGTATGGATGCCAGTTCCCAAAAGATGAGAATAGAGAAACGGAAGTCAGTGTAACCCCCTCTCTTATCTTGTCACTATTTACTTCCGATATACAGGAACAGCATGCCAAGCAGCACCAATGCTAAATCGAAAGCCTTAGCACGCAGGTTCTTCTCATGGAAGAACATTGCGCCGAACATAAAACTGACAATCACACTACCGCGACGCACCATCGACACAATCGAGATCATCGCATCAGGCAAGGACAGAGAATAAAAATACACGAAATCTGCCGTTGACAGAAACAAACTCACGCCAACTATAGACCAAGACCAGTGGAAAGGTGTTGTCTGCTCGTGTTTCGGCCACCAGAGCAGCCAGAGCATCGCCCCCATCATGCCACATTGGTAGATGTTGTACCAAGACTGGACCATCATACGATCAAGGCCGACACCACCACTCTCTACAGGAGCCATCAGATACTTGTCGTATAAGCCACTGATAGCACCCAGGGCCGCTGCACCTACTATCATATAGATCCAATGGTCGTGCTTGAAATCGATACCTTCCTTCTTGCCACTGCGACTCAGCATCAGGAAAGAAGCTACCGCCAAGAGCACACCAAGCCATTGCCAGACATTCAGACGCTCACCAAAGACCAACAAGGCACCCACAAGCACCATCACAGGACGAGTGGCATTGATAGGACCGACAATCGTCAACGGCAGGTGTTTCATGCCGAAATAGCCAAGAATCCAACTAGAGAGGACGATAAAAGCTTTCAGTACAATATATTTGTGGAGCTCCCATCCCCCACTTGCCGTATGGAAGATGGTACCATCAAGCACGTCGGACGTAGCACTCAAGACGATGAAAGGCAGGAAGACCAACGATGAGAAAAGCGTGTTCAAGAACAATACCGGAATTACCGCATTCCCCTTCAGTGCATGTTTCTTTAATGAGTCATAGCAGCCCAACAGTGCCGCCGACATAAAGGCCAATATCAACCACATTTATTATGTTTACAACTTAATAGTTAATTTTTTCGAGGAATAGCGCATGACCAGGCATCGACTCACCGGCTTCTGTACGCTTTCCACTCTCTAGAACTTTACGGAATTCATCCAATGACAACCTACCTCTTCCAACTTCCAAAAGAGTACCAACCACAGCACGTACCATGTTACGCAGAAAACGATTGGCTGTTATTTCAAAATACCAGTTGGTAGATGACGTCTGATGCCACTCTGCAGCCATCACATGACAGATAGTAGTCTTCACATCGGCACCACTCTTACAAAAAGCCCCAAAATCCTCCCAGTCTTTCAGCAGTCGCGCTGCTTCGTTCATCTTTGCAAAATCCAACGGATAATGAATCTCACAGGAATAAGCACTTCGAAAGGGATCCTTCACTGTATGTATATAATAATGGTATGTCCGTGATATGGCAGAAAAACGGGCATGAAGGGTATTGCTAACAAGTTCTACTTTCTGTACAGCAATATCGTAGGGCAGTAACTTATTCATTTTATAGGCTAGTTGGTCACAGTTGATTCCTTCTTCGGCCATAAAGGCCGCTGTTGTATCAAAATGAGCCACCATCATCTTGGCATGAACCCCAGCATCAGTCCGCCCAGCACCAGTAACAACAACTTTCTCCCTGAGCAGTATGGAGAGGGCCTGTTGCAGTCGTTCCTGCACAGAGTCACCATTAGGTTGAATCTGCCAGCCATGATAGCGTGTACCGTCGTAGCTGAAGGTAACAAAATATCGACGCATTCTTATTGCATTTTTATTTACATTCCAACACGCATTTTAAACAAAAAAGCCCCGAAGATAGGTATTATCCTCAGGGCTCAGAATAAAAGTGGCGGCCTCCTACTCTCCCGCATTGCATTGCAGTACCATCGGCGCAGGCGGGCTTAACTTCTCTGTTCGGAATGGGAAG
>OMZO01000008.1 GCA_900315525.1 uncultured Prevotella sp. | reverse complement strand
ATTTTTCGATTGTCTGATTTAGTCCTTGCTTATGATGATTCTGTCTGACTCTGGGCTTAGAAACGCTTGAGCTTGACTTGTATGCAGACACCTTCCCCTACTAGTCGTAGGGACAGATTCTTGGGTATGAGGCTGCTATAACCCAAATACCCCAAGGCTACTGTTCAAATTTTCCGTTTCGACTCGACGATGATCATTTTGTGTCAGTTTCGTCGATAAAGGGTAATTCGCCCAAGAATCTGTCAAAGTCGCTTTGGAAGAGGCGGTCTTGTATGATACGGTACTTCTCAAATTCTGTCTCTGCATGCTCCTTCGCCTCTTCTGCTGTCACCTTGCCAGGACTCTGAAGCACCTCATTGCCACCTGCTGCAAGGATAGTGTCAATCTGCTTGGCCCAGTCTTCCATCGTCATGGGGATATGGCGTTTGGCCATGCGCTCTGCCAGCTCGAGTACACCATTCACAAGTTGTCCCATGTCTGCCAGCTCCATCTCCTTCAGATAGTTCTTGGCTATCGACACGTCTGTCTTCACAATCTTACCGTCAGGCGCATTCTCCCAGGTAGTGAGTCCCATGTGCTCCTGCTCTGCATCTGCACGCTCCACAATCAGTTCTGCAGCCGTATGCCCATGCACAGCATAGTGCATTTTGTTCTGCATCATCTTGAAGAACATCTTCGTGGTAGGAGCATCACGGTTGTAATCTATGGCTGTAGCATAAATGTCTGTCAACTTCTGATAAAAGCGACGCTCAGAGAGCCGAATCTCCCTGATCTCTGCCAACAGATGCTCGAAATAGTCCTCATCGAGGAATGTGCCATTTTCCATACGCTTCCTGTCGAGCACATAGCCACGAATGGCATACTCTCGCAATACGCTCGTAGCCCACTGACGGAACTGCGTGGCTCGTATGCTATTTACTCGGTAGCCTACGGCGATGATAGCATCGAGTGAATAGAATTGCGTCTGATAGCGCTTACCGTCAGAAGCAGTTATTTCCATTTTGGAAACAACTGCATCATCCTTCAACTCACCTGACTCAAATATATTCTTCAGATGTTTACTGATAGCAGGAACATTGACATCAAACAATGTAGCCATTGCTTTCTGAGTAGCCCAGATGTTTTCGTCTTTATAGTACACTTCAATACCTTGTTCCTTTCCCTCAATCTGGAAGATCAGGAACTCAGCTGTACTATTTCTTATTTCTCTTCTTTTTGCCATATTTATTCTTTTAGATTACAAATATACTTATTTGTTATTGACATGGCAAAGATACAATTATTTTCCGAAAGAAAAGAGATTTTTCATAGAAATGTTATTTCCACAAGGCGTTCTGGATTCATTTCCAGGACGCCTAGTTTTTAGTCTCTGTGTGGTAATGTGGTTACTTCATTATACACGAACCTCGAATGTCTTCTTACGTGGATCAGTCTCACCACCTTGGCTCTTAACACGAATACCACCATTTACATTCTCCAACTCAGGCGGCTGAATCGTGTCGCGGTCGCAGTAATTTTGTTTGCAAAATCAGATTTTCATTCGCATTTTTATGGGGTTATCAGAATTTCTTATTACTTTTGCAACAAAAAGATAAAAAGGATGAAAAGAATGTTGTTTTGCGAATTGTGCCCTTTCACCTATCGCCTGTCGATGGAGAAGGAAATCCTGAAGCGCCACCTGAGAGACTTTTTCGGCAAGACGCTTTTCGCACAAGAGCGGACTCAGGACTTATTACCTGTCGTCGTCTATCACCACAAATCGCTCATTCGACGCAGACTGGGCAATGTGAATATGCAATTGCAGGAGAACAAAGCCACCAACCTCGCTTTGGCCGTCACCCATATCGACGGTCTGCTGATACGACCTGGGGAGACCTTCTCCGTATGGAAGCAGGTAGGAAGGACGACGGCGCGCAAGGGCTACAAGGAGGGACTGACGATCGCAAAGGGGCAGCCGTCGCAGGGCATCGGTGGAGGATTGTGCCAGCTGTCGAACCTGATACACTGGATGGTGCTCCATAGCGAACTGACGATTGCTGAGCACCATCACCACGACGGCGTAGATCTCTTCCCTGACTTTGGCCGCCAGATTCCTTTCGGCACGGGCACCAGCATCTCTTACAACTATATCGACTACCGCGTGAAAAACGAAACCTCGAATACCTATCAGCTCAGGCTTTGGGTGGATGGTGAGTATCTTTGCGGCGAGCTGCGTGCTACCGAGCTCCAGCCACACACCTTCCACATTCATGCAGAGAACGAACACTTCACGCGTGAAGGCAACGACGTCTTCAGGAACGGCGAAGTGTATCGTGACACCATCGACCGCACGACTGGCCACATCCTCGAAAGCCGGCTTATCCGTACCAACCACGCCAAAGTGATGTACGAATGCTCGCCGGAATTACTTTCGAACAAACAATAACAGATGGAACTTATGCAAGCAAACCGCGACTGCGCTTATATACGCGGCGTTTGCGCCTGATGGTGAAGTATGTCAGGGCGACCATGACGAGCAGCAGCAGGGCCACCAGACCCATTATGTTCAGGCCGACCATCATGGCTTTTATGTCGATCATCTTGCAGGGCACCACCGTCACTAGCATCCAGTCGGTATATTTGAGGGGTGCATAGAAGAGGTAACTCTCCTCTCCATTGAACAGATAGCGCACCTGTCCTTCGTCGATGCTCGTGTCGCCGCTCTTCATCTGCCCTATCAGCGTGGGCAGCAGATTATCGTCGTTGCCCATCAGATACTTATAGAAGAGGCCTTCGAGACGTCGGTTCGCTACGGGATGGGTGATGAAACGGCCATCGTAGTTGATGATGTAGCTCTGTCGCTTCAGCCCAAGGAGCTTCGATGTCAGAGGACTCTTCTCGTTGTAGGTGCTATCGGCCTCGTCGAGCTTGTCCGTCAGCCAACTGAGTGCCACATCGGCACCAAGCACAGCCACCGGGCGGCCTGTGGCATCGTGGATGGGCACCATATAGGCTGCGAGGGCCGTCTCATTGTCGTAGCCGTCGTAGAAAGGTTCGCTCCACTTGTCTGAGTCGCTCTCGATGACGCTCGTGAACCAGTCGTCTTCCAGATAGTCGAAGTCGTCGTCGCCCTTTTCCTCTGTGAGTATCTCCTCGGGATTCTGAGGATTCCGCCAAGCGAAGGGACAGTAGCGCTCGCCCTTCTGGGGATAATAGTCGCGGATGAAGTTCATGCCACAGCTATGCACGCGATTACCGTTGCTCACGATGCGCTTCATGATGTCCTTCTGCCCTTCGGGCTGGTCGAGGGTCTGCTCGATATAGTCGACATTGTTGGTGACCTGCACATAGACATCCGACAGCACACGGCGGATATATTCATAATTGATGAGCATGCGGTTATGGACGTTCTCGACATAGAGCTCCGTCACTTTACTCATAGCGGCGACATAGAAGACGAACCCTGCCACAACCACCAGTACGGCCACCCATATCAGCAGCCTGCCCGCAATCTTTGCTTCGATAGTCTTAAAACTCCTTATCATCTCTCTCAATTATGAATGATACCGCAAAGATAGATATTATCGAGGAAAAAACCAAACTTTAAGGCAAAAAATAACGCAAAACCGCAAAGGTTTTCGTGAAATTTAACGTATTATACCTCTAAAAGATTTGGCGGTTTCATTAATTTATCGTATCTTTGCAGTCGCATTAGGAAATTCATAGTAACAACTAAAAACAATATTTAAAAATGAAACCACTAAACAAACAGTTTGCTCCTAAGAGCGTGATGCCTGAAAAGGTGATTCAGTTCGGTGAAGGTAACTTCCTCCGCGCATTCGTAGATTGGATTATCTGGAATATGGACCAGAAGACTGACTTCAACGGTAGCGTTGTCGTCGTACAGCCTATTGAAAGAGGTATGGTGGACTGGCTCAATGCCCAGGACTGCCTCTATCACGTGAACCTGCAGGGTCGTGAGAACGGCAAGCCCGTGAACACACTGGAGCGCATCGACGTCATCAGCCGCGCGCTGAACCCCTATACGCAGAACGCTGCCTTCATGGCACTGGCAGATCAGCCTGAGATCCGCTTCGTGATCTCTAACACGACGGAGGCTGGTATCGCCTTCGACCCCGCTTGCAAGCTCGAGGATGCGCCCGCCAGCTCTTATCCTGGCAAGCTGGTACAGCTGCTGTACCGTCGTTATCAGACCTTCAACGGCGACCCCACAAAGGGACTGATCATCTTCCCCTGTGAGCTGATCTTCCTGAACGGTCACGTGCTGAAGGACTGCATCTATAAGTATATCGACCTGTGGAACCTGGGTGCCGACTTCAAGAAGTGGTTCGAGGAGGCTTGCGGCGTCTATGCAACACTCGTGGACCGTATCGTGCCAGGATTCCCCCGCAAGGAGATTGCCGAGATCCAGGAGAAGATCTCTTACCGCGACAACCTCGTGGTACAGGCCGAGACCTTCCACCTCTGGGTGATCGAGGCTCCGAAGGAAGTAGCCAAGGAGTTCCCCGCAGACAAGGCTGGACTGCACGTGCTGTTCGTGCCTTCAGAGGAGCCTTACCACAAGCGTAAGGTGACCTTGCTGAACGGCCCGCACACCGTACTCTCGCCTGTGGCCTTCCTGAGTGGTGTGAACATCGTGCGCGATGCCTGCAACCACCCTGTCATCTCACAGTATATCCACAAGGTACAGTTCGACGAGCTCATGCAGACGCTCGACCTGCCGATGGAGGAGCTGGAGAAGTTTGCTGGCGACGTGCTGGAGCGCTTCGACAACCCATACGTTGACCATCAGGTGACATCGATCATGCTCAACTCATTCCCGAAGTTCCAGGCTCGCGACCTGCCCGGCGTGAAGACTTATCTGGACCGCAAGGGCGAGCTGCCTAAGGGTCTCGTATTCGGACTGGCTGCCATCATCACCTATTATAAGGGTGGCAAGCGCGAGGACGGTGTGGAGATCGTGCCCAACGACGACCAGAAGATCATGGATCTGCTGAAGGAGCTGTGGGCTACTGGCGACACGCAGAAGGTGGCCGACGGCGTGCTCGGCGCTGAGTTCATCTGGCAGGAGGATCTCAACAAGATTCCTGGTCTGAACAACATGGTGAAGCAGGATCTCGACCTCATCCAGAGCGTAGGCATGCTGGAGGCTGTCAAGAGCATCTTGTAAAAGGTAAAAAAGTAAAAAAGTAAAAAGGTAAAAAAAGTAATAAAGCCTTTGAGCGATTCAATTGAAATCAAGGGGGCGCGCGTCAACAACCTCAAGAACATTGACGTCAAGATACCCCGAAACTCATTCACAGTGATTGCCGGAGTCAGTGGCTCCGGCAAATCATCTCTGGCCTTCGACACACTCTATGCCGAAGGTCAGCGCCGTTATGTGGAAAGCCTCTCAAGCTATGCCCGCCAGTTCCTCGGCCGCATGAACAAGCCTGAGTGCGACTACATACGCGGCATACCGCCTGCCATCGCCATCGAGCAGAAGGTGATCTCGCGCAATCCGCGCTCGACGGTAGGCACCACGACGGAGATCTACGAGTATCTGCGCCTGCTCTATGCCCGCATAGGCCACACCTATTCGCCCATCAGCGGTGAGGAGGTGAAAAAGCACTCGACGGAAGACGTGGTGCAGAAGGTGCAGGAGTACAGCAAGGGGACGCGCTTCGTCATCATGGCCCCTATCCATCTGAATGAAGGGCGCACGCTGGAGCAGCAGTTGAAGATGTACGTGCAGCAGGGCTATGTGAGGATCTTTGTCAATTCTGATTTCGTCAGGATCGACGATTATCTCGAGCAACTCGCCGATGGCCAAATCCCCCCTCCCTTTGGAGGGGGCCAGGGGGAGGCTCCTTTTTTGGTCATCGACCGCATGTCGGTGGATGATGCCAAGGATGCCATCGCCCGTCTGGTAGATTCGGCAGAGACGGCCTTTTTCGAAGGGCACGGCGAGATGAGACTCATGTTCCCGCCATCGAACATCTGCTATGACTTCTCGATGCGTTTCGAGGCTGACGGCATGACCTTCGAGGAACCATCAGACCAGTTGTTCTCCTTCAACTCACCCGTGGGTGCCTGTCCTGAGTGCCAGGGATTCGGACGCATCATCGGCATCGATGAGAAGCTGGTCATCCCCAATACGACGCTCTCTGTATATGACGGCTGCGTCGTATGCTGGCACGGTGAGAAGATGAAGGAGTGGCAACAGTGGTTCGTGCGTCATGCCGCCATCGACGACTTCCCCATCTTTGAGCCTTACATGAACCTGACGCGCCAGCAGAAAGACTGGCTATGGCACGGACTGCCCTCTGACAAGGGCAAGAAGGAGAAGCCTTGTATCGACCAGTTCTTCCAGATGGTGAAGGAGAACCAGTACAAGATACAGTACCGCGTGATGATGGCACGATACAGGGGCAAGACGGCCTGTCCGACTTGTCACGGCACACGTCTGAAGCCCGAGGCCGACTATGTGAAAATCGGCGGAAGGAGCATTAGCGACCTGGTGCAGATGCCCGTCGTCAGACTGGCAGAATGGTTCAGGAAGCTGGAACTCAACGAGCATGATGCACAGGTGGGCAAACGACTGCTGACGGAGATTACCAGCCGTCTGCAGTTCCTGCTCGACGTAGGACTGGGTTATCTGACGCTGAACCGTCTGTCGAACTCGCTTTCTGGCGGCGAGAGCCAGCGCATCAACCTCTGCACGAGTCTCGGCAGTTCGCTGGTAGGTTCACTGTATATCCTCGACGAGCCCAGCATCGGACTGCACAGTCGCGATACGGACCGTCTGATCCACGTACTGAAGGAACTGCAGTCACTGGGCAACACGGTGGTCGTCGTGGAACACGACGAGGAGATCATGCGGGCCGCAGACCACCTTATCGACGTGGGACCTGACGCAGGAAGACTTGGTGGTGAAATCGTGTTCGACGGTGATGCCAAGGACGTGAACGCGAAATCGCTGAAACAATATCCGAACAGCTACACCGTGAAATACCTGCTGCACAAGGAGGAGATCCCTGTGCCAGCATCCAGAAGGCCCTGGAACCGCTATATCGAAATCAAAGGTGCGCGCATGAACAACCTGCGAGGCATCACAGTCAAGATACCACTGAACGTGATGACGGTGGTGACGGGCGTCTCAGGTTCTGGTAAGTCAAGTCTCATCAAGGGTATCCTCTACCCTGCCCTGAAGCGCCATCTCGGAGAGGTCTGCGACGCACCAGGCGAATACCTCGGCCTCGGCGGCGACATCGATGCCGTGAAGCATATAGAGTTTGTGGACCAGAATCCCATCGGCAAGTCGACACGCTCAAATCCCGCTACCTACGTGAAAGCCTACGACGCCATACGCGACCTATACGCAGCACAACCGCTGTCGCAGCAGCTGGGCTTCACGTCGCAGTACTTCTCGTTCAATGCCGACGGTGGGCGCTGCGAGGAGTGCAAGGGCGCTGGCGTCATCACCGTAGAGATGCAGTTCATGGCCGATCTCGTGCTGGAGTGCGAAGCATGTCATGGACACCGTTTCAAGAAGGACATCCTCGACGTGAACTACTATGGGAAGAACATCGACGACGTGCTGAACATGACCATCTCGGAGGCGGTGGAGTTCTTCGGCGAGCATCAGGAGACCACCATCGTGAAGCGTCTGAAGACGCTGGAGGATGTTGGACTGGGCTACATCAAACTCGGACAGAATTCCTCTACCCTCTCAGGCGGTGAGAACCAGCGCGTGAAACTGGCCTACTTCATCGGACAGGAGAAGCAGGAGCCCACGCTCTTCATCTTCGACGAACCTACGACGGGACTACACTTCCACGACATACAGCGACTGCTCGCAGCCTTCAACGCACTGATCGAGCGCGGACACACCATCCTCATCATCGAGCATAACCTCGAGGTGATCAAATGTGCAGACCACGTGATAGACCTGGGGCCTGACGGTGGCGACAAGGGCGGAGAACTCGTCGTAGCAGGAACGCCAGAGGAGGTCGTACAATGCAAGAACAGTCTGACGGGACAATATCTCAAAGACAAACTTACCTAGCTTAACGAAATTGAAATACGGTCAACCATTACTCAAAGCCTTTCTCTACTGCCTTATCATACTGAACACATGTGGAGAGGTCGCTGCAGCCAAAAAAGACTCGCTGCAGATACTGGACCGTATCTATGAATATCGGGATAAGTACGACCTCGACATCAATAACATCCAAGACAATGTCTATGCGAAGTTCCGCTTCAACGTGGAGAAACGCAACTTTGGGCTGTGGCTGATACCGTCGATGTACGTGATGGCGAAAGACCCGAGAGAATATATCAGGGAATCGTATAACAAGGTGACATTTACCAACTCCCACCATTTCAATATCGACAGTCAGGTGGTGACGGGTACGATACGCAGGAACCGCAAGGCCATGCCTACCCTGCTGGACTACGCCACGCCGAACATCTACGACGTGGCACTCTACGACGGCCACATGCTGTCGCCCTTCAACAAGGTCAACCGTAAGTTCTACCGTTTCAAGCAGAAACCACAGGGCGACGGCATCACCCGACTCGAATTCAAGCCCCGCAGCTACAACACGCAGCTCGTCAACGGCTTTGCCTTCATCGAGACCAGTACGGGGCGCGTCATCAAGACCCTGCTCAATGGTGAGTTCGACATGATCAGCTTCCGCACGCAGATCATACAGGGTGAAGAAGGACCTCGCTCGCTGATGCCGCAGCAGATATCGACGGCAGCCAGATTCCGCTTCATGGGCAATCGCATCGCCGCTATCTTCAACGCGAACTACGACTGTCAGACAAACCTGCCAGACAGCATCCAGAACTTGGACAGCAAGGCGCTGATGGACTCCATCCGCCCCATCCCCCTGTCGGAGAGCGATCGCCGCATCTATGAAGCCCAGGAGCAGAAGGATGCACAGCAGGAGGCTCAAGAGAAGGCTGAAGAGGCAGAAAGAGACACGACACAGAAAGAGAAGAGCCACCGCTGGCGCGACTTCTGGTGGCACACCGTCGGCGATAACCTCGTGACACCGCTATCCTCAGAGTCTGAGAATGCCGAGTTCTACCTCACGCCCATCATCAATCCGCTCTACGTCAGATATAGCGGCAGCAGAGGTTTCTCCTACAAGATGCGACTCTACACGAAGTTCGTCTTCTCTGCCCACCGTTACATGAACATCGAGCCCACCCTTGGTTACAACTTCAAACAGAAGCAGGTATACTTCCATCTTCCCGTGCGCATGACCTATAACCCGAAGCGAAACGGATACGCAGAGCTTATCTACGGTTATGGTGACCGTATCAGCAACTCGACGATCATAGACAAGATACATGAAGAATACGCTGACACCATCAACTTCGATGAGACTGACATTGACAAGTTCAGAGACAACTACATGATAGCGAGAAACAATATCATGCTCTTCGACTGGATTGACTTGGAGACAGGATTCGTGTTCCACCGCCGTCAGGCTTTAGACAAGTGGATAGTAAAGAAGTACAACATGCCAGAGGTCTATCGAAGCTTTGCTCCCTTCATAGGTGTCAAGTTATCACCCTGGCTCCGTAAAGGTCCTGTCATCGCCATCGACTGGGAGAAAAGTATCGAAGGCGTCAACAGTGCCAACGTCAGCTATGAGCGCTGGGAGGTGGATGCCCAATGGAAACACAAAATACCAGGACTGAGGCTGCTGAACATGAGGGCAGGCTACGGCTTCTACACCAATCGCGGCGACAACTACTTCTTGGACTATGCGAACTTCCGTGACAACAACCTGCCTGAGGGCTGGGATGACGACTGGAGCGGTAACTTCCAACTGCTCGACGCCCATATCTACAACGAGTCGGCATACTACATGAGAGCCAATGTCTCCTATGAGTCGCCCATGCTCTTTGCCACATGGCTGCCTTACTTCGGAAAATATATCGAGAAAGAACGCTTCTACGTCAGCAGCGTCTTACTGGAAAAGACAAGACCATACTACGAAGTCGGCTACGGATTCACCAACCGCTACATCTCCGTAGGACTTTTCGCCAGCTTCTACAACTCACGTATCGAGAAAGTTGGCATCAACTTTGATTTTGAACTCTTCAAACGATGGTAGATACTATGAACAGAAAACCACTGACAGTGTATAAGGCAAGTGCTGGCAGCGGAAAGACCTTTACGCTCGCCACTGAATATATCAGACTGATAGTAGAGAACCCGCAGAGCTATCGCAACATCCTCGCCGTCACCTTCACCAACAAGGCCACCGAGGAGATGAAGATGCGTATCCTCAGCCAGCTCTACGGCATCTGGAAACAACTGCCAGAATCCGACAACTACCTGCGACGCATCGCAGAGCAGACAGGTTTTGAACGAAAGGTTATCTGTGAGCGCGCCGGCATAGGACTGACGAATCTGCTGAATAACTACAACTACTTCCGCGTGGAGACCATCGACACCTTCTTCCAAAGCGTGTTGCGCAATATGGCGCGTGAACTCGACCTGACCAACAACCTGCGCATCGGCCTCAACGACAACCAGGTGGAAGAGATGGCCGTCGATCAGCTCATCGCAGACCTGAGCACTACGGACATGGTGCTGCAATGGATACTGAAGTATATCATGGACAACATCAGCGACGATAAGTCGTGGAACATCATCTCACAGATCAAGCGCTTCGGACGCACCATCTTCAAGGATGAATATAAGCGCGTGAGCCGACAACTCGAACAGAAGATGAACGAGAAAGGCTTCTTCGAGCAATACACCACCCAGCTGCGCGAGATAAGGCAGGCAGCACAGGAGCGCATGAAGGAAATTGGCGAGAGTTTCTTTGATACCCTCGAGGGCGAAGGACTCACAATCGATGACCTCGCCAACAAAGGAAGAGGCATCGCCAGTTTCTTCAACAAACTGCGCAACGGCATCTTCGACGCCTCTATTGAGAATGCCACTGTCGCCAATCATCTGGGGTCGCCAGAGAAATGGTGCTCAAGGACAAATCCACGGCGCGACTTCATCTGCGCACTGGCAGAAAGCACGCTGGGTGACATCCTGCGCTACGCCGTCGAGGAAAGGCCGCAACAATGGAAACTATACAAGTCGGCAGACCTCACCCTTCGCCACCTCAACCAACTGCGTCTGTTGGGCAGCATCGAGGAGAAGGTGCACCAACTCAACGAGACCGCCAACCGTTTCCTGCTCAGTGATACCCAGCAGTTGCTGCACTCGCTCATCGACGGCAGCGACTCGCCCTTCATCTTCGAGAAGATCGGCACCCAACTGGAGCATGTGATGATCGACGAGTTCCAGGACACCTCCACCGTGCAGTGGCAGAATTTCCGTGTGCTGCTCGACGAAGCCATGAGTCATGAGGGAGGGTCCAACCTCATCGTGGGCGACGTGAAGCAGAGCATCTACCGCTGGCGCTCTGGCGACTGGCGACTGCTCAACGACATCGAGCAGCAGTTCGACAGCCGACAGATACAAACCCTTCCGCTGCAGACGAACTACCGTTCGCAGCGCAACATCATCGACTTCAACAATCAGTTCTTCCAGCAAGCCGTAGAACTGGAATATCAGGCCCAGTGCGAACTCAACAAGACAGAGGCAGAACAACTCAAACGCGCCTATGACGACGTAGCACAAAGCGTGCCCGAGGGGAAGCCCGCACAAGGAGAGGTGGAAATCACGCTCCTGCCTACAGAAGACTACGAGGAAAAGACGCTCAGACTGATGGCCGACACCATCAGCCGACTCATGTCGCAAGGCATCCCACAGAAGGATATCGCCATCCTGGTGCGCGTCAATTCCACCATCCCCACCATCGCACAATACTTCATGGAGCAGATGCCCGAGGTGAGCATCATCTCCGACGAGGCCTTCCGACTCGATGCCTCATGCGCCGTGAACCTGCTGATACAGGCGCTCAGGCTGCTCACCCACCCTAACGACCAGCTGGCAAAGGCGGCCCTCGTGAAACTCTATCATACCGATGTGCTGGAAGAGCAGGCAGCAGACAACGAACTGCTACATGCAGACAATGACCTCGACGCATTGCTGCCCGAAGACTATCGTGAACACACGGCAGAACTGCTTAAGATGCCCATCTATGAACTCGCAGAAAGGCTGCATGCCATCTTCAAGCTCGGAAAGCGCAACGACCAGAGTGCCTATATCTTCGCCTTCTACGACCAACTCGCCAAATATGTCAGTGAGAATACTGCCGACATCGACTCCTTCCTCACTGAGTGGGATGACAGTCTCTGCAGCAAGACCATACAGAGCGACGAGACTGACGGTATCCGCATCCTCTCCATCCACAAGTCGAAAGGCTTGGAATATAACTATATTGTCTGTCCCTTCTGCGACTGGCAACTCGAGAAGCAGAGCGGCAACACCATCTGGTGCATACCAGAGGAACAGCCCTTCAGCGACTTGCCCATAGCTCCTATCGACTACAGTCAGAAGCAGATGATGGGTACGATCTATGAGAAAGACTACCTGCACGAACACCTGCAGAACACTGTTGACAACCTGAACCTGCTGTATGTGGCTTTCACACGTGCCTGCCGAGGCCTCTACGTCATCGGCAAGCGTGGTGGGAAAGCCTGTCGTTCGGTACTGATAGAACAAGTGCTGCCACTGGTGGCTAAGAAACTGCCACAGGCCACGCTCTCAGGACTCGAAGACGACCAGCAGCCACTGTCGTTCACCTTCGGCAATAACGAGACAGACCTCTTCAGTCAGCATGGTGAAGCCGCCAGAGGCAGCAAGAACCCTTTCCTGCAGCCATCAGAACCACAGCCCGTGGACTTCCGCTATCAAGACAGTAAGGTATCCTTCCGCCAGAGCAACCGCAGTCAGGCTTTCACGCAGGAGGAAGACGAGGAGAACATGCAACGTCAGAACTACATCCAGACGGGTAGTGTGCTCCACCAGATATTCTCAACCATCCGCACAACAGCCGATATCAACGACGCACTTAGGCAACTGCAGTTCGAGGGTGTGCTGTATGATGATCAGATAACCCCAGAACGCATCTCCAACATGTTGCGCAAGCGACTGCAAGACCCACGCGTGGCAGACTGGTTCTCACCCCGTTGGACACTTTTCAACGAGTGTACCATCCTGACCGTTGAGAACGGTGAAGTCGTGGAGCGACGCCCAGACCGTGTGATGACAGACGGGAAGGAATGGATCATCGTTGATTTCAAGTTCGGCTCGCCAAAGCCAGAATACCGCAATCAGGTGCAGGAATACAAAGACCTGCTCGCCGCTATGGGCCATCAGAACGTTCGTGGCTACCTGTGGTTTGTTTATAGCAATAAGATCGAAGAAGTATGAAAAGTTTCCTTGAACACGTAGCAGAAGACCTGCTCTCCAAATATGGCACCAATCTCTCACGCGTAGCCGTCGTCTTCCCCAACAAACGCGCCTCGCTGTTCCTCAACGAACACCTTGCAAGGCTCGCAGGCCAACCCATCTGGAGCCCATCGTATATCACTATCAGCGACCTCTTCCGCAGCCACTCGGCGCTGAAAGTCGCAGATCCTATCCTGCTGGTCTGCGAACTACACAAATGCTTCACGCAATGCACAGGTATCGACGAGACACTCGACCATTTCTATGGTTGGGGACAGTTGTTGCTGGCCGACTTCGATGACCTTGACAAGAACATGGGTCCCGCAGACCGTGTATTTGCGAACCTGCGTGATATCCACGAACTCGACGACGTGTCTTACCTCACTGAAGAGCAGCGCGAGATGATACGCCGCTTCTTCAGCAATTTCTCAGAAGACCATAACAGCGAACTCAAGGAACGTTTCCTGCGCCTGTGGAGCCATATCGGCGATATCTACCACACCTTCAACGACAAGCTCGCCGAGAAACAACTCTGCTACGAGGGAGCCCTCTACCGAAAGGTGGTAGAGGACGAAAGCATCGTGTTTAATTACGACACCTATGTCTTCATCGGTTTCAACCACCTGTTACAGGTAGAGCGCCGACTCTTCCAGCGCCTTGAGCAAGCAGGAAAAGCAGTCTTCTATCAGGACGAAGAGAAGGTGCCACCACGTGAATTGACCTATATCTCTGCCCCCACAGAGAACATACAGGCCCGCTACGTAGCCCAGTGGCTCACACCTGAGCGCATCGCTGCAGGTCGTCGCACCGCCATCGTGCTATGTGATGAGAACCTGCTGCAAACCGTCATCCACTGTCTGCCAGACAAGGTGGAGAAGGTGAACGTCACCACAGGCTATCCGCTCAACCAGACGGCAGCAGCCACACTCGTAGCACAGTTCATCAATCTCCAAGTGAACGGCTACTCGCCCAAGACTGGCACCTTCCGTCGCCACTGGCTTGAGATGCTGCGTCGCCATCCTTACGCAGAACTGCTGCCTGAGGGTGCTGACAGTCAGCACCATACCGACAATAGCAGTCTGCTCCACGCCCTGCTTAACATCGTACGCCATGTGGCAAAAGCACCCGTGCCGAAGGATCAGTTTGCTACAGAGAGCCTCTTCCGCACCTACACCCTACTCAATCGTGTCACGGACCTCGTCGATAGTGGCGTGCTCAACGTAGATGTCATTACTCTGCAGCGACTCATCAGTCAGTTGATTCAGACCACCTCCATCCCCTTTCATGGAGAACCTGCAGAAGGTATCCAGATCATGGGTGTGCTTGAGACTCGTAATCTCGACTTCGACCACGTGCTGCTGCTCTCCTGTAATGATGGCAACATGCCCCGCGGCGTCAACGACACCTCCTTCATCCCCTATAGCATCCGCAAGGCCTACGGGCTTACTACCGTCGATCACAAGGTGGCTATCTACGCCCACTATTTCAACCGTTTGCTGCAGCGTACCAATGACGCCACTCTTGTGTATAACAACTCCACCAACGACGGACAGACAGGCGAGATGTCACGCTTCATGCTTCAGTTGATGGTGGAACGAGAACCAGAACGCCCCATCCGTTTCCTCACCCTCAAGGCCAACCAACAGATACAGCGCAGGAAAGCAGAACCTGTGGCAAAGACAGACAAACTGATGGAGATCCTGCAGAAGCGCTTCGCTGCCGAGACGGGTGGCATCAGTCCTACTGCCATCAGTACCTATCTGCGCTGCCAGCTGCGATTCTTCTACCACTACGTATGCAATCTGCTGGAACCAGACGAGACTGATGATGAACTCATCGACAATCGTACCTTCGGCAATATCTTCCACAAAGCCGTACAGAACATCTACGAGCGACAGACGAAACTTACAGGCAAACGTATCACCAGTCTTATTATTGACGATATGCTGAAACACGATGTAGAGGTGGAACAAGCTGTCGATGAAGCCTTCCGCACTGAGTTCTTCCATATTGAGAACCCAGAGCGCAAGATGCCACCCCTCGACGGTATGCAACTAATCAACCGTGAGGTCATCATCAGATACGTGCGACAGCTGCTTGAACTCGATCGCAAACTTACCCCCTTCACCATCCTCGGACTGGAGAAATACGTAAGCATGCCTTTGGGAGATACGAAGATAGGTGGTATCATTGACCGCCTCGACAGTGTCACCAATGCAGAAAGCGGCGAAGAGCAAATCCGCGTTATTGACTACAAGACGGGCTCTCACAAGCAGAAGGATCTGCCAGACGTGGAAGCCATCTTTGACCCCGCCAACATCAAGGATCACAGCGACTACTATCTACAGGCTTTCCTCTATAGCCACATCGTACGCCTGAAGACGAAGGATCCCGTGTCGCCTGCCCTACTCTTTATCCAACATGCGGGGGCTGACGATTATGACCCCACCCTGAAAATCGGGAAGCAGCCCGTGTACGATATCGCCTCAGAATCAGAACGTTTCATCGAATTGCTACAGCAAAAAATCAGCGAGATCTTCAATCCAGACCTCGCCTTCGCTCCAACAGACGATAGCGACCGTTGCCGCCTCTGTCCGTATGCCACCATCTGTGGCCGCATCTAAACACGTAGTTTCTGCAGTTCCTGATAGATACGCTGCACAGGTAGTCCCATGACATTGTAGTAACTACCATGAAGGCCTGTGACACCAATGTAGCCAATCCACTCCTGGATGCCATAGGCACCAGCCTTGTCGAAGGGTTTGTACTTGGCTACATAATAGGAGATCTCCTCATCGGAAAGAACCTTGAAAGTCACTTCCGTCGTCACGTCGAAACAACGCTCTTGTTGGGCAGTGAGTAAGCAGACACCTGTTGTCACATGATGAGTGCGCCCACTGATCTCTCGTAACATACGCACAGCATCAGCCTCATCCTCAGGTTTCCCCAAGATATCATCCCCCACGATGACGACAGTATCTGCTGTGATAATCAGTTCGTCAGGGTGGATAATCGTACGATAGGCTGCAGCTTTCTTACTTGCAATATAGCGCGCTACCTCTGAGGCTGGAAGCGAGGCGGGATACGACTCATCGATACCTTCCATCACACGCACCTCAAAGGGATAGCCGAGACCTGCAAGCAGTTCCTTGCGGCGAGGCGAGTTACTCGCCAATATAATCTTATATCCTATATTTTCCATAGATTCGTATTCTTCGTAAAATACGCAGGCCATCAGGTTCTACCATCCAAAGGCCTTCGCATTCATCACCCACTTGCCTTGGGCTCGCAACACCTGCTCTATCACGTCGCGACCACAACCATGCCCACCAATACGGTCGCTCACATAGAGGCTTACCTCCTTGATCTCAGGACAAGCATCCTTCGGGCAGACAGGACAGCCTACGCGGCGCATAATCTCCAAGTCGGGAATGTCATCACCCATGTAGATGATTTCCTCGTCCTTGAGACCATATTTGGCTAAAAGCGCATCATAGGTCTCAATCTTCACGGCACATCCCAGGAAGATGTCCTCCACGCCAAGTCCTTCGTAGCGTTTACGGACGCTGCCCGTCTTTGCCCCTGTGAGAATCACAATACGAAGCCCAAGTTTCATAGCCAGTTGTATGGCATAGCCATCCTTGATATTCACGGTACGTAACGGTTCGCCCTCACTGCTTAGCGTGATGGTCTCCGAACTCAGCACACCATCCACATCAAAGATGATGGCACGGATCTTTGTCAAATCGTAGTTTATCACAATAGTACCTTATTCAAACTTGTTCAAATGTACATTCTCCCATTTCAGGCGATCCTCTGACTGCGGCTTACGCTCGTCAGTCCAATGGCCAACAGCAACGATACACAGACAATTCATATTGTCGGGAATGTTAAGCACGCCACGAATCACCTCGTCGGCTGTCGTCCCGTCATCCAGTCCACGTCCGCGCATCTGGATCCAGCAAGAACCTAGCCCGAGTTCCTCAGCCTGATACTGCATGGAGATGGCAGCAATGGAGCCATCTTCCACCCAACAATCGTTCTGCATCGGATCTCCGAGAACCACGATAGCGACGGGAGCATCCTTTAAGAACTGACTACCCATATTCTTTGCGTCAGCAAGCTTTTCCAAGTCCGTCTTGTCGTCAACGACCACAAAATGCCAGGCACGCTGGCTCTTCGACGTCGGCGACATCAGAGCTGCACGGAGTATCAACTTGAGGGCCTCAGGATCGATTTCCTCACTCGTAAACTTACGATGGCTACGGCGCATCTGCGCCAAAGACTTAAAATCTGTCATATACAACTGTGAATTATTCTGTTTGCAAAGATAATACATTTTTCGTTATTCTGATAGCTCTTCTGCACGATTTTGCGCAAAAAAAATTAAATTTTCTTCAAATGAGCATCATTGCACACGTTTTTTTCATACCTTTGCAATATGAACGGATTGACCACAACCATATACCGCAGAAGCAGCGAACTACCACAGCTGGAAGATAGTAATTTCTTCCATAGCCGCCGTCTGATGGAAATATCTGAACAAACGCCTCATCAGCGTCCTTATATGGTGGTTGTCAGTGATAGTTCAAACCGCGTTTTAAGCCATCTGCTGGCAATCCAGCATATACGGCCAATGTGGCTTCCACCCTTTATCCTCGTCCACTGCCGCGTGCTTGGTGAAGGCATCTATACCCAGAGTGACTATCCTGCCGATCAATTGTTCGGCGAGATGATAACCAAGCTCAACCAGACCATCAACAATTTCGCACTATACATCGAGGTGAGTAATCTCAGTCAGAAGATGTTTGGCTACCGCCAGTTACGACAGCAAGGTTTCTTCCCTGTGAACTGGATGAGCATTCACAACTCGCTGCACAGCCACGCTCCTGAGGAACGCATCACTCCCAGACTACAGAAACGAATCGATACAGCCCATCAGCGGGGCGTCACTACTGTTGCCGTCAGTAATGAAGAAGATTTTAAGGCCTTCTCAAAGTTGCTGCATCGCCACAACATCTTTAAGCCCAAACGCTATATCCCTGACGATGTCTTCTTCCGTAGTATCATGGAACAAGGCGACGGCCAACTCTTTGTGACAAAATATCGCGATCATGTCATCGGATGCTCAGCCTGTGTCTATAGCAATGGAAATGCCTATCTCTGGTATATGGCATTCAGGAGAAAGACGTTCATGCATCTCCACCCTGATATACTGACTGTGTGGGATGCCATGAAAGACGCCTATGACAAGGGATTCCAGCACATGTGTTTCATGGATGTAGGATTACCATTCTCAAAGAATCCATTCCGAGACTTCATTCTCCGTTTCGGTGGTAAGGAACAAAGCACTTATCGTTGGTTCAGGCTGTCCATAGGTTGGGCTAATCGCCTATTTGCCTGGATATATCGCGGGTAAAAAACCTATCATCGGCCTTGCATCATCTTTTCGAGTTCATAGGTATTGGAGTGCATATTCACTTTACGCTCCTGGGGGATATCGGGTATCACCACCAGTCCATCATCATTACCTCCTAACGCACTGTTTTTCTGATTAATATTGCCATCGTCATCGAGTTTGACAGGATCCTCTTTGGGGGTAATAAACTCCATTTCAGCAGTATCTTTTTTCTCTACAAAACGCTCGAAATCAGCTTCAGCCTTGTTGCGTCGGCAACTAGTCAGCATCAGTATGACGAGAACCAGGCTTAGTAGTGATAATTGTCTCATATAAATTATTGGCATTTATTTCGATTATATTATTTAGATTCTTTCAACTTGTTTTACCCCCTTAACGGTGCGAAGTTTCTTCATCAATTGTTCCAGCCTTGAAGTGTCTTCAAGCATCACCGTCAGGTTTCCACTGAAAAGACCATCATGGGAATCAATACTAATTGAGCGCAAGACGAGTCTTTCGTCTTTTGAGATGATGCTCGTCAGATTATTGACAATACCGATATCGTCATTACCGACAACATGCAGCGTAATGCTGTACTGGGAAGACCCCTTGCCACTCCAGCGAGCCTTCACCACGCGATAGCCATAGCGCCTGCGTAACTCAGGTGCATTAGGACAGTCAATGCGATGAATCTTAATACCACCGTTAATCGTCACGAAACCAAAAATCGGATCGCCATAGATAGGATGGCAGCAACGAGCCAGTTGATAGTCAAGTCCCTTCAGATTACGGTCGATGACGAGCGTATCATCTGATAACGGATTGACATTCTCGGGTGAGAATTTAGACTCATTCAGTTCAAACTCGCTGGCCGAGCGTGCCTGATTATCACCAATGACGGTCTTCTCCCCTTCCTTTATCTCAATATATTTCTCAATGACGCTATTGACGTCAAGTACACCGTCGGCAATCTGCTTATAGAAGTCACTGACCTCCTTGAAGCCCATCTTCCTGATGACATGAAACATCGTCGCTTCGTCCTGTTCGATTTTGCGATTCTTGAACTTCCGCTCCAACATCTCCTTGGCAAAGAGGCCATCCTTCACCTGTGTTTCCTTCAACGCCAATCTGATCTTCGACTTAGCACGAGAGGTTTTCACGATAGATAACCACTCCTGACGCGGCTTCTGATTAGCCGATGTAAGGACTTCTACCTGATCACCACTCTTCAGTACCTGACGAAACGATACCGCCTTTCCATTGATACGGCCACCAGTGCATTGGTTACCAATCTTAGAATGGATATGATAGGCAAAGTCGAGCACTGTCGCACCCACAGGGAACTTGAAAAGATCACCTTTTGGCGTAAAGACAAACACCTCGTCTTCATAGAGGTCCATCTTGAACTGATCCATAGCTTCCAGTCCCTCAGAACTCTCGAGCATGGTACGGATATTCGTCAGCCACTCGTCAAGACCACCTTCGCCCTTCACGCCCTTATAACGCCAATGGGCAGCGACACCACGCTCTGCGATTTCATCCATGCGCTCTGTACGGATCTGTACTTCCACCCACTTCTGCTCAGGACCAAGAACTGTGATGTGTAACGACTCATAGCCATTTGACTTCGGCACCGAAAGCCAGTCCCTCAGACGTTTGGGATTAGGCTGATACATATCCGTCACAATGGAGTAAGCCTGCCAGCACTGCATTTTCTCCAGTTCTTCTGGGCAATCTATAATGATACGGATGGCAAAGAGATCATAGACACCCTCAAACGGGCACTTCTGCTTCTGCATCTTCTGCCAGATAGAGTGTATCGACTTCGTACGTCCCTTAATATGGCACTTGATACCAGCAGCCTTCACTTTCTCCTCCACAGGCTTGATGAACGAAGCGATATAGGCATCGCGCGAAGCCTTCGTCTCATTCAGCTTCTCCTTAATCATGTAATACGCGTCGTGCTCCATGTATTTAAGAGACAAGTCTTCAAGTTCGCTCTTCAACTTATAGAGACCAAGCTTATGGGCGAGTGGCGCATACAGATAGGCTGCCTCCTGACTCACTTCCAACTTGGCATCTACCCGCTCCGTATCACGAATCTGCCGCATGAGGTTTACACGATCGGCAATCATGATCAGGATCACACGCATATCTTCCGCAAACGACAGCAACAGATTGCGGAAATTCTCACTCTCCACAACCGGATTCTTCTGATAAAGCTGCTGAATACGATTTAAACCATGCAAGATGCGCACCACCTGATCGTCATACCGCTCTTTCACCTGCTCCATGGTCAACCTGCCATCTTCAATTTCAGGAATCAGATAAACGGCCTGAATAGCATCGCCCTTCAGACCTATCTCCTCTTCAAGTATTGCAGCCGTTTGAGCCGCCATACGCTTTTTTTCCTCGTAGGTAAATGCAAACAAATTGGCCATACATGATTATTTTCATTGCAAAGATACAATTTTATTAGAAAATTCTCGCATTTTTAGGAAAAAGTTTGTATTTTTGCAAAACAAATTACATAAAACAATTCTAAACCACTTTAATATGTTATCACAACAAGACCTGAAACAGATTGCTCAGAAAGGTATTACCCAGGAGCAAATTGAGAATCAATTAAATGAGTTTAAGACCGGATTTCCCTTCCTGAAACTTGAGGCTGCAGCAGGTATCGGGCGTGGCATCATTGCCCCCAATGCTGACGAGCGCAAGCAGTTCGAGGAGGTATGGAACCAGTACAAAGCTGCAGGCAACAAAATCGTGAAGTTTGTACCCGCATCTGGTGCCGCCAGTCGAATGTTCAAAAACATGTTCGCTTTCGTTGATGCTGATTACGATGTGCCCACCACAGACTTCGAGAAGAAGTACTTCAACGAGATTGAGAAATTCGCTTTCTACGATGCACTCGATGCTGCCTGCCAGAAGAACGAGGGCAAAGGCATCAAACAGTTGATTGCAGACGGTAACTACAAGGCCGTCGCTGCCAACATGCTGAAGGCTGAAGGTCTGAACTATGGTCAATTGCCGAAGGGACTCCTACTCTTCCACAAGTATCCCGAGGGACCACGTACTCCAATGGAAGAACACCTCGTGGAGGGCGCACTCTATGCTGCCTCTAACGGCGAAGCTCATGTTCATTTCACGGTCTCCCACGAGCACATGGAGCTCTTCAAGGCTAAGGTTGCTGAAAAAGCTGACTCCTTTGCAAAGAAATACGGCATTAAGTACGACATCAGCTTCTCTGAGCAGAAGCCTTCAACTGATACCGTTGCCGCTAATCCAGACAACACACCGTTCCGCAACGATGACGGCTCATTGTTATTCCGCCCAGGTGGTCACGGTGCACTTATCGAGAACCTCAATGAGATCGACGCTGACGTCATCTTCATTAAGAATATTGACAATGTCGTTCCCGACCGTCTGAAGCCAGAGACCGTAGAATGGAAGCAGGTTATCGCTGGTGTACTCGTCAGCCTCCAGAAGCAGGCCTTCGAGTATCTGAAAGTGCTGGATGCTGGTGCTACCGATGCTCAGCTTGAGGAGATTGCCAAATTTGTCAGCGAATGTCTCTGCACTGATGCGAAGGGTAAGAAGGCTGATGCTGCCTATCTGCGCGAGAAGCTCAATCGCCCGATGCGCGTCTGCGGTGTCGTGAAGAATGTCGGCGAGCCTGGTGGTGGTCCATTCCTCACCTACAACCAAGACGGTACCGTCTCACTGCAGATTCTTGAGAGCTCGCAGATTGACACCAATAATGAGGCTTATATGAAGATGTTCACTCAGGGTACCCACTTCAACCCTGTTGATCTCGTCTGTGCCGTAAAGGACTACAAGGGAAAGCCCTTCAACCTGCCCGACTTCGTAGATAAGACCACAGGTTTCATCTCTTCAAAGTCAAAGGCTGGTAAGGAGCTCAAGGCGCTTGAGCTGCCTGGCCTTTGGAATGGTGCGATGAGCAACTGGAGCACAGTCTTTGTAGAAGTGCCCCTCGGAACCTTCAACCCTGTGAAGACAGTTAACGACTTACTCCGTGAGCAGCACCAATAAAGGTGCTACTCACTTATCAAAAGAAACAGGTGCCATTCCTTAAGGAGTGGCACCTGTTATTAATAAAGACTCACGTGGACTTTTTACTTCACCTTCTCAACAATAGCTTTGAAAGCCTCAGGATTGTTGATAGCGAGGTCGGCGAGCACCTTACGGTTGATCTCAATACCAGCCTTGCTAAGCTTGCCCATCAGAACAGAATAGCTCATACCTTCCAGACGAGCGGCAGCGTTGATACGCTGAATCCACAAAGCACGGAAGTTGCGCTTCTTATTACGACGGTCACGGTAAGCATAGGTCAGACCCTTCTCCCATGTATTCTTTGCTACTGTCCAAACATTCTTGCGGGCTCCAAAATAGCCGCGGGTAAGTTTCAAAATTCTCTTACGCTTTGCTCTTGATGCAACGTTGTTTACACTTCTAGGCATAATTTTTCTACTTTAAATGTTCGACAATAGGTTTAGCGGAGACACAACAGGTCACGAACCTGCTTCATATTTGAGGTATCAACGATTGTTGTACCTACCAAGTTACGCTTCTGCTTCTTGGTCTTCTTCGTCAGGATGTGGCTGTGGTAAGCGTGACGTCTCTTTACCTTACCTGTACCGGTGAATGTGAATCTCTTCTTGGCACCGGAGTTTGTCTTTACTTTTGGCATTGTTTTAAAAATTTAAATTGTTATTAATATACGACGGCAACGCATATACCGGGCGCGCCATCTTTTTTATTCTAATCTTCTTCTGTGAGCTTCTTCAGCGCATCAGCAGAAATCTTGGCATTGGCCAGAAGACCACCATTGGCTGGTTTCTCTTCTGCCTGTACCTCCTTCTGTCCCTTTGCAGCCTCTTTTGCCTCTGCCTCAGCTGCCTCACGGTCGCGAGCTTGCTGACTCTTCTTGGCAGCACCAGCTTTCTTCGGTGCCAGATAGAGGAACATCTTCTTACCCTCGAGCGACGGCATTGACTCTACCTTACCGACCTCTTCCAGATCATTGGCAAAGCGGAGTAACAACACCTCACCTTGCTCCTTGAAAAGGATAGAGCGACCTCTGAAGAACACATATGCTCTCACCTTGTTACCTTCCTCCAGGAATTCCTTGGCATGCTTGAGCTTGAACTGATAGTCGTGCTCATCGGTCTGAGGTCCAAAACGTATCTCTTTCACCTCAACCTTCACCTGCTTGGCCTTCATTTCCTTCTGGCGCTTCTTTTGCTGGTAAAGGAACTTTGAGTAGTCGATGAGGCGACATACTGGCGGATTGGCGTTGGGCGAAATCTCTACGAGATCAACCCCCTGCTCACGGGCCATATTGAGTGCATCACGAGTGGGGACAACGGATGAACCTTCATCACCTACGATGCGTACTTCACGTACTCGAATCTGTTCGTTGATTCGGTACTGATTCTTCATTTTGTCATTCTTCATCAACTATTTTTTAAGAAATCGGCTGCAAAATTACTAATTTTTGTTTATATTTAATAGCTTATAGTTTGTGGACAATTACTAATTTAGGAAAGTTTAACAAATCCGCTCATTTATCATCCAAAACTATAAGCTATCTTATTAGCTATTAGAAGTCTTTTGTCATCTCAGCGACCTTCTCATTGACTTCGCTGATAAACTCCTGAATGGTCTTTACGCTCTGCTCGCCTCCACCCTGAGGTCTTACAGCCACAGTGCCGTCTTGCTGTTCCTTCTCACCAACAATGACCATGTAAGGAATACGCTTCAACTCATTGTCGCGGATCTTACGGCCCAGCTTCTCGTTACGAAGATCGATGGTAGCACGTACTCCACCCTCGCTGAACTTCTTGCAAACCTCCTGAGCATAGTCATTGTATTTCTCTGACAACGGCAGGATAGCCACCTGTTCTGGAGTGAGCCAGAGGGGGAAGTGTCCACTGGTATGCTCGATGAGCACAGCAGTGAAACGCTCAAGTGAACCGAATGGAGCACGGTGAATCATCACAGGCGTCTTTTTCGTATTGTCCTCGTCTGTATATTCGAGCTGGAAGCGCTTCGGCAGATTGTAGTCAACCTGAATGGTACCCAACTGCCAGCGACGACCAATGGCGTCCTTAATCATGAAGTCAAGTTTCGGACCATAGAAAGCAGCCTCGCCATATTCAACCTTAGCATGCAGGCCCTTCTCCTCACAAGCCTCGACAATGGCCTTCTCTGCCAATGCCCAGTCTTCGTCAGTACCTACATACTTCTCATGATTATTAGGATCACGCAGTGAGATCTGAGCCTCAAAGTTGAAACCAAAGGCTGTCAGCACAACACCGATGATATCCATCACGTTGAGGAATTCCTGCTTCACCTGATCTGGACGACAGAAAAGGTGGGCATCATCCTGAGTGAACGAGCGTACACGAGTCAGACCGTGAAGCTCACCACTCTGCTCATAACGATACACTGTACCAAACTCTGCAATACGCAGGGGCAGGTCCTTATACGAACGGGGTTTCCATGCGAAGATCTCACAGTGATGAGGACAGTTCATAGGCTTCAGCATATACTCCTCGCCCTCCTCAGGTGTGGTGATAGGACGGAAAGAGTCTTGACCATAATGAGCATAGTGTCCAGATGTCACATAGAGGCTCTTACCACCGATATGCGGTGTGATCACCTCCTGATAGCCATAACGCTTCTGTACCTTACGCAGGTGGTCCTGAAGACGGAGACGCAAGTCAGTACCCTTCGGGAGCCAGATGGGCAGACCCTTACCGACTTTCTCTGAGAACATAAACAACTCCATCTCCTTACCAATCTTACGATGGTCACGCTTCTTAGCCTCCTCAAGCATCACAAGATACTCATCGAGCATCTTCTTCTTGGGGAACGTGATGCCATAGAGACGCTGCATCTGCTCACGTGTAGCATCACCACGCCAGAAGGCTCCAGCCACACTCGTGAGCTTGATGGCCTTGATCTCACCTGTATCGACAAGGTGCGGACCACGACAAAGATCCGTGAAGTTACCTTGTGTATAAGTCGTGATAGAACCATCCTCGAGGTCCTGCTCAATATGCTCGCACTTATAAGTCTGTCCGTCGGCAGCAAACTCCTTCAGAGCCTCAGCCTTAGGCACTTCGCGACGCACAACAGGCTCTTTTTTCGAAGCCAGTTCCTTCATCTTCTGTTCAATCTTTGGGAAGTCGCTCTCCTTGATGCTCTCGCCATCCTTCAGCAGCACATCATAGAAGAAACCATTTTCGACGGCAGGTCCGAATCCGAACTGAATGCCAGGATACAACTCCTGCAGAGCCTCAGCCAAAAGGTGGGCTGAAGTGTGCCAGAAGGTATGCTTACCCTGCTCGTCTTCCCACTTGTAGAGTGCGATTGTTGCATCCTCATTAATAGGACGATTCAACTCTACGGTCTCGCCGTTAACTCCACAGCAAAGTACGCTGCGTGCAAGAGCCGGTGAGATGCTCTCTGCAATCTGATAGCCAGTCACGCCCTGCTCATACGAGCGAACAGATCCGTCTGGAAAAGTAATGTTAATCATATCTACAATATATGTTTGATTTTAAAATTGCCTGCAAAGTTACGATTTTCTTTTGTAAAAACAAGCTTTTCTCTCAAAAAACTGCCTTAATGCACCACAATCTTGCGAGAAGCCTGTCCCTGACGGATAATATAGATGCCTGGGCGGAGCCCCGTGAGACTATGTCCACACGCCTGCCCAGAAACAGAATACACCTCATAAGGCTGTGTAAGGTCAACAGCGACGCCATTGATGGCACTGGGCACATAGGTATAGCCTATACGGCGGTCCATCCAGCGCAAACGCTCCTTCACAAAACAGCGTACGACCTCCACTTCGGCCTCAAAACTGCCAAGCGCTTGCGGATTCTGATGAACACGCTGGTTCAGTATAGGCCACCGCATGAAATTCAGCCTTTGGGAAACAGCTAGTTTTTGCTCCATGTGGTCAATCCAGGCCACCAGATTCTCTTCCGTAAGACCAGACTGGCGTGCCTTATCCCAGATATTGAGCAACTGCGCCATCGAATCTTCATCACGGAGCACGAAATTATCTACAAGCTCGCGCATCTTGCCAGCCGTACTGCCTCCGCTGCGATAGATGAAGTCACTCTTGTTGCAGACAGGATAGATACGCTGATCATTATCGAAGGCGAGATCGAAATCCCACACAGGTCCCGTATACAACAGATCGTCGTTCCGCTGCTTGTACATAAAGACACTCCAATAGGTATCTGTGTTACCAGACATCTCTCCTACGAGGAAATGCCTCAAGAACGTATTACGGTCAAGATAATGGAAGATATCGAACTCCATCGCATTGAAATGATTCTGTATATACTGACGCTGCTCGACAGTGATGGAATCCTCTTCTGGCGACTTGATAGTAACAGGGGTACCCTTATACGAACTGAACCATGATTTCTCCTTATTTGCATATGCATCAACTTCTATCAGATAGCCTCCTGTAAGCGCATCACCGCTATTATCCCTGGGTGTCATCTCCGTAATGGCAACACGATTCTTGTTAACGCTAATCTGATCACAAAGTTGATAACAACCTTTGTACTCACCATTAAGCAGGACATCCACAGCAGTACCAAAAGGCGTATAGGGCATGCCTAGCAGTTTACTCAACTCGAAGGCAAGCAGATTGCGCATAAGTGTCTTGTCGCCATAGTTGTTGATCAGCGTCCACTTCTTAGCCTTAGCAGGGGCATCCAGCAGGTGCTGCTTCTCGTCAAACTTGATTCGATAGGGCTTCTTGTCAAAATTACGCGAGTAGTTTCCTCTTTCGCGTGTGGTTCCAGGCTCCGAGAGTATCTGCTTGCCATCATCTGAGATAATGGTCAGTTGAGATACGATCTGGTGAACCTTGTCATATGGAATTTCTCCGTTGAGTGTATGGATACTGACAGTAGGCAGATTAGTAAGTTGATAGAGTTGTGAATCATCACCCACGTCAGGATGTCCATAGAACTCCAGTTCTGCTATATTGCAGCGCGCATTGGAAGGGCCGACATAACGAACATAACGGAAGCCTCGCGAACAGACAACATCGGCATACGACATCTGTCCGATAGTACCTCGTTCATCGATGATATAGAGAGGCAGCGCATCCATGAAGTCAGGACTGTTTGCTCCTTCAAAGACACCCAGCACCACGCGGTCTGGTCCAAGGCCATCATTGCGTGGCGACCACCCTACCCGAGTGATGACATAAGGTTGACCCAAGTCGAGCCCAGCCCATGTATAGCTCCGATCGTAAGAAGCGAAAAACGTATCCATATTGCCATCGAAGGCATTGACACGGGTATTGACAGTGGTCGTGCGGGCATTGGTAGAATAGTCAACAGCATCCCTGGTGCCTATCACGACACCCGTCAGCAGGTCATCGGCATGAACAGCGACACTGCCAGCAATCATTAAGCCTATTAGTTTTGGTCGAAGGTTTATCATTTTTGATATTTCTTGATAACGCTATATGCCTGATAGAGACCGAGTTCACCTGCTTTGCTGAGGTCAGCAATACCCTCGGCCTTCTTGTTAGCCTTGATACGAGCCAGACCACGATTGTAGTAAGCCTCTGCAAGATGCTCTTCGAGCGCAATAGCACGCGTATAGTCATCGATAGCACGCTGGAAGTCATGACGCAAGGCATAGAGATTACCTCGGTCATAGTAGAGATAGGCGTTCTTGGGCGCAAACTGAATGGCATCAGAGAGATCACCAAGAACGTTAGCTGACTGAAGTTCGACATTCGTGCCTTGGGCTGCATTGAACTCATTGACCTTCGCCTGACAGACGGCACGCTGCCAGTAAGCCAGCGACGAAGTAGAGTCTATCTGGAGATAGATGCCAAGATCGTCGATGGCATTATCAAAATTCTGTATAGCACTATAGGCCACAGCCCGCAGGAAGAGCAAAGGCTTAACGTCGTTGGTGTTCTTTGATGCGTCAATGGCCGTACTGAGCGAATCAATAAAGGCAAAGGTCCGTTTCATGCCCTCCTCACCAAGCCTTGTCTGGTCACAGGAAATATAGATGGTGCGCGTGGCTGATCTTTGGTTGAAGGCCTCAACGGTATCCTCATAAGGAGAATCACGCTTCACCTCGTCTTTCGGCCGAGCGAAAGTGAGGCCGAACATGGGTTGGAAATTCAGTTCTGCCTTTCGGTTCTGCACACGTCCGCGATAGTCGCTCTTATATTCGTGCTCCACCTCCTGCTCGTCGGCCACGACAATCTGGTTGTATTTCTCCAGGTCCTCATCACTGCGCTTACGCATCTGTTTTTTCGAGAGTCGCGGCTGGTGACCATAGCGCTTGTCTATCTGGGCCTTCAGAATACGGAACTCGTCAAGTTCAGCCTGCTTTGTATTGCCAAGTCGGCGATAGCACGAGGCACGATGCTGGAGTCCGAACCAGAAATTCGGATACTGTTCGATAACCTTCGAATAGTCACGGATAGCAGCCCTGAGGTTACCCGTCTGTTCAAGCAACAAGGCACGATTGAAAAGAGCCATCAGATTGTCAGGCTCCAACCTTAGCACGAAGTCGAAGTCCTCGATACCACGATTGTCATCGCCCACTTGGGCTCGCAGTAGGCCACGATTGTAATGGCCTAGGAAATTATTGGGATCGAGGTCGAGGGCCGTATCATAGTCAGCCATCGCTCCTCTGAGATTATTCTGATTATAGCGTGCCAGCGCACGGTTGATGTAGTTGGTGGGGTGCTTAGGCAACAGGTGAATACTCTTGGTGAGGAACTCCTCACCGTCTTTCCATTCCTGACGGGCCAGACTGATTACTGCCCGTTCTGCCCAAATGCCACCATCATAGGGGTCGAGTTCAAGACTCTTACTGAGAGAAGTCACAGCCTTGGTTGTGTCATTCTGCAGGAGATAGACCTCTGCCTGCATGGCATAGGCACGAGCATACCTAGACCAATGGGTGGTCATCGTATCTATCTCAGCCAGCGCACGATCAAACTGCTTCTCCTGTATCAGGCAAAGGATACGATTATGCCAAAGGCTTTGATTCTCAGGGTCATAGCGCAGCGCACGGTCATAGTCCTTGACCGCCTCAGCATACTTCTTCTGATTGATTCGGCAGAGGCCGCGGAGCTCATAGGCGCTGACGACATAAGGATTGCGCTCAATGGCCTCCGAACAGTCATTCTCTGCACCGCGATAGTCCTCAAGGTAGAATTTGGCTACCCCACGGAAGAACCAAGGCTCATAGAGCCAAGGCTTCTGACTGATAGCCTGATTGAAATACTGGATAGACAGGACGTAGTCCTCATAATAGAGCGCAGAGCGCCCTATCATCACCAGACGGTCGGTATTGAACTGGGCAAATCCGACTAAAGGCAAAAAGACCAGAAGATAAAAAATGCGACGCATTTTTATCTTCTGACTGGTTTTGTCTTGTAGCCACAACGATAGCGGCCAAGCGTCAGCGCACGAAGTTTGCTCTTGATAAGTTGCTTTCGCAGGGGAGAGATGTGGTCGATGAACATCTTGCCGTCAAGATGATCGAACTCATGCTGCATCACACGAGCCAGATAGCCTTCTATCCATTCATCGTGGTGCTGGAACTGTTCATCATCCCAAGTGACATGAATACGCGTTGGGCGCACCACCTTTTCGTGGATGGCAGGCAACGACAAGCAGCCCTCCTCGGAGGTATCCGTCTTCGACTCGTCATATTCGATGATATGAGGATTGATGAACACCTGGCGGAAGCCTTTATATTCAGGCAGGTCATCCGACAGCACGTCGAGGTCGATGACGGATAGGCGAATGGCCTTACCAATCTGCGGAGCAGCCAGTCCGATGCCTTCTGATTCAGCCAATGTTTCCCACATATCCGCAATCAGTTCCTTCAACTGCGGATAGTCGGGAGTGATGTCTTCTGCCACCTTGCGGAGTACAGGTTGGCCATATATATAAATAGGTAATATCATCTTCGTTTGGATTCCAAATAGTCTTGTAAGATTATCGTAGCAGAAATCTCATCGACGAGTCCCTTATCCTGTCGGGCCTTCTTCTTCAGACCGCCGTCGAGCATAGCCTGATGAGCCAGCACGGAAGTGAAACGCTCGTCGTAGTACTCTATGGGCACCTCGGGCACCGCCTTGCGCCAACGGGCGACAAACTGCTGCACGCGCCCCAGATTCTCACTGGGTTGTCCGTTCGGCTGTCGCGGCTCTCCGATGATAATTCGCTCCACAGGCTCTTTCGCAAGATAAGCCTTCAGCCAGTCGAACAACTCCGATGTAGAAACAGTCGCCAACCCTCCGGCTATAATCTGCAGAGGGTCGGTGACTGCCAGTCCGGTACGTTTCTTACCGTAATCTATTGATAAGATCCTCGCCAATCCGAAGTATTAACGAGCGTTATAAAGCAACCATGCATCGGGATAGGTAGCACGGAGCTGGTCGCGGCTATAGACTGCATCAGCCTTGCCTGCGAAGGTGCTGGCTACTACACGATACATGTTCTTATCTTCGTTCTTCACAATCTGTGCGTCGTAACCTGCAGACTTCAGACGCTGCTGCAGACCTTCAGCATTGGAGATCAGGCCGAAAGAACCAACGACTACGCTGAATGCCTTCAGACCAGAACCGCTAACCAGCAGCACGCTCTCCTGACGTACTGATACATTATCAAGATTGTCAACAACGCGAGTCTCTGTTGCCGGCCTAGCCTCTACAGGAGCTACCACAGCTGAATTGTCAGTGCTGGGAGCCTGAGTTGTTGCGGTGTCATACTGCTTTGCCTTTTCATATGCCTTCTTATAGGCACTTTCACTTGACTTACAGCTTGTAAAAGCCATTGCTGCGCATAAACCTACGCACAAAAGGGTGTACTTTTTCATTTGTCTTTGTATTTAATAAACTTGTTATTCAATAAATTTGGTGCGAAATTACAAAATATCGGGGAAATACAAGCGAATTTGGCACATAAAGTTTGTTAAATCAGGAAAAACGTAACTTTTTCACAAAAAAATTGGCTCTTTTTTGCGGTTTGAATGAAAAATTTCGTATATTTGCAAAACAAATCGTTACGAACATTTTTAAAACAATTAGAATTATGAAGAGTTTAGGTTACATTGGCGCATTCCTTGGCGGTGCTATCGCCGGCGCAGCTCTGGGCATCCTCGTTGCTCCAGAAAAGGGACAGGACACACGCGTAAAAATTACTGATGCTGTAGAGGACTTCCTGAAGAAGCACAACATCAAGCTCAGCCGCAAGGAAGTGGTTGACCTGGTAGATGATATCCAAGACGCTTCCGAGGAGGAATAAATCGATAAAGACAGAACGAAGAAATGCTTTCAAGCGACAAGAATGTTGAGACCATTGCTCAACTGATCGAAGTCCTGAAACATTACCTCGGGCTTCAGACGGAATACGTGAAGCTCGACGTGGTTGACAAGGTGGTCCGCCTATTGACGGCGGCCGCCTTGGCAATCATCTTCTTCTTTATCATCATTGCCGTGCTGATGTTCTTCTCCTTTGCCCTCGCCTTCTGGCTGGCAAACTTCATAGGCACAGCCGCTGCTTTTGCTGTAGTAGCAGTCATTCATCTGCTGCTCTTCTTGATTATCACCCATTTCCGCAAGCCTTGGATAGAGAAGCCGCTGGTGCACTTTCTCGCCACGCTGCTGCTCAGCAAATAATCTTTCACGCCCATGCTGCCCGTCAAGAAACCTGTCAGAGAATACCGTACGCTCGACGAGATCCGTCAGCGCAAAGACGAACTGTTGAACGAACTTCAACAGGACAACACTCAGTTTACGACCCTCTGGAATCAGGTCTTCCTGAAACGCGAGAACAATTCAAAGTCAGACTACATCGCAGGTCTGGTGACCAACGGCATCGTAGCCTTCGATACCTTCATGCTCGTACGAAAGCTCATGAAGAACTACAGTTCGCTCTTCGGATTTGGCAAAGGAAAGAAGAAAAAGAAGTAAACTGATTCAGATGATGACTTCCTGACCATCGTAGGCGAGTTGGATATCCTCTGGAAGCATCGCATTCACCTTCTCATGAAGACCAATATCATGGCAGACGTGTATCAAAAGCGTCTGTCTAGCCCCCACTCTGCGCGCAAACTTGATGGCATCATCGACGAGCTGATGAGAATGGTGAGGTTTGTCAAAGCGCAAGGCATTGACCACCAGCAGCTCTGTGCCTTCCAGATAAGGATACTCACCTTCATCAATGGTCTTCATATCAGTGATATACGCCAGTTTCCCGATACGATAGCCCAGGATGGGCAATTTTCCATGCATCACCTCTATCGGCATGATGTCAAAGTCACCGATCTGAAGCGGCTCATGGGCATGAATCTCATGAAGTCCAATGGCAGGCACGCCTGGATAGCGATGCTCTGCAAAACAGTAAGGCAACATCTCGAGCATCGCCTTGCGAGCGATAGGATCCGCATAGACGTTCATCTCTCCGAACTGACAGTAAGGTCTGATATCATCCATGCCTCCCATGTGGTCGTAATGCGAATGGGTGATCAGGATACCGTCTATCTTACGAAACGGCTGGGGAAGGATTTGCTGTCGGAAGTCTGGGCCGCAATCAATCAGCAGGCGCGTCGCCTCCGTCTCCACCAATACTGAACAGCGGGTACGCTGATCCTTAGGGTCAGTGCTCTGGCACACCTCACACTGGCAGCCGATAACTGGCACGCCACACGAGGTTCCCGTTCCTAAGAATGTCAGTTTCATATAATGTTTACCTCCGGATAGATATCTATATCAAATTTCGCCTTCACATCCTTGCGGATAGCTTCGCAGAGCGCTACAATCTCTGATCCTGTTGCACCACCACGATTCACGAGTACCAGTGCCTGCTTGTCGTGAACACCAGCACGGCCTAACGACTTGCCTTTCCATCCGCACTGGTCTATCATCCAACCAGCTGGTATCTTCACCTGGTCGTCATCCACATCGTAGTGAGGCATGCCTTCATACTGGGCAGCGAGCTGCTCGTACTTCTCACGGCTCACGACGGGATTCATAAAGAAGCTGCCAGCATTGCCCGTCACCTTCGGATCAGGCAACTTCGCATTTCTGATATCGATGATAGTGTCTCTCACCTGCATGGCCGTAGGCTGGCTGATGCCCTTCCGTTCAAGTTCAGCACAGATATTACCATAGACAAGATGGGGCGTGAATTCGCTGAGGAGCTCATATTCGACAGCCGTGATGAGATAACGGTTCTTCCAGTCATGTTTGAAGCGGCTGTTACGATAGCCATAGTCACACGCTTCCTTGCCGATGACCACTGCCTCGCCCGTAGCAATCTCTATGGCATAAACCTTGCTGATAAACGACTGCACTTCTGCGCCATAGGCACCAATATTCTGAACGGCACTCGCACCTACGTCACCAGGAATCAGCGAAAGGTTTTCCAGACCAAAGAGGCCATTCGCCAGACTCTTCTCCACAACGTCATCCCATGTCTCGCCGCTCCCGCAACGCATCTTGTTGCCGTCAAAAGCGACACCCTTGATAGCCGAGTGCACCACGGTGCCATCAAAGTCTTTTGTCAACAGCAGATTGCTACCGCCACCTATTATTATATAAGGGGTCGGCACCTCACGCAGGATGGCAGCGACCTTCTGAGCCTCCTCAGCAGTCTCATACTCAAGGAAACGGCCACACTTGGCGTCGATGCCAAATGTGTTATGTTCTTTCAGACTATAATTCTTAAGATCCTTCACTTCTTACTCTTCACTTCTACGTCGTCATCTTCATCAGCAGCCACTTATTGCCTACCTTCTTGAAGCGTAGTTCCATCTCCAACCCGTTAGCCACGCCCTTCATCAGGAATATCATCTCCTTATTGGCAGCCTTCGGCTTGCCATAGACGATATTGTAGAGCACCTTTACAGGCAAGGTTGGCGCAAAGGCTTCCCACGTATCAGGCGTTATCACGCCTTCCATCTGAGCAAAGTCGTCATCAGGGTCAGGGCCGACGAACTGCACCGTCTCGTTGATGCTCTCCAGCTGGAACACGCTGTCAGTGACAAACTTCTGGTAGAAATTGAGGAATGAGGCATTAGCATTCTCAGAGATAGGTGTCACGTTGATACTCGTCATCATCCAGGCACCCTTCACGCGAAAGAATCGGTAGTTCACCACACGGTTCTTCTTCAGCTGAATCTTCTCCACGATGGCCTGACTGACGGCAGTATCCTTCATGAGCGACATCTGCTCCTCGTCGCTGAACAAGAGCGTGTAGTAGCCTTGTCGCATGAAGAGGCGCTCCATCTGCCACTGCTCTTCCTTCGTATTGACGGTCTTGCCGCCTTCTGTCGTGCGCAGCGGGAACACCGTGCGCTCCTTCTGCAGTTTCTTGTTGGCCACGAAGTTGAAGATAAAGTCGTCGAACATCGCGTCAGCCGCCCGAGGCATCGGCGTCTGGGTGATCAGTAGTTCCATCGTGTCTGTGACCGCCACGTCCGTCGAGTCAGCTACAGAGTCTGTAGGCACCTCATCCGTCTGGCCAGCTTTCTTTCCCGTACACGAGAACATCAACAGCATGATTGCGCTGAGCGCAATAAAACACCTTCTCATTGACTGAAGTTGTAACTAATAATCCGCTATTCTCTCAAAATTTCGGCAAAGGTACAAAATATTCTTAATTCTTCATCATAATTCTCATTTTTTTTGTACCTTTGCACGCAAAATTGCAATTTTAAGACAAATATGATACTTGATAAGATTGATCAACTTCTCAAAGAAGTGCAGGATTTGAGTGCGAAGAACGCAGAAGAAGTAGAACAGCTCCGACTGAAATACCTCAGCAAGAAGGGTGAGATCACAGCCCTGATGAACGACTTCCGCAATGTGGCTGCCGACCAGAAAAAGACCGTCGGCATGAAGATCAACGAACTGAAGACACTTGCCACAGAGCGCATCAACCAGCTGCGCGAGGAGTGCGAGACGCAGGAGACTGGCGAAGAGGCCATCGACCTGACGCGTACCCCCTACCCCATACAGCTCGGCACACGCCATCCGCTGACCATCGTCACCAACGAGATTATCGATATCTTCTCCCGTATGGGCTTTGTCCTTGCCGACGGTCCTGAGGTGGAAGACGACAATCACATCTTCACGATGATGAACTTCGCTGCCGACCATCCTGCCCGCGATATGCAGGACACCTTCTTCGTCAGCCAGCATCCCAACGATGTCACGAAGAACATCCTCTTGCGTTCACACACCTCCAGCGTCCAGGCTCGCATCATGGAGCAGATGCACACAGAGGACGGCAAGCTCACAGGCCCTATCCGCGTCATCTGCCCAGGCCGCGTCTTTCGTAATGAGGCCATCACGGCTCGTGCCCACTGCTTCTTCCATCAGGTGGAAGGTCTGTATATCGACAAGAACGTATCATTCACCGACCTCAAGCAGGTGCTCCTCTCATTTGCCCGCGAGATGTTCGGCCCTGACACAAAGATCCGTCTGCGCCCCTCATACTTCCCATTCACGGAGCCCTCAGCCGAGATGGATATCTCATGCTTCATCTGTGGCGGTGAGGGATGCGGCTTCTGCAAGCACACAGGCTGGGTAGAGATCCTGGGTTGCGGTATGGTCGATCCCAACGTGCTCGAGCTCTGCGGCATCGATTCCAAGGAGTACAGCGGCTACGCCTTCGGCATGGGTGTCGAGCGTATCACCAACCTGAAGTATCGCGTCAGCGACCTCCGTATGTTCTCAGAGAACGATACCCGTTTCCTCGAAGAATTCGAAGCTGCCAACTAACAGCAGCGCAACCTCATAACGAAAGGGCTTTGGAGAACATCCAGAGCCCTTTTCCTATGACATAAATGCCGCACTGCCGCAACGCCGCAGATCCCCCATTTTCTTTGCTCATGCGACAAGATTTTGGCCTTTGGTTTCCCTTTGTCGCCTCCATCCCACTCCGTCGCAACAACTCGATGAAGATATTGCCTAAATATTTGGAAATCGCCGAAACCCGCCGTACCTTTGCATCAGATTTAAGAATTAAACGTTAGTTATAATATAGGTTAGATTGAATTTTCTTTTTCATAATGGTTTGTTTTAGGTTAGAGTACATTGGGCTTGCAGTGATGCAAGCCCAATGTGCGTTAAGTCAATTAATCCCATGCTTCTTCATCATTAGCTTCCATGTATCTCCTCATGCCATTATCCTCTGATGCAGGATCATTAAGGGTATGGCTACAAAAATTTTCCAGAAATAATTTGGTCGTCTCGAAAGAAACCATTACTTTTGCACCATCAAAGTTAAACTTAAACACTTAATGGTATGACAAACATGGAACCAAACAAAGGTGAGATCGTAATGTACCAACCCGATGAAACCATCAGGCTGGAAGTAAGAGTAGAGAACGAAACGGTATGGCTCAATCGCCAACAAATAGCTGCTCTATTCTCGAGAGATATAAAGACGATTGGAAAACATATAAACAATTCACTGCGTGAAGAATTAGATGGAGAATCAGTTGGCGCAAAATTTGCGACAACTGCTGCGGATGGGAAAACATATCAAGTGGAATACTACAATCTTGATATGATCATGTCTGTTGGATATCGAGTAAAATCTAAACGAGGAGTACAATTCAGAAGATGGTCGAACAAGATTTTAAAACAATATCTACTGAAAGGCTATGCCGTAAACCAGAGGATAGAGCAATTAGAGCGGCGAGTAACATTAACCGAAGAGAAAATAGACTTTTTCGTCAATAATTCGCTGCCGCCCGTGGAGGGTATCTTCTACGACGGCCAGATCTTTGATGCCTACGCCCACATCATCAGCCTCATCAAGCAGGCCAAACACTCCATCGTGCTCATCGACAACTACATTGATGAGAATACACTTATAATGCTGAGTAAACGAAATGCTAGCGTCTCTGCCACAATCTACACCCGCCAGCTCTCGCAACAGCAGCAACTCGATCTACAACGCCACAACCAGCAATATCCGCCTATCACTGTCAACGCCTGTCAGCACAACCACGATCGTTTCCTGATTATCGACGATGCGGTCTATATCTTCGGTGCCAGCCTGAAGGACGCAGGCAAGAAACTCTTCGCCTACATCCGCATGCAGGAGACTTCAGCAACGGAATTGCTCAATAACATCAGATAGAACCACGACAGGATTTTGGCCTTTGGCCTCCCTTTGTCGCCTCCATCCCACCCCGTCGCAACAACTCCCAAAAGATCTGGCCTAAATATTTGGAAATCGCCGAAACCCGCCGTAACTTTGCATCAGATTTAAGAATTAAACGTTAGTTATAATATTGGTTAGATTGAATTTTCTTTTTCATAATGGTTTGTTTTAGGTTAGAGTACATTGGGCTTGCAGTGATGCAAGCCCAATGTGCCATATATAATAATTCAACTAATACTTCTGCTTATTTGGTATCACACCTCGAACGCCACCTTTAGGATTTGGTACGTCACCTTTATATCTTGGAATCAGGTGCATATGGCAATGGAATACAGACTGACCAGCTGCTTTATTGATATTAATACCTATATTATATCCATCAGGATGAAAGCGCTCATCAACCTTCTGCTTAACGTATTGGAGCATCACATTCATCGCTTCTCGCTCATGATTGGTGAGATCAAAGTAAGAAGCCACATGCCGCTTTGGAATGACAAGCGCATGACCTGGTGATACAGGATATCCATCATAAAAGGCAACACAGGTAGCCGTTTCGCAGATAATCTCAACACGTCGCGAAAGACGACAGAATGGGCAGCTCTCGCCATCTTTGCGAGGCAGCTTGTTGAAGTGGTTATACTGGTACAGTTCGTACGTTTTATTGCAAACAAGACTTGTAAATGGCAGACGCACATTACATTGGTAAGTATATTGCTTGTGGATAGCATGAAGTCTGAAACCTTCTTCTGTCAAATCGCGGCGAACAGCAAAAAAAGCTGTTCCATTTGGAGATAATAGGTTTGTGACATTCATCATGACTTCAGCCTGTGCATAAGGTTCTAGCACATTCAGCACATAGTTACATATAATGGTATCAAACCTGGCATCTGGGAAATCTGGTCGATAATAATAGTCATAACCAATAATATCAAAACCTTGACGCTTCAATTCGTCAGTATCGTATCCAAATCCACAACCATAATCCAGAATTCTACCTTTTAACAACTTATGCTGAAGGAGGTAGCGTGTTGGCACAGATAAGTCTGTCCGTTTGATAGCTGTAAGATATGGGTGATTGATTATATTTTGTTCCATAGTCATTCATGTATTAATAATCTGAATCCCATATTTTGCGCCATCTGACTCAAGGGAGAAAAAGTCTTATGATAGACATTCAAGAATGCTTCGCCTGTCATTGAAACAAGATCTTGGGGCGAAACGCCAAGGGCGAAGTACTCGTTGACAATGGAATCTCGTGGACTGCTTATTGGCAGATATAGCTTTAACGCACGATGCTGAACAGCCGCCATCAGAGGAAGATAGTAGCCAATATCAGGAATACGGTTGTTTTTTGAAGAATTAAAGCTACCGTCAGCAGGAATAAGGTTCCAGTTCTGGTTATGAGACACGAAACTCCATGGCATGAAGTGATCTAGGTCGAAACCATTCTTCTCCAATGGATTGCCTGTGTAGATGCAGTTTAGGTGGCCTCCCAATTCTATTACCTTGTTCCAGAATTTTTTCTGAGGTGTTAGCGACTCACGCTCTTCTGGTCTCAATAATTTTCCAGATATGTTGGGTACATTGGGATTCTTTTGCTGAAGGAATGTTGTCAGATTCCATAGCGTAAAATCACGAAGGATCTGATAGTTCGTTTTCAAGTATTGGCTCCATTTTGGATTGATGGTCACAGTCAACGTTTCGCCCCAACCACTCAACGCATAAAGACAACCATTAGGATAGTTCTGTGACTGATATAGCAAATCTCGTTTATCACGAACGTCGATCCAAGGCGAAAGAAACCAAAATGGCACATTGGCTAACAGCTTTTTTACTTTGCTTTTCACCTTACAATGTTCGTGAACGGCCGTCATGATAGTCTCAACCTTGTCATCCAACTTGTCATCAACAGTAATGCCAGTCAGCAAAGCAATTTCAGGGATAATCTGAGACATAGAATCTCCTTTTCCAAACGACAAACGGAAATATTCAATAGGATACCATGCGTATGATACCATACGAGAAGCCACATCAAGTGCTAACATCTCTGAACGTTGTTCTTTGACATAAATATCTAGTAGAGACAGAAGCCAGTAGAATTTATAAGTAGCCACAGTATTGTCAAACACACGATTCATCGTGCTGGTACTCAATATATCTGATTGTGGAATTTGCATATTATAATCAAATTATTTATGTTTGATAAGAAGTTTTAATTCCTCGACCTTTAAAACTTGTCCATTGGCCCCTCTATGTAGCATCGCATGACAATTAGGACATACAGGAACAAGGTCCTTTTCTGGATTTATCTTATATTCTTTACCAATGGTTGATATAGGGACAATGTGATGTACATGGATAAAACCCTTTCCTAATTCGCCAAAAGTCTCCTCGAAATTCATGCCACAAACTGCACATTTACAACCATTTGCTTTTATGCATTCCTCTCTAGCATATTTATCACGCTCATACTTATTGACGTATACTTTCTTCAATGCCCCTTCAAAATATTGATCTGGATTTTCTATCTCGTTATATACGTCTTCCTCTTGCTCCCATATAGAATTGATATATACAAGCAATTGTCCTGTAAGCTTCATGGGTGTCCTTATTGAACAATTAAGCCCCTCTAATTTAAGATGCTTATAATTAAGAGCTTCTTTATCAATGCTATCTATCTTTTTTAATCGAAATGCCAGATTATTACTTTGAGGTGAAGAACTCAAAGAAAAGCCATGATCATCTAGTTCTTCGTCTGGTGTCACATTGATTTTTATCACTTCCGTTTTATAACGAATTCTCTGTTCTGGGAATGAAGAATATAAGTAAACTATGTCACCTACTTTAAATTTATTGTTTTTCGTATTATCCCAGTCTATCTTGTCATAAACTGAGAAATGCTTGTGAAGCTCGTATTCATCATTATTCCAAGAAGTAATCCAATAAGTTTGTATTTCACCACTATTTTGCATCGTCTCAAATAGCTTAAGTAATCTCCAAGGAAGGAAAGAAAAATCCATGATGTCTCTTTCAGGGCAGGCGTTATGGAACATCGCGAGGAGACTATGGCTCGCACTCTCCCAACACTTTCTATCATAAGTAGGAACTATTGCATCTGTATATGCAATAATATAATCAAACAATCTGTTAACCTTATTTAAATCTACCTCTGTACACAATAGTTTTGGTTGCAGACAAGCCAACATTCTGTTTGTAGCCACCTGCATATTGGCACCAGCGCATTGACTAACCACCTTTTTTATTGTCTTATACTCATCCCATAATGGAATGTCCTGGCTTAATGCAATGGATTTTAAATGTGGTGCTAAGACAAGCCAATTCTTTTTAATTGCGTCCTTCTGAGCAGGTCTGAGACATCCCTGGCCTAGATAAGCTGTGCAATTACTTGGCTTTTCGAAATACTCTAAAAACACATCGTCATTCCATTTTTCCCAATTGCAGCCTTTTGATGCCTCATTAATAAATAGAGGAACAAATCGCTTATAATCAGAATTGTCGAAAGAAGCGATATGACTGATAAGTTCTTTAAATGAAAACTTTTTCATGTATTATGCGCTCTTAATAGTTTTTGGTAAAATTGCATTGGGGAAAGTTAGAACAACCATAGAAAACACCATATTGTCCAAAACGTTCTACTAACGTTCCACCACATTTGGGACAAATGCCTGAGCCTACTATTGCATCTATTTTCTTTTCAGCTGCACGTATATTTTTTACGTGTTGTCTGTTATTCACAATGTCGCGGACATTGTTAGTTTCGAGTATGTTAACAACTTTGTGTACTTCGTCATCTGTCAAATATATGGTTTTATACTCATTAATAGCAGACAATAGTTCTTCTTCGTAAACCACATGATATTTACTTACTACATTTTTTAAAATAGCATCTCCAGCAAATACTACTATTGGCACAATCTTCAGGTAAGGGAATGATTTTATAAGTTCTTTTATCCTATATGCGTGTCCTTGAGACTGTTTAACAGGGTTATAAAAATGATTCTTTGTCACATAGGTATATGTTTTCCACCATTTCTTTGGATATGTTACTTTTGTCACAATCAACTGCGTCCACTCCTTGCGATAGTCATCGCCATAAATCTCACCTCTATAGTTTTTGGTTTCAATGGCAAAAACACCATATTTTGAAACTACAATATGATCAATTTGAGTAGTTCCAGTACTAGTACTTAGAATCACATCATTAAAAATAGTGTATTCATCTGGAAGCTGCATCAATATTGAAAAAACGCGCATCTCCCCCCTCTTGCCCTTTTGTTTGGCTGAATTATACCAAGCAAGGTAAATAGCAAAAGCGATAGATGCTATGATTATTACAAGGTATAGATATTGAATGTTAAGTAAAACGTTCATACAAATCAAGAATCACATTTCATTTATATTCTCCAAACTATATATAGTTTTTAGTTATTCAGTCGCAAAAATACAACTATTTTTTATATTATAAGCTTATAATCAGAAAAAAGTAGATAATTAGACAAAAGAAAATGCCTTTGTGACAGGATTGAGGGGCTTACATACCAACTTGTCGTATCTTCCTTATCTTGTCGCAACAACTCCTAAAAGATCTATCTTAAAAATTTGGAAATCGCCGAAACCCGCCGTACCTTTGCATCAACAAAACAAAGTTAGAGTTTCTTTTTCATACGTTATAAATTGATTTTAGTTTTTTAGGTTAGTAATGATGTATGTAGGGCCCGCAGTGATGCAGGCCCTACATGCGTTAATGAGATTCTGGATCGGGGACTAGTTCTTCTGATTGATCAAATTCACCACCACTTTTACCATCACATCTTTCTCCTCTGTCTTACTCTCTGCAATCATCAGCGTAAGGGCCACGAGGGTATTATCTGCTAGGCGTTTTGAGCCGTCTTCGCGATAGAGAATACCATTATTATTCAGGAACCACAAGAACAGCGTGGCTGCAATGCGCTTGTTGCCATCGCTGAAGGAATGATTCTTGGTTACGAGATAAAGCAGCATAGCGGCTTTCTCCTCTACACTGGGATAGAGTTCCTCGCCACTAAAAGTTTGATAAATCTGACCTATACTGCTCTTGAATGAATCGTCTTTCTCATTGCCAAAAAGAGTAAATCCACCAAATTTCTCGCGCAAACCATTGATGGCCTCCATCGCATTCTCATACGTTGCATGGAAAGGCTCTTGCTTGGTGGTCTTGTCGATGGTCAGTCGCTCGTAATCGTAATTATCAAGCGTATCGAGGGCATAGGTATAATCCGTCACCACCTCGAAAAGCGCATTGGTCTCATCATTCGACAGCAAGGTCTGATTCTGAATTGTGCGCCCCAGCATACCTACCAACTGGCGCAACTCGCCAATCTGCTCCTTACGGATACGCTCGTTGACGGCATAGCCTTTCACGAGGTATTCCTTCAACACTCGATTAGCCCATTGACGAAATTTTACGCCACGCTTAGAATTGACACGATACCCTACTGAAATAATCATATCCAAATTGAAATATGGGATAGTACGGGTAACTTGTCTTTTCCCTTCAGTTTGAACTTGTGCAATTTTTGCACAGGTTGCCTCTCGTTCTAATTCATCAGCTCTATAGATATTGTTGATGTGACGAACTATTGAGGTTCTGTCTGTTTCAAACAACTCTGCCATCTGAGCCTGTGTCAACCATACCGTCTCATTCTCCAAGCGGACATCTATCTGCGTCTGTCCGTCCTCCGTCTGATAGATTACAATCTTGTTCTCGTCCATTTTCTATCTGATAAAACCATTCTGCAAAGATACAACTTTTTTCTTATCCATCAAACATTTACATACTATTTTTTTGTAGTCGTAGGGACAGGTGCTTGGGTATGAGGCTGCTATAACTCAATTAACTGTCCCCAAGGCTATCCTATTAACGCCTTATAGTCCGTATTTCTTGCAATCTCCTTTCCCTTTTCCGTTGCGAGTCTATCTGGATCTGGAATAATACCTACTCGCCACAAGTCCAGGCGATCAGAATCAAAGCAGGCGTCAATTGTAGGATTACCCGTTTTGTGCTCTATGGTATGAAGACGGCATGCTTCTTTCAGCAACCCGATCTCCTCATCGGAAACATCCTTCAAATATGTATTCCGCAACGTATCAATCCACACTGCCGCCCGCTGACCATGATCAAGGTCCTCCCAATCATCCATACGGCAAGAGTCATGAAGGTAGGCAAACAATCCCACTACAAGAGGATTCACGCCTGGAGCTAACAGTCGCTGCCCATTCTCATAGACACGATCCCAATGACTTATTCCATGTATTTTTCCAAGTGTCCATTGCGAGTGTACGTACTCACGTATTTCTTCTATAATCTTTTGCATATTCGTTTTTAGTTATTCATCGCGCGCCGTGAGGTATTTCGAGTACAAAGGTAATAAAAATTTTTGTAATATCGTACTATTTGAGAATAATTTCTTGAAATGTTAAAATTTTCCGTTTCGAACTCGACTAAGTGTAACAGAGTCATCCATTTGTACCGTTCAAAACTATCATTTAGGCGTTTAGGCGTTTAGGCGTTTAGGCGTTACATTTGATATTTGCGTTTCGTGTATTGGGGGATAGTATATCTATTTAAAATTATTATATATTATAATATATAATAATTATATATAATATATAGAGAGTGGATGGCACGCATATCGATTCTGCAAATGCAACGGTGAAACGGCAAAACGGCAAACGGGTAGCAAACAAGCTTGGATTCTGCTCTCGCTGCTCCATCATTTTAACATTTGAAATAAATTTGAAATAAATTCGAAAAGGCTTGTTTTGTATTTGAATTTTTTGTACCTTTGCACTGTCGACGAGAGATACTGAGGTGGTGGTCATTAAAGATAAAAATTGCGAGATTTAAATCTAAAATTTGCGCGCATTAATCCTAGCAAGTTTTTCCATTAATCTGCCTGTGAAGGCACTCTGAAGCGGTCTGTGAGAGATGCACTAATTTTTATTACAGCAGGGAGTGCATGGCGATTGAGGAATAGGTAGGTGGTATTCAGGGCGATATAGTCGCGCGACATATACCAAACACCTTTGTACTCCCCACTCTGTCCCCAGGAGTTTTTTACCATATAGTAAGGATGCCCCTGTTCGTCTATGGCCTTGCCGTAGATGAGCATGACGTGGTCGTAGGTAAATTGCCAATCGTCCCATTGTTCCTGCCGCAACTGTTGGGTGGGCTTCACGCCTTCTGGCAGCATGGCCAGTCCTGTGCGCGTAAAATCGCCTGTCACATCGCCGCCCCAAGCCACCGTGTAGCCTGCATCAATAGCCTTGTCGAGCACATCCATCAACTGTTCTAGAGGAATGTTGTAACTCGGTTTCAGTCGCCATTTGTAAGGTGCCTCTATCACAAACCATTGGTTGAACGGATGATGCGTAAAGCTGGTCAAGCTGACGTAATCGTCGAGGTTGAGCGAGAGACTCTCAGCAAACGTTTTTGGCGTGTATGTCTTTCCCTGATATTCAAACTTCTCAGGACAGCGACCTATATAGCGTTCGATGACTGCCTGCACGCTATCCTGCCAATGAGCCTTGGGGGCCTTGGCATCCTTAACAACAATACTGCTTACAGTACGTTCCAACTCTGGGAAGAACACCTTGAAGTTAGCCAGCGAATCGCCCGTCAACGAGCCTGGTGCAGGCATCGCGTTCTCTGGGCAGATGCCATGCTGACGTATCACTTCCAGCACATCATCACAAGAGCCACCTTCGGAAATCTGACTGTAGCCATGCATACGCACATAGTGGGTAGCGTTGTCCATATAGTCGTTGTTCACCACAAACATCTCACACAGATCGTATGTCCTACCCGTCTGTCGCAGTATCTCGCTTTCAAAATATCCCAATGTGGCGTATGCCCAACAAGTGCCACTACGATACTGATTTTTCACGCTGGTTATCGGGAGTTCCTTCACCGTAGTAAACGATTTCTTCACCTGCGAAGCAATGGCTCCGCGCTGTAGATTCTCCTGTGCCGATGCTGTTGTCGCCATCAGCATCATTGCAATGACTGCTTTATAATAATAATGTGACATAAACTAACTTCAGAAAAAATTTTATTCTTTGGCCGTAACGACGGTGACGATATAAGCACTGAGGAGGACGAGGATGCCCGCAACGGGTTTGTCCCAGGTGAGGATGTCCTGCCCGAGGATGATGGCAATCACAGAGGCGACGACGGGCTGGAGATTGGTGTAGATGGAGACGGTCGTGGCCTGCAGATATTTCATCGCGAAGGGGATGAGGAAATAGCCGAGGGCCGTAGCGCCCAGTACGATGAAGGCCATCTCGAGTGCGCCATCCCAACCCCAGGCTGCTGTATAAAGGGCATTCTGGGAGAGTTCTGGCAAGGCGATGGGAACGGTGACAATGGCTGAGATCAGAAAGACATACTTCATCTGCGTGACAGGCGAGTACTTCTCAGCGACCTTACGCGTAATAATAAGGTAGATGGCCCACGTGAGCACGCTGAGCATCGCCAGCACGATGCCTATCAGGTCGTTCTTGCCTGAACCCATCGACTGACTCATCAGCACCATGAGTACGGCACCTGCGATACCCAACAAGACACCCAACGACTTCATCGGCGTGATCTTCTCCCCAATCGTCAGAGCAGCACAGAGCATCACCGCCACAGGCGTGAGCGTGGCTATCAGCGAGAAATAGATGGGACTGGTGAAGTCGAGTGCCCAGGCCGTCAGCGTCTGAGAGATGACGAAGCCCAGCAAGCCACCAAAGAGGATGGTGACGAGGTCGCGCTTCTCCACATGTTCCTTCGGCATGAAGGCGGCAATGAGCCAGAACACCAGACAGGCACCCAGCGAACGAGAGGCCATATAGCCCATCGGGGTGACCCACTCATCGAGCAAGAGTTTGGTGACAGGGACGCCCAGCCCGAAGATCGTGTTGGCGAGAAAGATGGCGCTGTGCGCCTGCAGTTTCTTATTTTCCATTCCTATGTGATTATGATTTCCTCTGATAGCAAGCGAGCCGTTCTTCGAGCGACATCTCCGCATAGCGCCGCCACTCCTGTGCCCCACCCTCACAACGGTCGAGATAGTGCAGGTCGTACATCCGACTGTAGGCCTCCATCTCGAAGGGATTGAGCAGATAGGCCGCATGCGGCATCCGCCGACTCATGCGGAGGCCCTTCAGCCAATACCAGATATACAGCAGATAGAAGCGCAGCCACGAGTCGCCACAGGCCTGAGCCTGACGCAGATGGATCATCTCGTGATTCTTCATCACACTATAGACGCCGTTGAAGGCGTCAGCCTCCCGCTGTGTGGGCGTGAGGATGGTACCAAAGAAGGTCAGTCCCTCGTAGCCCTTACGAAGCCAGAAGGCATTCATGACGGCAGGCATATCAGTCACCCTACTCGGACGAACAGCCCGCCACATGATAGGCACTATTTGCAGCATCTGAAGCATATCGGGGACAAAGGTAATGTAAAAAGGGCGAACTGCAAAACGATTCGCTGAATAATTCGGGCGATTCGCAGAAAAAAATTGCCGTTGGCTTAAACAATGCCTACCTTTGCATCATCAAAAAATGAACAATTAAACAATCATTCGTTATGAAAAAGATGAATCAATTCTGGGTGATGTTCACACTGGTGTTCGCAGCAATGGCCTGTTCGACTGATGACGGCTGGTATGGCGAAGGCTGGACCAATCAGGGTAACTCCACCTCCTCGACAACCAGTGAGAGCAACGACGACAATTCGAACTCAACCTCAACGGCAGATGACGTGATAACAGGCGTCACGAGCGACGGCGACGTCACCTCGTTCACCATCGCGCTCGACAAGAATGCCCTCTCGGAATCAGTAAACGTCGATACGAACGACGATGACTACATCGAGAACACGACGTTCGACAAGACCATCACCGTCACCTTCAGCCAATCGGGCAATGCCTCCGTCAGCGGCGACGAAAGTGGTATCGTGAGCATCAACGGAAATGACGTCATCGCCACCAACAACACAGACCTGGTGATCAAATACGTGCTGACGGGCGAGACCAGCGACGGCTTCTTCAAACTCTACTCGACGAAGAAGCAGGCTATCGTGCTCAACAGCGTGAGTATCACCAACCCTGATGGCGCCGCCATCAACAACCAAAGTAAGAAGCGCACCTTCATCGTACTCAACGACGGTACAAAAAATTATTTGACTGATGGTGCTAACTACTCTGACGCTACCGACAGCGAGGACATGAAGGGCTGCTTCTTCTCTGAGGGGCAATTGATCTTCAGTGGCTCAGGCTATCTGGAGGTCGATGCGAACTGCAAGGCTGGTATCCGCAGCGACGACTATGTGCGCACGATGCCTAAAGCCAACATCTGGGTGGACGCCTCCTCAGGCAACGGCATCCGCGGCAATGAGGCCGTCATCCTGACGGGTGGCGTGGTGAACATCAACGTGACGGGTACAGCCGACAAGGGTATCTCAACAGACGGTGAGGTACGTATCGAGGGCGGACGCACCACCATCTTCACCAGCGGCGGTTATGAATACGACAGCGACGAAAACGACTATAGCGCTTGCTCTGGCATCAAGGCCGACAGCGTGATCAACATCAACGGTGGCGAGCTGAACATCAAGAGTACGGGTACAGGCGGCAAGGGTCTGAACTGCGATGACGAGATCAACATCAACGACGGTGTGGTGCGCATCATCACGACAGGCAAGCGACAGAAAGACTCAAAGGGCAGCGTTTCGCCAAAGGGTATCAAGGCCGACGGCAAAATCACCGTCAGCGGCGGACAGACACAGGTGCGCCTGGAGGGTACGGGCGACGGTACGGAGGGTATCGAGAGCAAGAGCGAGATCCACATTGAGGCAGGTACCGTAGAAAGCTACAGCTACGACGATGCCATCAACTCAGCCGGTAACCTCTATATCGACGGTGGGTACGTCTATGCACGCAGTTATAACAACGACGCCATCGACGCCAATAAGAACCTCTATATCAACGGTGGTGTGGTCATCGCCGAGGGAGCAGGTCAGCCTGAATGCGGTCTCGACGCAGCCGAACAATACAAAGCCTATATCAACGGCGGTACAGTGATCGCCATAGGTGGCGGCATGCAAGCCATCGACTCCAGTTCCAAGCAGGCCAGCATCGCCATCAGTGCCTCTATGGGCATGAAGGTCGGCATACTCGACGGTTCGAAGGCCATCCTCGCCTACACCACCCCCAGTTCCAACTGCGGAACAGCCCTGATGATCTCATCGCCCTCATTCAAGAGTGGCAGCAGCTACACCCTGCGTGCTGGTTGTGAGGTGAGTGGCGGCACCTCGTTCTACAACCTCACCACAGGCTGCACCATCGGCAGCGGCTCACAGTCCTTAGATGTGACAGCCAGCACCGCCGTCAACGGCTCGATGGGCGGTGGCATGGGCGGTGGAGGCAACATGGGGGGCGGAGGCGGACGTCCCTGGTAAGCTTCTGATGAGGCACGGATTACACGGATTAGCACGGATTCCTTGATCGGACAAAAAGGAAAAAACTGTGTTAATCCGTGTAATCTGTGCCAATATTAAAAACTTTTTCGTACCTTTGCAAAAAAATAATAGACAATGGACGAGAAAGAGCGAATCATACAGCTTCGCAAGGAGCTTCACGAACATAACTACCGTTACTACGTACTGAACCAGCCCACCATCGGCGACCAGGACTTCGACTTCCTGATGCATGAGTTGCAGGACTTGGAGGCACGCCATCCTGAGATGAACGACCCCAACTCGCCAACACAGCGCGTAGGCAGTGACCTCAATGCAGAGTTCAAGCAGGTGACCCACAAATACCCCATGCTCTCGCTGGCCAACACCTATAACGAACAGGATGTGAGCGACTGGTACGAGAGTGTGAAGAAAGGGCTCGCTGGCGAGGACTTCGAGGTGTGTTGTGAGATGAAGTACGACGGACTCTCAATCTCGCTGACCTATGTGGACGGCCGTCTGACACAGGCTGTCACACGAGGCGACGGTGTGCATGGTGACGACGTGACGGCCAATGTGAAGACCATCCGTTCGATACCTCTGGTGCTCGCTCCACCATCACTACCTGGCGATCTTTTCGCTGCACCCTCCTACCCTCGTGAGTTCGAGATTCGTGGTGAAATCCTGATGCCTTGGAACGTTTTCGAACGACTGAATAAGGAGCGCGAGGAAGCCGAGGAACCTCTCTTCGCCAATCCACGCAATGCAGCCAGCGGCACCCTGAAGAGTCAGAAATCAAGTCTCGTGGCCAGTCGTCAGTTGGACGCCTATCTCTATTATCTGTTAGGTGAAGAGTTGCCTGCTGATGGCCATTACGAGAATCTGGAGGTAGCCCGTCAGTGGGGCTTTAAGATTTCGGAGGGTATGAAGAAGGTCAAGACCCTACAGGAAATCTACGACTTCATCAACTTCTGGGATCAAGCCAGAAAGAACCTGCCAGTGGCTACCGACGGTATCGTATTGAAGGTGAACTCCCTGCGCCAGCAGCGTGCCCTGGGCTTCACGGCCAAGAGCCCACGCTGGGCCATCGCCTATAAGTTCAAGGCAGAGCGTGTCTGCACCCGTCTCAACGAAGTGACCTATCAGGTGGGGCGTACTGGTGCTGTGACGCCTGTGGCGAATATGGATCCAGTGCAATTGGCAGGAACTACCGTGAAACGAGCCACCCTGAACAACGAGGACTTTATCAAGAGCTTCGACCTGCATATCGGCGACTACGTCTATGTGGAGAAAGGTGGTGAAATCATCCCTAAGATTGTTGGCGTCGATATCGATCAGCGTCCGATTATCGCACAACCTGTCCAGTTCATCAAACGCTGTCCAGAATGTGGCACCCCCCTGGTGCGCTATGAGGGAGAGGCTGCCTGGTACTGTCCTAACGATACGGGCTGTCCGCCACAAATCAAGGGACGCATCGAACACTTCATCGCCCGCAAGGCCATGAATATCGACTCACTGGGGCCTGAGACCATCGACGACTACTATCGTCAGCACCTCATCAGCAATGTGGCCGACCTCTATGAGATCCAGGTGCAGCAGATCAATGGTGATGGCTCTCGCACGAAGTCTGCCCAGAAGATTGTCAACGGTATCGCCGCCTCGAAAGATGTACCCTTCGAGCGCGTGGTCTTTGCCCTTGGCATCCGTTTTGTGGGTGAGACCTCTGCCCGCTTGCTGGCCCGTCATTTCAAGAACATTGATGCTCTGATGAACGCAGGACTTGAGGAACTGCAGGAGATTGAAGGTATAGGCGAGGTGATGGCGAAGAGCATCATCACCTACTTCCACGACGAAAAGAATATCGAGATTATCCAACGACTGCGCAACTACGGATTGCAGATGCAACTCTCAGAGGAACAAACGGCAGCCACCAGCGATAAACTCGCAGGACTGAGCATTGTCATCAGTGGTGTCTTCGCCCATCACAGCCGCGACGAATACAAGGCCATCATCGAACAAAACGGTGGTAAGAACGTAGGCAGCATCTCAGGCAAGACCTCCTTCATTCTCGCTGGTGAGAACATGGGCCCCTCCAAACTTCAGAAAGCCGAGAAACTGGGTATCAAGATTATGAGCGAGGACGAATTCCTGGCACTCTTGGGTGAATCATAGAGGAAGGATTATTCATCCCAGTAGCTGATGACGCGCGTCTGCTCTACCTGATTGATCTGTGAGCGCTGACCTTTCTCCCAATAGGTGAGCTGTACCTTGTTCTTGGTCCAATTGCCATTGTCGTCACGCTCTGAGAGGTCATTCTTCATCGTAATCGACAGCACGCACTCATTCTCTTTGCTAAAGGCCTTCAGGCTCTGCTGGATAATCTCAAAACTCGTGTTATAACGGTACTCGTTAACAGAACGAATACCCGTTGTGGGATTAGTCAACGTACGTTTCACCAGACAATTGTCTGAATCGTATTCATAAGTGAGATGGCTTTTCCCACCATTCTGCTCGATCATGGAGGCACTCACCAGATAGCCGGCACTATTATACTTCCTGTCAACCAGTTCGTCTGCCTCCAGAACGCCCGTCTCGCTGAAGTGCACGATATCCCCCTCCATGACGGGATTCTGGGTGATGACTTCCTGCACTTGTCCTTTCAGGCCCATGTTGGCAGCATCTTTATAATAAGGTGACGAGTTCAGATAGAAATAGCGGATAGAGTTAGCGCCATTCTCATGGAGAATCTGCGACTCCTGGATATAGCCATAGTCGTTGAGCAGATAAAGCGAACCGTCACCCTTGGCACTGAAGTTACCCCACTCCCGCTGTAACTTGCCAAGCAGGTACTTCTTGTTGCGGTCGAAAAGTTCGCGCGTACGATAAGGACCACATTCCACGATGACTGAAGAGAGCAACTTGGTCTTCTCATCGACATTCACCATCACTGATGACTTGATACCGTAGAAGTCACCTGCAAAATAATAAGTATCCTCTTCAGGCTCTTCAGGATGAGCCTGCACAAAACCAGCCTGCTCGAACACAGGTATAAACACGGAGTCGGGTCCTTCAAGAGGCGCCCCCATGATTGAGATGCACTTCGCATCGCCCTGCACTTGTGCCCAAGCGCCAGCCACAACGAGCAGCATCCATACGATTAATACAAACTTCTTTCTATCCATCAAACTGCAAAAGTAATCAGAATTTGTGAATTTCAGCGACATTCTGTCATAAATTAATGTTAAACGCCCCATTTTCCTCAAAAAAGTTGTACCTTTGCAGCGATGAAGAAAGGACTTGTACTCGAAGGTGGCGCTATGCGCGGACTCTTCACAGCAGGCATCATCGACGTGATGATGGAGGCTGGCGTGGAGCCCGATGGACTGATTGGTGTATCGGCAGGTGCGGCTTTTGGCTGTAACTATAAGTCAAGACAGCCAGGCAGAGCCATCCGCTATAACACGCGGTTTGCAAAGGACGCACGCTATAGTGGTCTGAAGTCGCTCCTGACAACTGGCGACTACTTCAACGCTCAGTTCGGCTACCACATCGTACCTTACCAATACGACCTCTTCGATGTAGCGGCCTTCGAACAAAATCCGATGGAGTTTATGGTGGTCTGTACAGATGTGCTGACAGGTCAGGCCGTCTATCACAAGATGGATCGTGTCGATTTCGACGAGCTGGAATGGCTACGAGCCTCCGCCTCAATGCCACTGGCCTCAAAGGTGGTGGAAGTAGCTGGACACAAACTGCTTGACGGCGGTGTGGCAGACTCGATTCCATTAGCCTATTTTGAAAGCATCGGCTACGACCGTAACGTCGTGATCCTTACCCAGCCCGAGGGGTATGTCAAGCATCGTACCAAACTGATGCCCCTGATGCGCATCGGACTGCGACGCTATCCTGAGATGATCCAGGCAATGGATCGTCGCTATCTGATGTACAACCATGAACTCGAATTCGTGCGTCAGGCTGAGCACGAAGGACGCTGTCTCGTCATACGGCCAGACGAGAAACTGCCCATCGGCCATATCTCCCACGATCCGGAAGAGATGAAACGTGTCTATCAGATCGGACGTGAGATGGGAAACAGATATATTGAAAGAATAAAAGCATTCTACCAATGAGAATAGATATTATCACCGTATTGCCCGAGATGCTGGAGGGCTTCGTCCACGAGTCAATTCTGGCCCGTGCAGAGAAGAAAGGTCTGGCGGAGATTCGCCTGCACAACCTGCGTGACTATACACTCGACAAATGGCGGCGTGTGGACGACTACCCATACGGAGGGTCGGCAGGTATGGTGATGCAGTGTGAACCCATCGACCGTTGTATCTCTGCCCTCAAGGCCGAGCGCGACTACGATGAAGTGATTTTCACTTCGCCCGACGGTGAGCGTTTCGACCAGCATATCGCCAACGAACTCTCGATGAAGGGTAATCTCATTATCCTTGCAGGCCACTATAAAGGCATCGACCAGCGCATCCGCGACCACCTCATCACGCGTGAGATCAGTATCGGCGACTTTGTACTGACTGGCGGTGAACTGGTAGCTGCGATGATAGCTGATGCCATCGTTCGTGTCGTACCTGGTGTCATTGGCGATGAACAGAGTGCCCTGAGCGACTGTTTTCAGGACGATATCCTCGCAGCACCTATCTACACACGTCCTGCCGACTACAAGGGTTGGAAGGTGCCAGAGATCCTGCTTTCAGGCAACGAGGCCAAGATTCGCCAATGGGAGTTTGACCAGGCTATGGAACGTACGAAGCGCCTGAGACCAGACCTGCTGAAGGAGGATTAGAATACAAATCCCAGATTGATGTAATAGTAGAATCGTTTCGTGAGATTACTATAGCCGATGGAGCCACCAAGGGGTCCGAAGATGGAGTTATAGTAATAGCTCAGTTGTGCGCCCAGCATCGTCTTGTGCTTCAGCATATCCTTTGCCTTGTCGGCATCCTGTCCGGCTACTACACGTAACAATATCAGGTTGTTGGCCGTCAAATTATACTGTGTCTGTAGCTGGAAGGCAGCCAATTTGTCGTAGGCCATTTCCAGGTTGTTCACACCGGCAAAGGGCATCTGTTCGTCAAGATAGTGCCCATACCACTCGCCGCCCATCATGTTACCGAGCAACAAGGGGGCCTTCTCTCCGCCCAGCAGGAAACGTCCGTAGAGCATCGGCTGCACAGAGAACTGCGGCGAGAGCGGGAACGACTTCCGCCACAGCATGCTGAGCGAGCGGATACCTACGCCGTTCTTATACTGCACGAAATTGTCGGTATAGTAGGCAAAACGGGCCCGGAAGAGGGCGCCTCGCGTGGGAAAGTACCAATTATTCTCACTGCTGTACCACACCTTTGCCTCGTAGCTCAGCAGCCCCTGGTCTTTGGTATAGCCTTCGTTGTCCAGACGATACTGCGAATCCACAAGTATGTCATGATAGTCGATATAGTCGTAGTTGGCTCCGAGGCTCACGTTGAAGTTTCTCACGTTGAAGTTGAAGAGCGACAGCTCCAGCCTGTGCAGGTTATAGGTGATACTGTAAGCCTGCTTGCCATACTCATAGAAGGCGATATCGTTGTTGTGGAAGGCATAGGAGACGGTGGGCTTCAGGAAGTTCATCGGACGAAGCACCCAGTCAAGACGGGCCATGAGGCGCTTGCCCAGCCTCACCGTCAGGTCGAACTCCATAGGCATCTTCGTGCGCACAGGCAACTCGGCATTGGCCTGCAAGGCCACCATCTCCTCGCTGTCGAAGCGCACGCCAACGTTCAGCTGACTGTCGCGGCGCGGACCTGCCGTAAAGATGACACTTGCCTCTTGTGTGCCCAGAATAGGCAGCACGCGGGTCTTTGCCGATTGATAGTTGAGGTCTTGGCGGATAGAGGCTGCTATGATGTCGGCCTTCTCGGCATCGATGCTGTCGCCGCTGTTCAGGTCGAACTTCCGCAGGAGATACGCCTGGTCGCTCTCCGTCAAGTTCTCAAACCTCACCTTAGTAATGCAGTAGCGTCTCGCTTCGAACAACGACCAGTTTGCCTTGTGCCGCCAAGACTGTTTCCCGGTGCCCACTCCTAATCTGTCGCGCAGAGCGATGATCTCATCCCAATGGGCCATCGCCGCCTCCTCGCCTCGCCGTATCAGCGTGTCGATAGCGGCAGCCGAGAAACTGGCAGCCGAATAGGGTACGACATTCACGCACACCACGATGTCGGTCAGCGCCTTGTTCTCCTCATACTTGTTCTTGCAGTTCCAGTCGAGGATCTGTGAGATGATGCTTGTAGAGGAGGTCAGGTCATCGGCTTTCTTGATGGTGTCCGACACATCGACACCAATCAGGAAATCAGCCCCCATCTTCTTGGCGATGTCAGCCGGGAAATTGTTTTGCATGCCACCATCTACGAGCACTTTCTCCCCCATCCTGACAGGTGCAAAGACCCCTGGGATGGCCATACTGGCACGCATGGCCTGCGACAGCACGCCACTGTGAAACACATACTCCGTATTATCCACCACATCCGTTGCCACACAGGCAAACGGAATCGGCAACTTATTAAAATCAATGGAATCAAGATAAGGCGCCGTCAGCTGGTCGAAGAGTGTAGCGATGTTCTTGCCTGCGATAAAGCCGCCACCATCCCTGCGGGATCTCTTGCCGAAGGACAGACCGCGCGAATAGACATAGGTGTCCTGTTTCTGCCGTTCGAGCAGGCTCTGGTAGCGCCGATTCTCACGGTCGGATAGCACAAACTGCCAGTTCTGTTGTCTCACGATAGAATCCATCTCCTCCACGCTGTGACCACTGGCATAAGTGCCTCCAATGATGCTGCCCATACTAGTGCCTACCACTATATCCACAGGCAGTCCTGCCCGTTCCAGCACTTTCAGCACACCGATGTGGGCTACACCCTTTGCTCCGCCACCACCTAACACCAGCCCCACTTTCTTACGGGGCTGTCCTGTCTCCTGTCCCATTGCCTGCTGCATGGCACAGAAAAACGCACAAAGAAGAATTATCCTCAGTCTCATTTTCCGGCTATGTTTGCGCGGCAAAGGTACAAATAAAATCTATAATTCCCTACTTTTCTCCTATTTAATTACATATTTCTTGCCTGCTTGGATATAAATCCCCTTGGCTGGCACCTCAGAGAGACGACATCCCTGCAGGTCATAGATAGCCTGATTGGCAGTCTCTGCAGTCTTCAGCGACTTGATGGCCGTATCAATATAGGTGCCCCACCCTTCAGCAAGATCCTCGAGGGTAATGACGCGCTCATCGCTCATGCACTTCTTCCACTCCTCTGCACTGGTCTGATCAACATATTTGCCATCCCAACTATTGTACCAAGGCATCCACCACGACCATACGGCCTCTTCCTCAATCTCCTTTTCAATATCAGGGATAGGACCATTCTCTGAGAGGGCGATGATCTTCTTGCCACCTGTAAGCGACTTCAGTTTATCAAACGTTGAATAACTGCTAGAATAGTCGAAGGCCGCATTGTAAATATCAGCAGAGACAATATCATAATAGTCATCACCAGGATTCCAGTCTGCATCATCTACGCCTGCATTCCATACCCAAATGACATTATGCACGCCCTTCACGTTCACCATCTCATCGAATATCAGATGATAGAGTTTGACAAAGGCTGCTGCATCCTTGTTGCGCCCCCACCAGAACCAGCCACCACTGGCTTCATGAAGCGGACGGAAGATACAGGCGGCACCAGCCTCCTGAAGCTGCAGGAAATAGTCGGCAATGGTGTGGATATCCTTTACCATATTCTTATAGAGATCCGAAGAAGTGCTCCAACTGCCGTCTGCGTTCAAGGCATCAGCAATCTTCACAGTGCATTTGTCTGAATAGAAGTCGTCTGTCACACGGCTGGGATCATGCCAGTGCCAAGTAAAGGCTGGCAGACCACCACGACGATAGAGATCCTTAGCCAGTCCTATGCCTTTGTTAGTATAATCCTTGCACCAATCCTCATCTTCCGTGCGACCTGTGGCAAACAAGAAGTCGAAGCCTACCAGCGCAGGATACTTGCCTGATGCTTTATACACCGCCTGTACGTCCTCATGTTGGGTCACATCACCATTGGCCGTTGTCATATCACCAGTCATTATACCCGAGATGGTCTTCTTGCCGAAGTTGTCGTAGAGGAAGGTATATACCTTCTTGGCTGCCTCAGTAGCCTTAGCATCGACAGGAGCAGCAGCGATATTGAACTCCACCGAGCTCGAACTACCGCTGGCAACACGGATATAGTCGATCAGATACCAAGTCCAATTGGGGGTAATCTCAATCTTATTCTCACCTGCATTCATGATAAAGGTGCCGACTTCTGCTTCTTCCGCAATGTCAGCTTTTGTCTGAATGGAACTCTTATTGCCATTAACAGAGACATCAAAAACTTTGGCTCCCCAACCCTTAGGGCAGTCATAGCCTACATAGACCGTAAATTTACCACCCTCTGATGCATTGTATTTGAAGGTGATCTTGCCATTGCTCTCTTTCATGGCAAGGGCCTTACCTCCTGAATACTGAGTTCCCTCCACAAGTTCGCAATTCTCATAGGCAGCATCCTCTGCCTCTATCTTTGCGCCGTCTTGCGCACGGACTACACCAAAACTCATCATGGACAGTGCCAACAAAAGTAAATGTTTCTTCATATAGTTCTTCTTTTAGTTGTTAGTAATTAATATGTTTCAGTCTGCAAAATTAAGTAAATCGAGGCAATACCGAACAACTTCGTTTCATCTTTTTTCAATGAATAACGACATTGTTGTGACATTGAGCAAAATAATATCAGTGCGAGACGACACTGACATCATCAGAAACAAAGAATCCCCATCAGGCTGATCCTAACGGGGATTCTGTATTTGAAACAAAGAGCTGTTTACTTATGAGCAAAGCGCTCAGCTTGCTGGCGGATGAGCTCGGCATCGTTGAAATAGTCGATGCGCATCGCCTTGCGGACTTCGTCCATCGTCTGGGCACCCACCTCACGCGCCTGTTCTGTACCTTTCTTTAAAATATTATAGATCTCAGGGATATCCTTCTCAAACTCTGCACGGCGTTCGCGCATGGGCTCAAGGAACTTGTTCAGCACCTGATTGAGGAATTTCTTGCACTTCATGTCACCCAGACCACCACGACGATAGTGATCCTTCAACTCGTCGAGGTTCTGATACTCAGGCCAGAACTCGGCAAAGTCCTCATCACAAGAGAAAGCGTCGAGATAGGTAAATACCGCATTACCCTCTACATGACCTGGATCGTTGAGATTCACATGCTCAGGATCGGTATACATCGAACGTACCTTCTGCCAAACATCATCTGCAGAATCTGAGAGATAGATACAGTTGCCTAATGACTTCGACATCTTCTCCTTACCGTCAGTACCTGGGAGACGACGCGCCGTGAGATTCTCAGGCAGCAGGATGTTCGGCTCTACCAATACTGGGGCATAGACCTGATTGAAACGACGTGCGAGTTCACGTGTGACCTCCAGCATCGGCTCCTGATCCTCACCTGCAGGAACGGTCGTAGCTTTGAACAGCGTGATATCAGCCGCCTGGGATACAGGATAGCAGAAGAATCCGAGGGGGATGCTCTCACCCTCAAAGCCACGCATCTTCACCTCTGTCTTTACGGTCGGGTTACGCTGCACACGACTGACGCTGACGAGATTCATCAGATAGGTGGTGAGTTCTGCCAGTTCTGGTATCTGACTCTGGATGAAGAGTGTGCACTTCTCTGGATCAAGACCAGCAGCGAGATAGTCGAGGGCCACCTCTATGATATTCTGTCGGATCTTCTCTGGATTATCGGCATTATCCGTCAGGGCCTGCACATCGGCCATGAAGACAAACATACGGTCGTAGTCGCCCGCATTCTGCAGCTGGACACGACGACGCAGAGAACCTACATAGTGTCCTAAGTGGAGTTTTCCGGTGGGGCGGTCACCAGTCAAAATTACTTTTCCCATTGTTATTTTTTTTGCGTTAATTTCCAATTTGGCTGCAAAATTACAAAAAATATCCTTAACTCATCAAATATGCACAAAAAAACTTGGAATCATCAATGAAAAACCGCAACGATGTTTGGAAGATCATCTTCCCCAAGAAGAAAAAAACTGTTCACCCAGCATAAAGCCCTCCTCGTAAAGAGCTTCAAGTTTCTCCACGTCACGACAGAGACGATCCACCTCCATCGGACGTTCAGGACGAATGCAGATCACCTCGCCCCAATCCTCCATGCGCTCAATGAGTTCGAGCTGCTTATTGTACTCCTCCACCCTGCGACTCAGGGCCACTCGCAGACGGGGATACTCACCATAGAAAAGCTTGGGAACCTTGATATCAGGTTCACTTGAACGAAACCCTCTATTCCTTGTGAGTATCACCACGTTAGGCGAGTAACCTTTATCGATGGCGCGCACCACAGGAATAGAATCCACAATGCCACCATCAAGCATCGGAACACCATCGACCTCAGTAATCTGCGCCACATAAGGCAGGGAACTCGAAGCCTTGACGATGGCAGTCAACCGTTTAGGATCTGTTTTCTCGGTAAGATATTCGGCACGGCCTGTAAGACAGTTCGTAGTGACTATCTCATAGACAGCAGGATTCTCACGATAAGTCTCATAGTCGAAAGGGACAATCTCGTTGGGAAAGCGCTCATACAAGATGTTGGGGTCGAAGATGCTACCCTGTGTCAGCAAATGCTTCAGTGAGATGTAGTCATACTTACGCAGCATGTCGATATTCGAATAACGGGCACGACGGGGCTGGCGGCTCATATACGACAGGCCGTTGCAGGCACCAGCGGAGACTGCAACCACATAAGGGAAGTAGAGATCGTGCTTCATGAAGGCATCAAGCACACCTGAGGTGAACACGCCGCGCATGCCACCACCCTCAAGTACCAAACCCGTATTTCTGCCAATCTGCATAAATATTGCAAAATTTTGCTGCAAAGGTAATGCTTTTTAATAAATAAGTTGTATCTTTGCCGACAATTAGACAAATAACAACGAAATACTTGACAAATGTTTAGCAAAGAAACTTATGTAAGACGCCGCGCAGAGCTTAAGAAACTCGTAGGAAACGGCCTCATCATACTCTTCGGAAACAACGAGGCACCAGCCAATTATCCTGCCAACACCTATTCACCGATGCGGCAGGATTCGTCGTTCCTTTACTATTTTGGTCAGCACCGCGACGGTCTTGTGGGTGTCATTGACATCGACAACGACATAGAGATGCTGCTCGGCGATGACATCGACGTTGAGGATATCGTATGGATGGGCTTTACACCATCTGTAGCCGACCTTGCTGCCGAAGTGGGCATTACGAAGACGGCTCCCATGAAGGAGTTGAAGGCCATTTGCGACAAGGCTATCGCCCAGAAGCAGACCATACACTTCCTGCCCCCATATCGTCACGATACGAAGATTCAAATCATGGATCTGCTGGGCATCCATCCTTCTCAGCAGAAAGAGCGCGCCTCACTCCAGCTGATCAAGGCTGTGGTGAAGATGCGTTCCACGAAGGAGCCGCAGGAGATAGCAGCCATTGAAAGAGCCTGTGACGTGGGCTATGCGATGCACACGACGGCACAGCTGCTGATCAAGCCGGGTGTGACAGAGCGGTTTATTGGTGGACAGGTAGATGGCATCGCCCGCTCATTGGCTCAGGGCGTCAGCTTCGCCACCATCTTCACCCAGCATGGCGAGATCATGCACGGTTCACCGTCAGACAATTGTCTGGAGGCAGGCCGTCTGGCACTTTGTGATGCAGGCTGCGAACTCGATGACTACTGTTCCGACAATACGCGCACGATGCCCGTCAACGGCAAGTTCACGCAGCGCCAGAAGGAGATCTATTCCATCGTGGAGGCCTGTCACGACTATGTCCTCGAGGTAGCCAAGCCTGGGGTAAAGTATGCCGATGTGCATTTCGCCGTCTGCCGTCTGATGACAGAACGCCTGAAGGAACTCGGACTGATGAAGGGCGATACCGACGAGGCCGTAGCCGCTGGTGCTCATGCTATGTTCCTGCCTCACGGACTGGGTCACATGATGGGTATGGACGTACACGATATGGAGGGACTCGGACAGATCTACGTGGGCTTCGACGAGGAGACACGTCCGAATCTGGAGCAGTTTGGTACCAACTGCCTGCGCATGGGCCGCAAGCTTCAGGAGGGTTTCGTCATCACCGACGAACCTGGCATCTATTTCATCCCTGCCCTCATCGACGATTGGAAACAGAGTGGACACTGCAAGGAGTTCATCAACTTCGAGCTGCTGGAGACCTACAAGGACTTCGGTGGTGTGCGCATCGAGGACGATATCCTCATCACCAGCGATGGCTGCCGTTTCCTCGGCACCAAGCGCATCCCTTACCACCCCGCTGACCTCGAGTCGTTTATGGCAAGCAATTTTAATTAATACCAATACATTTTTATGAAGAAATCACTAACACTCGCACTCGCGGTCATGATGGCCCTCAGTGCATCGGCAGCCAAGAAAAAGACTTCTGCCAAAGACGCTAACAAGCCTGTATTCACAACGATCAAGGAGAACCCGATCACTACCATTAAGGATCAGAACCGCTCGGGTACTTGCTGGGACTACTCTACCCTCTCATTCTTCGAGGCTGAGATCCTGAAGGCTACTGGCAAGAAATACACCCTCTGTGAGGCTTTCGTAGCCAACAAGACCTACATGGAGCGCGCCATCCAGGTGGTTCGCTATCATGGCGACTGCCAGTTTGCACAAGGCGGTAGCGCTGAGGATGTACTCCACACATTGAAGACTCACGGTATCTGCCCAATCGACGCAATGCCTTTCCCAGGATCCCTCTATGGTGACTCATTGAACAACTTCAACGAGTTTTTTGGCGTGCTGGAGCCGTATGTGGCTGCTGTTGCCAAGAGCGACGCCAAGAAGATCAGCAACGCCTGGAAGACTGGTATGCAGGGTATCCTCGACGCTTATCTGGGCAAATGCCCTGAGAAGTTCACCTACGAGGGCAAGGAATATACCCCGAAGAGCTTCATGGCCTCACTGGGCATCAACCTCGACGACTATGTAAGCATCACCAGCTATACCCACCATCCCTTCTACACTGCCTTTGCTGTAGAGGTGCAGGATAACTGGCGCTTCCCACTGAGCTACAACGTGCCGATGGACGAGATGATGCAGATCATCGACAACGCTGTGAACAACGGCTATACCGTAGCTTGGGGCGGTGACGTATCAGAAGACGGCTTCACCCGTAAAGGTCTGGCCTATGCCGTCGACAGCAAGAAGACATCATCGACTCATTAGGTGTTACAGTACCTGAGGTCGTTCCTACACAGGAGATGCGCCAGGAGCGTTTCGACAACTGGGAGCTGACCGACGATCACGGCATGCATATCTTCGGTGTGGCCAAGGATCAGAACGGCAAGGAGTATTATATGGTGCAGAACTCATGGGGTGAGACTGGCGACTACAATGGTATCTGGTATATGACCAAAGCCTTCATCGCCGCCAACACGATGGACTTCCTCATCAACAAAAACGCTATCCCCGCAGAAATCCGTAAGAAGCTCGGAATCTGAGAAAAATATCATAATTTAAGTAAAAAAGGGCATAATCTGTTAAAAAATCAGCAGATTATGCCCTTAATTCATTTTTTATTATTACCTTTGGGCGCTATATTGGGTTAATAGTACCCGATAGCCACCTAAGCGAAAGAATAAAAAATAAATATATTAATGCATTTCAAATGGAATTACGAACCACCTACATCAGAACGACAGACGGCGGCTAAGGAGCTGGGAGAGAAGATTGGGATGAGCCCAATCCTCGCAGACCTGCTCATTCAGCGGGGCATCAAGACGGAGAGTGCTGCAAAACGATTCTTCCGCCCGATGCTTAGCGAACTGATAGACCCGTTCCTGATGAACGACATGGACGCGGCGGTTGACAGACTGAATGACGCTATGGGGCGCAAAGAGCGCATCATGGTCTATGGCGACTACGATGTCGATGGATGTACGGCGGTAGCTTTGGTGTATAAGTTTCTGCAGCAGTTCTATTCCAATATTGAATACTATATCCCTGACCGTTATGAGGAGGGCTATGGCATCAGTATCAAGGCACTGGACTATGCAGCAGAAGCAGGTGTTAAACTCATTATCGTGCTCGATTGCGGTATCAAGGCAAACGATGAGATAGCCTATGCGAAGAACTTAGGCATCGACTTCATCATTTGCGACCATCACGTGCCCGACGAGGAACTGCCACCCGCAGTGGCTATCCTCAATCCGAAGCGTGAGGACTCCACCTACCCCTTCAAGCACCTCTGCGGTTGTGGCGTAGGCTTCAAGTTCATGCAGGCCTTTGCCAAGAACAACGGCATTCCCTTCTCTCGGCTGATACCTTTGCTCGACTTCTGTGCTGTCAGCATCGCTGCCGACATTGTGCCTATCATGGGTGAGAACCGCATTCTCGCCTTCCACGGGCTCAAGCAGTTGAATCAGAGTCCTTCTGTAGGCCTGAAGGCTATCATCGATATCTGCGGTCTCACAGGGCGTGAGCTCACGATGAGCGACATCGTCTTCAAGATCGGTCCTCGTATCAACGCCTCTGGACGTATGCAGAATGGTACGGAGGCCGTCGATCTGCTCGTGGAGCGTGACTTCCAGCGTGCCCTTGCAGAGGCCAACCATATCAACGAGTACAACGAGCAGCGCAAGGATGTCGATAAGCAGATGACAGAAGAGGCCAACCAGATTGTGGAGAAGCTCGAGAGCCAGAAGCATCATACGAGCATCGTGCTTTACGATGAGAACTGGAAGAAAGGCGTCATCGGCATCGTTGCCTCACGACTGACGGAACTCTACTATCGTCCCACGGTCGTACTGACGAAGTTCAACGGTATTGCGACGGGTTCTGCGCGCAGCGTAGCAGGCTACGACCTCTACGATGCCATCAAGAGCTGTCGCGACCTGCTTGAGAACTTCGGTGGTCACACCTATGCCGTAGGCCTCTCGCTGAAGATTGAGAACATCCCTGAGTTCCGACGCCGTTTCCAGAAATACGTCAGTGAGCACATTCTGCCAGAACAGACAGAAGCCACACTCGACATCAATGCCGTCATCGACTTCAAGGATGTCACCAAGAAGCTGCATAACGACCTCAAGAAGTTCGCACCCTATGGTCCTGACAATCCCAAGCCGCTCTTCTGCACGCGCAATGTCTATGACTACGGCACGTCGAAGGTCGTAGGGCGTCAGCAGGAGCACATCAAGTTGGAACTTGTCGATTCCAAGTCCAGCAACGTGCTCAATGGCATTGCCTTCGGCCAGAGTGACTCTGCTCGCTATATCAAGTCAAAGCGCTCCTTCGATATCGTCTACACCATCGAGGACAATATCTACAAGCGCAGCGAGGTGCAGTTACAGATTGAGGATATCAAGCCCTCAGAGGAGTGATTAGTTATCAGGAAATCCTAAAGCAGTACTGGGGCTACGATGACTTCCGCGGTATCCAGCGGGAGATCATCGAGTCTATCGGCAGTGGGCACGATACGCTGGGGCTGATGCCTACTGGCGGCGGAAAGTCGATTACTTTCCAGGTGCCCGCCCTCTGTCAGGATGGCACGTGTATCGTCATTACCCCCCTCATCGCCCTGATGAAGGATCAGGTGGACCATCTGCGCCGTCGCGGCATCCGTGCTGCAGCCATCTATTCGGGTCTGACACGCGAGGAGATCGTCATCACCCTCGAGAACTGCATCTTTGGCGATATCCGCATCCTTTATGTCTCGCCAGAGCGCCTCGCCTCCGACCTCTTCCAGACCAAGTTGCGCCACATGCGCGTCAGCTTCATCACCGTCGATGAAGCCCACTGCATCTCGCAATGGGGCTACGACTTCCGCCCCTCCTACCTGCAGATAGCCCAGATACGCAAACTGGTGCCCAATACCCCCGTACTCGCCCTCACGGCCACCGCTACCCCAGCCGTCGTGCAGGATATCCAGCAGAAACTGTCACAGAAGGATACAAACTTCAACGTCTTCCGCATGAGTTTCGAGCGGAAGAACCTTGCCTACGTGGTGCGCCACGCACCCGACAAGCGCGAACAACTGATTCATATCCTCGAGAGTGTCAAGGGCTCGGCCATCGTCTATGCGCGTAGCCGACGACGCACGAAGGAATATGCCGAACTGCTCACGGAGGCAGGCATCTCTGCCACCTTCTACCACGCAGGACTCGACAGTGCCGTCAAGGATGAGCGCCAACGAGGGTGGCAACAAGACAAAATACGCGTGATGGTGGCCACTAATGCCTTCGGTATGGGTATCGACAAACCCGATGTGCGCCTCGTGATCCACATCGACTGTCCTGACAGCATCGAAGCCTACTTCCAGGAGGCAGGACGTGCAGGGCGCGACGGCAGGAAAGCCTACGCCGTATTGCTCTACAACGATGCAGACCAGCGCAAGCTCGAGAAGCGCATTGCCGACACCTTCCCAGAGAAAGACTACATCCGAAAGGTCTATGAGCACCTCGCCTATTTCTATCAGGTGGGCGTTGGCTCAGGCTACAACCATATCTTCGAGTTCAACATCGATCAGTTCTGCCACACTTTCCGCCACTTCCCCATTCAGGCCGATGCCGCGCTGAAGATACTCGACCGTGCAGGCTACATCGAATACACAGAGGAACAGGACAATCAGGCACGCGTGATGTTCACCATCGGCCGCGACGACCTCTACCGTCTGGAGAATACCTCCCCCAACGAGGAGAAGGTCATCACTGCGATGCTGCGCAACTACGGTGGTCTCTTCACCGACTATAACTTCATCGACGAGAGCTTCATCGCCCAGCAGACACAGTTGGAGCCCCAGCAGGTCTATATGACTCTCAAAGGTCTCAGCCAGCGCCACATCCTGCACTTCATCCCCCAGAAGAAGACACCCTATATCCGCTACACCCAGCGACGCGAGGATATGGAGCATGTCCAGATTCCCCCGTCTGTCTATGAGGAGCGCAAGGTGCAGTTCGAGGAACGTATCCACGCGATGATCAACTATGCCAAGGATGATGCCGTCTGCCGCAGCCGTCAGCTGCTGCGCTACTTCGGCGAGGAGAGCGACCACGACTGCCGCCAGTGCGACGTCTGTCTCTCCCACCGTTCCGAGGGTCTTGTCTCTGAACCCCGCATGAACGAAGCGATGGAGCGTATCCTCGCCCTGCTCGACGACGGACAGCCCCACCCGCTGACAGAATTACGCGACCTCCAGTTGCCTGTTGACGAACTGGACGCCGCGCTCACTTATCTGTTGAAGGAGGAATACATCCGCCAGTCCGACGGCCTCCTGTCAAGACGCTAAACCATAAAATACTGTTAGAACTCCAGCTTCAGCTGGCGACCGTCCTCGGCATCGTGCTCATGACAATAGCTGCTGCCGTCGAAACAGTGCGTGCAGACACGACACTTGGGCAGTCCGATGCTCTCGACGAGATCCTCGAGGCGGGCGAACTTCAGGGTCGTCAGTCCCAGGCGCTTGGCTATCTCATCCACCATCCGTTTGTACTCTGGTGAATCCGTCTGGGCATACTTCTCGAGATTCTTCTTGTCGTCACCCTCAAAGTCCTTGATGATACGACGCGTGATGAGTTCCATATCACTCTTCGACGAGGTGAAGCCGATAAACGGGCAGCCATACACCAGCGGCGGACAAGAGATACGACAGTGCACCTCTTTCGCACCATACTCGAAGAATGTCTTCACATTGTCCTTCAACTGGGTACCGCGCACGATGGAGTCATCACAGAATACCACGCGCTGATCCTTCAGCAACGAAGGATTGGGAATCAGTTTCATCTTCGCCACCAATGCACGACGCTCCTGATTGCCAGGTGTAAACGAGCGCGGCCACGTAGGCGTGTATTTCAGCACCGAACGCTTGTAGGGCACCTGCTTGCCTTCCGCATAGCCCAGCGCCATACCGACGCCAGAGTCAGGCACGCCACAGACGCTATCCACCTCCGTATCGTCCATCTCGCCCATCTTCTTGCCGTTAGCCTCGCGCACCGACTCCACGTTGATGCCGTTATAGTCTGAGGCGGGGAAACCGTAATAGACCCAGAGGAACGAGCAGATCTGCTCCCTCTTCAGCGGCTCCTGCAGCACCTCCATCGAGTCAGCCGTCAGATAGACGATCTCACCAGGACCCACATCCCTCACCCGATGGAAATCGAGATTCGGGAAACTCGTCGTCTCACTCGATACCGCATACGCCCCCTCCTTCTGGCCGATCACGATAGGCGTGCGCCCCAGGAAGTCACGCGCAGCGATGATGCCTTTCTCCGTGAGGATGAGCATCGAGCACGAGCCCTCAATCTTCTTATACACCAGATTGATGCCCTCCACGAAGGTGCGCCCCATATTGATGAGCAGCGCCACGAGCTCCGTCTGGTTGATGGTGTTGGCAGAGTACTCACTGAAGTGCATCCGTCTGTCCAGCAGTTCCTGGGCTATCTCCTCCATGTTGTTGATCTTCGCTACCGTCGCTACGGCATAGCGGCCCAGATGAGAGTTGACGATGATAGGCTGCGGATCTGTATCGCTGATGACACCGATGCCCAGGTTGCCTGAGAAAGAGTCGAGCTCATCCTCAAACTTCGAACGGAAATAGTCGCGCTCCAGATTATGGATCTTACGGCTGAATCCCTTCTCCTGGTCAAACGTCACGAGTCCGGCACGCTTCGTGCCCAGATGCGAGTTATAGTCGGTACCATAGAAAAGATCATTCACACAACATTTTGTACTGATGGTTCCAAAGAATCCTCCCATACGTGTTATCCTTTTTAATTATTTACTTTGTTGTTTTTTACCTTTTTACTTTTTTACCTTTTTACCTTTATACAAAGTAATACAAGAACGACGAAATACCCTCGAGAGCCGGCTTTCGCTGTCCTTCAATTTCGATCTTGAAATCAATCTCCACCTTGCAGATGCCGCGCAGGTTCTGGATGCTGTGCAGCTTCGCCGTCATGCGGATCCTCGACCCCGTGATCACAGGCTGTCCGAAGCGCATCTTGTCCATGCCGTAGTTCACGAGCATCTTGATGTTGTTCACCTCGATGATCTGCGCCCAGAGATGAGGCAATACGGAAAGCGTCAGATAGCCATGCGCGATAGTGCTGTGATACTGGCTCTCCTCCTTGGCGCGCTCCACATCGACGTGGATCCACTGATGGTCGAGTGTGGCGTCAGCAAACAGGTTGATACGGTCTTGGTCGATCTGCAGCCAGTCCGAGACACCCAGTTCCTTGCCCTCGTAGGCTGCGAATTCGTCGTACGAATTAATGATTAGTTTTCCCATATAATGATTTATAAATGAATTGCGGGGATGCACACACACCCCCGCAATCTGTTATGATTTATACGTCTTGGTTCTCTGGACGCAGCTTACGCACGGTCTCGCCTGCGCGCCACATCTCTTGATTACGCATAGCCTCCAGCTCTTTCTCCAGCCCAGCACGATAGTCGGGCTTCGAGTTGGCGTCGATGGTGATCTGCGCCTCGTTACCCGTCTGCACAGAGTAGTAGAGCCACTCCATCACAGGCTTGATGGCATCGTGGAAGCGTGGAGCCCAGTCGAGCGCACCGCGCTGAGCGGTAGTCGAGCAGTTGGCGTACATCCAGTCCATACCCTTCGCACCGAAGAGCGGGCCAAGGCTCTGTGTCAGCTCCTCAACGGTCTCGTTGAAGGCCTCCGAGGGAGAGTGTCCGTGCTCGCGGAGCACCTCATACTGTGCCAGCAGCAGACCCTGGATGGCACCCATCAGACTTCCTCGCTCACCAGTCAGGTCACTTGTAGCCTCACGCTGGAAAGTTGTCTCAAACATATAGCCGGCGCCAATACCGATACCAAAGGCCAGAGTCTTCTCCTTAGCCTTGCCGGTAGCGTCCTGATAGACGGCGTATGAGCAGTTCAGGCCGCGGCCCTCGCAGAACATCGTACGCAGAGAAGTACCAGAACCCTTCGGAGCCACCATGATCACATCGACGTCCTTTGGAGGAATCACGCCAGTACGGTCGCTCCAGTTGATGGCGAAGCCGTGAGAGTAGTACAGTGTCTTACCCGGCTTCAGATATTGCTTGATGGTGGGCCACTGCTGGATCTGACCAGCGTCGGAGAGCAGCATGCAGAGGATAGTACCCTTCTCGGCAGCCTCCTCGATAGAGAACAGTGTCTCACCCGGTACCCAACCGTCGGCCACAGCCTTGTCGTAGGTCTTACCCTGACGCTGTCCGACGATCACGTTGAAACCGTTGTCGCGCAGGTTGCAAGCCTGTCCAGGACCCTGCACACCATAGCCGATCACGGCGATCGTCTCGTTCTTCAATACTTCACGTGCTTTCTCCAAAGAGAACTCCTTGCTGGTGACTACAGTCTCCATCACGCCACCAAAATTCATTTCTGCCATAATAGCTTTGTTGTTTAAGTGTTATACATATCCCTTGCGCGCTATGCCAGCCCTGCCCGAGAGCCGGACGTTTGGTGCTTACCACCGCCTTCTTGTTAGTGCGCCCCCACCCTGCCCGAGGGTGCGTCGAGGGGGTTAACTTTTAGAAATCGGTTGCAAAGGTACGAATAAGTGAGCAAACTACAAAACGAAATCCGTATTTTTTAATTTTTATTTGAAGACCACCTTGCTTCTGCACGTTTCCACGGGCTCCGAACCGTCCGCCATCAGCTTCACGATCCTCACGCAATACTCCTGCTCGCCCGTCTGCTCCCTATAGAAGCTCAGCTGGTCGCCCCCGTGCGCCTCAGCCACGTAGGCAATCTCGAAGCGCTTGATGCTGTGCGAGCGATACCAGTCGAGATCCCAGAGGTCGAGCACGTGCTCGATATACTTCACCGAGTTGATATGCCCGTTGATGTCCACGTCGTTATAGCAAGTGTCGATGGTGCGCACCAGCTCAGCGCCGTCGCCCATCTTCACGCGCCCGCCCTTGTCGATGGGGCACTCCTTGTCCTTCACGATCCAGTTGTTGATCGCACCGTTGTCAATGGCAAAGATATCCGTCGGCTGTCGGCTCTCCGTGTCGATCATCGCCCAGATGGAGCGCCCGTAGCCATACACCTTGCCCTCGCTGTCCACCACGCGGAAGTTTCTCGAAGTGAAGTAGCGCATCGCACTCTCCACCCACGTCTCCACATTGAACTTCGTGTACATCCTCGGCATCTCCTCCATCTCGATGGCCAGTCGCGAGAGCACCCACGAACGCTTGATCGTCATCAGATAATTCATGCCGAAGCCGCGCGCCGACGAGTGGAAGTCCGCCGCGTTGAGCATGTGGTTGCCCAGATGCCCCATGAAGAGCCGCTGCGAGAAGTCACAGTGAAACGGCTCCGCCATAAACTCGTATGTTCCTATCTTTTCCATTTATTTTCGTTCATACTATTTCTTGTTCTTATACCAGTTGGTGATCTTGTCGCCAACGCTCTTGTCGTAGAAGGCCGTGAAGACACGATAGTCCACCATATCGCCGTCCTTATTCTTTCCCTTAGCCATTTTCACCTCCAGTGCGATGTGGGGCTCCACACCCTTGTCGATGTTCTCGCCAGCCTTGTTGTTGAGACGCTGACGGGAGGATATCAGATAGCAGAAACCCTCAGGCGTACACATCCTCTGGATCGTGCAGGAGCCTCCACCCGACTTCTCACCAATGATCAGATAGCCATAGTCCTTCATCAGCGAAGGCAGTAGATTGCCGCAGGAGAAAGCGTAATGGCTGGTCATGATGGCAACGTTGAGCCCCGGATAGCGAGGCCCCTTATCCTTGTCGTCGAAGCTGCGGTCGAAGTTACTATCTACCACCATATTAAACTGACAGCGCTGTTTGGTCAGGACGTCCTCGTAGTTGAAAGTACTTCTGCCAGCCAGCAGCTTGGTCATAGCCACCAGCACGCCTGCGTCGCCACCGTTATTGCAAGTCAGGTCCACCACGAAGTTCTTCACCTCAGGGTCGGCAGCCGCCTTGTCGAGCGACTCCACGAGGCCGAGGATATCACCTTTGAACGCCGAGTTGTAAGTTGGCTTTGACCCAGTGCCTTTATAGTAAGCTTTCCACGCTGTACTGTCGATAGGTCCGAAGTCGTCGAAGATAAAGTACATCGTGTTGCCGATCTTTTTGTAGTAGTCAGAGCCAAACAGCTTCTTACGTTCTTCGGCGGATATTTCATGACCATCATCACGGTTGATATTTGCTGCGACCAGCTTCTCCTCTGTAGGATAGGTACTTGCAAAGGCAGTGACATACTTTTTCATATAAGCCGACACCTTACTCATATCCTTCATACCGACGAGTACGCAGTTGATAATGGGCGAGATCGTTGTATGACCGTCGCCGAGCAGCACAGACAAATACTCCAAGCCGAAGGCATACTCATTCATATTGGTGGATTTCAGCAACTTACGGGCCGTCTCATTGAGTGCTTGGTCGAGACCTTTTGCCTCGATGGTCTGATCGATGGCGTTGCGCCCGGGTCTGCCGTAGAAATGGTCGATGGCAAAGCAGAGTTCGCCATAGCTGTAGGCCGCCAGGTCTTGGGGGCGCTCCGTCTGCTCGTAAACCTTCCGGAAGAAGGGCTCGTCTATCTTGGCAGGGGTCTCCTCAAAGGTGGTCAGCATGATCTTCTCGCCATTGAATAGCACATGATTGCCATAATAAAAACTGTAAATATCCGACAACGTACTCAGAGGCACATACACCATCTGACCGTCGCCACGCAGGTCGATGCCGTATTTCTTCATGGCGAAAGTGACAGAAGCCGTAGCAGGCACAGCGGTAGCAGGCTTGACGCGGTAGTAACCATACTCATCGGTATTGCCATCCACTAAAAATCCCTCAGCATTCGTCCAACTCAACGACACGAAATTCGTGAAATCTTCGAACGTCATCTTCTCGTCAGCCGTATTCACAGTGGCCGTCTCGCCCTTGCTCGTCGTCAGCACGTATTGCGAAGCAGCCGTCTTGCTCACCTTAAGGCTCTTGCGGGGCACGAGCATATTCTGGAAATCAGCGACGGCGATGTAAGCCACATGCGGCATATCCTCATAGTAGCGCAGGGCGACCGTCGAAGTCGATTTCCCGTTGTTGTTCACGATGGTCTGCGTCACCTTAAACGGCATCTTGTCCGACGCGTCATCACCCGTAGCCGTCTCCTGTCCAGGATCAACAGGATTATCAGTGCTGTCCACACAACCCGTCAGGATTGAGCCCAGAAACACGAAGGCCACCAATGGGCGCCACACATTAACCTTGAAGTTAATACATTGTTTTAGATAATCTTTCATACCTTTTTTTGTGTTATTATTCTCCTTCATGCTTGCAAAGGTAATAATAAAACACGAAGTCTGCAAATCTTTTCCTCAGAATTTCACAACTTTCCCTCTCACTCCCTGACCACCAGCTCCCTTGGGAGCGTGATCACCTTCAGACGCCTGTACCAGATACGGCCCGAACCCGCCATCGGCTGCGGCGCATGTCCGCTGATGATATAATAGCTCGCCGAATATTCGTCCATGATGTCCAGAAACACCTTCTTGATACGCGAACACTTCTCGTTGATGGCATTGTCGAGCGGATCCGTCAGATGGTTCACGCCCTCTATCACCTTCTCCTTATCCATCATCTTGGCAGTCGCCATATAATACCTCAGCAACTCCTCACGATAGTCCACGAGCCGTTTGAACTCGATGCCCTCCGGATGCGCCAAGAAGAGCAGATAGACAGCCTTGTGCACGGGCTGCAAGTCCACCTCCCGATGATAGTCCTCCAGCACGAACCTGTAGTCCCTCGTGATGACCAGCCGACTCAGCTTCCGCCTTGCCGCCTCGATGCGCAGCTCCTCCAGCAGCGGCACGCCGATGGCCTTCAGCAGCAGGTCTCTCCTCCCCTCTGCCTGCAACAGCCCGATGAGCCTTTTGATCTCCTGGGCCGTCTCCTCCGGTGTCAGCAGTTCGTTCATTCCGTCACGACAGTCATCAGATTGTTCAGCCAGTTCTTCCACTTCGTGAGGATCGTCGGTTCCTCCTTCGCCGCCGTTTCCGGCTGCGGCTCAGGTTCCGGCTCCTTTGGTTTCTCTTCCGTCACGACGGCAGGTTCAGGCGCCTCAGCAGGCTCCACCTCGAAAGGCAACGCCTGTTGCGTGATCACCTGCCCCATCGTGGGCGTCTTCTTCACGGGCTTGTAGAGTTTCGGGATCAAGTCCTCGTAATAGTCATCCTCGTTCTGATGCACATCCTTCTCCACCTCTTCCCTCAGGCTGTCCTCCATACCCGTAGCCAGTATCGTCACCTTCGCATCCTCACCCAGCGTATCGTCCGTCGCCGTACCCCATATCACGTCGATGTTAGGATCCAGCTGGTCGAAGAAGTCATCGATCTCCTGCAGCTCACCCACGAAGATAGGATGCTCGTTGCTCGCGTATATATTAAAAAGGATACGCTTCGCCTTGTCAATATTGTTGCCATAGAGCAAGGGAGAGTCGAGCGCGTTGAGGATAGCCCTCTCCACCCGATGCTCCCCGCTGGCACGCCCCATCGCCATGATAGCGCCGCCCCCGTCCTTCATCGTGGTCTCCACGTCGCGGAAGTCACTCTTGATCCCCCCGTCGCTGGGCAGCGTGATCAGCTCCGAGATACCCTTCACGGCATCCATCAGGATATTGTCAGCCCTGAAGAAAGCCTCCTTCACCGAGATATTGGCATCAGCATAGACGTCACAGAGGCGCTCATTGTTCACGATCAGCAGCGCATCGACATTCTTGCGCAGTTCGTCCACACCCTTCAGCGCCTTGATGATCTTGCGTTTCTTCTCGAAATAGAAGGGAATCGTCACCACCCCCACCGTCAGCAGCCCCATCTGCTTGGCCACACCAGCCACCACAGGCGCCGCACCTGTACCCGTGCCACCACCCATGCCCGCCGTCACAAACACCATCTTCGTGCCGTCAGAGAGCAGCTTGGTGATATCGTCGATGTTGTATTCAGCCTCAGCCTTACCCTTCTCAGGATTACCACCAGCGCCAAGGCCCTCGCCCAACTGTATCTTCACGGGCACAGGCGATCGCGACAACGACTGACTATCCGTATTGCAAACGGCGTAAGTCACGCCCTCCACACGTTCCTTATACATATTACCGACGGCATTGCATCCGCCGCCGCCGACGCCCACGACCTTGATGATGCCCTGCATCTGATCCTTCACCTCACCGAAAAAAGGAATGATATCTTCACCCATAGCCATACATTTTCATTTTGGGTACAAAATTACAAAATGTTTGCTATACTTCCAAATCTTCACAAGCCTTGCGATGAAAATAATGTCCTTGGTGCCGAAGTTCTCATGGCAAGTAATATTGCCTCGGCCACCAAAGCCAGATCTGACACCATATAATGACTCTTATCAAACCATCTTATGGTACACCCTCCTATTTCAATAGTCCTCAGTAGTTTCTTCCTGAAGTCCTTATCGTCAAGACTTGTTGCAGCACCAAGGGCAAAACCTATTCCTGAAGGACTGAGTCCAAAAATGAGAGGCCCTGCATCAATATCGAAACCAAACAAACAAGAATCGTCGTGATATTCTTTGATGCCCGTTATGGGTAAACATTGCTTGAACCCTTTTAGGAAACAGTCATATTGCTCCTTGGCAAATTCCGGGTCTACTAAAGACAGATAATAACAATTCAAAGCAGAATAAGAGCCCTTAACAGGTTGCAGAATCTGCGTGGTGCCGTCTTCATAGTCCAAGAACGAGGCCAACAGCCCCGTTTCCTTGTCAATCCATTCTTTCTTAGCTCTTTCAATCCACATGTTCACAGTCGTAGAATACTTCCCGTCATATTGGCAAGAATAATTGGCCAAAGCCACTATCGCCACCAGCATATCAGGTATATAGAATTGTTCTCCAGGATAAGTTCTGCAATTAAGGCACTTGCTCTGACGAATCCTGCGATTCATGGCCTCACACAAAGAATGATAGTTATCATCATACCTGCCATCCCCTCCTATCTGTTTATAACGGCTAATCATCCAAGCGAGATGACTATAATAAGAGATATGGCTGAGGTCACCATAAATCCCATCAATAGGATCTTCTCTCCAGCGCACTCTGTCATACTCACGAATCTCCGATGACATTGCGATGTCGATTATCTGCCCAATAAACTGGATAGATAGATCTTTATTCTGAGGATAAAGAATAGCTATGTTTGCCAATGCAGCTGCTGTCATAGAACAAGTATATAAAGCCCATTCTCCTTGGAATTGCTCCCCAATACCTCGTGGCATCTCAGCTAATAGTTCTTGCGGTGAAGTCGCAACCTTTGATATCAGGTAGTTAGCCCTTCGAATAATGTCTTTCTTTTCTCCTTCCAAAAAACCATGACCATTTGTAGCACAAATTACCCAAGCCACTTTAATTATCACTAGCATAATAAGAGCAAGTGATACTATTACCATTATCTTTCGCTTATTCATTTATCCTTTTGTTTTTCCAAATAATAATCCAATTGGATTTAAAAGAGGTATTAATATAATTGTCCACTTCTGGCCCAAATCACAACTACGCCGAATACATTGGATTACATAAATTATAAACATCAAATCCGCAATGATACTTCCAATTAAGAATCCATACCCCACTTCATCCCCCCACACATATGATTGGTTTGTACAATCCATTAGAACCAAAGCCGTCAATGGTAAAATACCAAAAAACAGGCCGATTCCTCCCAAAAGAGAACTCATGTTCAAACAAAAATTAAATTTCCAATATGGAAATGGATCATACAAAAACCATAATTGCCATGCTATTTCCACAAAGGACAGGAATAATATAATTGCCAGTACATATATGATAGCAAATCCTTTCCTTCCTAGTTTTGCTTTTGGAGACAAAAACGATGTCAATTGCCTCCTTATTAAATCTAACGATAATCTTACCATGACTTCAGATGAAACTATTTATCTAAGATTTACATATTTAATCACGTTTATATTATAATTTCCAAGAAAGCAGCCACCAGCCCTAAAAAGGCAAGGGCGCCACCAATTCTAATGAAAAAGAATTCATCAACTTATTTACGGCAGGATTCTCTGCCTGCATATCATTTAAGATTTCATGAAGCATTACCACATCCATTGTCTTTTCATTTATTTGACTTGGGAATAAGTCAGCCTCTTCATCATTTATATCATTTCGATAAAGATGCTTCAGATAATACTTTTTTAGCATAGCCAGGTGCGTATCATGGGTATCATAACCCTGTTCTTTCATCTGCTTAATCAATCTATACTCATTGCTGGCTTTGAAATCTCTCATAACAATTGAGTTCCACATCCTTATATTATCTGCAAGTATTCTCCTATCAAGAGTATATTCAATTTTCAGTAGAGCTCTACTTACATTGTAATTGCTTAATATCGATATTTCGCCTAAATCACAATCTTCTGTATGCCATTGATACATATAGGAGGATCTGTATTCTCCTCTGCAGATTTTTGTAATCATCGACAAGAAGACTTCCCTTATTTCATCATCCGACACATTACATTTACTCATTGTATACAATTCTATGATGTCTGACTCGTATAGTCTCTCCTTATCTATGACAAAATCATCATCGTCAACCAATCGTTGGCAAAGGTAAAAGTAGTTACGGCCATCACTGAGTTCATCCTTATACAACTTCAAGAAATCCTTGGGAAAATATCTCAGTATGAGCCATGAGAGAGGTTTCTCGTGATATTGCCCCCATAATGCAGCCACTATTGGCATGAAACTTTGATCCCAGTGACTGAACATCTTCCGGCATGCCCAATTCCTGTCAGAAGCTATGCCTTGGACAAATGCTACAAGAACCCGCTTTTGATAACACCAGTCCATGCCGTTAAACCGCCGTTGGATTTCCTTTCGAGACTCTACAACCTTACCACTCTTCTTATTCTGATAGTTTTTCAACAGAGTTGCAGAGGGCGTATTATGTTTTGGAACCTTAAAATCCATTTCATATCACATTAAAGTTATCACCTATCTGATTCCAGAATATCCTTGAGAAGTTATGGCCATTCACTTTGAGAATTCGACTAACCTTAAACGTACGATACTCTTCCATGTCAATACGGAAAGCATTAATATAGCCTCCACCATAATAACGAGAATACACGATATCAGTGATACAACAACGAAACAGCCTCCCACTCCGTGTGCAGTACTCAATCTCTATCTCCTGATTCAGAAGTACCGCCTTTTCTATCACATCCTCGATGGTCATGCCTTGTCGTCGCTAACAGCGTTGAATGCATCAGGTGGCGGGAATGGCATCGGGTTATTGCCACCATTGATAGCCGAATCCCTAATCTCCCCACCCGCATCAGGAGCCAATGTGTTGTCTTCAGGATTTTCGAAACGCGTGAATTGCCCCTTGAAATCCATTCTTACAATACCCGTTGCACCCTTACGATGCTTGGCGATGATGACCTCCGCCTTTCCACGATAGTCCGTGAAGCCATCTTCACTCTGCAGAATACCATAATATTCTGGGCGATGCAAAAAGATCACCATATCAGCATCCTGCTCGATGGCACCAGACTCACGGAGATCCGACAACTGCGGACGCTTACCCTCTACCCCTTCACGCGATTCTACACCACGATTCAGCTGACTCAGAGCCAACACAGGAACATTCAAGTCCTTTGCCAATCCCTTCAGCGAGCGCGATATCAGAGACACCTCCTCCTGACGACTATTATACCTCATTCCGCTGGCTGTCATCAGTTGCAGATAGTCCACCATGATCAACTGTATGTCGTGCTCCTTCTTCAGTCTCCTGGCCTTTGATCTCAGTTCCATCACAGACAGTCCCTCCGTATCATCTATATACAACGGTGCATCCGTCAATGCGGACAGATATTTGTCAAGCCTTTTCCAATCTTCCCTATCCATCTGCCCACTCAGCAACTTCTGACCTTCTATCATACAAGCGTTAGACATCAGACGGTTTGCAAGTTGCACATCCGTCATCTCCAGCGAGAAGAAAGCCATCGGAATATGCTGGTCTGCCGCAATGTTCTTGGCCACAGAGAGCGCAAATGCCGTCTTTCCCATCGCAGGGCGCCCAGCGATAATGACGAGGTCAGACTTCTGCCATCCGCAAGTGACCTCATCCAGTTTACGCAAGCCAGAAGGGATTCCCGTCATGCCTCCCTTTTGAGCATAGGCTTTCTCCACCACTTTCACAGCCTTGCCAATGACAGGTGCTAGGACGGAGTAATCTTTTTTCATGTTTTTCTGCGACAACTCCAAGAGTGTAGCCTCAGCCTCATCCATCACGTCTTTGATATCGTAGGTCTCGTCGAAGGTCTTCTTCCCTATCACGCTCACATACTCCACCATCTGTCGCGCCAAGTATTTCTCCGCCACGATATTGGCATGATACTCGACATGAGCAGAGGTAGCCACCCTCGAACTCAGTTCCGCGATATAGCCAGGGCCACCCACCTCTTCGAGTTTCCCCATCTTTTCCAGCTTATCCGCCACACTCAGCACATCTACAGGACTCTCATCCACACTGAGTTTGACGATAGCCTCATACACCAATTGGTTTCTGGGCTCATAGAAACTCTCAGGCCGCAACCTGTCGCACACTTCCATATAAGCATTGCTGTCAATCATCAATGCGCCCAGCACCGCCTTCTCCACCTCCGGAGCCTGCGGCATGATGTGCCCATACCCCAGCTCCGCTGGCAACTGTTCTTTTCTGCTATTATTCCTTTGTCCAGGCATAACTACTGCTCGTCACCTTTCATTTGTTTTCTCTTACTCTCTGCCCATTTCTGGTTTGCCTTTGTGCTTTCAGATAGTGTGTCCAGGATCTTCACTTTGTCTTCATCTCCAAGCGAATCATAGCGTTCTTTCATTTCAAGGACTATGAACTTCCCATATCCATTTTCGTCATGAAGATTCTCGATAAGTTCCTCCACGCTCATCGCCTTTATCCTCTTGCCCCTTTCCTCTATTCTTTCCTTGAATAGCTGATGAAAGATAGCCTCTTTCAACACCTTGCCGTTTTTCACGACTTCACTTGTCACCCATTTACTCCGATATAACGAGAATAATTGCTCCCTCGGAATACCAGGTAACATATCCAAACACTTCCTTAACTCCTGATCATCCCAATCTTGAAAATGATACTTTCGGCATTGTGCCATAATGTACTCGCAATCTGTCATAATCCTAAAATTTAACTTGGTTGCAAAGTTAGGAATTTCTCTCTCTGCAACCAAGCAATTTCGTCCCACAAGGCTTGTGGAAATGGCATTTCATTCCCAAACCACCAGTTCGCGAGGTAGAGAGATTTTCTTAGTACGCCCTCGCTCACCTTTAATATAATACTCCTCAGCGATACTTCTATCGAGCATTGAAGCAAAGACCTTCCTGATTCTTGCACACTTCTCATTGATGGAGTTGAGCAGGGGATTGGTAACATCCTCAATACTCTGCATGGCTCTATCCGTCAATCCCCATGGCCTTACCCTATCATATATTCTTGCCAGCTCTTCACGATAATCAGGCATATCCTTGAAGTTGATACCTTCAGGATGCTTCAAGAACAGCAAATACACAGACTTCACTAAAGGTTCCATGTGTACCTCCACCCTCTCATCACCAAGGAACAGCCTGTAGTTTCTAGAGACAATCAGTTTCTTCAGAGGCTGACAAGTTTGAAGACTTGACATAATCTCTTTTTCGCTCATGCCATAGCTCTTAAGCATCTGCACCTTTTCCTTGATGTCCCTGATAAGGTCTGAACAATGAAACTGCTTCTGTTCTTCGTTTTCTGTGTCTTTCGTGTGTCTCATAGTTTGTTTTTGTGTTAAGTTAGTAAATCTGTTTATCATGGCATCCGAAGTTCACTCGTCAGAGAACACCTGCTTCTTGATGAGTCGAAGCAGGTATTCTACTGCCTTTGGAGCCTTCTCTCGAGCTGTTACCAGCTTCTGAGCAAACTCCTCTTCAGTGATGTCAGAGTTGAAGTCATCCACCAACTCACGAGGATCGTCAGATGTCTTCACGAGTACCAAGCCCTTACGCTTCATCAGATAACGAAGCGACAAGATGCCCTTGTCGTACTTAGGCTTGGCCTTGATGAGTTCCTGCATCAGGTTCAGGCCATTGTCGCCAATGTGCAACTCATTGAGTACGGCAATCATGTAGAGCACCTTGCAGTCAGGCGTTGACATGTCGAACACATCACCCATCAGCACATTCACAGCGTCAGCCTCCTCGTAACGTTCGAGCTTAGCCAGACTGCGTGACTTCACATAGAGTGCCTCCTGGCACTGATGCTGAGCCAACACACTATCAGCATACACCAAGGCCTGCTCATACTTCCCTGCATAGAGGCTCAAAAGAGCCACAAGAAACTTAGGTGCCCAGTGGTCTGCCTCCATCAACGATGCAGGAATCTCTTTGATACACCCATAGAGCTCTTCGTCACAGATCACAGTGTCGAGGAACCGCTTCGTCTGCTGCATGGCCTCCTTGATGTCGCCATTGGCAGCCTTCTTCTGCACCAGCATCAAGTACTGTTTGGCAGCTTCATCGTTGTCGTGATGCGCCAGCAACTGATAGACAGCCTTACCGCTCTCAATCTCGCTGTTGATCACCTGCTCGTCGTTATAGCCGTTGGCATACGACAGTACTTCACGGCTCGTATGAGCATACTGAGGAATGATGGGACGTGAGAGGAACAATCCACCCAACGAACGCACACGACTCAGGGCCACATAGAGTTGGCCTGCAGCAAACATGCCTCTACTCAGGTCAAGGTAGAGCTTATCGAAAGTCATACCCTGACTCTTATGCACAGTGATAGCCCAAGCCAATCGAAGCGGATACTGGGTGAAGGTACCCATCAGTTCCTTCTTCATCTTGCGCTCGTCCTTGTCGTACTCATAACTGTACGACTCCCAAGAGCAATTAGGCACCACGTAGGTTTCACCACCTTCAATAGTTACCTTTATCTCGTCCTTCGACAACTTGGTCACTTTGCCAATGGTGCCATTCACCCAGCGCTTATGCGGATCGTTGCGAGTAAACATCACCTGAGCACCCACTTTCAGTTTCATGGTCTTATCCACAGGGAAGCGTTTCTCCTCGAACTTACCTGTCACAGTACCCTCGTAGGTGTACTCTTCTGCCTCAATCTCAGCAAGTCGCTTCTGATTGATGTCATCAGCAGTCCTATTGAGCGAAGCCAGTGTGATCACTGCCCCATCCTCCTTTGTAGGATGGCAGACACGCTCGTTCAAGTGCATCAGGATCTCTGGAGTCGTCTTGTTCAGGCGAACGCTCTCGAGGATTTTGAGGAAAGCCTCATCCTCCTGGCGATACACCTTCTGGAACTCGATCTTCACCAATCGCATACGCTTGATAACGTCTGCCTTGTAGAAGAAACAATCATCTGCATGATAAAGGTCACGCATCAGATCGCTTTCCACACCTTTCTTCAATACAGGCGGCAACTGGAACATATCACCCACGAAGATCACCTGCTTGCCTCCAAAGGGCAACGAAGAGCGCAGCGTCTTGCGCATCGTATAGTCGATGGCATCAATGATGTCACAGCGCACCATCGAGACCTCATCTATAATGATGGTGTCCGTATGGATCAGAGTGAGGATTCTTGCCTCGCTCATCTTCCCCATCGTGCCTGGTGTGCATACATCCATAGGCAGTCCGAAGAAAGAGTGGATAGTGTCACCACCTGCGAGGATGGCAGCCACACCAGTGGGAGCCAGTGTGATAAACTGCTTATCCACCATCTTCTGCACATTGCGCAAGAAGGTTGTCTTACCAGTTCCTGCACGTCCTGTGAGGAAGAAACTACTGTTGGTGTTGGCAATCAGCTCGAAAGCCATCACCTGCTGTTTGTTCTGTGTGTCGATCATGTTCTCCATAATTATTTCTGTTCTAGTTTAGGGAGTATTTGAGTTAAACGTGTATTGTAGTCTGGGTCAAGGAAGCTCTTGTAGCATCCGTTGATCAGTTCAGAGGCCTGGGCAGCAATCTGCTCTACAGGAGCACAGATGCGCTGAGTTTTCATCACGCCTGTCAGATAGTCCTTCACCATCTGCTCCGACTCTTGGCGGACAAATGTCTCGTTACGGAACACCTTGTCGTAGTCACGCTTCTGGATAAGTTCCATCTTCTGCCCATTGAAGGCATAGAGTTCGATACAGTCTATGTATGTCCAGTTGTGATACAGACCTACCTTCTCCAGGATGACGATACGATCACAGAATCGGATGCCTCGATAGTATCGATGTCCGCCATTGCTCTCGAACTCGTCGCAGATAAACATCTTCTGACTGTCATCCCATACAGGGATATGTACACGTGGGTTACCAAATGACGGCAGGATGCTGTCAAACAGGTTCTTGTTGATTGCCTTTGTCAATGTTGCCATAGTCTTGTCGATTTTATGGTTAAACTACTTGTTATCTATGTCGCCAGAAGTAGCCCTTAGGCTAACTGCTTGCGTTGAGTCTCCTCGATCATGCCTCTTGCGAAACAGATAAGTTCCTGATCACTCACGCGAGCTCCCTGAATCTTCAGTTGTCCCTCCAAGAAGCTCTTCAGCATCAGAATGCTCTGTTCTTTGGCAAACTGCTCGCTGAAGATGCGATAGTCATAGCCACCCCAGTACTTCTGAGCGATGAGGTTCGCTTTCTGCCCATCAAAGCAGTATAGTTTGATACCATTCAGGAAGGTATAAGCATACCCCTGCCCAAGATCGTAGTAAACCACCAGTCTGTTTGACAGACGGATAGCCTTGTAATACATATTTCCTGCTGCGCTGGTGTATCCCTGCGAAAGGAACACGTTCTTAGCTGCATTGTATGTCACTTGCTCACCAGAAAGAGCAGGAAGAGCTTTTGTTGCGATGGTTTGGAGTGCTGTGTTATTCATACTACTCAAGATTTAAAATTCCCACCACTATTATTTAAGGCATCAACTCTGGGGTGGTTTCAGAAATTGCTCCTCTCCTAAATGTAAGACAAATCAGAGGTACATCATTGCATCAGCTGCAATATCCTCCAACTCTGCCTGAAGTCGTAGAGACTCCAAGAATGCCTCGTTTTCAAGTTCTTCCATTTCTGCCTCATGTTTCAAAGATTCCATGAATACTACAGTTTCAATGTCTTCCATATCAGCCTGAAGCTGTAGAGACTCCAAGAACATCTCATCATCAAGGTTAGCAACTGGGAATCTTGTTCCGTTTTTCTGTGAATTCTGATTCTTCATAATATTATCAGTTTTCGTTACCACCACAAAGCATTTGCAGCATCAATCTCGAGGTGGTTTCGATGATTGACGCTGCAAAGTTAAGGCGATTTTCACAATCTTGCAAGAAAAACGACCTTGTGAACGGTTCCGTTCTACTAGGAACCGATTATAGGGATCTTATTTTTGCGGCTTTAAAGTCTTTTACATCCCAATTGCCGGCATTTAGCTTAGTGTCGCTATTCTCTTTCAGATAGTTTCTATACCATAGGATAAAGTCACAAATCTGAAAAGCGAAACTTTTGAGAAGGAATGTTGAACCATCCACATCTCTTAGGTATTCTTCCTTTTTAATTTCCTTCTCTTCCTTATTATCCGAATGACAGAATGCTGGGATTATTTTTGTTATCTCCTTTAGCAATAACCTGAAAACTGGTGGAACAATTTGTTTCTTACATTCTATAATAACCTGTTCATTCCCTTTTTCATCTCTTCTCGTTGCCGATAATCCTGACAACAAACAACTTGACCATTGAAGGTTAACTTGCTTGCCCCAATCAGGAAGGATTCCATGCAATGACATAGAGCGGAAGATGTACTCCAAAACTGTCCGAGCTTTCTCAAACTTGTCATTGTAATCCCTGTCCTTAATATCTTTGGGGAAGTGTATGGGTACAAGCAAATCTTCCAAGGCATTATAACCATTGTCATCGATACCACATTCTGCTACAGCCTCGAAGACATGACGATACATCTCCTGAATCTGTATGCGTGGAGATTTGTATGCGTGATATCGAATCCTTCTAAACAGTTTCTCGTTATCTACATTCTTGGAATAATATTTTTTGTTTTCGCTGTCAGTCCAATCTTTATCCCATTGCATACGTTCATCATTAATAGAATCTGACACCTCAGACTCATCACCGCCAGTCAGGACGTACCAGGGAATTATGTGGCCGTTTTTCTCGCTCAACACGGAAATGTCCTTAAGAGCTTCTCGGAGAAAAACGACAGCACTATCTTTGCTCTCACGATGATGTTTACATTTTGCATCAAGGATGATAGCAGACCAGCGGTCATAGTCACTCTCTAATGCAGCTTTTGCATCATCCCAACATGGATATGGAACTAATTCCAGATCAAAACTTTCTGCTTTCAGCGGATAAGTTTCTGTCACTTTATGGTCGTCTTCGACCCATAGGATCTGTATCAAATCATATGCTTTCATATTCTTTACGGTTTTAATACTCCAACACTATTAGAACGATTGAACGTAAGTTTATATTTTACAGGGAACTCTTCATTTGGCAATGAAACAATTTCCACCTTCCCATCATATCTTTTCATGATATCATCGATCTCATTACAGCCAATGCCATTGTGGCCATCGTGGTGTAGATCGGTAGAGACACCATATTCTAATAAAGTAGCAGTGTCCCTATCTTTCGGAATTGGGGAACCGTTATTATCTACCTCTATCGTCAACGACATATCATCCGCATACCAAGAGAATCTGACTTGATACTCATTACGGGACTTATCACCAAAGCCATGTGCTTTAGCGTTAAGGATGATGTTATCGAATACGCGTACCAAAGCGTCTTTGGGGAATAAGAAAAGGTTAAGAGAGTCCCCTTTTCTTATGACAATATCTCCAGATTCTGGATCCTTTAAATCTTCAACTGCCTGATTATGTCCATATTTCCACATTACAACAGGCTTGAAGTTTAACCAGCCTTTTTCGCTTTTCTGTATATAATCCTCAATAAATTTCTCGGGGTCAATCCATTCTGGTTTTTCAAAAGTATGCTCTACTTCTGCAATATGTTCTAAAGCTGGCATCAAGTCTTTAAAGCTTCGATCGATGTATTCAAAAGCTTCGCTGACAGTCGTTTTTTTTATACGTGATATGACATCTTCGTTATTAAGTACACCATGTTTTTTACGATAGGAATTTAGTGCATAAAACATGGCTTCAACAGACGAGAGAGACTGAGTAAGTGCATGTTTACGCATACGGATGGATTTTTTATACTGTTCTGATTCTTGTTTAAGTTCCTCCTGTGAAGAACTCAGTGCCTCATAATTGGTTTCAGCCAAAAAACTCAATCGTTCTTTTTCGTCATGCTCAGGTACGATAACCAAATCTAGCATCTGGTCAAAATTAGTCCCGTATAAGGAACCGTCACAAATAGCGAGAATTTGCTCTTTGACAACAGGCAAGAGTAGAACAGCAGCTAGATATTTTACATCCACACTCTCTTTGGGAAACAAGCATGGCATTCCCTTTGCCCTTGCATATTTATGTCCATTTACTTTGTCGAAAAAGCCTAAGGACAATTCTCTCGTTGTATCACCTGTTGCAGCAAGTAATACACATGGGTGTTCCACGACTCTCATTGTGTTTCTCCAATGATCCATTGAAGAATCAGAAACAAGAAGTAAATTCTTGTTGCATAGATTTGCGTCCTTATATTCTGGAGATAGGTCAGATGCTATAGCTATAGAAAGATTCAACATCCATTCTGGCAATACTAGTCTCAAGTCATCACCACTCTCTTCCCATTGGAACTTTCCACCAAGAAGCTCCTTAAAATGCTTCAGATCTTCTTTCCTTAATGGGCATGAAGCCAAGCAAGAGAGCATAATACCTTTTTCAGGCCTAACAGCCAAATAGTATCCTGGCCACAAACAATCCGGATTGAGTTTAGAGGATTCTATCTCTATTTCCTTCTTTAATGGCAAAGAACAAATTTTTGTTGTATTATTCTCTTTCTTGTCAATAACAAGAAGTAAACGAATAGTATCAGCCCTTGTTAAAGGTTCACTATCACTATAAGATACGATAGTGGAAACCGCTTTGTCTTCCACTAATCTATTTCGTAGTTCCCTATAATAATCATTCTTGCTTTGCATGTCGGTTTTGTCAACAAAAATAAGCATTCTGCCGTTGGGTGCCAAAGTCTCATACAAAGATAATATATCATAATATGTGATATCTTCATGAGCACCATAGACGATATAATCCACACTGTTTTTCTCAGGTAATAGCGTTCTATAACCAATCCCCTCATAGAACATACAAGTGTCCATCTTTGATTGAACACCTTTTGCGTATAAGAGGATTTGGCCAAAAGCCCAACTCTCAGTATTGTCTTCAGTACCAAAATAGCCCTCACAGGTGCAATCAGGAAAGAGGCAGGGCACATCAAATCCAGTATTTGCAATAAGAAGCTTTCCCCCTTTTTGAGGTAACAAATACTTTTTTATTAGAGATATTCTTGAAGGCTGTGAAAGTACTTCAGAGAAAGGATAAACCGATATCAGATTATCCAAGAATAAGGCGAAGTTGTTCAAAAGAAACTCATATTCCTCATTTGTCAAAGCATCCTTATAATAGTCTTGATATAAATGAGAATATCCTACCAAAGCGTTCACAACATTCTTGTTTGCTTTGTCTCCTGCTGCTGAAATATAAAGTGCCAAAAGAAACGATTCCATATAACCATATGTGTTAGGAATCTCCACGGTTTCTCCAGTCGGAGCGCACGCTATGGTCTTAGGGCAATGTTCATTTACATAGTTACGATACTTGGCAACGAGTGCCTCTACTGTGAAGTTGCTGTTGTTGTTTGCTGTACGCATAGTATTTTTGTTTTTGGTTTTCACGCTGCAAAGTTAAAACTACTATTTCATATTAGCAAGAAAAAGTCCCTTGTGAATAGTTCCGTTTTACTTGGAACCGTTTTCTGTATCTTCCAAGACTTGAATATCGTTATCGTGAACAAAAAGCGGATACATTTCTTTAGACTTAGTACTTGTATTGGGAGTGTATTTAGCAATTCTTACTCTCTTTCCAACTAGCTCTTTGCGACGGAGATATACAGAGAAATCTTTTCCAATATGGTAAAGACCATCATGCAGTTCAATAACTCCAACAAGTTCTAGCGTCCCTTCTTGCTTTTCTGCAGATTGCATATCCAATTTTACACATTTTCTCAAATTCTCTTCTTTATTGGGATGTTCAGTAATATAGTGGTTCATCCATTTTACAATTTCACAGAATTGTAGTGCAATACTAAAAATAAGCAATTTGGAATTAACTCCTTGAGCATTTATCTGTTTGTCATATTTCTGAACTTCGTATTCACTTAATTCTGTTGGGTGAGATAGTTCTATCGAATGAGAACCGTAATTACCCAAATTAATAATAAGTGACATCATATCATGTATATGTCGTGGAACAATTCCTTCTCCAGAGTCACCATATCTATAACCTAACACCCTTGCTTCACGTCCTATCAAGAACATAAAGCATTGATTTAAATTGACCATGCCCCCAGAAAAAAAAACATCGGGTATAATACCAACTTTATTTGTAGCTCTAAAAACATACTCCAATGCTTTCCTTAACGGATTGTAATAAAGCAATGGATCAATATCCTTTTCTGGGAAATGCATCGCTTCCAATATATCAAGAATCTTTTCGCAGCACCATGCATCTAAAGTATCAAGTTGATCTAAAGCATCGAAATAATAAGACTTTACTTGAAATCTTGTGGATTTGCTTGCTATTGTTTTTATATCTTCTATGAGCTTTTTATCATCACGCTCTTTTATGTAATATTTGCCAAACGCCTGTTCGAAGGTTTCGTTATCCATTAAATCAGGTTGTCCTGTTGAAATAAAGAAAGGTACTTTTCGTAACAGAGCTTTCTCATTGATATGCTGTACAGCCTTTCTTAATCCATCCAACTTTGGCACTTCATTTTCTGACTCATCAAACATTTTGGCATCAAGAATTATGGCATCCCATTTTTTAGGATTTTTGTCAAACTCATCCATTCCGGCCTTTTGAGTCCGGAATGGATGAAGATATATCTGATGAATCACCTCACATTCTTCTTTGAATGCATCCATTTTCTCCCACTCGTCATCTATCCAGATGACATCATACCTTGTCTTCATATTGACGCTATTGGTAACCATATTCTAATTGTTGTCATGTCATCATTGAAGAACACATCATAATCCCCTCCATAATGGTTCACGATAGACTTCACTATATATCCGCCAGATCCTGTACCTCCAGTAATTCCAGCTCTCTCACCCTTTAAGCCATATCTCTCTTTGTTCATACCATTAGGCAAAGGTGTTCCATTGTTCTTGAAATCTATTACGTACATGTCACGTTTTTCATCTACGCTGAAAACAATCCATATTTTGTAATCGGAGCGAGAAGAATCCGTGAAGCCGTGTCTTTTGGCATTCTCCAAAATATTATGAACCATCCTATCAAAATCCAATGGAGCAATCATTGTATATGACCAATGCATTGGAATAGTGTATTCACCTTTCATGTATTCTTCATCTTGTCTATCCGCTGATACTTTTATCTGTTCAAGCCATTCCATTACTTTAGGCTTTAAATAATTCTGAATTGCACCAGAGTCTTGGTAATATTCAATCTTATAATTGAGATCTATAGATTCTGTCATTAGTTTGTTGAAATATTCTGTAATAGAGAATCGCTCTGGTTTCCCATACTTATTTTCATCACTAAAGTGGTCTACCAGGTCTGACAGATGACTTAATGCATCACGAAAGCGGATAAGTTGGCGATTCAGATTCTGCTTTACATCATCTGTAGTATCGATATTATCAACATAGTGCTGCAACAAGTTTTTCGCAGAATTTAATTGCTTCATATGAGGACGCATATCGTGCTTACGCATTCTGACTTCATTGAGATAATCAGCCTTCATTGCCAGAACTTTACCTCCCAACTCATTAGCTATAGACTCTTCTCTCTTCATCCGATATAGTTCGTCACCTATGATACGCTTGTCCGTAGGAACAAGTATATCATTCAGGTGATGGCCAAGCCCATATTCTTGATATGCCACTAATTGTCTATACACAATAGGCAATCTTAAGAGAGCTGCCAAGGATTCTGCTCCAAAGACACCTTTCGGACAAAACACAAAAATACCCGAGCTAACTACATAAGGTTTGCCTGTTGCCCGAACTACAGCAACACGTACTCCATGCTCTACAGAACGTTCATAGAGAACTATATCGCTATTACCATCAAGGTAGGCACACTTCCTATAGTCCAAGACGTGATGCCCTTTCTTGGTATTCATTTGCAAAAAAATGGAGTCTACAAATCTACCATCTTTGTCAAAGCCATAGTCTTTACTACCTTCAACGTATGACGGATTGTTAGGACAATCTGCTTTCCTGATACCCGACATGTTCATATCTCCTGTATATAATGGAGTAAGATCACTCATTTTAATCCATGGAGTATCTTCTGGCAAGTCGTATTGGACATCGCGAACCAGAGTTGATTCGAGCAAGCAAAGGTTTGACAAGGGAATAGGGCACTCAGTTTCTAATGGTCTCTCGATAGTATATACCTGCGGCATCAAAATACCTTGAAACAAATTGTCTGCAGATATCTTTACTGCTTTTCTTAATCCTGTATTAGGATCTATGCCACCATTATGCATGATAGCATTGAACTTAGCATAGTCAAAAGACAGCATATAATGCTTTGTATCAAAGTCATTACTTGCAGTCCTTGCATCAACAAGAAGAACATCATTTTCAGTACGTCCTTTCTCTGCAATCAGCACGCAATACGTTTCAAAGGATGCATTGTTGCTCATCACCTGGGGTAATTGGATAATCTCATGAATTGACTTATCCTCAACAAGCATCTTTCTGAATCGAGCGTTAGCATCTAAAGATGCATTCTCTTCATCCAGTTTCTTTCTTACAGACTCCAACTCTCTATACTCTAGAGTCTCAGAAAGTTTTTTTCTATAACAAGAGTCCTTCTCCTCAACGAGTACGCTTGGAGGGCATAACAAAACAAGTTTTCCACCCACCGGCAGTTTCTTATATGCCTCACATATACGATTAACGTCTTTGCTGTTATCACTATCCTTAGGCAGATATGATATTATAGCGTCAAATGATGATGGCTTTTCATCGTCTACAGCCTTAATGCCGTTTGCATAGACCGCAATTTTTGTCCACGCATAGGACAAAGTGTCACAATAAAATGTGCAGCCTTCAAAGAGATTTGCCAATTGGGCAAAGCACGTATTCGGATAGAACACCTTTGAACCGGCAGCAATATCTGCACGAGACTTAATGAGTTCAAGTACTTCACTCGGTATGGTAAATGCATCTTTTCCATCATGCCGATGTACCCATTCCAGATTATCATTACAGGGAGTCAAGATGATGTAATTCACCATTTCCTTGAAGTGAGTTTTCAAGAACGACTCTTCTTCATCAGTAAAAATGGTCTTGTCATAGATATCAGGAAGGAGCCATGCAAGCACATCCTTCTCAGCATCTTTTCCTGCAACTTCTGAATAGAAGTGACCAAGAAGTTGCTCGTTCACCTGCAAGTGCTTAATCCAGTCCTCAGTATGAGGTCCTTCGCCATACATGCCACCACCGAAGGAAAGACCCTCTTCTATCATCAAGTCAACAGATTCCTGTTCCCAATAGTCATTATCAGCCTTTGCATCTTTTGCAATCTGACTCTCATAACCAACCTTTCTTCTGTAAAGCTCTACGAGGTTAATCACTCTCTGCTGAATCTCTGCTGCGTTCTGTACGTTCTGCATAGTTTCTTGTGTTTTTGTTGTTAGTACTCTATTTCAGGCATTTGTGTCTCAAATGCGCTGCAAAGGTACAACCTATTTTTGATTGCTGCAAGGAAATCACCATTAGGAATGGTTCCGTTCTTCGTGGAACCGATTATTGGATAATTCTTACAAACCGTATTATTCATAAGTCAACAGGTTGAAAGGTTGAATAAAGTCATGTCGAAATCTTCCTTAATTCCATCTTCCTTTGCACAGAAATAGATGTCATCATACCAATGGATTTTCAAATATTGATTATCTGACGTCAACAAGTCATCAATAGCTATGGTATATTGTTCACCTGTAGCGATTCTGATTTCTTCCAAGTTACACTTAACTTGCCACTCCACATCAATTGGAGGCTTCCCGTCTGACAAAGTTTTCATAGTTGAGATTGCACCCTCTGGAATAGACATAGATAAAACAGAGTCGTTTTTGAATGTTAAAGTATTACCTTTTCTTTGCAATATCCAGAATTGTCCACTCCCTACCTTATGAAATAAAGAGTCACCGTGTTCTAATGAGTGATACCCCATCAACCTTAATGTCAGCCTATATGTATCCAAATAGGGATTTCTCTCATATATTTCTGTTGCAGGAGTTATATTAGCGAGGCTATTCCATTTTAAACGATGAGAATTAAAAATGCCAAACCAGAGATTACGAACAACAGAAAATGTTTGGTCATTCTTACTGTTCTGCCAGTAGCCGTGTTTTCTAGCATAACCATTTATGCATTTGTCACCATCACATGCTTTTCCAACTACGGCATTATCCAAACAGCAATTAAAGTAGCGAGTACTACCATTTTTCTTTTCGTTACATTCTGTTTTCTGAAAAGTATGGGTATTATACTCAAAATGCTGTAAAAGATAGGTTTCAAAGCATCTACTTGAAAATGCTAGATTCAGATTAGCTTTAGTTCTTCGAGTATTACGCAGTTTTTCAAAAGCCTTTGGGTGATGAGGATGCTCGTCTTTATCGAACACAACCCATACCTCTGAGAAATTCGCTAATTGGGCAATACCAGAATCTACCCAACATTCCGGAATCGGACCTCTAAGAATAACTGGCTCATCAGAATCATCGGGTATATTCTCTAATGGCCTTTTCTTTGTCTTTCGACCACCATTGTCACTATCAACATCTGCGTGTTTTAAAGGAATGGGATATATCCGATACTGATAATCACGAACTATGTGCTCACGCTCCATCCAAGCAATAAGATCTTCAAAGAAATATGGCTCAGTCTTTTCTCCTTCACAGATGATACAGATAGAATCATCTGGCTGTAGATGTTCAATCTGTCTCATTGCGGAAAAGATTTTCTATTGACTCTATCTTTGGAAGTCCACCAAAACGTTTGGCCATATACCATTCTTTAAGGTTTGTATCTTCATCAATACCGTCAAAATCTGCCAACGAATATAATTCAGAGGAGCCATCATGTTTCTTCTGCATAAGCCATATCTGATCAAGCCTTAGGCTCTTCTCGTCCATTAGATTTATATCATGGGTGGTCAATATTAATTGTGCATGCTTTGAATTAATACGCTCGTTCTGAAACATCTTGATAATGAACTCCGTTATATAGGTATGCAAAGAAGCATCAAGTTCGTCAACGAATAGGGTATAGCCCTTTTCTAATGCCTCAATAATCTTAATGCCTAATAGGAAAAGATTCTTTGTTCCAAGAGATTCGGAAATAGCAGCATTAAAATTGATAGGAACAATAGTTCCGTCATTCTTTATCTGATCATGAATAAACTGTAAATCTTTAAATTCAGATTGTTCATTTGGGATCAAGAAGCCTCTCAATCCTGTATCCAGATGAGATAAGAATTGAGATAATTTGTTTTCAAGATCTGGATTCTTTTTCAAAAGGCTCTTTGCATCATCCCACAACATTTTTGTCATACTCTGATTATAGCTATTAATCATTTGAAGATTAAGCAATTCTAAAGCAATATCAGAAACTATGGGGATATTAACAGCTTGTAAAAAGCTCAAACCTAATTGGTTCTTTCGAACTGCATCTTGTTGAAGGACTATGTGGCTGATTCCATCCCGCAATACTATTTTATGCATTGAGTCTTGATAGCAAATCCTTTCAAATAGTAACTCTTCATTATTTGATTCGGACTTAGACAAGGATTCTTCTAATATCTTTTCTGCATTGAACCTAAGTTTATATGTGTAGAGAATATTTCCGCTCCCCAACAATCTAATTTTGAGAGATGACGGAGCATTAATTGAACTTTCATGAAGACAAAATGGCATATATTCTTTTATGCCATCATTTTCACCCCTATTATTTCCTTCCTTTAATAAAAGTTGGAAACCATATAATCCACGAATCAAGTTTGTCTTTCCTGAAGCATTGGCCCCGTATATAACACCAACCTTCAAGCACTTGTCAGAATCATTGACACGGAAATAATTCTGATTCTTGGCATTGGTTTCCGTACCTTCCATAGAAAAAACAACCTTTTCTTTGAAAGAATACATATTCTCAAACTCAATATCGTATATCATATAGAAATAATATTTTTGTCGCAAATTTAGGGGATTTTTTCGACAAGACCAAATAAACTGCAAATAAATTGCACTCTACCCATCAATTTGGTGCAATTCTGCTACTTCTCATCTGAATATTGCATCATTTGACGCTTGATTATGTCCCTCAATTGTTCTCTTAATGATTGAGGGCTAATCACTTCAAGATTCTCGCCAAATAGGAGAATACGACCTCGGAGTTCGCGATTAGATTCTATAGTCAATTTGACTTCACCATACCACTGACCATCATGTTCTCCATAGGGCAGCACTTCCTCTTGTGAATGATGCAAGGGCTTCGTCAGAAGAAGACCATGTTGGTATTCCGTCTTCGTGCGAATGATGACATCTTCAACCTTAACATCTTTCTCATGTGTGACTCCTATTATATTACTAAAAAACTCCTGATAGAAGCCTTTTGGAGCAGGGATGTACTCCACATCATTCACCTCGCTGACTTCGCCAACGATTCGATCTAATGGTACATTATAAGCCTGATAAGGTTCACGGTTTGCATCACCAAAAACAAACCATCTACCATTATATTCTTTGAGGAATTGAGGATGAAAGACTAAGGTGAATGATTCTTGACCAAATCGCTGATAATCAAAACGAAGAACTTGTTTATTAGCGATTGCCTTATAAAACACGGGAAGCAAATCAATATTCGTGAGATTTTGCTCTGCACCAGAACAAATTCTCATCTCACCATCCTTCGACTCTCTGTTTGTGTCGAGTAATACTTGCGTATTCTCAAAGAATGAAGAAAACCAACTTGCAGGCATAATGCCTGCTGATGCTTTGCAGAAAGCCACATAATCTTCTACAGACTTCTGAACTACTGCTTTACGTTCTTCAGAGAGAGGATCTTCATCCTTACCTATATATTTGTATGCCTTGCCCTTATTCTTTCCATTATCCTTGATGCATCCAGGGCAAATCTTTTCCAATGCCTTTAAGACCTCTGGAAAGGCTTTCTTTAATTCTCCATAACCAGGTTCTTTATTGCATGCCATTTTGTCGTAATAGTCTTTTGGTCTCCCACAATATAAGGCAAGCACATCAGCATAGCTGACAAAATCACGCTTCATCAGTTCCATGTATATCAGATTCACAAACTCAGATCTGACTCCAAATCCGGCAAAGATATTTTTAGTAGGCATATTTATGACATTTAGGATAGTGCAAAGATACAACTTTTATTTGAAATGACATCATAAAAAACAAAGAATCTGCAATTTTCACAAGGCTTGTTTTCCAATTTTGCTTGGAAGGTGCGGAATTATTCCTTACTTTTGCGGCACGAACATTTAAAAGCAAAAGAATTATGAAAAAAGTAATGATGACACTGATGGCTGTCATGATCGCCATCGCAGCTAACGCTCAGTACAATGTTGGTACATCTTCGAGATATACCGATGGTTATGGAAACTCTACGAGTACACACCGCAATCAATACGGCGAGACCACTGGAACTTCTTCTTCGTACACCGATAGTTACGGAAATACGACCACAACTCATCGAGACCGTTATGGTAACACAATCGGTACTTCGTCAACTTATACCGATTCGTATGGTAACACCACAACAACTCATCGTGATCGATATGGCAATACCACAGGAACTGATAGGAGCTACACGGACAGTTATGGTAATACTACTACAACTTATTCTGATCCTTATGGCCAAAGAAGAGGGACGTCAAACACATACACTGATAGCTACGGGAACACCTCCACTACCTATAGGAACTCCAACGGGCAAAGCATCGGCTCTTCTTCAAGCTATACGGATTCGTTTGGGAATACTACTACGCAGCAGCGTAGCAACGATGAAAACACCTCTATCTGGTCATGGTAATCCATAAATGTCATTAGGAACTATTTTTACATGCAAATAAACAAAAACGAGGACATAACTTCATTGGTTATGTCCTCGTATAAATTATAAGTTTAAAGTTTTGCATCTCTTCCTTCCCCTTGGTATTTAATACGGATTCCAATTATGCACCAATTCTTTCAGTTTCTTGACTCTGTCTTTTAGGCCGTTGGTATAGCTTAATTCATAGACATAAATATAATCTTTGTCCACCACGAACTGTTCATAGAAGCTATAGGGCGCCACACGGCTGAAGCCTTCCAGATAGAAATAGCCTGGGTGCATGTCTTTCATCGTGAGAGAGTCTATGCCCAGGAACTTCCTAATGGAGACTATCGAATCTGCAGTCGCTTCTGTATTCCATTGGTTTGAATTACCTACAGCAAAGCATCTCAATCGTATGGTATCCTCATCTTCGGAATATGTAAATAGTTTTACATTTGAATCACCAGAAAGACTATCCACCTTAAAGTAGTTTGGATAAACTGCCATGAACTTGGGATTGTCATACATCAGGGTATCCAGTTTCATCCATGTAATCATTTCTCCCTTCTTGGGCTGCTGAGGCGTATCCTTAGCGACGTGCGTCGTAGAACAGTAGTCCACAGCCATCATCACGCATGCTCCTACAATCACACCTAGAATAAACTTTTTCATATCACATTCAATTTGATGCGGCAAAGATACAACATTTTTCTGAATTACGATCACCCAAAGGCTTCACAAGCCTTGCGATGAAAAACTTTCAGTCTTGGAGAGCATATATCTATAGCGAAGGCGGCAACCACCATTAGGCAGAATTCCTAGAATTTGCATCTGGGAAAATAATTCCCAAATGTTCAGTCAACCGAAAGACAGACAGATGTTCTGGAGACAAATTATTTCCAGAACGCATAGTGTAGGTGGAGAGGATATAACACCCAACTTTTCAATAGCGTGTAAAAACTTACAAAACTATTTTTCAAATGGTACATGAACGTTTGAAAAATAGTATTAATAATATTATATATTATAATATATAATATTATTAAATATATAATAGGTACTTTGTAAGGTAAGTTTGAATTTTGATTTTGTAAGTTTGTAAGTTGTAAGTCCCAACGTGATTTTACGGTTTAAAATATTGACTGTTAGTTATTTGTGTATGTGAATAATGAGAGCCACTTATCATAGTGACAAATGGCTCTTACTCTGAAATAAGATTCTCAGAATTTCTGAGAAGTGATTATTTCTACGGCTCTCCCAACTCCGTGTAGATGAGCTGTACCTCTGCTGGCGTGAACGTGCGACGCGTGACTGAAGCCAGACTACGGAGGCTGGGATTAAGGACAAGCCACTCCCGGAACTTGCGCCATGCGGACATGGGCGAGATCTGGGGGAAGTACTGTTGGGCGAGCTCGCTGCGCCCGAAAGTTCTGATCGTTTTT
>OMZO01000045.1 GCA_900315525.1 uncultured Prevotella sp. | reverse complement strand
CTAAGAAGGTTTTTATTTCGGTATTGAGGTGGGTGGCGACGATTGCCACGTCGATTGCTACGGCACTCGCCACGATTAGTTGTGCTTAATAGTGATTGGGTTTATGAGAACAATTACATTGTTGGTTATTCATTGTTCGGCAGTACGGCCCGACCAGACATCCTCGGCCGCTCAGATCGACACCTGGCATCGCCGTGACAGACATTACAAGTTTGGTATCGGCTACCACTACGTCGTCCGTCGTGACGGACAGATCGAGCCAGGTCGTCCGGAGTGGATGGTAGGGGCCCACTGTCTGCACCATAATAGCTACTCTATTGGTATCTGTTATGAAGGTGGGCTGGACATCCGCGGACAACCCGCCGATACACGTACTGAGGCGCAGAAGGCTGCCATGCTTTGGCTACTCCGACAGTTGCGCAAAGCATATCCCCGGGCCTGCATTGTCGGTCATCGTGACCTCAGCCACGACCGCGACTGTCCCTGTTTCGATGCCGTGAAAGAGTATGCAGCGTTACAGCCTTAATAACGAAAGCTCCATCGCCAACAGACGATGGAGCTTTGTTTAATATGAGGCCGTGCAGGGGATGCCGGCGGCGATGACACGGTCGCGTATGACGATGGAACTGAAATTTCAATGGCTGATATTGAAATAATTGTCTAAAGATTTGGAAGTTAAAGGAAAAATATCTATCTTTGCATCGATTACGAAAAAAATCGTAACGAAAAAATGCGTAATATGGAGAATCCCTTTAAATTCGGCACTATCGTAGAGGAAAACTACTTCACTGACAGAGTGGAGGAGGTCGCTTATATTGAGCAGTTCATGAAAAGTGCCAACCATCTGGTATTAATCAGTCCGCGTCGTTTTGGTAAGAGTAGTGTGGTAGCTAAAGCCATGAAACAAATCAATCGTAAACACATCACAGTGAATTTGCAACAAGTCACATCTGTATCCGACCTGTCAGCCAAACTGTTGAAAGAGTTCTTTAAGGTGCATCCCATGGAGCGAGTTCGGCATCTGATAACCCACTTCCGTGTGATACCATTGGTATCGACCAACCCTTTGACAGGTTCTATTGACGTATCGTTTCAGCCTGGAGTGGATGGTGTGATGCTCATTGAAGACGTGCTGACTTTGATAGAGAAAGCACACTCGGAACAGGACCGGATGATTGTGATACTTGATGAGTTTCAGGAAATCCGCGACCTGGCACCTAATCTAGACAAACAGTTGCGCTCCATCATGCAGAAGCAGAAGAACATCAACTATATCCTGCTCGGAAGCCAGGAGAGTATGATGACGGATATCTTTGAGAATAAGAAATCACCGTTTTATCATTTTGGCGAACTGATGCGTCTGGCCAAACTGCCTCGTGACGATTTCCATCGATATTTGTCGGATCGCTTGGCTGAATGTTATGCAGCGAACCATTCAGAATTGGCAGACAGGATTCTTGACTATACGAGTTGCCATCCCTATTATTCTCAGCAGTTGGCCGCTAATGTGTGGCAGATTGGTGTCCTCCAGCCTGCTACAACAGACCCTTTGCAAAAGGCAATTGACCATATTGTGACGACTCATGGCTTGGACTATGAGCGTCTGTGGATGAACTTCAATCGCACAAATAAATGGATCCTTCAGCGTTTAGCATCAAAGAAGCCCTTGCAGTCTGGTGAATATCGTACAAGTACCATTTACAGCGCATTGAAACGCCTGCAAAAGGATGGCTACGTCATCTACTCTGACCATTATGAGTTAGAAGACCCGTTCTTCAAAGAGTGGATTTTGGATAATAATAATTAGTGTGAGTAGCCGCATTGTTGGTAATGGAACACGTTCGAAAGTGGGTCAGGGGTTGCCAAACGAACAAGGAAAAAGTTGTTCTCTGTTTGGTCTATGCTACGTCGAACCTACGTCGAAGCTACATCGAATCTACGCCCGCAAGACATCGACCCTGTTTCGATGCCGTGAAAGAGTATGCAGCGTTACAGTCTAAATAACAACAGAGGGCGCATCATTTGATTTGATGCGCCCTCTGTTGTTATTGGCGGGTGAACGAGCCGAAATAGTCGAGGCAGGTGTCTCGCCATTTGCGGGCATTCTCTAACTGATGCTGCATGCGGGCATCCACTTCCTGCCAGCGCTGCTCGTCGATGGCGGGCTTAGCCTCCTGCCAGATGCGGATGAAATCCTCAACCTCGCTGACACCGCGCTTATAGTGGTATTGCATCTCTTCATAGACGGTGCGGCCGCTCTTCATGCGGTAGGTCCAGGGTACGTGGTGGAACCAGAGCAGATAGCGTTCCGGACAGCTGCTGATATCGTCGTACATTGAACAATAGGGCTCACGGTACTGGGCGGTGGCGTTGGACCCCATGTGGGTGCGGTCGAAGCCGATGCCAAGCGAGTCGGCCTGATGGTAATAGACGGGGCACCACTCAATGGGATAGGAGGCAATGAAACCGTCGGGCTCTGGACCATAATGCTCGTCGAAGGCGAAGATATGATGGAGACCTATCGGCATCATGTAATCGACACAAGCCTCACGGCTGCGAAGCATCATACTCAGGAGGGAAGAGTGAATAGTGGAGAGTGAGGAATCCTTTAGGTTAAAGGTCTGGTTGAGCCACTCCTCGGCGATGGCCTCGCTGGTGAGCATCGGATTCCACGCCAGGCGACCAAAGGCATACCAGTTGGCCTGAGAGAAATGATGGCCACACCAGTTGCGGTCGAGACCGATATTGGCGACGCCGGCAATACCCACCAGACGCTCTGGGGCGACGAAGCCGAAGAACTCACGCCACATCGGGGCCAAATAGACCAGATGACGCGACTGTCCTAGATACTCCTGGGTGATCTGCAGCTCGGCCATCTGCTTCGTCTTGTGGATGTTGTCGAAGATAGGGGCATAAGGTTCACGGGGCTGGAAGTCGAGCGGACCGTTTTTCGACTGCAGGATCACGTTATCGCGGAACTTGCCGTCGAGGTCTCTGAACTCAGAGACGGCCTGTTTCACACGATCCTCGCCCTTATGCTTGGCACCATAGACGAAGGAGCGCCACATGATGATGCCACCGAAAGGCTTTACCGCATCGGCCAGGGTGTTGGCACCGTCGGCATGGGTGCGGTTGTAGTCGAAGGGACCAGGCTGTCCCTCAGAGTTGGCCTTCACAAGGAAACCACCGAAGTCGGGAATCAGCTGGTAGATCTCCTTGGCCTTAGCTTTCCACCAAGCCTTCACCGCAGAATTCATCGGGTCGGCAGTCTTCAGTGCCTTTCCACCGTTGACGCCCTTCATGGGAACGGACATCGGCGAGGCGAAGTTCACGGAGAGATAGACGCGGATGCCGTAGGGCCGGAGCAGGTCGGCATATTCCTTCACCTTTTTAATATAAGTGAGGGAAAGCATCTTCGGCGAGGCGTTCACATTGTTGAGTACGGTGCCGTTGATGCCGATGGAAGCATTGGCTGCGGCATACTCCTTGATGAGCGCTGCATCGATGGGCTGATCGGGATCCTCCACGAAGATCTGGTGGCCGTGAAAAGTTTTCCCACTGGGCTTACCCTTCCAGAAGATGCTCAGTCCGGCATAGCCGCGCTCGATGGTGCCATTGAGGTTGTCCCAGTGGTTGAGGATGCGGAGCTTGAAATAAGGAGCGGAATAGCCCTGTTCGCCTCTTAACAGGGCATAAGCACCATAAAGCAGACCGATCTCATTTTTGGCAGTGATCGTGTTGCCACTGATGTTGTAGGCATCATCTGCCATCGTCGGGTCGATGACCAAGGTGGCCTCGTCTCCTTGGAAGTATGTGTGTAACTGGTCGGCAGCCAGACAGGCTGGTCCGTTGACCTTTGCTTTGTTCACCGGCTGGTATCGCAGCCATAGTTGATGTCCGTCCTCAGCCTTTACGGTCTGAAGGAGGAACAATGTCAGAATAAGTAATGCAAGTTTCTTCATAATCTTGAAATTTTCTGCAAATATATAAAAAATCTGCGTAATGCATCCTATTCGTGGGCAAAATTTTGTATCTTTGCAACCAATTACCAAATAATTGAAACAAATGAAAAAGGTGAGACTACTACTGACAATCCTATTGTTGATGACGACGACGCTGGTTAAGGCAGGTCATTTCACGGTAGGCGACAAGAGTTTCTTGTTGAATGGCGAACCCTTCGTGGTGAAAGCCGCAGAGATTCATTATCCCCGTATTCCACAACCTTATTGGGAGCATCGCATCAAGATGTGCAAGGCCCTCGGGATGAATACCGTCTGTATCTATGTGTTCTGGAATATCCATGAGCAGCGTGAAGGACAGTTTGACTTCACGGGCAACAATGATGTGGCTGCTTTTTGCCGGCTGGCACAGAAAAACGGCATGTACGTCATCGTGCGACCTGGTCCTTATGTCTGCGCAGAGTGGGAGATGGGCGGTCTGCCCTGGTGGCTCTTGAAGAAGAAAGATATCCGTCTGCGTGAACAAGATCCTTATTTCATGGAACGTGTGAAAATCTTCGAACAGAAGGTCGGAGAGCAGCTGGCACCGCTGACCATTCAGAATGGCGGTCCTATCATCATGGTTCAGGTGGAAAATGAATACGGTTCCTATGGTGAGAACAAACCCTACGTCTCTGAAATCCGCGATTGCCTGCGGGGTATCTATGGTCAGGAACTGGCCCTCTTCCAGTGTGACTGGGCCAGCAACTTCGAGAAAAATGGCCTCGACGATCTCGTGTGGACGATGAACTTCGGCACAGGTGCCAATATCGATCAGCAGTTCCGCCGTCTGGGTGAGTTGCGTCCTGACGCTCCGAAGATGTGCTCAGAGTTCTGGAGCGGCTGGTTTGATAAGTGGGGAGCCCAACATGAGACACGTCCTGCGAAGGATATGGTGGATGGTATGGACGAGATGCTCTCCAAGGGTATCAGTTTCTCACTCTATATGACGCATGGCGGTACGAGTTTCGGCCATTGGGCAGGTGCTAACAGCCCTGGATTTGCACCCGACGTGACGAGCTATGACTATGATGCCCCCATCAATGAGCAGGGATTGCCCACCTCGAAGTTCTGGGAACTGCGCACGATGATGCAGAAGTATGCGGAGGGCAGACTGCCTGCTGTCCCCAAAGCCCCGATGCCGATTGTCAGTGTGCCTCAGTTCAGGTTGGAGAAAGTGATGGATCTCTGTGGTTTGGTGACCAAACGAGTGGAGAACCGTGATGTACTCACGATGGAGGATATGGATTGCGGCTGGGGCATGATCCAATACACGACGACGCTGCCCGACATCCCAAGAAAGAGTGTACTGACGTTGAACGACTGTCACGATTATGCTCAGATATGGGTCAACCATCAGTTTGTCGGTAGCATCGACCGTGTGAAGAACGAGAAGTCACTGATGTTGCCGCCCGTGAAGAAAGGCGACGTGCTTAATATTCTCGTGGAGGCCATGGGGCGCATTAATTTCGGACGCGCCATCAAGGACTTCAAGGGTATCACCAGTGACGTGCAGTTGCAGACAGAGCAAGACGGACATGAGATGACCTATACCCTCAAGCATTGGGTCATCCGCACGATGGCCGACGACTATGAGGCTATCAAGACGGCGATGGCATCGAATCGTGTGGAGGCGAAAGACAACGAGGCTATCGTTTCCGATGGTGGCTACTTCAAGGGTGAGTTCACGCTGAAGAAAGTAGGCGACACGTTCCTGAATTTCGAGGCCTTTGGTAAAGGACAGGTCTGGGTCAACGGTCATGCCATGGGACGCATCTGGCATATCGGTCCCCAGCAGACGCTCTATGTCCCGGGCTGTTGGTTGAAGAAAGGCAAGAATGAGGTCATCGTACTCGATATCGTCGGCCCCAAGGCAGAACCCATTGTCTTCGGACAGACAGAACCAGAATTGAACAAATTGAACTTAGAGAAATCTGCTACGCATAATCAGCCTGGCGACAAACCAGACCTTAATTCGGCTACTCCTGTGGCAGAGGGACAGTTGATGGCGGGCAACGGTTGGCAGACGGTCAAGTTCAATGCGCCTCACAAAGGTCGTTACGTCGCTCTTGTGGCACGCTCTACGCAGAAAGGTGATGACGAGGTGTCTGTCGCCGAAGTCTATGTGCAAGATGCACAGGGTCATCGTCTGAGTCGTGAGTCGTGGACGGTGAAATATAGTGACAGTGAGGATGTGTTGCGGGGCAACAATACAGCAGACAAGACCTTCGACCTGCAGGAATCAACTTATTGGCGTACCGTCAGAAAGGCCAAGTTGCCTCACATGATGGTGATCGACCTTGGCAGTGAGCAGACGGTAGCAGCCTTTGAATATCTGCCGCGCGCCGAACAAGGGGCACCGGGTAGTATCAAGGACTATCAGATTTTTGTCTATTAAGGACCAAAAAGAAAATCCCGCTTCGATTAGCGGGATTTCTTTTTGAATGTTATTTGGTAATGATCAGACCTCCGTTGGGCAGGAGGGCGATTTTGGCCTTACCCTTCTTGTCGATCTTAAGCTTGGTGAGCATCGGCTCACGCTTGCTGGAATCGTTGTAATATTGAAGGGTCTCTCCCTTATCGAACATCGGAAGGTCGAGGGTGAGCGTGAGCGGTTTGTCCTCTGCTGAGAGTCCTGCCACGTACCAGTCTTGTCCGTGACGACGGGCCAAAATGACATATTTGCCAGGATAGCCATCGATGAAGCGCGTCTCTTCCCAGGTGGTGGGCAACTGGCGCAGGAAATCCAGTTCGAACTGTGGCAACTCATTGTTGTCGAGGTTGTTGGGCTGCATTGCCACACACTGTACCGAAGTCTGCATGATGATGCCTGAGGCCAGTTCGAAAATGTCGGTGGTCTTGCGGCTATGACGGCTCTTGTTGTCCTTCGAGAGGTATTTGTTCATGATGATGCCGCCCCAGTCCATCGACGCTGTCGCATTACGGCAGAAGGGATGGAGTGTGAGGTCGTAAGCCTGACGCTTGGCGGCCTCCTCATTGAAGAAGACGTTCTCGGAGGCCAGTACAGCCTCAGAGGCCACATAGTTGGGATACATCTTTTCCCAGCCACGAGGCATGGTGCACCCGTGGAAGATGACCTGCAACCCATAACGGTTGGCATCGCTGAGGATATCCTCATAGAGACGCATGGTCTCTTGCTTATCACCACCGAAGAAATCAACCTTGATGCCTTTGACACCTATAGACTGCATCCACTTCATTTCGCGTTCACGGGCAATCGCAGTGTTCATACAGTCACGCGGACCTTGGGGTGCATCGTTGGCAAAACCATTGGAGTTGTACCAGAGCATCAGATGGACGCCCTTCGACTGGGCATACTTTGAGAGTTCTGCGATGCGGTCGCGCCCGATCTGTGTGTCCCACCAGTTATCCACGAGACAGTATTCGAACCCCATGGCAGAGGCCAGGTCGATGAATTTCACCTGATCGTCGTAGTTGATGGAGTTATCTTGCCAGATGAGCCAGCTCCAGGTGTAGCGACCAGGCTGGTAGTCGGTGGATGGGGCATAGAGGGGTTCTACAAGGTCATAGGGGATGGTCGTCTCCACAATGTCCTTCAGGGAACCGATGGTCATCGTGCGCCACGGAGTAGCTCCTGGTAGTGATATGGCGGCGAAGTCTGAGCCGAAACCGTTGTTCTCGCCTTTGTCTGGATAGGCTACGGTATAGCCGTTACCAGCTTGATAGTCTGAGAGGTGGCTTCCGCAGTAACCTGAACCTACGCCTGTCTCGGAGATCAGTACCCATGTTCCAGTGTTTCCCTTTAAGTGGAAAAGGGCGGGGAAGATATAGCCGTGGCCATAGCGAGAAGGCTCTGTCATCTGCGCATCGGCAGAATAGACCTCCTCATAGCTTGGCTTGGTCTGTTCCCAACCTGTTTCCGGACCTATCTGTGGTGAGGCGAAGACGGTCGTCGCATCAGGGAGATTGAAGCTGCTGGCTTCGCTGAGGATACGCACGCGCTTATAGTCTTTCTTGTCGAATTTCTGTCTTGGAATTTCATAACGGAATGCGATGTCGTGGTTGCTCACTTGGAAGACCACACTGAACTTCATGCCGTCTTTCGTTTGCAGGTTCATCACGGCTTTTGTGGCCAGATAGTCGCCTTTGCTGGCTTTGGTGCCACGCATGGTATAGTGATTCTCGACGGATTCTTGCTGGTTGTCGAGCAATGAAAGGTCGCGTGTGAAGTCGCCTATGCTGGTCTTCAGTCCCAGGGCAGAGGGTTCCATCACGGTCTGTCCGCCGTGGGTTGCAGAGTAAAACAGTCGTCCACCAGCGTTATTGACAGTCACCTGAAGTTGTCCGTCAGGAGACGAAACGACAACGTCACCAGCCCAAGCGAGGACTGATGACGTCATAAGTATAGATAAGAATAGTTTTCTCATTACAACAGCTGATCTTGTTCGATGTCCTTGAAGTACTTATAGGTGCTGACCTTCAACTCGTCGGCAGCCTCCTCGTCACAGACGATGATACCATGCTCATGCATCTGCAGGGCGCTGATGGTCCACATGTGGTTGACGGCGCCTTCAATGGCAGCCTGGAGGGCACGTGCCTTTGCGTGACCATTAGCCAGGATCATCACCTCACGGGCATCCATCACGGTACCTACACCTACAGTCAGGGCATGAGCAGGAACATTCTCAGGCTTGCCGCCAAAGAAGCGTGAGTTGGCAATACGAGTATCGGTTGTCAGCGTCTTCATACGTGTTCTGCTGCGGAGTGAAGAACCAGGCTCGTTGAAGGCAATATGACCATCAGGGCCGATGCCGCCGATGAAGAGGTCGATGCCGCCAGCTTCCTGAATCATCTCCTCATAGTGCTTGCACTCTGCTGCGAGGTCGGGTGCATTACCATTGAGGATATGGATGTTCTCCTTCGGACAGTCGATGTGATCGAAGAGGTTACGAGCCATGAAGGCATGGTAGCTCTCTGGATGGGTCTCTGGCAGCCCGACATATTCGTCCATGTTGAAAGTGAGTACGTTTTTGAAAGAGACCTTTCCGGCACGGTTGGCCTCGACAAGTGCATTGTACATGCCTACAGGTGAAGAGCCTGTAGGGAGGCCGAGTACGAATTTGCGGTCGGGTGTGGGATTGAACTTGTTGATACACTCAACCACGTGGTTTGCGGCCCATTGTGACATCTTCTGATAGTCGCTCTGAATAATTACTCTCATAATGTTAATGTTTTAGTTGGTTCTGTTTTGATTGCAAAAATACAACGAAATTATTTTTTTAGGCACGGATTAACACGGATTAACACGGATTTTTTTCAGTCATGAATATATTTGGCTATTTTTGCATCCAATATGAAAGAATTTGTTATCTCACAGGCAAAGGCTGAGACTGCTGTGCTGGTAGGATTGATTACCAAAGAACAGAACGAAGCCAAGACCAAGGAATATCTCGACGAACTGGAGTTCTTAGCCGACACAGCAGGTGCTGTGACGGTGAAACGTTTTACCCAGAAAGTGGGTGGACCGAGTCAGACAACTTATGTAGGAAGTGGAAAACTGGAGGAAATCAAGCAATATATCAAACAATGTCAGGATGCCTACGACGACTGGCTTGATCAGCAGGATGCCCAGCTCTTTGCTGAAGGGCTCTTGGATGAAACCAACGCTCCCCAGCCGGTGGGTATGGTGATTTTCGATGATGAACTCTCTGCCAAGCAGATACGTAATATAGAAAAGGAACTGCAAGTGAAGATTCTTGACCGAACCTCTCTCATACTCGACATCTTTGCCATGCGTGCCCAGACCGCTGAGGCTAAGGCGCAGGTGGAACTGGCACAGCATCGCTATATGCTGCCCCGTCTGCAACGCCTTTGGACACACCTTGAGCGACAGGGCGGTGGTTCTGGATCTGGCGGTGGCAAGGGCTCTGTGGGACTGCGTGGTCCTGGTGAGACGCAGTTGGAGATGGACCGTCGTATCATCTTGCAGCGTATCACCCTGCTCAAACAGCGTCTGGCAGAGATCGACAAGCAGAAGACCACCCAGCGCAAGAACCGAGGAAGACTGATCCGCGTGGCCCTCGTGGGTTATACCAATGTGGGTAAGAGCACCATCATGAACCTCTTGGCCAAGAGTGAGGTGTTTGCCGAGAACAAACTCTTTGCCACGCTTGATACCACCGTTCGCAAGATGACCATCGACAATCTCCCCTTCCTGTTGGCTGATACGGTCGGTTTTATCCGAAAACTGCCTACAGATCTAGTGGACTCCTTCAAATCGACGCTCGATGAGGTGCGTGAGGCTGACATGCTTGTGCATGTGGTGGATATCTCTCATCCCGATTTCGAGGAACAGATCCGGGTGGTGGAAGAAACATTGAAGGAACTCGGCTGTTCAGATAAGCCTTCTATGCTTGTCTTTAACAAGATAGATGCCTATACCTGGGTGGAGAAAGAGGCCGACGACCTGACCCCGCTGACTAAGGAGAATTATACGCTCGATGACCTGAAGAAGACCTGGATGGCCCGTAGTGCCGAGAACCAGCACTATATGGAGTGTATCTTCATCTCGGCTCGGCAGAAGGACAATATCGATGAGTTGCGCGAAGTGCTTTACAAGCGTGTGCGTGAGCTCCATGTACAGAAATATCCCTATAACGATTTTTTATATCAAGATTATGAGTAATTACAGACAACTAACACAAACAGAGATTGAAGTATTAGAGAACAATGTTTGCTGGGCAGAGGACTGGCAGCGCGTACTGGTGGATGAGAATTTCATTCCTTATAATTTCCATCGTGTGATGTTCTATGGCGATATCCGCTTGGGTGCCTTCAACAAGATGATTGAGGTGACCAAGGGATTCCAGAAACATTCGGGTATCAATGACGCGACACTCCGTAATGTGACTGTCGGCAACGACTGCCTGATCGAAAAGGTTGGTAACTATATTAATAATTATACCATCGGCAATGACTGCTATATCTCGAATATCTGTACGCTTGAGACTACTGAAGACGCTACCTTCGGAGAAGGATCGACCATCAGCGTGTTGAACGAGATGGGTGATGGTAATGTGACCATCTTCCGTGAACTCAACAGTCAGATAGCAGCCTTTATGGTGAAGCACGATCGCGACAAGCAGTTGAAGAAGATGCTTCAGCAGATGATTGAGGACGAACTGCGCGTGTCACGTCCGGATCGTGGCTATATCGGTAATAATGTGAAGATCATCAATGCCAAGGATATCACGAACACCATCATCAAGGGTGATTGTGAAATCAGTGGTGCCGCCCGTCTGTCGGAGTGTACGGTGATGAGTTCGATGGATGCGCCTGTGTTTATCGGAACGGGTGTCATCTGCGAGAACTCCATTATCTGCGACGGTTGTTCTATCAATAACTCTGTGAAGATGCAGGATTGCTTTGTGGGTGAGGCCTGTCAGATTACAAACGGCTTCACGGCAGAGGCTTCTCTCTTCTTCGCCAACTCGTTTATGGCCAATGGTGAGGCTTGTGCTGCCTTCTGCGGACCGTTCTGTGCCAGTCACCATAAGAGTTCATTGCTCATCGGTGGTGAGTTCTCGTTCTATAATGCAGGTTCTAATACGAATTTCTCGAACCATGCCTATAAGATGGGACCTTTGCATTACGGCACCCTTGAGCGTGGTACGAAGACGGCATCGGGTTCTTATGTGCTGATGCCTGCCACGATTGGTGCTTTCTCTGTGTGTTTTGGTAAGCTGATGCACCATCCTGATACCCGTAACCTGCCATTCAGTTATCTGATGGCCTATGGTGAGGACTGTTATCTGGTGCCTGGACGTAATATCACTACAGTAGGTCTCTATCGTGATATCAAGAAGTGGCCGAAGCGTGACAAGCGCTCGAAGCAGTCGCGTAAGAGTATCATCAACTTCGACTGGCTTTCGCCTTTCACGGTAGGAGAAATTATGGAAGGCATCAAGATCCTGAAGGCCCTTCGTGAGGCCTCTGGTGACAATGTGTCAACCTACAACTTCCATGAGTATGTCATCAATGCCTCTTCGCTTCGCAAAGGACTGAAATACTATGATATCGCTCTGCGCATCTATATGGGTGCTGTGCTGAAGCGTGCTCAGAAGGAGGGCTTCTTCGGACGTCCGAAGAGTCTTGTCGGTAAAGGCCGTTGGACTGATCTCAGTGGACTGCTCCTGCCGGAGAGTGAGGAATTGCGTATTGTCCGTGACATCAAGAACGGAGATATCGATAACATCCAGCAGTTGCTCGACCGTTTTGTAGAGATCAACGACAACTACAGTGATTATCGTTGGGCATGGTCTTATCAGATGATCCTCGACTATTACGGACTGGAGGAGATTACTGAGGAGGATGTCGTCCATATCCATGAGGACTATATCAAGGCTCGTCGTGCCTGGATTGCCGAAATCCGCAAGGATGCTGAGAAGGAATATCAGATGGGCGACGTAGAGCTGGAAGTCTATGAGGATTTCCTGAGTAAGTTGGATCATGAGATTGATTACGAGAACTAATTAAAGGTAAAAATATAAATGAAAACAAAACTTTTAATGTCGTTGTGTGCCCTGATGCTCGGGTTGAGTGTCCAGGCTAAGGAGTATAAGTATGAAACAGTGCCGGGCGATAAGATGCAGACGCGCATCTATACCCTCGACAACGGTCTGAAGGTATATCTCTCTGTAAACCCGGAGAAACCGCGTATCCAGACATTCATCGCTGTACGTACAGGTTCTAAGAATGACCCTGCGGAAACGACAGGTCTGGCTCACTACCTGGAGCACCTGATGTTTAAGGGCACGAAACAGTTTGGTACGAATAACCCCGAGGCTGAGGCTCCGCTGCTGGCAGAGATTGAACAGCGCTATGAGGCTTATCGCAAGCTGACGGATCCTGATGCGCGTAAGCAGGCTTACCACGAGATAGATTCTGTCTCTCAGGTGGCTGCCCAGTATTTCATTCCCAATGAGTACGATAAGCTGATGGCAGCCATCGGTGCAGAAGGGACGAACGCCTACACGTCGAACGACGTGACCTGTTATACGGAGGATATCCCTTCGAACGAGGTTGAGAACTGGGCAAAGATCCAGGCCGACAGATTCCAGAACATGGTGATACGTGGTTTCCACACCGAGTTGGAGGCTGTCTATGAGGAGTATAATATCGGACTGAGCAGCGACCAGCGCAAGCTCTTTGCCACCATCAGCAAGATGCTCTGGCCGACTCATCCTTACGGACTCCAGACCACTATCGGCACGCAGGAACACCTGAAGAACCCCTCCATCACGAACATCAAGAACTATTTCAATAAGTGGTACTGTCCCAATAATGTGGCTATCTGCATGGCTGGTGATTTCGACCCCGACAAGACCATCGCCATTCTCGACAAGTATTTCAGCAGTTGGAAGCCTGGTGCAGATGTGAAGCAGCCAACCTTTGCCTCGCTGCCTCCCTTGACCCAGCCTAAGGATACAACCGTCGTAGGGCAGGAGGCAGAGCAGATATGGATGGGCTGGCGTGCCAAGCAGGCCAATACGTTGCAGGCCGACACCCTCGAACTGATGGAGGACGTGCTGAGCAACGGACGGGCCGGACTCTTCGACCTCGACCTGAATCAGACGATGAAGGTGCAGCGTGCCATGGGTGGTACAGAACTGCTGCACGACCATGGGGCATTCTTCTTGTTGGGCACACCGAAGCAGGGACAGAGCCTCGACGAGGTGAAGACCCTGATGCTCGCAGAGATTGACAAGCTGAAGAAGGGCGACTTCCCCGACAACCTGCTGCCCTCGATCATCAACAACAAGAAGCGCAGCCACTATCAGTTGCTCGAGAGCAACGCCGGTCGTGCAGGCATGTTCGTGGATGCCTTTATCAACGAGGTGGACTGGAAGCAGGAGGTAGGTAAAATCGACCGCATCTCTAAAATCACCAAACAGGAAATTGTCGATTTCGCCAACAAGTTCTTTACCGATGGCTACGTGAGCGTCTATAAGAAACAGGGCATCGACTCCACGCAGAAGAAGATCGACAAGCCTGCCATCACCCCGATTCCAACGAACCGCGACCAGATGAGTCAGTTTGTGAAGGATATCCAGAATGCTAAGGTGGAGCCTATCCAGCCGAAGTTTGTGGACTTCAAGAAGGATATGACCCTTGTGGACACCAAGAACAAGTTGCCGCTGGCGTATGTGAAGAACCAAGAGAACGGTCTGTTCAACCTGGTGTTCTTCTACGACTTCGGAAAGAGTGCCGACAACCGCTATGCCGTTGCCGCCGACTATCTGAGATACCTTGGTACAGACCAGTATTCCGCCGCCGATCTTCGCCAGAAGTTCTATGAACTGGCTTGCGACTGGAACGTGAATGTGGGTTCGGAGAACCTGACCATCAGTCTCTCTGGTCTCAGTGAGAACATGCAGCCAGCCCTCTCGCTGCTCGAGCAGTTGCTGGGCAGTGCCAAGGTCGACAAGGATGCCTACGACAACATGGTGGGTGTCACCCTGAAGCGCCGTGAGGATGCCAAGAAGAGCCAGGGCAGCTACTTCGGTTATCTGTATTACTATGGTTCTGTAGGCAAGCGCAACAGGTTCTCCGACGTGATGAGTGCCCAGCAGTTGAAGGATGCAGACCCGCAGGTGTTCATCGATTTGGTGAAGGGTCTGAGCGGTCTGAAGCACAAGGTGGCCTATTACGGTCCGATGACCCAGCAGGAGGTGACAGCCATCATTGGCAAGGATCACCGGACAGCCAAGGCATTGGCCGATGTGCCCCGGAACAACCCCTACCTGGAGCAGCCTGCCACGACGAATGAGGTGCTGATAGCCCCCTACGACGCCAAGAACATCTACATGCGCCTGTACCACAACGAGGGCCGTAGCTGGAATCCCGAGGAGGCTGCCGTCCAGGAAGTGTTCAATGAATACTATGGTGGTGGCATGAACGGCATCGTGTTCCAAGAGATGCGCGAGGCCCGGGGACTGGCCTATAATGCCTTTGCCTATTATTACAGTCCTGAGTGGAGAGACCGCAAGGAGTCGTTCATGGCGCATATCATCACGCAGAATGACAAGATGGTGGATTGCATCAGCCATTTCAAGGAGATCATCAACGAGATGCCTGCCAGTGAGAATGCCTTTAAGATTGCCAAGGAGGCCGTGACCAAGCGCCTCGTCAGTGAGCGTACCACGAAGACGGGTATCTTCAATAGTTGGCTGTCTTCACAGCGACTTGGGCTTGACTGCAGCTACAACGAGCTTGTCTATAGGAATCTGGCGAAGGTCACGTTGCAGGATATTGTGGATTTTGAGAAGGCGAACATCGCAGGTAAGGCCTATCGCTACATCATCCTCGGCGATGAGAAGCAGCTCGATATGAAGGTCCTGGAGAAGATCGGCCCCGTGAAGCGCCTCACGACCGAGGAAGTGTTCGGATTCTAATAGAAGTAGATATATTAAACATTAAACAAATTACAATTATGGCTAAAAACGTAGAGTTTAAGTATGCCCCGATGTTCCAGATGGGCGAAGACAAGACAGAGTACCGCCTTTTGACGAAAGACGGCGTAAGCACCGCCGAGTTTGAAGGAAAGACGATTGTGAAGGTCTCTAAGGAGGCCCTGACGCTGCTGGCTCAGCAGGCCTTCCACGATGTGGAGTTCATGCTGCGCCGTGAGCATAACGAGCAGGTCGCAAAGATTCTGACCGATCCTGAGGCCTCAGAGAACGACAAGTATGTGGCTCTGCAGTTCCTCCGCAATGCCGAGGTAGCCTGCAAGGGCATCCTGCCTTTCTGCCAGGATACGGGTACCGCTATCATTCATGGTGAGAAGGGACAGCAGGTGTGGACTGGTTTCGAGGATGAAGAGGCCCTGAGTCTGGGTGTGTTCAACACCTTCACACAGGACAATCTCCGTTACTCTCAGAATGCACCGCTGAATATGTACGACGAGGCGAACACCCGTTGTAACCTTCCTGCCCAGATCGACATCGAGGCTACCGAGGGTGCTGAGTATAAGTTCGTGATGGTGGCAAAGGGTGGTGGCTCTGCCAACAAGACCTATTTCTATCCGATGACGAAGGCTACCATCCAGAACGAGGGAACCCTGATTCCGTTCCTCGTAGAGAAGATGAAGTCGCTGGGTACGGCCGCTTGTCCTCCTTACCATATTGCCTTCGTGATTGGTGGTACCTCTGCCGAGAAGAACCTCCTCACGGTGAAGCTCGCCTCTATCAAGTACTACGACGGTCTGCCCACCACAGGTGATGAGACAGGTCGTGCCTTCCGTGATGTAGATCTGGAGCAGAAACTCATCAAGGAGGCTCAGAAGATCGGTCTTGGTGCTCAGTTCGGTGGTAAGTATCTGGCTCACGACAT
>OMZO01000028.1 GCA_900315525.1 uncultured Prevotella sp. | reverse complement strand
CTCTTCAAGAGTGACGACGACCTGTCAGATCCTGCTCAGGGTATCTATTATGTACGTGAGGGCAATTATCCATTCGCCTTCTACCTGAACAATGCTACCGTCAGCGACATTGCTCGTATCCTAGAGCGTGAGAATGAGAGTAAGAGCATCGACCAGTTGTTCAGTGGCTATATGAACTGGGTTAAGGCTGGTGGTGATGCTGATAGCAAGTGGTACAAGGAGTAAGCTCTGTTGTAAGGCTAATGAATAGAAAAGCGGGGGCTCTGAGCCCCCGCTTCTTTTTGTCTGTATGAGTTGAGTTCGGTGATTTACTGATAGTCGCGGATGATGACCTTGATGCCTTCCTTGAAGAGCTGCATCGAGATCTTGTGCACGGGCGTCTCGTTGTAGTGATAGGGGAAGAGGATCTTGGGTTTGATGATCTTTGCTGCGTTCACCACCTGATCGACGGTCATCGTGTAAGGTTGGTTGCAGGGTAGGAAGGCGATGTCGATATCTTTCAGGTCGGCCATCTCGGGGATGTCCTCTGTGTCACCGGCAATGTAGATGCGCAGACCGTCGAGGGTAAGGATATAGCCGTTGTCGCGACCTTTGGGGTGGAACTGCTCACGTCCAGGCGTCGTGTTGTAGGCAGGTACGGCCTCGATGGTGATGTCGTCGGCATACTTCACCTTGTCGCCGTTCTTCATCACCAGTCCGTTCTTGAAATGTCCGAAGACGGCCTGATTCACGTAGATGGCAGTAGCCGGTGTGCGCAGGGCGTGGATAGCCTCGCGGTCGAAGTGGTCCTTGTGCTCGTGGGTAATGAGGATGATGTTGGCCTTGGGGAAGGTCGCATAGTCAGTCTCGGGCTTCAACCACATGCCAACGGGGTCAACCTGAATCTCGACGCCATTGTAATTGATTTCCATACTGGCGTGCTTGATGCACGTAATCTTTACTTTCTTGCCGTTCTTGGTTGTAAACTCATCAGTCTTCTGTGCGGCAAAGCACCCTGCGGCCAATAGGCAGCTGAGTGTAATGGTAAACAATCTCTTTTTCATTTTTATTTTATTCTATTGGTAAGGTTACGATGAAACGTGCGCCACTCTGGTATGATGTGTCGAGGCGGATGCTGCCGCCCAGTTTCTCTGCGAGCGTGCGGCACATGGGCAGGCCGAGGCCGATACCCTCCTTGAAGGAGTCGAGTTTGACAAAGCGCTCGAAGATGTGCTCAGCCTCATTGATGGGAATGCCGCAGCCGGTATCCTCTACGATGAGCTCGATGTACTGGTCGTCGGTCTTGTCGGCTTTCAAGGTGATGAACCCCTTCTCCGTATTCTTGGCAGCATTGTCGATGAGGGCATTGATGATGTTCTTCAGCAGGTTCTCGTTGGTCTGTATGGAGAAGTCCTCGGGCAGACTGCTCTTGAACTGCAGTTTGGTATCCACATTGGTAATGCTCTCGTTCTCTTGCAAGAAGTCGCGCATCAGTTCGTTGATTTCTACCTTGTCTTCTTTTCTGACCTTCTCGGAATTCTCTGTCAGCGAGAGGATGAGTATCTCGTCGATGAGCGAGGTGACCAGACGGGTGTTCTTTTGCATGGTGAGGGCCATCTCCTTGCGCTCGGCAAGGCCGACATCGAGCTCTGGGTCGGAGATGACCTGCGAGAAGCCGCTGATGATGTTCAGCGGTGTGCGCACCTCGTGGGTGACGTTCTGGATGAAGGCTGTCTTGGCCTTGTCAGCCTCCAGGGCGCGCTCATAGGCTATCTTCAACTGTTTGAAGTGGCGGCGGCGTGCCTGTACGATATAGAAGAGGGTACCTATCAGCAATAGCAACAAGGCAATGACGATGGTGAGCATGATTAGTTTGTTTTGGCTGGCCTTGCGCTCCACTTCGTAGAGTCGCAACTCGTCACTGATGCCTTGCATGCTGTTCATGATCACCACATTGTCGATAGAGTCGCTGGTGGCAGTTTCTTTCTTGTAGGCCTCGTAAGCCTCCTGCCATCTGCCGGCGCGCTCATAGATCATCGGGATGGCCTCTCCACCTTCGTCGCCCATGTCTCTGCGGGCTAGAGCCACAGCCTCGTCGGTGTTGCCTAAGAACGCCTGATAGTAAACCTCCATTGTGCGCCCGTGAACGGAAGAGAGTCCTTGCTCTACACCTTTCTTGTAGGTCTTGTAGCCTTTTTCGAACTTCTGCATATCACCGCGATAGAAATAGCTGAGCGTCTGGCGCGTCTCGATATCGAACACGCGCTCTTCACTGTATTTACTGGCAATGGACTTGGCGCGTTCCAATAGGCTGTCAGCTTCATGCGGATCGTCGTCGATGGCAACATCGACGATGTTCATATAGATGGGCGGCATGCTGGAATAGTAGCCTTCTTTTTCCATCATCTTAAGCACTTGGAACCAGTTTTTCTTGGCTGCTTCCTTATTGCCGCAGTATCGGTTGATGTGGCCCATCATATTGACGGCCATGTACATCTCCTTATCGACTTTCTTCTCGCGCAGTTCCTTGGAAAGCGCCTGTGCCAGCTTGTAGGCCTCGATGATGCGCTGCATGTTCATCAGGAACACGATCTCGTTGCATTTCTGAGTATAGTAGCCGTGCAGGTCGTTCTTTTCATGCAAGTATTTCTCCAAAGCCTTGACAGCTGGAAAGAAACGGGCACTGTCGCCATTGTTGAAGGCATTGTGCATGGAGGTACGCAAGGCCTGATAGACGGAATCCTTGTCATAGTTGTCCGCCGCACGCCCTATGCTGCATGTCAGGAGCATGGTGATTGCCAAAAGGAACGACCTTATTGTCATTAATATTTTGGTTTCAGTTTTGCATTTGCAAAGATAAGTAAAATATTGGAATAACAAAAAAAATTGAGTATTTTTTTCATTTTTAACGGATGCTTGGGTCAAAAATTGGCTCTGTAAGACAAAAAAGTACCTGGAAAACTTGTGTTTTTAGATTTTTTTGCTTATCTTTGGCCTCCAAATTAATCAAATCTCCGTGAGAGAACCTTAATGTTGATTCGCGTATGTTAGTGATATTGGTTATCGTTCTGGCCCTTGTCTGCCTTTACCTGCTGTTCCGTATCAGAAGTATGCAGGCTGCTCAGAAGGTGTCTGTAAAGACTGATTTAATGAAGACCGCCTTTATCAAGGCGCTGGCCCGGGAAATCCGTACACCGCTCCATTCCGTCAGTGGTCTGGCTGAGGTGATAGCTAAGGACGACCTCTACCTGTCGAAGGGTGAGAAGAAGAGTATCTCTACGCAGATACGGTATAATACAGACCTGATAGCTACCCTGCTTGAGGAAGTGACTTTTTTCTCTACTCATGGTGAAGGTAAGGGAATCCAAACGGAGCGTTTCAGTCCGAACCTGCTCTGTCAGCGTTGCATCGACGCCAATTTTGCCAATCTTAAGGAAGGTGTAAAACTCTCTTTCCGCAGGGGACTTAGTGAGGATTTCTTCGTTACGTCGGATGCCCGTATCATTGAACTTGTGCTTAGTAAGTTAGTGAGAGCTGCCTGCATCTTCACAGAAAAGGGTGAAGTGAGGGTTGGCTGCAGCTGTGACAATAGCAGTCATCTGCTTACATTCTATGTTGAGGATACGGGTGCTGGCATTCCTGAGGATCGTAGGAATCATCTTTTCAATTGGTTTGATGCACCAGACGAAGCACCTGTCGATACCGAGTTCGACTTGAGTGTCGCCCAGCGTCTTGCAGGTCGGCTTGGCGGTTATATCCGCGTGGATGATCGTTACCAGAAAGGCACGCGCATGGAGTTTACCATACCAGTGCATTTCTAACCGTATCTTCTTGTCAGCCTTCCTCGTCGAGTCTGTTACGCCAGAGGTATTTTCGTGTCTCATGCACGAGTATACCGCTCAAGAAGAGCAGTGATATGAGGTTCGGTATGGCCATCAGCGCATTCATGCAGTCGGCGAGGTTCCATACCAGTGCCAGGTTCATCACACTGCCCAGGAAAACGGCAATGATGTAGATGATGCGATAGCCTGTCACCCATTTCTTGCCTTTCAGGTATTCCATAGCCCGTTCGCCGTAGTAGCACCAACCGAGAATGGTGGAGAAGGCGAAGGTCAGCAAGCCGAAGGTCAGCAACGGACGTCCGATGACGGGAATCTTGGAAAAAGCATCTTTGGTCAGTGTGGCACCGTTGGAAAAATCGATATCGGGGTAGGCGATGACGCTGCTCACGATGACCAGTCCTGTGAGTGCACAGATGATAACGGTGTCCCAGAAGGTGCCGCTTGACGACACGAGGGCCTGCCGCACCGGATTCCTGGTCTGAGCCGCAGCGGCTACGATGGGGGCAGAACCCATGCCGCTCTCATTGGAGAAGAGACCTCGGGCGATGCCGAAACGTGCTGCCATCATTACCGTCGAACCGATAAAGCCGCCACCAGCCGCCTCTGGTGAGAACGCCGCGTGGCAGATGAGCTTTATGGCAGGCCAGATGTAGGGCGCATTTGCAATGAGGATATAGATGCAGCCCAACACATAGAAGAGAGCCATGAAAGGTACGAGCATGCTGCATACCCGGGCGATACTCTTCACGCCGCCCAGCACGACAGCCCCTACCAGCAGACAGACGACAGCGCCCGTCAGATATGGGGATATGCCATACGACTCATAGGTCACCGTTGCGATGGCATTAGCCTGTACTGTGTTGCCGATGCCGAAGGCCGCCAATGCCGTGAACAGGGCGAAAAGCACTGCGAGCCATTTCCAGCCCAATCCTCGTTCCAATGCGTACATCGGACCACCGAGCATTCGTCCGTCGTCGGTCTTGACGCGATATTTGATAGCCAACAGTCCTTCTGCGTATTTCGTTGAGATGCCGAAGACGCCTGTCAGCCAGCACCAAAGGACTGCACCAGGTCCGCCAAGGGCGATGGCTGTAGCCACACCGATGATGTTGCCTGTGCCGATGGTGGCTGCCAGTGCGGTGGCGAGGGAGCCGAACTGCGATACGTCGCCTGTCGCATCAGGATCGCGCTGCACAGACAGTCGTATCGCCTTCAGAATATGCCGCTGGGGGAATTTCAGTCGCACAGTCAAGAAGATGTGCGTACCCAAAAGCAGGATGATCATCGGCCATCCCCACAGAAAGCCGCTTATATCTGTCAGTATCTCATTCAACCAGTCCATTTTTCGTGATCCTTATCTTATTTAGCGAATTTTACCTTTACGTTTTTGTATCCCATCGATTGCATCATCCTTGTGAACTGCTCATGGCCGTTGGCTTCGGCAGCTTGAAGGTTCTCCTTGGTCAGACAATGGGTTTTCATTTGCCGGTAGGCTTTCTTGTAGAGGGCCTCCCTATCAGCAGCACTCCATTTGCCACTCTCGAAGAACGACTTCGTGCGGGCCTCGTCGATGAAGGCCTTGTCGAGCAGTCCCACCTTTGGCAGTTCAACTACTACGGAGTCGCCGCTGGCGGTAATCCAGCCTGGTGTCACCTGGCGCATGTCAATGCCAAGACGCAACGTACCAAAATATATACGGGCCAGTTCATCATTGCTGAATAGTCCCTTGCGTACCGTATCTACTAGTTCCTCAGCGCTGACGGACAGGAATTCCCATTCGCCGATGGCCTTGATGCTCACGATCTGTGTAGGGGTGACATCGATTTCAGAGTCGGTGCCAAAAGACAGGTGGTTGTTGCGGTTCAGTCGCAGCAGTGCGAGGACAGCTGCTACAACCAGTATGACAGCCAGTCCTATGATGATTATTTTGATTTTCTTCATGCTTTAGTCCTCCGTTTTCAGTAGTTTCATGATGTCGTTGGCCCCATAGTGCTTGCGGAAGGCGATGGTCACGTTCTCCTCCTTAAAGCCCATCTCTGTGAGCATGGGTACCAGCACCTTGGCAGCATTAGCCTGGGCGGTCTCCATCATGCCCAGTTCAGGTATGCTGGCGATGATAGCCTGTCGTCCTTGCTGCTGAAAACTGGCCAGTTCTTCATCGGAGAAGTGAGCGCGTGTCAGCGACACGTATTCCTTCACGTTTTTCTGGTCGATCTTCGAACTGGTCATTGTAACCTTTGGGTCTGGCAGGATGATGGTAATCTTATCGCCTTGACGCTCGATGTTTTGTTCTGAGAACTCGCTAAAGTCTATGTAAGCCTTCAGCTTTGCGTCAATAGGGATGGCCACCTTACGGTCGCCCAGTGGCATCTTGATGTCAAAGGAACGCTGCAGCAGCGAGCCCTTCAGACGTACCACGTCGTCGTGAGTCACAATCTTATGCACGCGATATTCTGCAGTGTAGAGCTTGGCACATTGTTGCACCTGGGTGATGAGCATGGGGACGGTGTCGATGGCTTTAACCGCAGCCTCCTGACTGGCGTCTTCATGCTCAAGTCTGCCGTTGCACGTCAGCATGATTGCCGCCGTTATGAATAATACTAAGGTTGTCAGACCTATGATTTGTTTTTTCTTCATTCCCGTTTACTGATAATTTGTCGGCAAAGGTAGTAAAAAAAAGCCAATTCGCTGAAACTTCGCTTGATTTTTTGTTTTAAGGTTAAACTTTTCGGTCAGAGAGACGTCAAAAAGATAGTTGCAACTGATACGAGATTGAGAACAAAGTTAAACAATTAAACATAGAAAGAAAATGAAAAAAATGATGATGACAATGATAGCTGTCGTACTGATGAGTTCAGCAGCTTTCGCCCAGGAAGAGAAGAAGTGTGAGTGCAAGAACTGCAAGAAGCCTGACAAGACTGAGATGGTGAAGCACCGTACCGACAGAGTCGTCAAGAAATATGGTCTTAACGACCAGCAGGCAGCCAGCCTGCTTGAACTCAACACCAAGTATGCTGATAAGTTCGGTGGTCCACGTGGACATCATGGCAAGAAGCATGGCATGAGACATGGCAAGAAACACGATGAGAAGTGCGATGCCGCTACAGGTGCTACCACTCCGCAGCCACGTTGTGACAAGAAGCGCCCAGAGCTCACAGAGGAGCAGAAGGCTAAGTTCGAGGCTCGCCGTCAGGAAATGGAGGCCAATCGCAAGGCTTATGAGACAGAACTGAAAAAAATCCTTACTGCCGATCAGTTTAAGCAGTATGAGGCTGATATGAAGAACCATAAGGGACACGGCCACAAGCACGATAAGAAGAAGTAACTCTTACCCATACAGGCCCGCTTCGCAGGAGGCGGGCTTTTTTTTGTGTCTTTTTTCTTCTTTTATGAAATTATTGTGTACCTTTGCACCCAAATTGCAAAAAAACAACAATGAATAGACTCCAACTGACCGCCGTCGTCCTGACGGCACTCGTTGTCACCAGTTGTGGCAAAAAGAAACAGACCAATGATATTATCGTCCCTACTGTGGAGACGCCCAAACCACAGACTCCCGTCCGTATGCAACCCTATGACCAGACGAATGACGTGCAATGGCTTGGTAAGGAGTATCAGGTGGCCATCAACCGTGTGAGTAGTGATTCGCTGCCGATGGTGAAAGACGAGACCGGGCAACAGTTCTTCGACAATCGTATAACGGTACGTATCCTTCGTTCTGACGGTTCCGTCTTTTTTAAACGCGTCTTTACAAAGGCCGATTTCGTAGCTCAGCTCGACGACGACTATCGCAAGACAGGTATCCTGGAGGGTATTGTCTTTGACAAGACGGATGGTAACAACATCATCTTTGCTGGTAGTGTGAGTCATCCACAGACTGATGAATACATTCCCTTGGTGGTCAGTGTGTCGAACTTTGGAGAAGTGTCCATCCGGCGTGATGACCAAATGGACACTTCTGGTTCCCTTCCTGCCGAAGAACCTAATCCCGACGACGAAGGGGTATAACAAGTCGTTGCCTTATTCTTTATCGTAAGCGTGTACGGGGTAGTCTGTAGTGAAATGCAGACCACGGCACTCTTTGCGCTCCAGTGCCCAGCGAGTGATGAGATAACCTACATTGATCATGTTACGCAGTTCGCAGATATCCTTTGAGGCCTTGACGCGCTTGAAGAGACGCTCCGTCTCTTCATAGAGCATGTCCAGACGGTCCCAGGCGCGATGCAGACGCAGGTCTGAACGCACGATACCCACATAGTTGGCCATGATCTGGTTCACCTCCTTGACACTTTGCGTGATCAGCACTTTCTCCTCATTGGTCATCGTACCTTCGTCATTCCACTTGGGCACCTTCTCATTGAAATCGTAGAGATCGATATGTGCCAGAGAGTCTCTAGCTGCCGTCTCGGCATAGACCACGGCCTCTATCAGAGAGTTCGATGCCAGTCGGTTGCCGCCGTGCAGACCAGTGCATGAGCACTCACCGAGTGCATAGAGTCGTTCGATGGAAGACTGTCCGTTCAGATCGACCTTGATGCCGCCGCACATATAGTGGGCTGCCGGTCTAACGGGGATATAGTCGGTGGTGATGTCGATGCCGATGGAGAGGCACTTCTGATAGATATTCGGGAAGTGGTGACGTGTCTCTTCTGGATCTTTGTGAGTCACATCGAGACAGACATGGTCGATACCGTGGATCTTCATCTCTTTATCGATGGCACGAGCCACGATGTCACGCGGTGCCAGTGACAGGCGTTCGTCGTATTTCTCCATGAAGGTCTCGCCATTGGGCAGTTTCAGGATGCCGCCATAGCCGCGCATGGCCTCGGTGATGAGGTAGGCGGGGTGCGTCTCTTTCGGATTGTGGAGTACCGTCGGATGGAACTGTACGAATTCCATGTCGGCAACGGTTCCTTTGGCACGATATACCATGGCAATGCCATCGCCAGTGGCAATCACGGGGTTGGAAGTCGTGAGATAGACGGCTCCGCAGCCACCCGTACACATCACCGTCACTTTAGAGAGGTATGTATCCACCTTCTCCGTTTCGGGGTTCAGCACATAGGCACCGTAACATTGGATATTCGGAGATCGACGTGTGACGCGTACGCCCAGATGGTGCTGAGTGATGATCTCTACTGCGAAATGATTCTCCTTGATGTCGATATTCGGATTGTTTCTTACCGCTTCCATCAGTCCGCGCTGGATTTCAGCGCCTGTGTCGTCAGCGTGGTGCAGGATGCGGAATTCCGAGTGTCCGCCCTCACGATGCAGGTCGAAGGTGCCGTCTTCTTTCTTGTCGAAGTTCACACCCCATTCCACGAGTTCCTTGATTTGTTCAGGTGCCATGCGCACCACCTGTTCCACTGCCTTGCGGTCTGAGATGTAGTCGCCAGCAATCATCGTATCCTCGATGTGCTTGTCGAAATTGTCCAACTCCAGATTTGTTACCGAGGCTACACCACCTTGGGCGAACGAGGTGTTTGCCTCCTCCAGTGAGGTCTTACAGATCATGCATACGCGCCCCTTGTTGGCTCTTGCCACCTTGAGTGCGTAACTCATGCCAGCCACACCGGCACCGATGACTAGGAAGTCGTATTTATATACCATAACCGTTTATTTAGAGTTTCTGAATGCAAAGGTAAGAATTTTCTGGGTAATTATTTGCATTCTGTCGAAAAAAGTTGTATCTTTGCACCAAAACCAAGACGAAGATGAAGAGACTATGGCTGTTAATCCTGTTAATTGCCCCGCTGGCAATGTATGCGCAGCAGGTGGTGATAGGCGGCAATGTGGTCGATGATAAGACCGGTGACCCTTTGGGGCAGGTGAGCATCTCCGCAGGCCGTATATCGGTGGTGACCAATGAGGACGGTGACTTCTCATTGAAATTGGCTGAAGACCCAGGTGTGATCATCGTGTCACATCTTGGCTATAAGACCAAGCGTGTGAAGGTCAAGAACGGTGATGACCTGAAGGTCAGACTCCAACCGACAACCATCCATCTTCGCGAGGTGGTCGTCATGAACGAGGATCCGCGGGAGCTGGTGGACATCGCCATCAGTAAGATACCCGATAATTATAGTAAGGTGCCGGAACTGCTGAAGGGCTTTTACCGTGAGACGGCCATGAAGCGGAAGCACTATATCTATGTGGCTGAGGGTGTCGAGGATATGTATAAGACTCCCTATAACCGCAGTATCGGGCGCGACAGAGTGGCCATCGTCAAGGGGCGTCGCCTGCTGAGTCAGAAACAGGGTGACACGCTGGGCGTGAAGGTGATGGGTGGTCCGGTACAGGCTGTGGTGATGGATCTGGTGAAGAACCGCGACTTCCTGTTGAACAAGGAGGATCTCGATGCCTATAAGTTTACGATGGGCATCCCTGAGTATATCAACGACCGCCTGCAGTATGTTGTACAGATGGAGCCTTGCGAGTCAATGCCTTATGCCCTCTATCATGGCAAGCTCTACATCGACAGTGAGCGGTTGGCTTTCACTCGTATTGAGTTGAACCTCGATATGGCAGACAAGGACAAGGCTACGCGGACTATGCTCGTCAAGAAACCACTCGGCGTGAAGTTCAAGCCTCGTGAACTGTCGAGCGTCGTTGATTACCGCTATGAGGATGGCGTGACACGAATCAGCTATCTGCGGAACACGTTCCGCTTCAACTGTGACTGGAAGAAACGCCTCTTCGCCACTTCGTTTACGGCCACCTGCGAGATGGTGGTTACTGACAGTTCGTCAGACGACGTACAGCCTATCGCCAGCCGCAGTTCCTTCGATTCGCGTGATGCATATTACGATAAGGTAGAATATTTCTTGGACCCAGACTATTGGCGTTCATATAACATTATAGAACCGTCGGAATCATTGGACAAGGCCATCCGCAAACTAGTGTCCAAGTACCGTCGGAATTAAGACAGAAAGACAGACAATGAAGAAAATTGTAACGACCCTTTTTGCGGTCTGTTCCATAGTCGGTCTGCATGCGCAGACCGATACATTTAGTAATAACCCACAAGACTCGGTAGCCATCGTGTTGCCTTGGCCCCAGAATGTCCAGGCAAGACTCGACACGCTGATGCAAGACCCGCTGCTGGAGACCACCCAGCTAGGCTTGATGGTTTATGACCTGACGGCGGATTCCGTGCTCTATCGTCATGGGGAACGGCAACTGATGAGACCGGCCTCTACGATGAAGCTGGTGACTGCGGTGACGGCCATCGACGTGCTGGGGGGAAATTACCAGTATCGCACCACCCTTCGTTATAAAGGTGCGGTGAAAGACAGTGTACTGACAGGTGACTTATACTGCGTCGGTTGTCTGGACCCGATGTTTGACGATGACAGCATGAATGCCTTTGTGGAGAGCGTGCGTGCCCTTGGTATAGATTCTATCCACGGACAGTTAGTGGCCGTCGATGGCTTCAAGGATGCTGATCTGCTGGGTGAAGGGTGGTGCTGGGATGATGACAACCCACAGCTGTCGCCGTTGCTTGTATCACGGAAAAACGAATTCATGAGTGTTTTCTCTCAGCGGCTTCGTGACGTGGGTATTGCCTTGGATGCACCCTGTACGACAGGCAGTCTGCCAAAGGAGACGCTGACCATCTGCAGCGTGAACCACTCACTGCGCGATATCCTCTATCCGATGCTGAAGGATAGTGACAACCTGTATGCCGAATCTGTGTTCTACCAGATTGCCGCCTCGCAGGGTGTGCGTCCGGCTAAGGCTGCTCATGCCCGTCAGATCGAGAAGAAAATACTGTCAAAGGCAGGGGTTCAGAATGTGCAGTATAGGATTGCCGACGGTAGTGGACTCTCACTCTACAACTATGTGACGCCCGAGCTCCTGACTCGCCTGCTGATCTATGCTTACCGCAACACTAATATTTTCATGAACCTCTATCCGTCATTGCCAATAGCAGGACAGGACGGAACGCTGAAGAAACGCATGACCGAGCCTGTGACTAACGGACGTGTGAAGGCAAAGACCGGAACGTTATCAGGTATCTCGTCGCTGGCTGGTTATCTGACAGCGGCAAACAATCATGTGATTGCTTTCTGCATCATCAATCAGGGCGTGATGAAACATGCCGACGGACGAGGTTTCCAGGACCGTGTGTGCAGGGCTCTTTGTGAACGATAGGATATGGAACAGATCAAGATATACCTCGAACAGATGATCAGTCTGACAGGACTGTCAGGTGATAGCGTCGCCGTCGTGCGCTATGGCATTCTGGTCATCTCTGCCTTCGTGCTGGCTTGGCTGACAGGTTGGCTTTGCCGACAATTTGTGGTACCAATCCTGCTAAAGATTACACGCAAGACGGATGTCGAGTGGGATGATGTCATTTTCAATGAGCGTGTGCTGAATTCTGCCAGCCGCATCATCCCCGCTATCGTCATCTGGGTGCTGCTGCCCCATGTGTTCTATGAATTCCCGAAGGTGGAAGACATTGTGGGCCGTCTGACAGCTATCTACTTTACCATCATGGCTGTCCGCACGATCATCGTGTTCATCGACTCCTTCCGCCTGTTGGAAAACGGTACCCGTACCGCCCGTCAACAGTATCTTTATAGTATCTGTAGCGTGCTGAAGATCGTGATGGTCTTTGTCAGTGTGATTGTGGTGGTTGCCATCATCATCGACAAGAGTCCTGCCACGCTCTTTGCTGGTCTTGGTGCCGCTTCGGCCATCCTGATGCTCGCCTTTCAGGATACCATCAAGGGACTGGTAGCAGGCATCCGTCTCACCTCTAATGATATGCTGCATATCGGTGACTGGATAACGGTCCCCAATGCTGGCGCAAACGGTAAGGTGGAGGAAATATCACTGACGATGGTGAAGGTGCGTAACTTCGATAACACCATCGTTACCGTAACACCTCAGATGCTTGTGGATGGTGCCTTTCAGAATTGGCAGGGCATGGTGGAAAACGAGGGGCGCAAGCAAGTGCGTAAGGTCTATTACGATTTCCGATCCCTCAAGGTCGATGAAGACGGGGTGGCTAATATCACGAAGTTCCGCCGTCATATAGAAGATTGGCTGAAAGAGAACCCCAAGGTCATGGGCGACAGGAGTCCGTTGGTAAAGCAGTCTGAGTCCTTGCAGCCGTATGGCTGTTGTTTGGAGTTTATCTTCTGGCTTCATGCCAAGGATGTCTATTCTTATGAGCACGACACGAGTGATATCGTTGAATATATCTACGCGAAGAGTGCCGACTATGGCCTTCGTATCTATCAGCAATTCCCTGAACAGGGATCGTCATAATCATATTAATCCGTAAAACCCTAGTAAGTAATTGTCATGAAGTTAAAGCAAGAGCAAATACTCGTCAGGATCACAGGTCAAGATCGCCCCGGACTGACGGCTTCGATTATGGGCATCCTCGCCAAGTATGATGCACAGATTCTGGATATCGGTCAGGCTGACATCCACTCTACGCTATCGTTGGGTATCTTGATCCGTATGGACGAGATGAACTCCGGACAGGTCATGAAAGAACTGCTCTTCAAGGCGACGGAGTTGAATGTGAACATCGGATTCTCACCCATTACCGACGATGAGTACGAAGACTGGGTGGGTCATCAGGGCAAGAACCGCTATATCCTCATGGTGTTGGGTCGTCAGTTGGAGGCACGCCAGATAGAAGGTGCTACACGTATCCTTGCCGACCAGGGACTGAATATCGACTCCATCCTTCGACTGACAGGTCGTAAGAGCATCAAGAATCCAGGCAAACATACGCGTGCCTGCATCCAGTTCTCCCTGCGTGGCGAACCTACCAACCGTCAGGAGATGCAGTCGAAGCTCATGAAACTCTCGCAGGAGATGGAGATCGACTTCTCTTTCCAGAAGGATGATATGTTCCGCCGCATGCGCCGCCTGATCTGTTTCGATATGGACTCCACGCTGATACAGACCGAGTGTATCGATGAACTAGCGGAACGCAATGGCGTAGGTGCCGAGGTGAGAGCCATTACTGAGAGTGCGATGCGCGGAGAGATCGACTTCAAGGAGAGCTTTACCCGGCGTGTGGCCCTGCTGAAAGGGCTCGACGTGAGCGTGATGCAGGATATCGCCGAGCATCTGCCCATCACCGAGGGTGTGGATCGTCTGATGTCGATTCTCAAGACCTGTGGCTATAAGATAGCCATCCTTTCTGGTGGTTTTACTTATTTCGGAGAATATCTGCAGCGTCGCTATGGCATAGACTATGTGTATGCCAATGAACTGGAAATCGGCGAGGATGGTAAACTTACCGGTCGCTATGTCGGGGAGATTGTTGATGGTCATCGCAAGGCAGAGTTGTTGAAACTGATAGCACAGGTGGAGAAGGTGAATCTCGCCCAGACCATTGCTGTGGGTGATGGTGCCAACGACCTGCCGATGATTACTGAGGCTGGTCTGGGTATTGCCTTCCATGCGAAGCCCCGTGTGGTGGCTAATGCGGAGCAGAGCATCAACACCATCGGTCTCGACGGAGTGCTTTATTTCCTGGGCTTCAAAGACAGCTATCTCGGTGAGCAAGGTAAATTATAAATTTTTAATCCGTGCCAAAAAATACTTTTAATGGAGTTTGCAAGTCTTTTGATGAAGTGGTTTCGTGAGAACGGGCGCGACCTGCCTTGGCGGCAGACGCGTGATCCCTATGCCATCTGGCTCTCGGAGATCATCCTCCAGCAGACTCAGGTAAAACAAGGTTGGGATTATTGGGAACGGTTCATGCGTCGCTGGCCTACGGTGGAAGCTCTGGCTGCTGCGACAGAGGATGACGTGTTGCGCGAATGGCAGGGACTGGGCTATTACAGTCGTGCCCGTAACCTGCATTATGCGGCAAGGCAGGTCGTCGAAATGGGAGGATTCCCGCAGACGCTCGAAGGGTTGCGCTCACTCAAGGGCGTAGGCGATTACACAGCTGCTGCTATCGGTAGCATCGCCTTTGGACTGTCTGCTGCCGTTGTCGATGGTAATGTCTATCGTGTACTTGCCCGTCATTTTGGTATTGATACGCCCATCAACACCACTGATGGTAAGAAGACCTTCGCGGCTCTCGCCCAATCCCTTCTGCCCTCGTCAGAACACTTTGACATATCCCCTTCCTCGGAATACAATCAAGCCATCATGGACTTCGGTGCTATCCAGTGTACCCCACAGTCGCCCCATTGTCTGATATGTCCGCTCATGGAGACCTGTGACGCCCTTCGTACGGGAAGAGTGGCGCAGTTGCCTGTCAAGCAGAAGACGCTTAAGGTCAAGGAACGCCATCTGTCATATATTTATATAAGGTGTGGACGACAGGTGGCTATCCACCGTCGTGGTGCCGGTGATATCTGGCAGGGACTTTGGGAGCCGTATCTGGCGACTGATTGCCATAAGCTCCAGTTGAAGGGGCAATACACCATTCTGCAACGAGGGGTGAAGCATGTGCTTACGCATCGGGTGTTGTTAGCCGACTTTGCATTGCTGCAGTCTGAAGAACAGCCCCCACTACCGCCAGACTATATCTGGGTGGATGAGGCTGTACTTGGTGATTATGCAGTGCCTCGACTGGTAGAACATCTTTACCGCCAGGTACGTCTCTATGATGAGAAAAACGCCTGACCAATAACGGTCGGGCGTTTCTTATAATAGTGCGACATTCTGAATATGCCGGATGTCAGGCTTCGTTTCTGGCGTGCCCGTGACGGCGATGATGTCAAAGCGTATTTCCTTTCGGATGTGGTTTGCTTTCACGTAGTGGTTGATGGTTTGCTGCAGACTCCGTTGCTTGCGGAAGTCAATGGCTTCCTCTGGTTCACCAAATAGGTTGTTGCGGCGGGTCTTCACCTCTACGAATACAACTACGTCACCATCTTCAGCGATGATATCCAGGTCTCTGTGGCCTGAACGCCAGTCGCGGTCGATGATGACGTAGCCTTTACTGCGCAGGTACTCAGCTGCGAGGTTTTCGCCCCATTGTCCGAGTTCGTTGTGCGCAGCCATTGTGTGGTTTATGCTTCTGCTTCGGGCTCAGCAGCCTTGAACTGCTCGAGATCCTCAACCTGGAAGGCCTTGATGTAAGCGGACTTTCCGAGAACATCCTCTTCAGTCATGCGGACATACACGTTAGCACTCTTCTTGAAGAGCTCAGGTGCCTTGCTGGCATCGCGGATGATGAGCAAGCTCATCACGAGCTCAGCAGTCATGTCGTACAGACGACGAGCCAGGAAATCCTGTGCATCCTGATTCTCCAGTGCCTTCACATTGGCAAGTGCCTCCTCATAGACGGGGATCAGCTTCTCGACGCGAGCCTTCAGAGCAGCATTGGCATCAGCAGGCAGGGCAGCGAGCATATCCTTGATGTTGTTCAGCATCGTGCCGTTGGTGATGTAGCGGATGGCAGCCACCACCTGCAGCTGGGTGGTACCCTCATAGATAGAGAAGATACGGGCGTCGCGGAACAGACGCTGACTCTTGTACTCCATGATGAAACCTGAACCACCGTGGATAGAGATAGCATCGTAGGCATTCTGGTTGGCGTATTCCGAGTTCATACCCTTGGCCAGCGGTGTGAAGGCATCAGCCAGACGCTGATATTTCTTCAACTCCTGCTTCTCTTCAGGAGTGAGCTTGCGGTCGCGCTCGATGTCCTCAAGACACTTATAGACATCTACGTAGCAGGCTGTCTCGTAGAGCAGTGAACGACCAGCATCGAGCTTGGCCTTCATGCGAGAAAGCATATCATAGACGGCGGGGAAATTGATGATCTTATCACCAAACTGCTGACGCTCCTTAGCGTAAGCCAACCCCTCGTTGTATGCCTCCTGCTCCACACCTACAGACTGTGCGGCAATACCCAGACGGGCGCCGTTCATCAGAGCCATCACATATTTGATAAGTCCCAAACGGGTGCTACCGCAGAGCTCTGCCTTGGCGTTCTTATAGGTCAGCTCACAGGTGGGTGAGCCGTGGATACCGAGTTTATGCTCGATGTGACGAACATCGACACCGCCCTGGCGCTTGTCGTAGATGAACATCGACAGACCACGTCCGTCCTTAGTGCCCTCCTCAGAACGAGCCAGCACGAGGTGGATGTCGCTGTCACCGTTGGTGATGAAACGCTTCACACCATTCAGACGCCAACAGTTCTCCTTCTCGTCGAAGGTGGCCTTCAGCATCACGCGCTGCAGGTCAGAACCAGCATCGGGCTCTGTCAGGTCCATACTCATACCCTCACCAGCACAAACGCGGGGGATATACTTCTGGCGCTGCTCTTCAGAACCGAACTCATAGAGCGTGTCGATACAGCTCTGCAGACTCCAGATATTCTGGAAACCGGCATCAGCAGCCGAAATCATCTCACTCAGCATCGAGAAGATGGCGTTAGGCAGGTTCAGACCGCCGTAACGGCGGGGCATGGAGACACCCCACAGACCAGCCTTACGGGTGGCGTCGAGGTTCTCGTAAGTCTTAGAGGCGTAGATCATACGGCCGTTCTCGAGGTGCGGACCTTCGAGGTCAACAGCCTCAGAGTTTGGCTCAATGATATTGGCAGCCACGTCGCCGGTGATGTCGAGAATCTGCTTGTAGTTCTCGATGGCATCGCCCAGGTCAACTCAAGTAGAACCCGATCTCAGGATGATCGCTATAATAGTTTGCCATAATTACTTCGAATTTTGCTTATAGTATTTAATGAGTTTGGGAACTACCTCTTCAACAGTACCAACGATCACGTAGTCTGCAATCTTGTTGATGGGTGCATCGGGATCGCTGTTCACAGAGATGATGATACCAGAGTCCTGCATACCAGCGATGTGCTGAATCTGACCAGAGATACCACAGGCGATATACACCTTCGGATGAACGGTAACACCTGTCTGACCAATCTGACGGTCGTGGTCGAGCCAGCCTGCATCCACAGCAGCACGACTTCCGCCAACCTCACCATGCAGCACCTTAGCCAACTGGAACAGCAGGTCGAAATTCTCTTTCGAGCCCATACCGTAACCACCTGCCACCACAATGGGAGCACCCTTCAGGTTATGCTTGGCAGCCTGCACCTCGTGAGTCAGCACCTTCACCACGTAAGCCTCGGGAGAGACATACTTCGCAACCTCAGGATAAACCACCTCTTTCTTGCACTCACCCTCGTAAATAGCCTTCTGCATCACACCACTGCGGACAGTAGCCATCTGGGGGCGATGCTCAGGGTTCACAATCGTAGCCACGATGTTACCACCGAAGGCAGGACGAATCTGATAGAGCAGGTTCTGGTAGGTCTTACCCTCTTTCTTATCTTCGAAGTCACCAATCTCAAGTTCTGTACAGTCAGCTGTCAGACCAGAGGTCAATGAAGACGATACACGTGGACCGAGGTCACGACCAATCACGGTAGCACCCATCAGACAGATCTGAGGCTGCTCCTCCTTGAAGAGGTTCACGAGGATATCCGTGTGGGGAGCCGAGGTGTAAGGGAACAGTCCCTCGCCGTCGAATACAAACAGTTTGTCAACACCGTAAGGCAGAATCTGGTCCTCCACCTTACCCTTGATACCAGTACCGGCTACGATGGCGTGGAGCTCCACCTTCAGTTCATTGGCGAGCTTGCGACCCTTGGTCAGCAGCTCCTGAGATACTTCCTGTACGGTTGTACCTTCGATTTCGCAATATACAAATACGTTGTTAGCCATATCTCTTTATCCAATGATTTTTTCTTCCAGCAATTCTTTGATCATTCCCTCGACATCAGCATCAGAAGCCGTCAAAGTCTTCGACTCCTTTGCCTGGAACACGATGTTCTTGATGCCCTTTACCTTGGTAGGAGAGCCTGCAAGACCGCATTGGTTCACATCGCCATCCACGTCGGCTACGCTCCACTGGTTCAGTGTCAGCTCAGGACGCTCGTCATACAGATAGTCGTATGGTGTACCTTCAGCAGGACGCTCCATCGGACAGGTGGCGCGCTTGTATTTCATGACCAGTTTGGCATTCTGCGGACGACAGGGAGCAGCGCTTCCATTTACAGTGATGACCACGGGCAGCGGAGCCTCTACGGTCTCCACACCACCGTCGATGACACGGCGGATGAGCGCCTTGCCATTCTCCACTTTCATGATTTCCTCAGCGTATGTCACCTGATTCAGCCCCAGCTTCTGAGCCACCTGAGGACCTACCTGAGCGGTATCACCGTCGATAGCCTGACGACCACCAACGACGATGTCCACATCGCCAATCTTCTTGATGGCAGTAGCCAGCGCGTAAGAGGTAGCGAGGGTATCGGCACCAGCAAAGAGACGGTCGGTCAAGAGCCAACCGGTATCAGCGCCACGATAAAGTCCCTGACGGATAATCTCGCCTGCACGTGGAGGACCCATCGTGAGGATTCCTACTGTTGAGCCTGGGTTCTGCTCCTTCAGGCGAAGGGCCTGTTCCAGGGCGTTCAAATCTTCGGGATTGAAGATAGCGGGTAGGGCAGCACGGTTTACCGTTCCTTCGGCAGTCATTGCATCCTTACCCACGTTACGGGTGTCTGGCACTTGCTTGGCCAGCACAACAATCTTTAAAGCCATAAATATTAATTAATAATGTGTATCCTTTTTAAAAATCGGGTGCAAAATTACTACTTTTTGCGCACACAGCCAAACAAATTGCACAAAATCGACCGAAATGTGCACAGATTGGACGTTTTGTGCAATTTATTTGACGATAGGTGCTTCATCTGGCACCCGCATTCATTTGATGTCATGTTATGGCATTTCTTCTTCTCCCTCTTGGATGTCAACCTTACTCCATTGGCATCGTTTCATGATGTCGATCCAGTCACCCAGCAGATTGATGACTTCTGTCGTCTCGTCATCACTTCCATAGCCTGCTGTTATTTCCACGGTATGCCCTTTTTCGGGATTGGCAAAGTTGGGTAGGTCGCACACCAAGTACTGCACCAGATTGCCCAGCATGATATGATACCACAGTCCACCAGCCATGTCGCGATATACCACCGCTATCTGCTGATCCCCGTTTTTGTTTTCGGGTGCATAGAACAAGTTCAGCTTCTCACCATCTTGCGTTTTCTGTCCCAACGCTACGTGGTTGCCCTTGAAATCTCCGATGAGCATCATGTCGCCGACCTCGCCATCCACGAAGTTACAGAAGGCCATCATCGGATTCCCGCTATCTGTCGGGTCGAGTAGGGAGTAGTGCGAAAAGGCATGGCCTGATTGGCTGATGCGTGTTGCGCTCTTTGAGTCTGGTGCGAGTCTATATTCGAAGTCTGGCATCTGGACTCCGTTATACAGGAACTGTTTCCGATTCCATTTATAAACGTGTGTGATAGCAGGCAAGTTGGGATAGTACTCTATGATGTTAAAGTCGGTACCTGTCATAGGCAACTCATATGCCACGAAAGCACCTTTTGCGCTCGGTTTGAAATCGTCGAGCGGACTCTTCTCGGGTGTCATTGTCTGCGTCTGAGGGTCGTAGTCGTACCAGCAGAGCACATTCTGTGGATTCCCATGTTGTTGGAAGAGGGATAGGGCGAAAATGCGATGCCCATTGTCCTTGCGCCAGACGTCGGCTGCCGTCTGGTCGATATCTGTTTGAGATGCCAGGTCTGCATAGCCGTTCCTGCGGTCAATGAGTATGCGGTAGTCGTCTTCTTCTTCTCCGTCCCAGATGACAGCCGTCCCACTCTGACGTGTGCCTTTGGCAGGATGGTCTGCCTGTTTCAGCACTTGGTTCACAGTCCATGTTGGCATCACTTCGTTAAAGGCGCGTAACAGTTTCACCACATCGGGCGTCTGTCCACCGTTCTTCACTGAGATGGTCTTCTGTCGCCATTGACTGTTGATTTCCGAATTGCTCAAGAAATCCTGTGCTGCTATATTCGCAGCAATAGTCAACATGATAAAGGAAATAAGGGTCTTTCTCATAACGCTTTGTTTTTATTATTCATGTCCAATCAACATCTCGAAGATGGCCTGGTCGTCCTTGGCGGCACGCTTGTCGTAGAAACCGTCATCCGTCTCGTCGGTATGATTGGTCTTGGTCTCGATGCAGTCACCGTTCTCGTCGAAGTAGTAGCGCCAATCATATACCTGTCCTTCCTCAGCGCCTCGTGTGTAAGAGAATACCAGGTCTTTGGTTTTCGGTTCAAAGAGATATTCGCTGTAACCGTTAAACTGCATCGACTTGCTGGTGCAACTGATGAAATAGATGCCGTCCTTGTCGAAATAGATTCTCTTTTCTGTTGTCCGTGGGGGTTGGTCGTCGCCCAGGTCGTGTATAGTAATATGCAGATCGTTTGACATTTCCTCTTTGTCGTTGGCAGCCGATTTCTCCTTGGCCTGTGCGTAGAGGGCGCGGATATGTTTCAGTCGCTCAGCCTTCGGTGTAGTAGGTTTCTTTGGTTTGTCTAGGTCAAGCGGGGTGAAGTAGCCGTTGTAGTTCAGCTTACTGAAGAGATTCATGTAGAACTCAGCATTCTCTTTCTCTGTTTCGGGGGTTGTCCAACTGTTGTGAGTGTTGTGTTTCTGCTCGATGCATTGTCCCTTGGCATCGTAGTAGTAGCGCGACTCCACCACGAAGCCGGCATCCGTCTCACCTCTCATATAACAGAAGATTACCTGATGATCCTTGGGGTCGAGCAGCACCTCGTTGTATCTGATATGGCCGTGGTTGCCCCAATTCTCTATGATGAAATAGGGGGGCTGTTTCGTTGCCAATCCGTCCACAAACTTTTCATCGAAGAAGAAGTCCAACTGCTCTGTGTCGTAGAGGGGGATATCCTCGTCCTCCAGTCTGTTGATGATGAGTCGCATGTCCTTGGGCGACTTCCCGTTCTTGCCGTTGGCGTCAATCTTCTTCTTGGCTTCGGCATAGCACTTGCGGATATACTTCATCCGCTCCGCTTTCTGATCTTGTGCCTGACACGTGCCCAGTGCCATCATACAGATAATTGATAATAAAAATGTTCTCATATTTGGTTTTCTTCTTATTTAATCGTACCTTTGCAGCCGTTTTAAGAATTGCTTGTCGTTATGATGAATGGTGTATATACAATTCTCCTGCTCATTCTGAGCAATGTGTTTATGACGTTTGCGTGGTATGGCCATCTGCGCCTCCAGCAGTCAGGTATCTCCACTAACTGGCCCCTCTATCTGGTGATTGCTTTCTCGTGGATGATTGCCTTTTTCGAGTACTGCTGTCAGGTGCCTGCCAACCGTATCGGCTTTGTGGATAACGGTGGACCATTCAACTTGGTGCAGTTGAAAGTGATCCAGGAGTGCATCTCCCTGGTAGTGTTTGCCGTCATTGCCAACTTCATTTTCCAGCACGAACAGTTGCACTGGAACCACGCTGCGGCAGCGCTCTGCTTGGTGGGGGCTGTCTATTTCGTCTTTATGAAACCGTAGGTGTGGCGGGCACGCCGCTTCCTTCTTATTTCCTGAGGTAGGCGGCGAGCGGCGAGTGGATGTCTCTCAGTCCTTTGGCCAGGCTACGGGCATTCATCTGGGCGCCAAGCTTCGAGGAATGGGTGTGGTCGTGATTGAAGTATTTCGATGCACGGGCCTTGCTCTTCTCGGCGTCCTTGGAGGCAAACTTCTTGTCGAGGAAGTCACCGCTGATGTTATGGATGTCCACGAAGGCGACCCCCGTCTGCTCGACGACCTCCCGATACCAGCGTCCGTAGGTATCATTGCGACGTTCTATTCTGCCGTTAGGCCATTCGTTGCGTGGCGTGAGTGAGAGCAGGATAGGGGTAGCACCTTTCTCACGGACATCATCGATAAATTTCTTCAGATACCAACCGAAGCTGTAGGCCATCTCATAGCTGCCGTCGGCCTCCATCTGATAGACATGGCAGGTGTCTGCCGTTCCTGGGATGACACCGCGCCCCTTCTTGTCGTTGATGGGGCAGATGTCGTTGTGGCCAAACTGGATAAGCACGAAGTCGCCTGGTTGCAGGGCGTTATAGACCTTCTCCCAACGGCCTTCCCTGAGATAACTCTTCGTAGAGCGGCCTGCCATTGCCACATTCTCCCATGTAATCTTATTCGGGTCGAAGATGAGACCGGCCTGTGAGCCCCAACCCCACATGCCGTCTTCTTCGCTATCTTTGTTCTTAACGGTTGAATCGCCAGTGATGAATACCATCGGCTTACCTTGTTGGCGGTTTTCTCCGTAGGCAGGCAACGTGACGTTGACCATCATCTCCTGCAGGGGCTTCAATAGTGGATTCGACGAGTAGTAGAGTCCCTCGGCTGCCGAGCGGGCATTGAGGCGCGCACCGAAAGCTGAGGTATGGATGTGGTCGCCATAGAAATGATATTTCTGTTTCCAGAGGCTGTAACTGTCGAGTTTCCTGCCTGAGAGTTCGTTGAGATCGACGAAGGGCACGCCCTCTGTGGCGGCGATATAGGATGCCCATTGCGTCTGTGGCTTGCGGATGATAAGCCCCCGTTCGTCACGGGCATCACGTGGCGTGAGCGACATCAGGATAGGGTTGGCACCCGCCTGGCGAATGTCACGGATATAGCAGCGCAGGTAATGACCGTAACTATATACGGTGTCGGGTATCTGTTTGCGCTCGTTGAAGCCTACGATCATCGTGTCTTCTGCCACCCCGTCGATGACGCCGCGTGCGCGTTTGGCATCGAAGAAGTCCGCCTTGTCGTTATGACCGATGCTGACGATCACCCAGTCACCTGGCTTCAGGGCCTGACGGATGGCAGGCCAGAGATCGGTGTAGAAGTTACGGGTTGACATGCCGCCCAGTGCCTGGTTCTCGACAGAGATCTTGCGGCCGTCGAAGAAGTCGCTGGCGAAGTAACCCCAGCCCCACTGACCGTTGTTGCCGTTGCCCATCGTACCATTACGCATCGTCGAGTTGCCTATCAGGAAGAGCACAGGGTTCTGTCCTTGTCTGGTAGAGCCAGGGGCAGGACGGTTCATCAGCGCTTTGGCGATAGAGTCGGGTGTGTTGTCGATGACTTTCTCCTCTACGGGCGTGGGCAGGTTGTCGAATTCTTGTGCAGTCCCCTGCAGGGCTGTTAGTACGAGTGATAGCAGTAGTAGTGTCTTCTTCATTTTGATGATATCTTCGTTTGTTTTCGGTGCAAAGGTACAAAAAAGAAGCCAAAATGCAAATAATTCGTTGGTTTTTTGTAATTTTGCACCGAATATGATTGACAGAGCTACCATAGACAAAATCATGGACGCCACCAACATCGTTGATGTGGTGGGTGAGTTCGTCACCCTCCGCAAGGCTGGTGTGAACTACAAGGGCCTGTGTCCGTTTCACGATGACAAGACCCCGTCGTTCATGGTGTCGCCATCGAAACAGATCTGCAAGTGCTTTGCCTGTGGTGAGGGCGGCACAGCCATCAACTTCCTGATGAAGCATGAGCAGATTACCTATCCCGAGGCTTTGCGCTGGTTGGCGAAGAAATACAACATCGAGATCCAGGAGCGCGAACTGACCGACGAGGAGAAGAAGGAACAGAGCGACCGTGAGTCGATGTTCATCGTCAACGAATGGGCACTGCAGTATTTCCAGAATGTGCTGAAGAATGACCCTGATGGTATTGCCATCGGCAAACAATACTTCCGCAGTCGTGGCATCCGTGATGACATCGTGGAGAAATTCTCGTTAGGCTTTGCACTGCCGAAGCGCGACGCACTGGCCCTGGCCGCCCAGAAGGCTGGCTACAAGGCTGAATTCCTCGAGAAGACGGGCCTTTGTATCATGGGCGAGAAAGGACTCCACGACCGCTATGCAGGTCGCGTGATCTTCCCTTGGCTGAACGTGAGTGGCAGGGTGGTGGCCTTTGGTGGTCGTCTGCTTGATGCCCGCACGAAGGGCGTACAACAGAAATACGTCAATTCACCCGACTCCGAGATTTACCATAAGGAACGTGAGCTCTACGGACTCTATCAGGCCAAGAAGGCCATTGCCAAGGAAGACCGTGTCTATATGGTGGAAGGTTATACCGACGTGATTGCGATGCACCAATGTGGACTGGAAAATGTGGTGGCCAACAGTGGCACGGCACTCTCCGTCCATCAGATCAAGTTGCTCAGGCGTTTCACTCAGAACATCACGCTGCTTTACGATGGCGACGAGGCGGGTATCCATGCTGCCATGCGTGGTACTGATATGCTCTTGGCGGAGGGTATGAACATCAAGGTGCTGCTCCTCCCCGATGGCGATGATCCCGATTCGTTTGCCCGCAAGCATACCGCCCAGGAGTTCAGAGACTATATCGAGGCCCATCAGACCGACTTCATCTCCTTTAAGACGCGTCTGACGGTGGAGAACGTGACGGATCCCGTGAAGCGTTCAGAGGCCATTGGCGGTATCGTGAAGAGCATCTCTGTCATACCTGACCAGATCTTGCGTTCTACCTACCTGAGCGAACTCTCGCAGCGGATGGGTATCAAGGAACAGACGCTCCTCAACTCGATGAACGGCATGATACGCAAGGACATCGAGGAGAAGGAGAAAGAACGTGAGCGGGACGCTGCCCGGGAGGAACGTTCGCCCCAGACCGCCTTCGACAAAGAGTTCGCGCTGACCTCTGCCGACGCCCAGATAGAAAAGATGCTCGTGAAGAGTATCGTGCGTGATGGTGAGAAGGTAATCTACGAGAACGTGGAGACGGAAGATGGTGAGAAGGTGAACCTAACGGTGGCTCAGTACATCGCCTACGATCTTGGTCAGGATGGACTGACCTTTAGTGATGAGCGCTATAACCAAATCCTGCAGGAGGCAGCCTCCCATAGTGGTGAGGAGGGCTTCAAGGCTGAGACCTATTTCATGCAGCATCCCGATTTCGCCATCAGTTCTCTGGCAGCAGAACTGGCCATCGACCGTCATCAGCTGGGGAAGGGCTTCCAACTGAAGGAACGTGAGGGCGGATTGCGACAGCATGTGCTTCATCTGGTGCTTGACCTGCGGCTCGATATCATCGAGAAGAAGATGAAGGAGATACAGCAACAACTGCGACAGGTGGGCGGCGATATGGAGCGTGCCCGACAGTTGTTAGAACAGTATAAGGATACCCAGGAGTTGCGCGACGCACTTGCCAAACAGCTGGGTAACGACCTCGTGAGATAGTAACGGATGAGTTGGCTTAATATCATATTCCTGATCTGGCAGATCATCGCCATTATTGCGGTGATCCATGTGATTATGGACAACCGTCAGCCTGCCAAGACGATGGCATGGGCGATGGTGATATGGTTTGTGCCGGTGGTGGGCTTCGTGTTTTATCTCTTCTTTGGTATCAATACGCGCAAGGAACGCTTGATCAGTGAGCGCTCCATGAACCAGTTGACCAAGCGTTCGATGCTGGAGTTTGCCGAGCAGCAGAATCTGCATCTGCCTGAGCCCCATCGCCCGATGATCGATCTCTTCATCAACCAGAACCTGTCGTTGCCCTTCAAGGATAATCAGGTGGAGATATATACCGACGGTTATCAGTTCTTTCCTGCACTGCTGAAGGCCATCCATGAGGCTACCAGCCATATCCATATCGACATGTATATCTTTGCCGACGACGCGTTGGGTATGTTGGTGGCTGATGCGCTCCTCGACAAAGCCAGAGCAGGGGTGGAGGTTCGTGTGATTTATGACGATGTGGGCTGTTGGAATGTCAGCCACGACTTCTTCGAGCGGATGCGTGAGGGTGGCATTGAGGTGGTGTCGTTCCTGCCCGTCCGTTTCCCTACGTTTACGAGTAAGGCCAACTACCGTAACCACCGGAAGATTATCGTCATCGACGGTGCAGTGGGATTCATTGGTGGCATGAATATTGCCAAGCGCTATGTGAAGGGCAGGGGAGGAATGGCCTGGCGCGACACGATGCTGAAGGTGACGGGCGGTGCGGTCTATGCCCTGCAGCGCACCTTCCTCGTCGATTGGTATTTCGTTGACCGTACGCTCCTTTCCGATAAGAAATTTTATCCGCCGTTCATCCCCACAGAGGGGATGCGCAACGACTGTATCGCTCAGGTGGTGACCAGTGGTCCTATCAGTCCTTATCCTGAGATTATGCAGGGATATGTGCGGATGATTCTCGGTGCCCGTCGCTATCTGTATCTGGAGACACCTTACTTCCTGCCTAACGACTCTGTGCTTTTAGCTTTGAAGACGGCGGCACTGGCTGGTGTCGATGTGCAGGTGCTTTGTCCGCGCTATAGTGATGCACGTTTTGTAGATTGGGCAAGCCGCAGTTATCTGCGTGAGGTCACGGAGGCTGGTGTAAAGGTGCTGCTCTATCAGAAAGGCTTCCTCCACTCCAAACTGATGGTGTGCGACGACGCCATCGTCACCTGTGGTTCTACCAATCTGGATATCCGGAGTTTTGAGAATAACTTTGAAGGCAATATTTTCTTCTACGACGAGGCACTGGCCCTGCGGATGAAGAAACTGTTCCTGGATGATGCGGAGAATGCCGTGCCGCTGACGTCGATCCCCAGTCGTATCAATGGCGGATTCCTGCTGAGACTTTGGGAGAGTGTTACTCGCCTGTTGTCTCCGTTGTTCTGAAAATCGAGAAATTCACACTGCCATAACTGCGATGTTCCACGAAGTGAGGATCAGCCGTGAAATCCTGGTCTTTGCCGTGCTCCAGCACGAAGATGCCACCTTCCTTCAGCAATCCTTTTTCGAAGATGAGGCTGGGGATGGAGGATAGTTCCTTGAGGGCGTAAGGGGGATCGGCGAAGATGAAGTCGAAGCCGTGCTTACACGACTTGATGAAGCGGAAGACATCACCACGTAAGGCCACGCAGGAGTCGGTGCCGAGCTTCTTCAGGCAGTCTTGTATAAAACGGTGATGGTCGCGGTCCAGTTCGACGCTGATGACATGGGCACAACCTCTCGACACTAATTCGAGCGAGATGCTACCCGTGCCCGAGAAGAGGTCGAGGGCTGATATGCCTTCGAAGTCGAGATAGCCCGTCAGCACGTTGAAGATGTTCTCCTTGGCAAAGTCCGTTGTAGGTCTTGCCTTGAATGTCTTCGGAATATCGAAGTGTCTGCCCTTATAGATACCCGTGATGATTCTCATCTTCCTTTCACTAATAAGGTCATCAGGTCGTAGGGCATCCCCGGGATCTTGGTGACGGCAGCCTGTTGGAAGTCGGCTGTGGGGTTAATGACATACGCTTTCTGCAGATAGCGCTTCAGTTCTTTCAAGAGCCACTCCTGTTCTGGGATGTCTCCCATGACGTGCAACTCGTCGTGTTCTGCCTCCAGTCGAAGCAGCTTCCAGGTGTATAGCAGGAAGTAGAGGGCGTCATAGGCGTGAGAGGCCTCAAACGAGTTGCAGAATTTGAAGCGGTTCTGCTGGAAACTAAAGAGGTCGAGGCGCTTGCTGTGGAAATAGCCATAGAGCTTGTTGCGATGACCAGTGAAGCTGCGTTGATGCAGATGGCGCCACACAGGAGTCATGGCATGGATGAACTGCACATCGGCAAACTGATCGCAGATGACGCCCCGCAGGTCTTTGTTGACAGCAAACAGACAGACAGCCTTCAGGTCAGGCAGTACATTGAAGAGAGCTGTGCGCGGTTCCTGAGTGGCAGGGAACACATGGTTCAGCAGATCCTCAATCTCCTCCTCCTCAAACTCGTCTATGGGCACGAGCGTCGAAGGCGTGTCGAGCAGCACTCGTACACGATGTGTGTCGGCAGCCGACAGGTTGACGGTCTTCAGCGCTTCGCGGAGATTGGCAGCCATCGAGATGCCGCCCTTTACGATGTATGGTTCGTAGATTACGGGTTGCTCCTGACTCGTCACGTCGAGCAGGGTAAAGGAGAGCGTATTCTTTCCGATACGTATGGTCATTTTCCTTTTGTCCATCATCTTGCGTTCATCACACTGGCGATACAGACGGCTAACAGTGCTACCGCAATCAGGGCCAGGATGATATTCGTCAGTTTGTTGTTGAATTGCATAACTGTCTGCAAAGGTAGATAAAAAAAGCAATACAGAGCCATAAAGATACCGAGTTTTTTGTTTTTTTATTAATTTTCTCTGTGCCTCAGTATCTCTGTGTTTGAAAAAAATGCTACCTTTGTTGCCGAAATGATTTACGAAGAACTGAAATACCGCATCCGCCAGACCTTCGGCTTCACGCCTACCGCCGAGCAGGCGTATGCCCTCGATGTGTTTGCGCGCTTCATGACCGATAGCGACGATCAGGTGGTGATGATCATGCGCGGTTCTGCCGGTACGGGTAAGACCACGCTGGCAGGTGCCATCGTCCGTGCGATGGCCGCCCTGAAGCAGAAGATGATCCTGCTCGCACCTACGGGCCGTGCAGCTAAAGTCTTCTCACTCAATGCGGGGCATGTGGCCTACACCATCCATCGTCGTATCTATCGTCAGAAGTCTGCCGGCGACCTCTCTTCATTCAATCTCAACGACAACCTGAACCGTGACACCTTATTTATAATAGATGAGGCCTCGATGATTGCCAATCAGGGCTATGGCGACTCTGCTTTCGGGAGCGGTTGCCTGCTCGACGACCTGATGACCTTCGTCTATCAGTCTGGTCGTGGCTCAAACTGTCGTATGTTGCTCATCGGCGACAAGGCTCAGCTGCCGCCAGTGGGCGAAGACGAGAGTCCGGCGTTGATGGCCGATGTGCTGCGCTGCTATGGTATGCGTGTCTATGAATGTGACCTGAACCAGGTACTTAGACAGGGAGAGGAGTCGGGCATTCTTTGGAATGCCACGCAGATCCGTCAGATGATTACCCACGATGAGATGACGCAGTTGCCGAAGATCCGCTTTGCAGGGTTCGCTGATATCCAGATGGTGCCAGGCGGCGAACTTATCGACGCTCTCTCCACAAGCTACTATCAGGTGGGGACAGACGAGACCATTGTGATCACCCGCAGCAACAAACGGGCCAATATCTATAATCAAGGCATCCGTAATCAGGTGCTCGACCGTGAGGATGAACTCTGTCGCGGTGACCAGCTGATGATTGTGAAGAACAACTATTTCTGGACAGAAGGATCCAAGGAAATCCCTTTCATCGCCAATGGCGACATCGCCGTCGTGCAGCGCGTCCGTCATGTCCACGAATTATACGGCTTCCGTTTTGCGGAGGTCACCATGCAATTACCTGATTACGATGACTTCGAACTGACCGCCACCCTCTGCCTCGATACCCTTACTTCAGAGGCTCCTGCACTGACGCATGAACAGCAGGAGCAACTCTATAATGCTGTCATGGAGGATTATGCGGATATTCCCCAGAAGACTGAACGCATCAAGAAGATGAAGACGGATGGTTACTATAATGCCCTTCAGGTGAAATTTGCCTATGCCGTCACCTGCCATAAAGCTCAGGGCGGACAGTGGGCGCACGTCTATCTGGATCAAGGCTATATGATCGACGACATGCTCACCCCCGACTATATCCACTGGCTCTATACTGCCTTCACCCGCGCCACCGAGCAACTCTACCTTGTGAACTGGCCTAAGCTCCAAGTTGATATGGGATAACAGCGAAAACGTTATTTTGCGTACTGTTTACTGGCCAGTCCCCAGCACGCAGGACTGTGGACGCAAACAGAAGAAGCCCCGCCAACTGGCGGGGCTTATTGCTTAATATGTCATTTTCGGTTCCAGCTCCTTGGCTTGGTCGATCATCTTCTGTACCTCAGAGGCAGCGGGAACACGGCCGCAGATGTGGAACTCTGCATTGATTTCCTCGAGTTTCGGCTGCAGGTTCTCGGCAACACGATGACGGAACTCCTTCACAGTGTCAACGCCGGCCTTCTCCAACAGTTCGGCAAACTGAGGACCAACGCCGTTGATACGGAACAGGTCTGCGTGGTTGGTCCAGCGCAGGATGAGTTTCTCGTTGATGCCTGTTGCATCTGCCAGTTCCTTGCGGCCCTTGGGAGCAGCACACTTCTCGAGCAGTTCGCTTACCTTGTTGATACCAGCAGCAACGAGTTTCTCTGCATAAACGTCGCCTACACCTTCGATGTCAATAATCTTGTAATCCATAATTAAAGTTTTTAGTGATTGATAAAAATGGTTTCTTGCTGCAAATATACAAAAAAAGCAATATAATAAGCCGTTTTTCACAGATTTTTTTATACTTTTGCAAAAAAATAGGTCTCAATGATGATTGTATTATATATTCTGATAGGTGTGGCGGTAGGTGGCGTAGCTATCTACTTGTTGATGGATAAACGCATGGATGCCGTGAACCTCGTAGCTGGCAAGAAGGATATCGAACTGGCGATGCGCAACGAACAGTTGAGTGCTGCTACCAGCAGGGTGAACCATCTGGAGTCGGAGAACAAACAGCTTCACGCCCGTGCGGAGTCGCAGGGTAGGGAGTTGGAACTGGTGCGCCAGCATATGGACGAAGAACTGAAGCGCCACGAGGAACGCTTTAAGAACATGGCCCAGCAACTGATGGAGGCGAGTGCCACGAAACTGAAGGAACAGAATGCGGAGACGATGACGGGTATCACACAGCCGTTGAAGGAGGCTATCACGAATATGCAGAAAGCGATCAGTGAGAACCAGAAGGAAAGTGCAGCCCACTCTGCTTCGTTCCGTGAGCAGATGTTGCAGATGATGCAGCAGACGCAGCAATTGGGCGAGAAGGCAGAGAGCCTGACAAACGTGTTGCGCCGTGACAACAAGGTGAGTGGTAATATGGGTGAGATCATCCTTGGCGACTTGTTGGCCAGTCAGGGACTGACGGAGGGTATCCATTATGAGGTACAGGCGAGGCTGCGCGACGAACTAGGGCGCCCGTTGAAGAATGACGAGACTGGTAAGGAGATGCAGCCCGACGTGATCCTGCACTATCCGCAGGGACAAGATGCCATCGTCGATTCGAAGGTCTCTCTTGTGGCTTACGAGAAGTATGTCAATGCCGAGACGCCCGAGGAGAAGGAGCGCTATCTGCAGGATCATATCAAGAGTGTACGACAGCATGTGAATGAATTGGCTCGTAAGGACTACTCCAAGTATATCAAGAACGGGCGCGACGCCGTGGATTTCGTGATTATGTTCGTACCCTTCGAATCGTCGTTGCAGTTGGCGCTTGCCAACGATCCCACGCTCTGGCGGGAGGCCTTTGAAAAGAAAGTCTTCGTCACAGGGGAACAGAACTTGCTGGGCATCCTCCACATGATTCATATTGCCTGGGTGCAGAATCAGCAGGCTGAGAATCAGGAGAAGGTGTTCGGACTGGCGGAAGACCTCCTGGACCGTCTGGGTGACTTCATCAAGCGCTACAACGATCTGGGTGAGAAGTTGCAGGCTGCACAGAAAGCTTACGACTTTACGAACAACAAGTTGATAACGGGTAGGCAAAGCGTTGTGCAGAAGGGACAGGAGCTGATAGCCTTGGGAGCCAAGGAGAATGCCAACCGAAAAATACCAATGCCGGAACTTGGACTGGAGTAGGGAATAGGTAATAGTGAAGAGTGAATAGTGATGAGGATTCTATTGAGTGAGGATATCTGGGACTTTGACCTTGAGGCGGCACTGAAGGAGATTTCGCCGCAACGACGGGAACAGGCGCTGAAGTTCAAGTTTGAGCAGGGCCAACGACTCTGCGTGCTGGCCTACCAGTTGCTGAAGCAGGGCCTCCGCGAGGATTATGGTATCACAGAGAATCCGATCTTTGAATACAACACGCATGGGAAGCCTGCTATCGTCGGACATCCAGAGATCTATTTCAACCTCAGTCACTGCAAGGAGGCTGCTGCCTGCGTGATCAGTGATGCGCCTGTGGGTATCGACGTGGAGTCTATCCGTTCGTATAAGGATTCGCTGGCGCAATACACGATGAATGACGAGGAACTGCAGCGCATCCAGAAGGCTGCCAACCCTGCTGTCGCGTTTATCCGTCTGTGGACGATGAAGGAAGCGGCATTGAAGCTGATAGGTACTGGAATCAGCAACGACCTCAAGACCGTGCTGCAAGAGAATCCGCAGTTCCATTTCACGACACGCGAGGCTCCTTCATACATATATACCGTCTGCGAATAGTTTTTTTTCGACATTTTGCTAAGAAATATCGATATTTTTTTGTTGGTTTCGGATTTTTTCGTAACTTTGCAGCCGACCATTATAATGATTAAAATTTTTTTCTACTTTGAAACGTTTAGTTTGTATTTCGGGAGTGATTGGTATGCTTATTGGCGGTGTCTTAGCCATGGGCTATCAGATGGCACATCATCAGGAGACTGAGGATGAGCAAATCGTTGAGCAGGTAAGCATGATGGCTACGCCTGACTCTGTAAAATCAGAGATGGCTTTACAGTTAGAGCGTGAAGCTCTGCTGGAGCGTGTAAGAGCCATGTACACGCTTGTGAAGCACGAGTGTATCTATCTGGGAGGATCCGTGGATAACGATATGCTTGACAAGTCATTCTGCTCTAAGTCGTGGAACAAGTTGCTGATGGCTGTGCGCAGCAAAGAGCACAATACAGGCACATTGTTCTTCGAAGTGAACAAGTGGACGATGACCTACGATTCCGACTTGGTGAGTTTCGACGAGTTTGAGGTGCAGGATCTGAATATGGATGCCAATGAGATGACAGCTACTGTCAACTTTACGGTCTATGCCTCAGATACCTATACACCAGCCCGTATTGAGCTGGTGTATGAGGATGGAAACTGGAAGATCGATAACTTCTATCACCTGAAGTATGGTCTGAATCTGCGTTCCCAGATGTGGGATTATCTGGGCAACGACCTGATCTGCCTTATTTAATCAGATTGCCAAGGATGTCTCGTGTGAGCTCCTTGGTGATCGTACGGGTGGCTGCGCTGGTGGCATTCTTTACCACGCGGCCAGTGCCCGACGTCTTTGACTTCGTCTGCTTACCTGTTACCTTATTACTGACGTAGGTGCCAAGAATGGCGGCCAACGTAGAGGTAACAGCTGTGACGATGGCTTTCATCACCTTGCTCATGATACCAGGCTTCTCCTTGCCTGTCTTTGCAGCAGCCTTTTCTTCTTCCTTAGCAGCGGCTTCTTCCTTAGCAGCGGCTTCTTCCTCTGCGGCCTGCATCTGCTGTTCGGCTTCTGCCATCAGCACTTCGAATGCACTCTCTCTGTCTATGGGGTTATCGTATTTGCCATAGATGCGACTCTGCTTGATGATATCCAGACGCTGACCTTCGGTGACAGCCCCTATCTGACTGAGTGGGAAGAGAATCTTCGCACGTTCTACCACCGTGGGAGCACCCTTCGGATCGAGGAACGATACGAGGGCTTCACCGGTCTCGAGGTTCATGATGGCCTCGTCGGTCTTGAAGTCGGGATTTGCACGGAAGGTGTCGGCAGCGGTCTTCACGGCCTTCTGGTCTTTCGGCGTATAGGCGCGGAGGGCATGCTGTACACGGTTGCCAAGTTGTCCGAGGATGTTCTCCGGGATGTCTGTCGGACTCTGGGTGATGAAATAGATACCCACACCCTTTGAGCGGATGAGACGGATGACCTGCTCAATCTTGTCGAGCAGCGCCTTCGATGTGTCATTGAACAGCATGTGAGCCTCGTCGAAGAAGAAGACAAGCTTCGGCAGTTCCATATCGCCGACTTCCGGCAGGGTGGAGTAGAGCTCGGAGAGAAGCCACAGCAGGAAGGTAGAGTAAAGCTTCGGCTGCATCATCAGCTTGTCGGCTGCCAGCACACTCATCACACCCTTGCCACCTTCGGTCTGCATCAGGTCGTAGATGTCGAACGAAGGCTCGCCGAAGAACTTGTCGGCACCTTGAGCCTCCAACTGTAGTAAGGCGCGCTGGATGGCACCTACGGTCTGTACCGAGATATTGCCATACTTCGTGGTGTATTCCTTGGCGTGCTTCGACACCCAGTCGAGCATTGAACGGAGGTCCTTGAGGTCGATGAGCAGCAGACCGCGTTCGTCAGCGATGCGGAACACGATGTTCAGCACACCGTCTTGTGTCTCGTTGAGTTGCATCAGACGAGAGAGCAGTTGAGGTCCCATCTGCGAGATGGTGGCGCGCATGGGGTGACCTTGTTCACCGAAGACGTCATAGAAACGTACAGGACAAGCCTGGAACTGCGGCTCCGCAATCTCGAATTCGGGGAGGCGCTTCTCGATGAAACCGCTCATCTTTCCTACCTGTGAGATACCGCTAAGGTCACCTTTCATGTCGGCCATGAAGCAGGGAACGCCTGCCTGGCAGAAGGTCTCTGCCATGACCTGCAGGGTGACAGTTTTTCCTGTACCTGTGGCACCGGCGATGAGTCCATGTCGGTTTGCCATCTTACCTGTAATGCTGAGTGCGCCGTTAGCGCAATGGGCAATGTAAAGTCCTTTTTCCTTGTCGTACATAAGATTTATAGTTTAAATTTTCTGCAAAGATAGGAAATAATTCTTATATTTTTTGTATTTTTGCCGAAAAATGTACGAACATTTATTTTACGATGAAGCTGATTAGATTATTTGCCATGGCGCTCCTGGTGGGAGTAGCGGTGGAAACGAAGGCGCAGTTTGGTCCTCAGCAGGATCCAGACAGCAAGTACGCAACCGAACTGATCAAGGCTGGGACGGCAGCACCTGACTTCAAGATGCTGAAGCCCGATGGCAAGAAGTTCCAGTTTGCCAAATGGGCAAAGGGCAAGACGGTGGTGCTCGATTTCTGGGCTTCCTGGTGTCCTGACTGCCGAAAGGATGCTCCCGAGGTGGTGCGTATGTACAATGCCTACAAACAGCATGGCATCGAGTTCTTGGGTGTATCGATGGATACGGATGTCGAGGCATGGAAGAAGGCTATTGAGAAGTATCGCATTGCCTATCCTCAGGTAAGTGAGCTGAAGAAGTTTAAGGAGACTGATATCTCGAAAGCCTATGGCGTGAACTGGATTCCCTCGATGGTGGTGATTGGTCCCGATGGGCAGGTAAAACTTTCTACCGTACTTACCTACAAGGTGGACAAGTATCTGAAAGAACTCACGACGGGTGCCTATGCGCCTGGTGCCAAAGGAGAGAAGGTGAGCATCGACGGTGATCACGGCAAACTCGCTGCCATCATTCAGAAGCCGGAACTGAAGGCAGGTGAGAAATGCCCGATGGTGGTGTTCTGTCATGGTTTCGGCGGTACGAAGGATGGTCCGCTTTTCGAGTTGATCTGCGACACACTACAGGCTCATGGCATCGCCTCTGTACGTTTTGACTTCAATGGTCACGGTGAGAGTGAGGGTGAGTTCAGGGATATGACGGTGCCCAATGAGATTGAGGATGCCAAGAAGGTGGTGGAGTATGTGCGCGACCTGCGCTATGTCAGCGATCTGGCTATCGTGGGCCATTCTCAGGGTGGTGTCGTCGCAGCGATGACGGCAGGCGAACTGGGTACCGATGCCTTCCGTGCTGTGGCATTGATGGCTCCTGCTGCCGTGCTTCGTGATGATGCAATTCGTGGCAGTACGTTCGGCAAACAGTATGACCCGCTGGATCCGCCTGAGTTCGTGCAGTTGTGGGGACCACAGCAACTTGGTGGTAACTATATCCGTACTGCCTTCTCACTGCCTATCTATGAGACGGCTGCAAAGTATCAGGGATCGGCTCTGATCATTCACGGTAATGCTGACCGCGTGGTGCCTTATACCTATGGCGAACGTTTCCATCAGATCTGGCCAAAGAGTGAGTTCGTGCTTCAGGAGTATTTCGATCACGGCTTTTCTCAGAACATCTACCGCTCTACGGATATCGTAGCTCAGTATCTGATAGGTCAGTTGAAATAATCCTCGTGGAGTCGGACTCCACAACATAAAAAAGAATCCCACCCGATGAGGGTGGGATTTATTGTTGAGTGATAAAATTCCAGGATTAGTTGTATTTCAGGATCTGTCCTGGCATCAGGCGGATGTTCTTGCCGATACGATTCAAGCGGCAGAGGGCATCAACAGTCGTGTGGCACTTGCGGGCAACAGACTGAAGTGTCTCGCCTTTCTTCACCTTATGGAAGTGAGTCTCAGGTGCGAAAGATGCTGATGGGGCTGCGATAGCCAATTCTGAATCATCGTCAGAATCGTTGTCGAAACGGCCGGTACCACCATTGGCGTTAACACCGCGCAGACGAGTAGCCTGAGCCGACTCAGCAGCATAGCGGCTGCGGCGGAAGGTGTAGGAGTCGCCTGTAACATCCTGATTGCGGAAGTCAAACATCAGTGCGGGGTTCAGGGCTACACCACAGAGGCGTGTCTCGAAGTGAAGGTGAGAACCGGTGCTACGACCTGTGTTACCACCCAGTCCGATAGGATCGCCAGCCTTCACCTCTTCATTCTCGGTGACAAGCTGCTTGGACATGTGACCGTAGTAGGTCTCTAATCCGTTGTAGTGACGAATCACAACATATTTACCATAGCCTCTTGGCTCATATTTCACGATACGTACCTTACCACTGAAGGCAGCGCGGATGGTATCACCGATATAGACCTTGATGTCGAGTCCCTTGTGCTGGCGTCCCCAACGGGCACCGAAGTTTGAGGTGATGACACGACTGGTTGTAGGCATGCAGAAACCGCGCAGGTCGATGGTGGTCTCATTGGGCAGAACGCTACCAGAGTAGTGAGTAAGCTCATTGTCCCACTCGTCATAGAGGTCACCTGAGGGATTCTCAAGCATCTCCTGCTCGATCAGTTTGTTGAGTACTATGGAGTCTACGGCTTTCATCTTACGGTCAACGGGAGCCTGACGGGCCAGAAGATCCTGTCCTGCAGCTGATGTTGTGGTAAGTGTCAAGAAGAATAAAAAAGCTGTCTTTTTAAAAATCTTAATTGATATCATTGGGTTTTGGTTTTACTTGTTAGAGTATTTTCTTGCATGTCGCAAGCGTCTTTGTTGACGATTTCGGTGCAAAGGTAGAAAATTAATTCCTAAAATATGCAGGAACTTGTTTGCGTTAACAATCTTTTGTGGTCTTTTAACACTTAATGTCATGAAATAGCCGCCCAATTAATATTTGTTTTACGTAATTGGCGCAGTCTGTTCCATAACAACTGATAGCGGGGAGAGGCACAATCCGGGTCGTCCTCAATGATTTTCTGTGCCTCGTCGCGAGCCATCTGCACGAGTTGTCCGTCGCGGGCGATGTCTGCAATTTTCAAGTCGAAGGCCATGCCGCTCTGTTGGGTTCCCTCAAGGTCGCCAGGGCCGCGCAGTTTCAAGTCGGCCTCTGCTATGCGGAAACCATCGTTGGTGTCGCACATGATATCGATGCGTTTCCGGGTCTCCTCACTGAGTTTGTAAGGGGTGACGAGGATGCAGAAACTCTGATCGGCACCTCGTCCTACTCGTCCTCTGAGCTGGTGAAGCTGAGAGAGACCGAAACGCTGGGCGTCGAGGATGACCATCACGGAGGCGTTGGGCACGTTGACGCCTACCTCGATGACGGTGGTAGCAACGAGAATCTGAGTCTCACCGTTGACGAAGCGCTGCATCTCTTCTTCCTTGTCTTTCGGCTTCATGCGGCCATGCACCTTGCTGAGACGGAATTCCGGGAAGGCCTGTTTCAGTACCTCGAAACCGTCTTCAAGATTCTTGAGGTCGCTCTTGGCACTCTCCTCTATCAGGGGGAATACGATATATACCTGGCGGCCCGAGCGGATCTGCTGACGGATGCCGTCGTAGAGTGACGTCATGCGGGTGTCGAAGACGTGAGTGGTTCTCACAGGTTTACGACCCGGCGGCAATTCGTCGATGACGCTGACGTCCAAGTCGCCATAGAGCGTCATTGCCAAAGTGCGAGGGATTGGGGTGGCTGTCATCACCAAGACGTGGGGCGGATTCTCACTCTTGCTCCACAACTTGGCACGCTGGGCCACACCGAAGCGGTGCTGTTCATCGACGACAACCATTCCCAGACGTGCAAACTGTACGGTGTCCTCGATGACGGCGTGAGTGCCTACAAGGATGTTGATGGTGCCGTCGAGTAGGCCCTCAAGGACCTCTTCGCGACGCTTGCCTTTGACGATACCCGTCAGCAGAGCCACCCGCAGGTCCATGTCTTTCAAGAACCCCATGATGGTAGCCAGATGCTGTTCGGCGAGTATTTCCGTGGGAGCCATGATACAGGCTTGATAACCATTATCGATGGCAATGAGCATCGTCATCAGTGCTACCAGTGTCTTACCGGAACCAACGTCACCTTGCAGCAGACGGTTCATCTGTCGTCCAGAGCCAGTGTCTTTCCTGATCTCTCTGATGACACGTTTCTGTGCCTCCGTCAGTGGAAAAGGTAAGTTGTTGTGGTAGAAGGAATTAAAACTTTCACCGACGCGAGAGAAGACGTAGCCTCGGTACTTGCGGCGATGGTCGCTGGCATATCTGACAATGTTGAGTTGCACGAAAAACAGTTCCTCGAATTTCAGACGTACACGGGCACGCTCCAAGTCTTTGGCGTTCTTGGGATAGTGGATGATACGCAGTGCCTCGTCACGCTCCATGAGGTGGAGTGGGGCAGTGATGAAGTCGGGGATGGTCTCGGGCTGTGGCGGCAGCTTCTCGATCATGGCTCTCGTGAGTTTCTCGAGCGAACGCGATGTGAGCCCGCGTTTCTTCATCTTCTCCGTGGTGGTATAGTAGGGTTGCAGTCCCATGTTGGAGAGTTCCAGCTCATCGGCACGGTCCAGGTCTGGATGGGTGATGTTGATGCGGTTGTTGAAGATGGTGGGTTTGCCGAATACGACATATTCCGTACCTATCTTATAAGTCTGTTTCGCATACTTGCCCCCTTGGAACCATACAAGGTCTGCGATACCTGTACCGTCGCTGAAGTGGGCCACGACGCGTTCTTTTCGCGGTCCCATCGAGAACGTCTCGAAACTGAGGATATGACCAACGATCTGCACGAAGGGCATATCGCCCGTCAGTTCATGGATGGTATAGACCTTGGAGCGGTCTACATATTTATAAGGATAGTTCTCGAGCAGGTCGCCATAAGTGTGGATACCGAGTTCTTCACCCAGTAACTTCTTCCTGTTGGGACCTACTCCCGGCAGGTACTGTATGTCTTGCTCGAGGATATCCATCAGATAAGCACTTCTGCGATCTTCATGTCGTAGGGGGTGGTGATCTTGATGTTCTCGCGGTTGCCCTCGACGAGGGTGATGGCGTGTCCGTAGCTCTCCACCACGGAGGCGTCATCGGTGAAACCGTCGTTATAAGGCTGATGGTTGGCCGCCTTTAAGAGTTGTATATCGAAGGTCTGCGGCGTCTGCACCAGACGGTAGTCGCTGCGTGGCACCGTCACAGAACCCTTGTTTTCGAGATGACGTACAGTCTCAACGACGGGAATCACGGGGATGACGGCTTTTTTCTCTCTTGCAGTCTCGTAACAGTTACGGATCACCTCGATGCTCGGGAAGGGGCGCACGCCATCGTGCACACCCACCACACCCTCGGCATCGTCGGGCACCAATGCCAAGCCGTTCTGTACGGAGTGGAAACGCGTCTGTCCGCCATTTGCTAGTTGGTATTCGACATCGAAATGATACTCCTCGCAGAGCTGTCGCCAATAGTCCTGTTGGGCTTCTGGCAATACGAGGATGATCTGTAAGTCGCTGGAGTAGGCCCTGAAGCGCTCCAGTGTACGCATCAATACAGGTTTGCCGCCGATGGGTAGAAACTGCTTGGGGATATCGCTGCCCATGCGCAGTCCTTTACCCCCTGCTACAATAATCACGTAGTCCATTATGCCTCCATTAAGTGCTTGAAGCGCATGCCTTCTGCTATCTGACTGGCGGTCTGTTCATCGACAAGATCTGCCAGGATCGTGTAGGCATAGGGGAAGGCGGCAGCAGGACCTTCGCCAGTGGTGATGTTGCCATCCACCGTTACCAGTTCACCGGTGTAGTCGGCAGTTGTCAGCATCTGCTCGAAGCCTGGATAGCAAGTAGCCTTCTTGCCGTCGAGGATGCCCAGCTGCGCGAGCACTACGGCCGGTGAGGCACAGATGGCGGCAATCTTCTTTCCATGCTCCTGCTGGGACAGCAGTGCCTTGCAAACGCCTTCATGGGCAAAGAGGTTGCTGGCTCCCGGCATGCCGCCAGGCAGCATCAGCAGGTCGGCATCAGCAAAGTCGCAGTCATCGAACATCACGTCAGCACGGATACCTACGCCGTGGGCAGACTCAACGATGTCCGTATCCGTCGTACTCACTGTTATCACCTCTACGTTGCCTCTGCGTAGCACATCGATGGGAATCAGGGCCTCGACATCCTCGAAGCCGTTTGCCAGAAACACATAAACTTTTGCCATAATCTTTTGTTTTTAGGATTTCTGAATGCAAAGATACATAAAAAAGTGAAAAGTGAAAAGTGAAAAATGAATAATCTGTTGTCGCCATTGTAATTTTTCTTAATTCTTAACTCATAATTCTTAACTTCTTCGTATCTTTGCACCCAAAAGACATAATGATGGAGCATCGTAAATTGAAATTTGCCATCTTTGGCAATAGCTATCAGATGAAGAAGTCGGCAGCGATTCAGCAAGTGTTGACCATGCTCTCTGTCTTCGGTGCCGAGTTGTATGTGGATAAAGACTATTATGGATTCCTGTGCGACCATCATCTTCACGACTTGGACACTGCCAAGGTGTTCGAGGGTGATGATTTCGATGCCGATTTCGTGATCTCTATGGGTGGCGACGGTACGTTCCTCAAGGCTGCCAGCAGGGTGAGGGAGAAGCAGATTCCTATCCTGGGTGTGAACATGGGGCGTCTGGGTTTTCTGGCTGATGTATGTCCGGAGGATATCGGGCGATGTCTGGATGCGCTCTATCATGACGATTTTTCCGTAGAGTCGCGTGCCCTGATAGAGGTGACTACCAATGGTGAGGCCTTCGAGGGCTTCAACTGTGCACTGAACGATGTGGCCATCCTGAAACGGGATACTGCTGCCATGATTTCCATCAAGGCTCATGTCAATGGCCAGTATCTGAATACCTATCAGGCCGACGGTCTGGTGATATCCACGCCAACGGGTTCTACGGCCTATTCACTGTCAAACGGAGGTCCAATCATCGTGCCGGGTACGAAGGTGTTCTCGATGACGGCTGTTGCACCTCATTCGCTCAATGTGCGTCCGATAGTCCTTGCCGATTCATCTGTCATAAAACTGGAAGTCGAGAGCCGCAGTCATAACTTCCTGGTTGCTATCGACGGTCGCTCGGAGAAATGCAAGGAAGGCACTAGGCTGACCCTGAGCAGAGCACCTTACGACGTTCAAGTGGTGAAGCGTCCTGGTCATCGTTATTTTGATGCTCTCCGTGAGAAGATGATGTGGGGCGCCGATACGCGCTAATAAATTAGGTTCGCGCGAGGCCAATAGCTTAAAGAATGTTAAGAAAATGAAGATTCCTTCCAAAAAGTTTGGAGGGAATCAGTTTTTTGTTGTACTTTTGCGGTGTACTATTAAAGTGGTACACTATTACAGAGGTTAAATCAATAATAAATACAGGAATTATGATAGAAGTAAACAACATCAGTTTCAAGTATGCAGGTCAGAAGGGTCTGGTATTCGATGATTTCAGTCTGACGCTGGAGCAAAACAATATCTACGGTCTGCTAGGTAAGAATGGTACGGGTAAGAGCACGCTGCTGTATCTCATCAGCGGCCTGCTGAGACCTAAGAAGGGTAGTGTGGCTTTCGATGGTGTCGAGACCAGATTGCGCCGTCCTGAGACATTGAGCGAGATTTTCATCGTGCCAGAGGAGTTCGACCTGCCCAGCATGTCACTGGAGCAGTATGTGAAGATCAACGAGCCTTTCTATCCTCGTTTCTCTCGCGAAGTACTTGAGAATTGTCTGAAGGACTTTGAACTCACGACAGACCTGAAACTCAATGCCCTCTCGATGGGACAGAAGAAGAAGGTGTTTATGTCATTTGCCCTCGCTGCCAATACCAGACTGCTCTTGATGGACGAACCTACAAACGGTCTCGATATCCCATCAAAGTCGCAGTTCCGCAAGGTCGTAGCCCAGTACATGACGGAAGATCGCACGCTAATCATCTCTACCCATCAGGTTCACGACGTAGAATCGCTGCTGGATCATATCCTGATACTTACACCGCAGAAGCTGCTGCTCGATGCTTCGGTGGCTGAGATCACAGAGAAGTATGTCTTCGAATATCGTACGCCAGCCGAGATGGACGACGTACTCTATGCTGAGCCTTCGTTGCAGGGCAACGCCGTTATCTCTCCTCGCAAGGCCGACAGTGCTGAGACTCAGATTAATCTCGAACTGCTCTTTAATGCTGTGACACAGGGCAAGATCTAACAAAGAGAGGAGGACTGACTATGATACATTTTAATGTAAATAGGTTTTGGAAGTTGGTGCGCTGGTCGCTGACGATGGATCGTCGCTGGTTCGTGAAGAACACGCTGAGTTGGCTGGTGGTCTTTACGTTGGTGTTTCTATTCTTCACTTGTGTGACGAAGTTTAATGATTCATTGGCTGCTTATCAGGCTTGTGCATCTATGTTGTTATGCACGACCATCGCCATTCTGGTGTTGGGTCCCACGATGATGTTCAATAGCATGCAAGGCAAGCACGACGACCAGCGACTGCTGATGCTGCCAGCCTCGAATCTTGAGAAATACCTGGTGCGCTATAGCTATTGGCTTCTGTTGCTGCCCAGTTTTGTAGGTTCGTTTATAGTAGCCGACTTGTTGCAGTATCTGGTGAATTGGCTGTCGGGGCATGAGGGCAGGATGCTGGTGATGCAGTATTTGATGAGTCTTGATTTTAACATTGTCTTCCCGCCTTCCAATGTCGTACCCCGATCCCTGATTGTCTGCATCGTACTCACTTTCGTATGGTTTCACTCGTGCTATGCCGTTGGTGCCACCTTCTTCCGTTCACATAAGTACAGTTGGATATTGACGAGTGTCGCGCTGATTGCCTTTGGCATCATCTTGGGTTCTCTGTGGCCGAATGATGGGGTCTCCAGTAGCATTAGCAGTCATACGGCCGTCAGTCTGCTACGTCTGTGGGATGTGATCTATATCTTCTTGATTGCGTTTAACTACTGGCTGTCTTACAAGTTCTTCTGTCGTCAGCAGGTGATAGGTAAATATGTAAATGTGTAAAGATATGAATTCGTTTAGTTTCAATAGATTTGGAAAGACGCTCCGTTGGGTGATGGCAGTCAATTTCCGTACCTTGCTGATGTGGACCATAGGCTCTGTCGTGGCTGTGTTTGTGGGCGAGCTGATGACGGCGGAGATTGGGAGATATTCTGCTTGGCAGATGGTTTACTATTACGGAACGATGGGATGTGCACTCTTTATACTGGTTTCACTTATCATGGCCAGTACCATCGTGTCGAGTGTGAATGAGAAGCGTAAGCGTCAGGCATTCTTGATGATGCCTGCCACGAATCTCGAGAAGTTCCTCTCGCTACTGGTCTATACCTCCGTCATCTGTGTGGCTTGCGTATTGTTGGCATTTGTGCTGGGCGACTGCTTGCGCATGGCTTGGTTTAAGATGCAGTCATATTTTGTAGAGTACCAGGTTCAGGTTTCTGTCAGCGACCCCGCAGAGACCTATCATGGGTGGTCGTCGGCACTTCCCAAGCTGATAGAGAATCTGACACCCGATGTGCTGTGCGCTGATTCCGATCGTTTTACCTGGTTTTATATTGCGATGGATATTTTCGTGATATTTGCCATTGCTGTGTGGAATCTTTCTTTGATGACAATATGTGGTACACTGTTGCGCAAATATGCCTTTGTCGTCGCTTCTCTGATCATCATCCTCTGTTCCATTCTGCTGTCGTGGACGATATATCACTTTGGCCTATTCTTGTTCTGGGGTGACGTGTGGAAAGACGGAGTTCATTACGAATCGGAAGTGGGTGCCTTGGCCTATGTGCTCGCAGTCCTGTTGCC
>OMZO01000020.1 GCA_900315525.1 uncultured Prevotella sp. | reverse complement strand
AGGCCTCGCTGGAGTGGTTGTTGTTTTTTGAAAGATACAGTTCAATCATCTTCTTTTGTTGTTTAAATTGGTTAAAGTTTAAGTTGTTAATTCACGTTGTCACCGGTACTCCTCCAGCCTGCGCACTGCCTTTGTTTTCCTTTGACGTTACAAAAGTAATAAATAATTTTTTGGCATTATACGTTATGATACGTTATAAACTAATTTCATTCGTTATTCTCAAATATTTTTTGTAACTTTGCAGTGCGAAACTTAAAAACAATCGATATATGGAAAAAATGATCAGATCTTTCGGTCGTACCGAACTCGCCCAGCTCTATTTCCCTGGGCTCACACCTGACGGTGCTTGGCACAAGCTACGCGCATGGCTGCACCTCAATCCGCGTCTCTCACATTTCTATGAGCTCCGCCGTCGCACGTTCACGCCAGCAGAGGTACAGCTCATCTACGCTGAGTTGGGAGAGCCGTAGAAATAATCACTTCTCAGAAATTCTGAGAATCTTATTTCAGAGTAAGAGCCATTTGTCACTATGATAAGTGGCTCTAATATTACTATACTCTAATATATTGATTATCAATCATTTACTGATTCCGTTTGCAATAATCTGTTTCGTGTTTCATGTTTCAAAATGCATAATAGAAATTGACTCAAACTATCTATATAAATATTATATTAATAATAATATTATAATATTATTATTAATATAATATTTTTGAGTTCTTGTCTTCCAATTTGAACTATATAATTTTAGGTTTTGAAACATGAAACATGAAACAAGTATCCAAGACAGCTTTTTCCGCGCTGATCCAAATTTGGATTGATGCAACGTTTCTAGGAAAACAGTCAACCATTGCAGCGAAGGTTGTCAACCACCAGCGGGTGGGATAGACAATATTCTCCGTATGGATTGCCAAAAATCTCAAAATCTCAAATCTCAAAATAGACTTTCCAAAAGTCTCAAATAGAGTAATATTTATTTTAATATAATAATATATTATAATATATTATTATATTAATTAATTTTGAAGAGATTTTGAATTCAAAATGAATTTTAGTTTTGAGATTTGAGATTTTGAGATTTTGAGATTTTTTCTGTCTTTGATTTGCATAGAATTTTAGGGATAAGTTGATGCATTTCAAAAATAATGCTTACCTTTGCACCGCAATTCAGAAAGACAGGCGTGAGCAGTAAAACGATAGAAAGACAAGATAGTCGGAGGGTGGAGATCGCCCGTGGCCTGCGTGACGGCATCCCCATTGCCTTGGGGTATTTTGCTGTCGCTTTCTCGTTGGGTATCATTGCCAAGAAGGCAGGCCTGACGGCCATCTTGGGTTTCATGAGCAGTTTCTTCACGCGGGCCTCGGCGGGAGAGTATGGAGTCTATACGCTGGTGGCTATCAATGCTGCATACGTCGAAGTGATTGCGATGTGCCTGGTGACGAACCTGCGCTATATGTTGATGAGTGCGGCTCTCTCGCAGAAGATCGCACCCGCCACCTCATGGGTGCACCGTCTGCTGATGGCCTGTTGCATCACGGATGAGGTGTTTGGCATCTCCGTGAGCCGTCAGGGTTATACGCCGCCTGCCTATACCTATTCTGCTGCCTTGATATCGACGCTTTTCTGGGCATCGGGCTGTGCTGCGGGCATCGTGGCTGGCGGGATGTTGCCTGCGCCCATCGTCTCGGCACTCAGCGTGGCGCTCTACGGCATGTTCCTGGCTATCATCATGCCGCCGGCACGGGCAGACCGTAACGTGCTCTACGCCCTGATAGCCTGCGTGGTGCTGAGTGGCGGCTGCAGTGTGGCGCCTGTCGTGAGCGAGTGGAGCAGTGGTACGCGTACCATCGTGCTGACCATCGTGATCTCTGCGGTGGCGGCGTGGTTGAAACCTATTAACGTGAACGATGATGGAGAAGCATAGTATCATCCTCTATATCCTGCTCGGCATCCTCGTGACGAATCTCATCCGCGTGTTGCCTATGGTGCTGATCAAAGGTCAGATACGTAATCGGTTTGTGCGCAGTTTCCTTTACTATGTGCCTTACGTGACGCTGGCGGTGATGACCTTCCCTGATATCATCCATACGACGATGACGCCTGTATCGGGCGTCGTGGCCCTGATTGTGGGCGTCGTGGCGGCCTGGTATGGGATGAAACTGTTCCCAGTGGCAGCCATCTGTTGTGCCGTTACCTACCTGATAGAACACTTTATTTGACAAGAAAAACGCACATTATTATATAAAAAAGCATTAAAAGTTTGTACATGTTAAAATAAAGGCCTACCTTTGCACCCCGAAAAGATTGTACCAAACCATTGAAATTGAAATGAGAAAAACAATTTTTGATCTGTTGGATCGTAAGGGCACACTTCCTGTGAGTATGCTGACAGCTTACGATTACAACACCGCCCGTGCCATCGACGAGGCAGGAATCGACATGATTCTGGTGGGCGACTCACTCGGTAATGTGATGCTGGGGTATGAGAACACACTGGCTGTAACGGTGGACGACATGATCCATCATGGAAAGGCCGTCTGCCGTGGGGCTAAAGAGGCCTTTGTGGTGATTGACATGCCGTTTATGTCGTATCAGGCCTCGGTAGAGGACGCTGTGCGCAACGCAGGACGCATCATCAAGGAGACGGACTGTCAGGCTGTGAAGCTGGAGGGCGGCGTGGAATACGCAGACCGCATCCGCGCCATCGTGGCAGCAGGTATCCCTGTGGTAGCTCATATCGGACTGACGCCGCAGTCGGTGAATGCGCTGGGCGGCTATAAGGTGCAGGGCAAGTCGCTGGAGCAGGCGCACAAGTTACTCGAAGACGCGAAGGCTGTCGAAGAGGCTGGTGCCTTTGCCATCACGCTGGAGTGCGTGCCCGAGGCGCTGGCAAAGCTCGTGACGGAGCAGACGCAGGCGCTGACCATCGGCATCGGCGCTGGCAAGTACTGCGACGGACAGGTGCTGGTGTATCAGGATATGGTGGGCTACAGAGACGGCTTCATACCTAAGTTCGTGAAGAAGTATGCCGACGTGCACAGCGTGATGCTGGAGGCCTTCCGACAGTACAAGCAGGACTGCGAACAGCGCAGTTTCCCTGAGGTAAGCCAGACCTATAAAATCGCCGACGAGGTGATGGAGACACTGACAAAAGAGCAACATCAATTTAGAACTTATAATCATGAAAGTAGTAAAGACCGTAAAGGAGGTAAGAGAGATTGTAGCAGGCTGGCGCAAGGAAGGACTGACGGTAGGACTGGTGCCCACGATGGGATTCCTGCATGAAGGTCATCAGAGTTTGATTCGTAAATCGGCAAGTCAGAACGACCGTACGGTGGTGTCTGTCTTCGTCAATCCTATACAGTTCGGCCCCAATGAAGATCTGGAGGCCTATCCACGCGACTTGAACCGCGACATGCAGAAGGTGGAGGAGGCTGGTGGCGACTTGATCTTCAATCCGGAGCCTTCGGAGATGTATCCTGGTCACTTCACATCGTTTATCGACACGACGGAGACGACAGAGCTGCTTTGCGGAGCCGTGCGCCCCATCCATTTCCGTGGCGTGTGTACGGTGGTAGGCAAGCTCTTCAATATCGTTTGTCCTGACAAGGCTTATTTCGGACAGAAGGACGCCCAGCAGCTGGCTACGGTGAAGCGTTTTGTGCGCGACCTGAACTTCCCTGTGGAGATTGTGGCTTGTCCGATTGTCAGAGAGGCTGACGGACTGGCAAAGTCGAGTCGTAATACCTACCTGAATGCCGAGGAGCGTCAGGCTGCCCTGATCCTCTCACAGAGCCTGAAGAAAGGCCGTGAGGCCATTGAGGCTGGCGAGCGCGACAGTCAGAAGGTGATCGACATCATCCGTAAGAATCTCGAGACAGAACCGCTGGCCCGTATCGACTACGTGGAGGTGGTGGACTTCGAGAATGTCCAGCGCACGGCGAAGATCGAGGGTGAGACGCTCGTGGCTATCGCCGTCTATATCGGGAAGACCCGTCTGATTGATAATTTCATCGTGAATCAATAATACTGAGCGACAATGAATATCACGCTGCTGAAGGCGAAAATCCACCGTGCGGTGGTGACGCAGGCCGACCTCGACTATGTGGGTAGTATTACCATCGACTCGCACCTGTTGCGCGAAGCCGGCATCATGGAATATGAGAAGGTGGAGATCGCCGACATTGACAACGGCAGTCGTTTTGCCACCTATGCCATCGCTGGTGAGGAGGGTTCGGGCATCATCTGTCTGAACGGTGCTGCCGCAAAGTGTGTCAACGTGGGCGACAAGGTGATCATCATGGCCTATGCCGACATGACGCCTGAGGAGGCTAAGGCACACAAGCCCGTGGTGCTCTTCGTGGACGACGAGAACCGTATCGTTCGCAAGGCTAACTACGAGAAGCACGGACTCTTAAGGGAACAGTGAAATATGTTGACAGGAAAGACCATTGTTCTGGGTGTGACAGGTAGTATCGCCGCCTATAAGATTGCCAATCTGGCATCGATGCTGGTGAAGTTGAATGCTGACGTGCATGTGATCATGACGCAGAATGCGACGCACTTCATCACGCCGATGACGTTTGAGACGCTGACGAACAACAAGTGTATCGTGGATACCTTTGACCGTAACTTCAACTTCGACGTGAAGCACGTGTCGCTGGCCAAGCGGGGAGACCTCTTCCTGGTGGCTCCCTGTACAGCCAACGTGATCGGTAAGGTGGCTAATGGCATTTGCGACGACATGCTCACGACGACCATCATGGCGACGAAGGCGCCTGTGCTCTTCTCGCCGGCAATGAATACGGGCATGTGGGAGAATCCTGTGTTGCAGGATAACTTAAAGAAGCTGCAACACTATGGTTATCACGTGATTGAGCCCGTCGTGGGGCGTCTGGCCTGTGGCGATACGGGCAGTGGAAAGATGCCTTCGGAGGAGACGCTGCTGGAGCACATCCTGTTGCATCTGGCGCGAGAGAAAGACCTCAAGGGCAAGCGGCTGCTCATCACGGCTGGTCCTACGCAGGAGGCCATCGATCCCGTGCGCTTCATCAGCAATCGCTCTTCTGGCAAGATGGGCTATGCGCTGGCGAAGATGGCCGTGCTTCGTGGTGCTCAGGTCACGCTGGTCTCGGGGCCTGTGAGCATCGCTCCTTTCGCTGGTATAGAGACGGTGGCCGTCAGAAGTGCGCAGCAGATGTTTGAGGCCGTCAGTGAGCGGAGTACTGATAGTGATGTCGTCATCATGTGCAGTGCCGTAGCTGATTACAAGCCTGCCAGTTATTCAGAGCAGAAGATGAAAAAAGGTGACAATGATATGAGCATCCCTCTCACGCGTACACAAGATATCCTGGGTTGGCTTGGTGATCATAAGCAGGCAGGACAGGTGCTCGTGGGCTTCTCGATGGAGACAGAAAACCTGATAGAGAACTCCCGTCGGAAACTGACGAAGAAGCATGCAGACCTCATCTGTGCCAACTCGATAGCCTCCGAGCAGACGGGCTTCGCGGTGGATACGAATAAGGTGACGCTCATCACGCAGGAGAACGTCAAGGAACTACCGCTCTGTACGAAAGAGGAGACGGCAGACCTGATACTCGACAGCATCAAAGACTACATCAAAAACTGACTATCGCCTCATGCATTTACTGATAGACATCGGCAATTCTACCATCGTGGTGGCCATCGCAGACCAGGATGGGCAGATCGTCCACACCTGGCGCTTCAAGACTCGCAAGGAGGAGACCGTGACCTATTTCCGTTATGAACTGAAACAGGGACTGCGGAAATACGGGGTGACTCCCGACGATGTAGAGAGCGTGACGGTATCCTCAGTGGTGCCAGAGGTGGACGACGATGTGGCGCAGGCTGTCGGCGACCTGACAGGCATCGTGCCTCACTTTTTTGGCATTGATGACGCGCAAGGCTTGATCACCATCGATATCGAGTCGCCCTCGCAGTTAGGCAAGGATCGCCTGGCTGATGCTTTGGGGGCTGTCGCTTGTTACGGTGCGCCTGCGATTGTAATAGATTTTGGTACTGCTACAACCATTGGCGTAGTTGACGAAAATAAAGTCTTCAAGGGCGGACTGATCATTCCTGGGGTGAAGACCTCGCTGAACGCACTCAGTCAGCGCGCTTCGCAGTTGCCCGTCATTCGTATCGAGAAACCCAAACATTTGGTAGGTCGTAACACGCTCGAGTGTATGCAGAGTGGTATCTTCTATGGTACGGTTGCCATGATCGACGGTTTGTTGGACAGTGTGCTACAGACGGTCTCTGGGCGTGTGCATATCGTCGCGACAGGCGGTATGGCGAAAGACTTTGTGCCGCAGAGCCGTCACCAGATGGTGCTCGACAGATACCTCTTACTTAAAGGACTCTTTAAAGCGACTCACAGCGTATGAAAATCGTCATGATCGGTTCAGGAAATCTGGCCACGCAGTTGTCGCTGGCATTGAAGGATGCTGGCAGGGAAATCGTGCAGGTGTATAGTCGTACTGGGGCGCACGCCCAGGAACTGGCAGAGCAGCTTGGCTGTGACTGTACAACCGCTATCGAGGCGATCCGCAAGGATGCCGACGTGTATGTCTTCTCTGTGAAGGACGATGCGCTATCAGGCTTGATTGCAGCAGTTTGCAGCGCGCGGCCCGAGGCACTGTTCCTCCATACGGCAGGCAGCGTGGCGATAGATATCTTTAAAGGTCATGCCTCGCGCTACGGTGTGCTCTATCCGATGCAGACCTTCAGCAAGCATCGTCGTGTGTCGTTTCGTGAGATCCCTTGTTTTGTGGAGGCTTCTGGCGAGGCTGAGTTGGCAGTCGTCCGTGAGTTGGCGAGGTGTATCTCTGAGCACGTGGTGGACTGCGACTCGGAGAAGCGCAAGAAAATGCACCTGGCTGCCGTGCTGGCCTGTAACCTCACCAACCACTGCTACCGTCTGGCAGAGCGCGTGTTAGAGCGTGAGCAGATAGACTTTGACCTCTTCCTCCCGTTGATAGAGGAAACGGCCCGTAAGGTCAAGACGATGTCGCCCAAGGATGCACAGACAGGACCAATGGTGCGCTACGACCAAAGCGTGATGGCGATGCAGATGGCGATGCTTCCTGACGAACGTACACGCGAGATTTATCGTCTCATGGCTGAAAGCATCCATGAAGACTATACGACTAAAGACTAATCTTTGTAAACTTTTTTAGACGCCTTTCAGCGACAGCGAGATACGATTGCGACGGCGATCTACCTCGATGACTCTCACCCGCAGATGCTGGTGAAGCTTCACCACATCGGTAGGATGAGCGATGCGACGGTTGGCCATCTGGGAGATATGGATGAGACCATCCTGATGGACGCCGATATCGACAAAGGCTCCGAAGTTGGTGATGTTGGTGACGATACCAGGCAGGATCATGCCTTCCACAAGGTCGTCGACGGTGGAGACGTGCTTGTCGAACTCGAATTCCTCCAACTGTTCACGCGGGTCGCGGCCAGGTTTCTCCAGTTCTTGCATGATATCAGTGAGGGTAGGGATGCCCACCTCGGCAGTCACATACTTCTTGATGTCGATGGCCTCGCGCTTCTCCTTGTTGCTGATCAGTTCGCCAACGGTGCAGCCATGATCCTTGGCCATCTGTTCGACGATGGGATAGCTCTCTGGGTGAACGGCAGAGTTGTCGAGGGGATTCTTAGCCCCAGGGATGCGGAGGAAGCCTGCGCACTGCTGGAAGGCGGAAGGTCCGAGGCGAGGTACCTTCTTCAACTGAGCCCGTGAGGTGAAGGCACCATTCTCACGACGGTAATCGACGATGTTCTTGGCAAGTGTTGGACCCAGTCCGCTGACGTACATCAGCAGGTGCTGAGAGGCCGTGTTGAGGTTGACACCTACGGCATTCACACAACTCTCGACGGTCTGATCGAGTGCATGTTTGAGTTTTGTCTGATCGACGTCGTGCTGATACTGTCCCACACCGATGCTCTTGGGATCAATCTTCACGAGTTCTGCCAGCGGATCCATCAGACGGCGTCCTATCGATACGGCGCCACGCACGGTGACATCTTTATCAGGAAACTCGTCGCGTGCAATCTTCGAAGCGGAATAGACGGAGGCACCATCCTCGGAGACGGTGAATACCTGCGGCTTCGGCAGTTCTTCAGTCTTCTTGGTATCGATGTTATAGCGGCCAGCGAGCACATCCTTGACGAAGTCGTTGGTCTCGCGGCTAGCTGTGCCGTTGCCGATGGAGATGGCCTCTATCTGGAACTTGCGGATCATCTTCTGGACGGCCATCGCAGCCTCTGTGCGCTTGTTGACGGGCGGGTGGGGGAAGATGGCTTCGTGGTGGAGCAGATTGCCTTGAGCGTCGAGACACACCACCTTGCAGCCCGTGCGGAACCCAGGGTCGATGCCCATCACCCGTTTCTGACCTAAGGGTGCACCCAGGAGTAACTGTCGCAGATTCTCGGCGAAGACGCGGATGGCCTCTTCGTCGGCCTTCTCCTTGCTGAGAGCAGCGAACTCCGTCTCGATGGAAGGCTTGAGCAGACGCTTGTAGCCATCTTCTACCGCTTCCTCAACCAGTCTGCCACAAGGCGTATTGCCATAGACATAATGACGCTTCAGACGGCTGACAGCCTCTTCGTCGTCGGGGGTGATGCTGATGCGGAGGATGCCTTCGCTCTCACCGCGTCGCATGGCCAGCAGACGGTGAGACGAGCAGCGCTTTAGGGGTTCCTCCCAATCGAAGTAATCACTGTATTTAGCAGCTTCGTCGCTGTCGGCCTTGGCTTTCACCACCTTCGAAGTGATAAAGGCCTGACGACTGAAGGCATTGCGCAGTTGCTGACGGCTGCGCTCATCCTCACTGACGGTCTCGGCAATGATGTCCTGAGCGCCCTTGATGGCACTCGCAGCATCTTTTACTTCACCTTTCACGAAACGCTCTGCTGCCCGTTCTGGGTCGCGCTCGCGCTGCAGCATCAGAAGTTGTGCCAGCGGTTCCAGACCTTGTTCTCTGGCCACCTGTGCCCTCGTGCGCCGCTTGGGTTTGTAGGGCAGGTAGATATCCTCCAGTTCTGTGGCGTCCCAGCAGGCATCGATGCGCTTCTCCAGTTCTGGCGTCATCTTACCCAGATCGGTGATGGTCTTGACAACCGTCTCCTTGCGTTTCTGAATCTCCTGCAACCTGTCGAAACGGTCGCTGATGGCTGCTATCTGTACCTCGTCGAGACCGCCTGTGCGCTCCTTGCGATAGCGTGAGATGAACGGGATGGTACAGCCCTCTTCGAGTAGGGCCAGCGTGTTGGCTACGGCCCGCTCCTGAAGGCTGAGGGCTGTGGCTATGATATGGGCAAAAATGTTCTTTTCCATATAATAAGGAGATAATTACGTTAATTTGTGTGCAAAAATAGTGAAAATCCATGAGAAATGTGTAATTTTGCAGCTCGAAACTGAAAAAAACATGAGAAATAGGATTATTTTAGTCGTCATGCTGCTGATTTCAGCACTATGTGCGGTGCATGCTGATGAGACGCCGAATTCACGTCAGGCGAAGCGTGTCTTCAACCAGGCTTACAAACAAGTGTTTGGTGAGCAGGGGGCCACACTTCACTATGATGTCAATATCATAGGTATCTACAAGACCAGAGGTACGATATGGTATAAGGGTAAGAAGAGCAAGTTTGTGGATGCGAAGATGGATTCGTGGAACGATGGTACCACCGTTTACACCATCAAGAAGAAAAACAAGAAAAAGAAGGAAGTGGAGATCCACAATGCCAAGAACAACAAGTCGGACAAGTATTCACGGAAATTCAAGTTTGTGCCTGAGAACTTCGACTACAGCATTGCAGACGACCCAGAAGGACTGATGCTGACGCTGAAGGCCAAGGATGGCGTGAAGGGCATCAAGGAGGTTCAGGCCCTCGTGGAGCGCAAGACCTACAATCCCATCCGTCTGAGGATCAAGATCTCGTTTATCTGGACTACCATCAAAATATCGGATTTCCAGTCTGGTGGTATCACTGATGAAATGCTGACCTTCCCGAAGGAACAATATAAGGACTATGTATTTGTAGATAAGCGATGATTTCTGTAGAAGGACTGAAGGTGGAATTCGGGGTGAAACCCCTGTTCGTTGACGCCAGTTTTGTGGTCAACGACCGCGACCGCATTGCCTTGGTGGGAAAGAACGGAGCAGGTAAATCGACGATGCTGAAGATACTCTGTGGGCAGCAGAAGCCTACGGCAGGTATCGTCAGCGTACCTACCGACTGTCATATCGGCTATCTGCCGCAGGTGATGATCCTGCAAGACGATACAACGGTGAGAGAGGAGGCCCAGAAGGCCTTTGCCGACATCACCAGGATGAAGGAGCGTCTTGACAAGATGAACCAGGAACTGGCTGAGCGCACAGACTATGAGAGTGAGAGCTATCTGGCACTGATAGAGAAATACACCACGGAACACGAGCGCTACATGATGATGGGTGCCGAGAGCCGAGAGGCAGAACTGGAACGCACACTCGTGGGCTTGGGCTTCAAGCGGACAGACTTCGATCGCCCCACCTCGGAGTTCTCTGGTGGTTGGCGCATGCGTATAGAACTAGCGAAGATCCTGTTGGAGAAGCCCGACGTGCTGTTGCTCGACGAGCCCACCAACCATCTGGACATCGAGTCTATCCAATGGCTGGAGCAGTTTCTGGCACAATCTTCAAGTGCGGTAGTTCTCGTGAGTCACGACCGTGCCTTCATCAACAATGTCTCGAACCGTACGCTGGAGATCTCCTGTGGTCGCGTCATCGACTACAAAGTGAAATACAACGAGTATGTCGTGTTGCGCAAGGAGCGTCGCGAACAACAAGTCAGGGCCTACGAGAACCAGCAGAAAGAAGTGGCAGAGATGAAGGCCTTCATCGAGCGCTTCCGCTATCAGGCCACGAAGGCCGTGCAGGTGCAGCAGAAAATCAAGCAACTGGAGAAGATCGTGCCCATCGAGATTGACGAGGTGGACAACTCCGCGATGCACCTGAAGTTCCCGCCTTGTCTCCGAAGTGGCGACTATCCGATCATCTGTGACGATGTGCGCAAGGACTATGGCGCCCATACGGTGTTCGATCATGTGTCGCTCACCATCAAACGTGGTGAGAAAGTGGCCTTTGTCGGCAAGAACGGTGAAGGAAAATCTACGCTCGTGAAGTGTATCATGGGTGAGATTCCCTTTACGGGTGAACTGAAAGTCGGGCATAATATCCAGATCGGCTATTTCGCCCAGAATCAGGCTCAGCTGCTCGACGAGAGCCTGACAGTCTTCCAGACCATCGACAACGTGGCGAAAGGCGAGGTGCGCCTGCGCATCAATGATATCCTGGGCGCCTTTATGTTTGGCGGCGAGGAGTCGGATAAGAAGGTGAAGGTGCTCAGTGGTGGCGAGCGTAGTCGTCTGGCGATGATCCGTCTGCTGCTGGAACCTGTGAACCTGCTGATCCTCGACGAGCCCACGAATCACCTCGATATGCCCTCGAAAGATGTGCTGAAGGAGGCTATCAAGGCTTTCGACGGTACAGCGATTATCGTGAGCCACGATCGTGAGTTCCTGGACGGACTCGTGACGAAGGTCTATGAGTTTGGCGACGGACGCGTGAGGGAACATCTGGGTGGCATCTACGACTTCCTGCAAGCGAAGAAGATCTGTGAACTGAATGAACTCGGCAGGACGAAGAATCCTTCGATTTCCAGTGAAGTGACAAAACAAGGCTCCCAAGGTGGGAACACTACATTCCCAGGGAGGGAACAAAATGTTCCCACGGTGGGAACAAAAGGTGAGCCTTCGGCAGACTCGGGTGCAGCCCTCAATAAAGCCCTCAGCTACGCCGAACACAAAGAACAGCAGAAACGCGTGAAACGAGCCGAGAAAGCCGTGAAGGAGTCGGAGGCAAAGATCGAGAAGATGGAAGCCCGTCTGAAAGAACTCGACGAACTGCTGATGCAGCCAGAGAAGGCTTCAGACATGATGCTCGTGACGGAATACACCCAGACCAAACAGGCACTCGACGAGGAGGTGGAGCGCTGGGAGCAACTGAGTGAGGCGCTTGAGGAACTGAATCAATAACAACAACAACAATCAAATAATTAAATGAAACGATTTGTAACAATGATGGCTATGGCATCTTTATCACTGATGACAATGGCACAAACCCCACTGGGGTCTGGACTGGACGTCACTGACTTTGACGCCAGCGTGAAACCTGGTAATGACTTCTACGAGTATGCCTGTGGCGGATGGATGAAGAAGCATCCGCTGCCTGCTGCCTACTCACGCTATGGTAGTTTCGACAAGTTGCAGGAGGACAATGACAAGCGTATCAACGCGATCCTCTCGGAACTGCAACAGAACACCTATGAGCAGGGAACCACAGAGCAGAAACTGAGTGACCTCTACAAACTGGCGATGGATATCGACCGTCGCAATCAAGAAGGTGTGAACCCAGTGATGCCTCTTATCAAGCGCCTGGAAGCTGCCAAGAGCAACAAGCAGCTGCAGGACATCCTGTTGGAGCTGACACCTTATGGCACGCAGGAGTTCTTCTATGCTGGTTTTGGTGCTGACGACAAGAACGCTACGGAGAATATCCTGAACATCTATCAGAGTGGACTCTCGCTCGGACAGAAGGAATATTATCTGGATACTGATAAGGCAACGGTGACTATCCGCGAAGCCTTTAAGGCGCACATTGTCAAGATGTTCCAACTTTTCGGCTTCAGTAAGGGTGCAGCTACAAAGAAGATGCAGAACGTGATGAAAGTCGAGACGGAACTGGCCAAGGTCAGCAGGTCGCGCACAGAACTTCGCAACCCTGAGGCCAACTATAATAAGATGACCTTGAAGGAGTTCCAGACTCGTTATCCGAACCTCCCGCTGGAGCAGCTGATGAAAGCCCAGGGCATCGACAGCAAGTATCTGCAGGATATGGTTGTAGGACAGCCAGACTTCCTCGATGGTGCCAATAAGCTGGTGGGCAGCATCAAGCCTGCTGAGTTCCGTGATGTGATAGAGTGGGGCATCATCTCCTATGCAGCCAACTATCTGAGTGATGCGACTGCCGCAGAGAGTTTCGATTTCCACGGACGTGTGCTCTCAGGTCGTCAGGAAGATCATCCCCTCTGGAAGCGCAGTACTGCCCAGGTGGAAGGCGTGATGGGTGAGGCCCTTGGCAAAATCTATGCCGAGAAATTCTTCCCAGAGTCATCGAAGCAGCGCATGCTGACACTCGTGAAGAATCTGCAGATAGCCCTTGGCGAACGTATCGCAGCACAAGACTGGATGGACGACTCGACGAAGGTGAATGCACTTCTCAAGTTGAATACCTTCTATGTGAAGGTGGGCTATCCTGACAAGTGGACAGACCTTACTGCCCTTCAGATAGACCCCAAAAAATCTTACTATGAGAACGTGCGTGAGTGTCGTCGTTTCTGGAAGAAATGGAACAATGACCATCGTGTAGGCAAACCTGTGGATCGTGATGATTGGCACATGACACCTCAGACGGTGAATGCCTATTATAATCCTACCACCAATGAGATCTGTTTCCCTGCAGGTATCCTGCAGCGCCCGTTCTTTGACCCCAAAGCCGACGATGCCTTTAACTATGGTGCTATCGGTGTCGTGATAGGTCATGAGATGACGCACGGATTTGATGATCAGGGTCGCCGCTTCGATAAGGATGGAAACATGAAGGACTGGTGGACTGAGGCCGATGGAAAGAACTTTACACAACGTACGGATAAATATGCAGACTTCTTCTCAGCCATCAACGTACTTCCTGACCTGAAGGCCAACGGTCGTCTGACACTGGGTGAGAATCTCGCGGATCATGGTGGTCTGCAAGTGGCTTTTGCAGCTTATCAGAATGCCACGAAGCGTCAGAAACTGGATGTTGTGGACGGTCTTACGGCAGACCAGCGCTTCTTCCTGGCGTATGCAGGTGTCTGGGCTAACAATATCACGGAGGCCGAGATTCGCAAACGCACGAAGAGTGATCCTCATGCGCTGGGTCGTTGGCGTGTGAATGGTGCGCTGGCACATATCAATGCCTGGTATGAGGCCTTTGGTGTCAAGGAAGGTGACAAAATGTTTATTCCTGAATCAGAGCGTCTGCAGTTGTGGTAATTGGTGAATAATTACATAGTATTCTGATATTTTGCCGTCGTAAATGTAAATTTACGGCGGTTTTTTTTGTCGTTTTAAAATATTTTTTTAATTTTGCACCTACATAAGAAAAAATTACCGGGATATGAACGACGATATTACTAAAAACCCAGAGATTACCAATCGCGGCGTTAATCTGCAAATGCAGCAGGAGCTCTATCAATCTCCAAGTGAGGAAGCCCCGATGCAGCAGCAAGCCCAGATGCAGGCAGCCGTAGGCGTACGATGCCCAAGTTGTGGTACCATGAACGACGAAGGTGCGATGTTCTGTGCCTCCTGTGGTGCTCCCTTAGGCAAGACGACTTGTCCGAATTGCGGTGCAGAGCTGGATGCTGATGCTGATTTCTGTGAGACTTGCAGACGTTATGTCAAGAAGGATGTTTGTTCCTTCTGTGGCGCACATCTGAATGACAATGACGCCTTCTGTCCAGAGTGTGGCAGCCCGAGAGGTGGCATTGTCTGTCCTGTATGTCATACGCTGAACGAGTTCTCTTTCTGCAAACAGTGTGGCACGGCGCTGACAGAGGATGCCCGACAACTGGTGGCCCAAGTCAGTACGATGCCAGAATACCTGGAGATGCAGAAACTGGCATCCGAACTCCAGCAACTGGATTTGATCCTTCCCTATTCATCAGAGCGTGAACAGGTTCAGGAGCAACTGAATACGAGACTGCGTGAGCGTGTGCTGACGCTGTTGGCCAATGATCGTGGTATCGCTACACCCGATATTCCTAAGTCGAACAGCAAGCGTATGAGCAAGGAGGAATACGAAGCGAAGAAGAACGACCGTATGCAGGAGATTGCCAGTATCTTGGAACGTATGGCTCAGGCTCCTCAACCGAAACCGGCGATGGTGCGTAACTATGCGATGGCATGTCGCCCACAGGGCGTCAGGCTGGCGTGGGAGTGCAATTTCAAGCACGCCCTTCATTCCAGTCCCTGCGGTTGTGCAAAGCCTCAGATGGGTGGAAAGTGGATTATCTTAGGTAAGGATACGAAAAAGGAAATTAAAGACGATAAATAAATGAGTACGGAAAGAACTGTCAGACCCGCCGAGGGTGGTAACGCTATGACGATACGCCCTGCTTCCCAGGATATGACGATGCGTCCAGCATCTCAAGATATGACCATGCGTGGTGCCTCTCAGGATATGACCATGCGTGGTGCCTCGAATGCCCATTCAGGGGATGGAACATTCAGAGGTGATGGTGGTATAGCCAATACAGATGACCTGACGGAAAATTCCTTCGTGCTGAAGGGAGTCAGTTATCACAAAGTCCGTTCTCTGAGCAACAATTCTGGTGAGGCTCAGGTCTTCCTTGTGGAGCGTGACGGCGAGAAGTTTGTCCTCAAGATTTATTATCCGAGTTTTGACGTCAATAAGAAGATCCTGCAGAGCGTTTACAACTTCGACTTTGAGATGATTGTCAAGGTGTACGATTTTGGCAAGACCTATGTCGACGGTAAGCATCGCTACTATGAACTGATGGAGTATCTGCAGGGTGGCACTATGTCAGACTATCACCTGAATGGTGACTTCGACAAGTTCCGCAGAATCGCCCTCCAGGGTGCTGCGGCCTTGGCCTACTGCCATCAGAGCAATATCATCCACAAGGATGTGAAGCCGAGCAATTTCTTCTTCAGGGATAAGGATCATTCCGAGCTCGTCCTTGGTGACTTTGGCATCTCAAGTATGCTCGACCAGGACGGTAAGGCTCATAAGACTACACAAGCCAGAACACCTATCTATGCAGCGCCAGAGATGTACACGGACGTGATTGACGGCGTTGTGGAGGTTACCTCAGCCGTTGATTTCTATTCCCTGGGCATCAGTCTGATGACCCTTTGGCTTGGCGAGTCGCCCATGAGCACGAACGAGCGCGTGATGATGCGCCAGAAGAATGAAGGCAGACTGCCTCGTGTTCAGGAACTGCCTGAGAGAGTGAGGATGATCGTGCAAGGTCTGACGGTGGTGAATCCCAACAACCGCTGGGGCTATGAAGAGGTGGAAGAATGGTTCAAGGGCGGCAGTCCGAAGGTGGACCTGTCTTCGCCTTTCCTGAAGTACAAGAGCTTTATCGTTGATCCAGAGAGGAACCTGGTAGCCGACAATATCCATGAGCTGATACCCTTGCTCCTGGATAACGAGACACTCGCCATCGGCTATCTCTATAATGGGCGAATCAGTCAATGGCTTGAGTCGTGCGGTAATCAGAAACTCAGTACCATTGTCAAGGACATTGTCGAGAATCGCTACCCTGTAGATCAGCGTGCAGGTCTGTTGGCTGCCGTATATGCTATGGAGCCTACCTATCCTTATAAGGACGCCAAGGGGCATCTCTGTGATGATGTTCACAGCGTGGCCATATCCTTGTTGAGTTACCAGAAGGAGTACGGCCTGCTGCTGAATAATCCCAATGACAGTCTGTTCCTCTATTTGGAATCACACACGAAATGCAACATCAAGCGTATCCGTTCGTATTTCTCCAAACCCGAGAGTGATATGAAGGTGGCCGTCATGCGAATGGTCTACGAGATTGATCCGGAGATACCTCTGTTGGCGCGCTACCCGTCTTCTTCCTTGAAGGAGATTGTCCATGCGTATGGAAAAGACAATCTGACGGAAGATGACTGGCACTGCCTGACGGATGGCCGTCTGCTGTCGTGGATGTATAGCCATGAGGACAGAATGGCCTGCGAGAGTCTTCGTATCATGACTCAGGGACAGCCTTATTCCGATACGCTGGCCTATAAGGTCCTCTACAATCTTGATCGCGAGGCTGCCTACGACCTGAAGAGTGCCTTCACGCCTAATCAGATTGCAGAGCAGCTCAACGAACGACTTAAGAATGCAGAACATCTCAGTGATCAGGAGTTCAAGGAGGAGATGAAAGACTTCCTGGATCTCAATGGTCGTTTCAGCTATTATGCACAATTGCACGGATGGACCGAAATGCTCAGTGAGTTTACGCGATGCTTCGATATGAAAAGCGAGGAGAACCGTAATCGTATGGGAGCCTATGACGCTAAGACTGCCGTTTACCGTTTCTGCCGCATCATGGGCGTGACACCTACCTATCTCCTGCCCGAGGGACTTGAGGTTACTGACGGCCGCAATCTGGATATGAGCAACAGCACCCAGTTGCGTTCTGAACTCAGGAACGGATCCCTGGCACAGTGGATGTCAGTGTTCTATCACGAGAATCCAGAAACGGATTTCTCCGAGGAGTACGCTTACGAAAATACGCTGGTGGAGTGGTTGGCTGCCTTAGGAAAGATTGATCCTGCCCAGACCTACTATAAGCGTTTCGTTGATGCGCGAGAGGAAACCCTCAAGCGTGTGAAGAACGTGCGCGACAACTGGGGAAAGGCCAAGCGTCGTGAGAACTTCTGGAGAACAGCCTTCTATGTTTTCTGCGGCCTGTGGATATTGATGATTCTCCTGATAGGTGTGAAAGACCGCACTTATCTGCTCAATCATACCTTCCTGTCGATTGGACTTCCTTTGGGCGGCATGACTGCCATCATTGTCGGTACCCGTGCCTATTTCCGAGGCTACGACTTCATGCTTTCCAGTCTGTGGGGCGCCGTTGGTGCAGTGTCTTCCCTTATACCTATATTAATATTAAGGTATTTCAATGAGTCTCATCCCTCGATGTTCAATTTCGCCATCATCTTCATTACGCTTGTGTATATGCTGATATGCCATCTGACAGATTTCAGGGGAGACCAGAAGGCCGATAGTAGACTGATATCAGAGGTTTTGGAAGACGATGTCAAATCCACCTTGCTTGAGCCGCTATACTATACTTTCAAGACAAAGGCCTATAAGTTTAATGGCTCAAAGTTCGGACTGCTGAATGATGTGACAGATCAGGTACGTTCAATCAGTGGTGAGAGTGTGCTTCACTATGTGTTGTGGAGCTTGCTGGCATTCCTGTTTGTGCTTGAGTTCATCGTCTTTAGCCCAAGACTGATGAATGTCAGTAACCCGAATTCGGATGCGATTACAACTGCGCCATCCGAGATTATTAAGCAAATTGAGAAAGATGTAGAATAATGGTTTGCGAGAATTGTCATAAGGAAAACCGAAATATAGCGAAGTTCTGTAAGTGGTGTGGACAACCGCTTGCATCACAGGATATGCTGGACAAATTGGTTGGGCTCGACGATGTTAAGCACCAACTCAATACCATTGTGAATACCTACGCATTCTTGCGGTCACGTAGGGACATTGCAAATGTGCGTATTTCCGTGAATGCTATTATTATAGGTGAGACAGGTACTGGCAAGACCGCATTGGCAGAGATTCTCCGTGATTATTTCTATAAGCATAAGATCATCGAGAAGCCTAAGCTGACAATGGTAGATGCCGTAGATTACCAGCGCTTTGTTGACAAGTGGGATGATAATATCAAGAAAGCCAAGAACGGCATCCTGTTCTTCGACAATGTGCAGAAGTTGTTGCCAGACAAGTACTCTAATCAGGTGAATCCGTTGGATAAGTTGTTTGTGGAGATGGACAAGTGGGATGACAATCCCATTGTGATTATCTCTGGTCTCACCAAAGGTCTGGAGGACTTCCTGGAAAGCAATCCTGCCGTCGCTAATCGATTCAAATATACATTCCGTCTGCCGACTCCAGGTTATCAGGAACTTACGGAGATCTGTAAGTTGAACCTGCGCATGAAATATGGTGTCGCGTCTTTCTCCCCTGAAGCGGAATCACAGTTGACCCGATTCTTCAAGTATCAGGTAAAGACCAAGGATGAGACCTTCGGCAATGGTCATTTAGCCAATAAGACGGCTGAGGATATCTTTACCCATTTCATCAGCCGAGGGGCCGATGCCGTGCAGGTGGAGAAAGAAGATATCAGGGGCTATGTTCCTGAGGAGCGTACTGTCGATGATATCCTGAAGGATCTCGATAAGTTCATCGGCATGGATGAGGTGAAGAGTGCCGTGCGTGAGATTGCCTATGCGGTGCAGAACAGCATCCAGCGGCAAGAGCGCGGACTGGGTGAGCAGGAGAAGATGGGGATGCATATCATCCTTACAGGTAATCCAGGAACGGGTAAGACTACCATCGCCCGTAAGTTGGGAGAAATCCTGGCTGCTGTGGGCTATCTGGACAGCGGTCATGTCGTAGAAGTGGACCGTGCGAAGATGGTGAGTCCTTATCAGGGCGAGACACCAAAGGTGGTTGATCGTTTGTGTGACAAGGCGAAAGGTGGCATCCTCTTTGTGGATGAAGCCTACACGCTGGCGCCTCAGAATGCAGCCGGTGAGCGTGATAATCAGGGTGCCCAGGCTCTGGAGAAACTGATGAAACGCATGGAGGATGATCGTGGAGACTTCGTGGTGATTGCTGCGGGCTATCGCACGGAGATGGAGAATCTCTTCCGTATCAATCCTGGTTTCAGGAGCCGTTTCAACTATTTCCTGGATATCAAGGACTATACGCCAGAACAGCTATATCAGATCATGCTCCTGTTTGCCAAGGAGAAGAAATACATTTTCTCACCAGAGGCAGAGACACTTGCCAAGAAGATGATCGAGGAGTTGTACAACTCTCGTGACAAGGACTTCGCCAATGGTCGTACGATGCGCTCCCTGTTTGACAAGATCTGTAAGCGACAGGCTCAGCGTCTGCAGGGCGAGAGCATCTCTTCGATGAGCAATGAGGAACTGATGACCATCGTGGAGGCAGATGTACCATACGAAGCACCACAGTCTGTGGATGTCTCTGAATGTCTGAAACAGTTGGATGGCCTCGTAGGTCTGGAATCGGTGAAGAAGGAGATCTCGAATCTCGCTGCTTTCCTGAATCTGCAGATCAAACGTGGAGAGACGAATACCTTCCAAGGCAAGCATTATGTCTTTACGGGTAATCCAGGAACGGGTAAGACTACGGTGGCGCGTATCATGGCTGATATCTTCAAGACGCTTGGTGTTGTTGCCCGTGGACAACTGGTGGAGGCAGATCGCTCCAAGCTCGTTGCTGGCTATTCTGGTCAGACAGCTATCAAGACAAATCAGCTCGTGGATCAGGCTATGGGTGGTGTGCTCTTTATCGATGAGGCTTATACCCTTAAGTCAAGTGATGGCGACACCTTCGGATCAGAAGCGATCGACACCCTGTTGAAGCGTCTGGAAGACGATCGGGGTAAGTTCGTTTGTATCGTGGCGGGCTATACTGACCAGATGCACGACTTCATCGATTCTAACCCAGGACTGAAGAGCCGCTTCACACAGACTATACACTTTGATGATTATACACCTGACGAACTGACGCAGATCTTCCTGAATCTTGCTAAGAAGAAGGAGTTTAACGTCGATGAGGAGACCCAAGGGGCTATCCATCGTCAGTTTGAGCAACTCTACCTGCGTCGTGACAAGAATTTCGGCAATGCCCGTGAGGCGCGCCGCATCTTTAATGAGGCTGTAGAGCGTCAGAGCCAGCGTCTGGTGAAGTTGATGAACGATCCAGGCTTCCAGGAGAAGGATATGTTCAGTCTTACAAAAGACGACCTGCCCATGGCACAAAGTGAGGCTGCACGTCCGCTGGATGAAGTACTCAACGAACTGGATGAGTTTGTTGGCATGCGTACTGTCAAGAACTCCATCCGCCGTCTTGCCGTGCAGAGCATGTTCATGAAACAGCGTGCTGCGATGGGTGCTGGTAAGGTGCAGCAGATGGCGATGAATTTCATCCTGACAGGTAATCCTGGTACGGGTAAGACATCGATATCCCGCAAGATGGGTGAGGTGTTGCAAGCGATGGAGATTCTTCCCACTGCTCGTGTACTGGAAGCCAGTCGTGCTACGTTGGTAGGAAAATATATGGGTGAAACGCCCAAGATTGTCAATAACATCTGTGACAAGGCGATAGGTGGTATCCTCTTCATCGATGAGGCCTATACGCTCAGTGAGGGTGGCGATCAGTATGGAAAGGAAGCCATTGATACGCTGATGAAGAGAATGGAGGATGACAGAGGAAAGTTTGTCGTGATTGCTGCTGGCTATAGGGATAAGATGGAGGATTTCCTGCAGATGAATCCTGGACTTGCAAGCCGCTTCACGCACAAGCTGCATATCGATGACTATAATGAAGACGAGCTGCTCGCCATCTTCAAGTCGATGGCTCAGAAGGAGCAATACACCCTGTCGCCAACGGCAGAGTTCAAGGCCTTGGATGCTATCTATAAGATGGTGTTGGCTAAGGACGAGTCATGGGGTAATGCACGAGAGATGCGCAACCTGCTGGATGCCACGATACAGAAACTGTCAATTCGCGTGTCGCAGATGCCTCCTGACCAGGTTACCAAAGAGACATACCAGATTATTTTACCAGAAGATATTTAGATAAGAAATGATAGTTTGTCCTATATGTAAAGAAGAAATCGATGACGACTCCCACTACTGTGACCAGTGTGGACAAGCGTTGTTTTTCTGTCAGCAGTGTGGGCGTGTCGGCGTAGGGCGCCGCTGTACCTATTGTGGAGGACTGATGGTGTCGCCTGATGGCAACAGACATGCAGGCGTGCCGACAGGTTCCATCACGGGCTATGTGTCTTCAGGCTCCATCGACGATGCTATCTCCCAGCCAGGTATGGTGGGCTCAGCACCAGTTCTGACACTTTCCAACGACAGCCTGAATATACGCATCGTGGGTATGAATGGTGCGATTATCGGCCGCCGTCAAGGACCCTATACTCAGTTCTTTGTGAATCAGGGCTATGTGTCAGGTGTGCACGCACAGTTGAAATACTTGCCCAAAGTAGGCTGGTGTGTCGTCGACAAGCACTCGTCTAATGGTACAAAACTGAATCAGCGTCAGGTGCAGCCTGACGTGGATATGACATTAAAGAATGGTGATATCCTCACCTTGGCAAATGTCAATCTGCAAGTAAATATTAGATAGAAGAATGGTAATACTAGACATAACCTCAGCTAGCAAGGTTGGCTGTGTAAGATCACAAAATGAGGATATGATCCTCGTTGATAGCCACTTCATTCGTAACAACGAATATACGACGACGGCTTCTCTGAACCATGAAGACAGATATATAGTAGCTGTTGCTGACGGTATGGGAGGCCATAATAGTGGCGATGTGGCAAGTAGCGACACGCTGCGCAACCTACAGTTCTATTTTCATGATATCCCAGAGAAGTTACATGCCGGCGACCTTAATGAAGCAATGGTGGAATGGCTGAATTCCATTAATAACTTTGTCGAAGCCAAGGGGCGTGCCGATGAGCAATTCAAGGGAATGGGCACGACGCTTGTAGGCGTCTTGTATTACTATGGCGATTTCTTTTCAGTCAACTGCGGCGACAGTCGTCTGTACCGTTTCCGCGATGGTGAACTTGTCCAGCTTACCACCGATCATTCGCTGAATAATATGCTTGGTCAGGATAAACATACCAATATCATCGTCAACTGTATCGGTGGAGGATGCAACACTTCCTATATCGATATGGTGAAGATTGACGTACAGGCAGGTGACGTGTTAATGCTTTGCAGCGACGGCCTGACGGATATGGTATCCAATCGTCATATAGCAGCCTTGATGGCTGATGGTGCGAATGCCAATACCCTTTGTGATGCAGCTATCGAGAACGGTGGTCTTGATAATGTGTCATGTTGTATGATAACGATTAATTTGAGAGAAGATGCCTTTAAGATTACCAGATAGGTTACCAGCCATAGAGCTGCTGAAAAAGGAGAATATTTTTGTGATGGACAATTCACGGGCGACGACACAGGACATTCGCCCGTTGAAGATTGTCATCTTGAATTTGATGCCATTGAAGATAACAACAGAGACCGATCTGATCCGATTGTTATCCAATACGCCGTTGCAACTGGAGGTGAGTTTTATGAAACTCCGCAGTCACACATCGAAGAATACGCCGATAGAGCACATGATGATGTTCTATCGCGACTTCGAGGAGATGCGCAACGAGAAGTTCGATGGTATGATCATCACGGGTGCACCTGTGGAACAACTGGAATTCGAGCAGGTGACGTACTGGGATGAGATTACGGATATCTTCACTTGGGCGCGCACGCACGTCACGAGCACGATGTATATCTGCTGGGCGGCACAGGCGGGCTTGTTCTATCATTATGGCATTCCGAAATATCCGCTGGAGAAGAAGATGTTCGGCATCTTCCCACAGATTCCGTTAGACACCTCGCTGCCCATCTTCCGCGGGTTCGATGATGTGTTCATGATGCCTCACAGCCGTCATACGGAGATACACAGCGAGGATATCCTTGCCAATCCCGAACTGACGATGATTGCCAATTCTCCCGATTGTGGTGTCAGCATGGTGATGGCGCGCAATGGCCGTGAGTTCTTTATCACGGGCCATCTGGAGTATGCACCCAATACACTTGATACCGAGTATCGCAGGGATTGCGGAATCAGGGATGATGTTGAACTGCCGAAGAACTACTATCGTGATGACAATCCAGACAATTCCCCAGTAGTCACTTGGCGTGCTCATGCCAATCTGTTGTATTCAAACTGGATCAACTATTACGTTTATCAGGAGACTCCGTATAACATCAACGACATTAAGTAACGCACATAGCATTGACTGCATTAGAACTATTAGCTCCCGCCAAGAATCTGGCCTGTGGCATAGCTGCCATAGACCATGGGGCTGATGCAGTCTATATCGGTGCTTCCCGTTTTGGAGCGCGAGCAGCTGTAGGCAACAGTGTCGATGATATTCGTCAGCTTTGTGACTATGCCCATCGCTTCTGCGCGAAGGTCTATGTCACTGTCAATACCATTGTCTATGACGAGGAACTGGATGCCACCCGCCAGTTGCTGAGCGAATTGCGCGAGGCTGGTGTGGATGCCGTCCTGGTGCAGGATATGGCCGTTCTCTCGATGTGCCAGTTGCCGCTTCATGCTTCCACGCAGACGGATAACAGGGGTGTCGAGAAGGTGCGCTGGCTGCGTGAGCAGGGCTTCGTGAGAGCCGTGCTTGCCCGTGAACTCTCGCTGGAGGAGATTGCGACAATCCATCGTGAAGTGCCTGATATGGAACTCGAGGTGTTCGTCCACGGGGCTTTGTGCGTCAGTTACTCTGGCATCTGCTATGCCTCTCAGCATTGTTTCCGACGGAGTGCCAATCGAGGTGCCTGTGCCCAGTTCTGCCGCATGCCTTTCTCGCTTGTGGATGCCGAAGGCCGAGAGGTGGAGCACGATCGCTATCTGCTCTCCCTCAAGGATCTGAATCAGAGCGATCATCTGCTGGAATTGGCTGAGGCTGGAGCCACTTCGTTTAAGATTGAAGGGCGTCTGAAAGATATTTCCTATGTGAAGAATGTGACAGCTGCCTATAGCCAGCAACTCAATAGGATCGTCAGCCGCTATCCCGATAAGTATTGCCGCAGTTCGCTGGGGGTATGCAGTTATACGTTTACCCCAGATCTCCGCAAGACGTTCAATCGCGGTTATACCACCTATTTCCTTCATGGGCGCCAGCCTGATATTGCCTCCTTTGATACGCCAAAGGCTGTGGGCGAATTTGTGGGCACCGTCAAGGAACTGCGAGCTGACTCCTTCAATGTGGCCGGTGTCTCGAGTTTTGCCAATGGCGACGGCCTTTGTTTCTATCATGGTCATCAGCTCGAAGGGTTCCGTGCCAATAGGGTCGTGGGCAATCGCATCTATCCCTATCGTATGCCTCAGGGCCTGAAGGCTGGGGTGCGGCTCTACAGGAACAGTGACCAGGAGTTCGAGCGTCTGTTGGCTAAGCCCAGTGCAGAGCGCCGTATTCCCATCCGTATCTCTCTGCAGGCTATAGCCGATGGCTTTCAGCTGACGGCTGTTATCCTCTCGCAGTCTTCTGCTCTCGCACCGTTGACGGTACGTTTCGCAGCAGAACATCAGGAGGCTCAGAAACCGCCTCGTGAGAATATCATCCGCCAACTCTCCAAACTGGGTGATACCATCTATGTCTGTTCTGAGGTAGAGATCCCAGATGATTTCAACTACTTTATCCCCAATAGTCTGTTGTCTGAGATGCGGCGCTCGTTGACAGAACAGTTGCAAGAAAGCAGGAAGCAGATTCAGAAGCTTGTATCTGCTGAGGCTCAGGAGAAATCCGCAGACCGTCAGGTGACGGCTGTTGATGCACCTCCAGCCTACCCATATCCCTATCTCTACAACATTGCCAACCGTCTTTCTCAGGCGTTCTATGGTGCAGACAGACAGTCTGCCTATGAACTGAAGGGTGGGGCAGGTCCCATCATGCAGTGTCGTCATTGCATCCGCTACAGTCTCGGCTATTGTGTGAAGCGCGGTGGGAAACGGCCCGTGTGGAATGAACCACTTTCCCTGAGACTGGGCGATGGCCGCAGTTTCCGCCTGGAGTTCGATTGTAAAAATTGTCAGATGAATGTGTTTGCCAGTGAATAGTTTAGGATGTCATAGGGTTCTGAAAAGGATGATGAGGGTACTGCTCTTATCACTGATCACTATCCACTATTCACTATTTACGGTCTCTTGCTACAACCGCGGACCGTTGACTTCCGACGCTTGGGATCTCACCAGTCAACAGATTGATTCGATCTCCTTCTATACCACCCATCATTACACGCAGAACTATAACTTCATTGTGACAGGCGACTCGCTTGTTGTGGTGGCCCAGCAGCCCAACGATATGCCTGTGCCTGAGGTCATGTCGCTGGAACTCGCGACTGACCAGGGCGAGCGCCAGAAGGATTCTATCACCATTCACCGTCATGAGCGAATCGTGGTGGCCGATATCAAGACGCTGCCTGCTGATACGATCGACTCCGTATGGGTAAAGGTGGCGCGCGACCAGCTGACATTCGGGTGGATCCATGAGCGTGAACTGTTGGCGAAAGTGTCGCCCGATGATCCTATCAGCCAGTTCATAGACTTGTTTTCCGATATCCATCTGCTGGTGTTCCTGGGCTTGGTGGTTGTGATTGTGGCAGCCTATGGCGTGCGTCATCTGCTGCGTAGGGGCGCTAAGATTGTGCATTTCAATGATATTCCTTCGTTCTATCCCACGGCCTTGTGCCTGCTTGTCTCCGCCTCGGCTGTGCTCTATAGTTCCATTCAGGTCTTTGGCCCTGAGACGTGGCGGCATTTCTATTACCATCCTTCGCTGAATCCTTTTGCGCTGCCATTCTGGCTGGGACTCTTTGTCTCGTCTGTATGGGCTATCATCATTGTGGCGATTGCTACGGTTGATGATGTCTCGCGACACTTGCCGATGGGGGCTTCGATACTCTATCTGGGCGGACTGACGGCCGTGTGTGCTGTCGATTACGTCATCTTCAGTGTCACGACCTTGTATTTCGTGGGCTATCCTTTGCTCATAGCCTATTTCTATTTTGCCATCCGCCGTCTGAATCCCGATTCATACTAGCATCAGGTCGCTCATGATCATGTCGCTGATGAAAAGGCCGCGACGGGTGAGCGAGAGCTGGTGGTTGTCGTGGGAGAGTTTCAGCAGACCGTCATCGATGAAGTGCTGGGCGTTCTCAAGACAATACTGGCGATGACGCGCAGAGAGATTCTTCAGGTTGATGCCCTCACAGGTACGAAGGGCAACAGTCACGCAGTCGTTGTAGCGGGTGTCTTCGTCGAGCCATTCTTCTTCATAGACACATGTGCCTTGTCTGATGCCATCGATGTAGCGGCGGATATCACTGATGTTCCAACGGCGACAACACTGTCCGTCGTACGAGTGTGCGGCAGCCCCGATGCCGATATAGGGAGTCTGGTTCCAGTAACTGCTGTTGTGGCGCGAACGGTAAGACCGTAGCTCCCTCTCCCTTTGGAGAGGGCGGGGGGAGAGGCCCCAGTTACTGATCTCGTAGTGTTCGTAGCCTGCTGCTTCCAGACGATCCATCAGCAGTTCGTACATCGTGCGCTCCAGTTCTTCGTCGATAGGGGGAATCTGCATGCGGTAGAGTGGTGTGCCTTCCTCGATCATCAGACAGTAGGCCGACAGATGCTCCACATCCAGCGTGAGGGCTGTGCTGATATCCTGCTGCCATGAAGTCAAGTTTTCTTCAGGAAAGCCGTACATCAGGTCGATGCTGATGTTGCTGATGCCAGCCTTGCGCAGCCTGTCGATGGCCTCACCCACCTGGCGTGAGGTATGCCTGCGGTGAAGGAAGGCCAGTCGCTCGTCGTCGAAGGTCTGCGCTCCCATCGACACACGGTTCACGGATAGTGTGGGGAGGGCTGCTGCCAGTTCTTCTGTGACATCGTCAGGGTTCACCTCGATAGTCACCTCCGCATCCTTTTCCACCTTATTATATTTATATATAGTGTCGAATATCTGATGCAGTTGGGAAAGGGTGAGCTGTGAGGGCGTGCCCCCACCAAGATAGATAGTACCTATGGAGCCTGATGCCCTGTCGGCTATCTCGCAGCATAGGGCATCAGTGTATTGCTGACGGAGCTCGAAGGCGGTTGTCGAGTAGAACCCACAATAAATGCATCGGCTCTTGCAGAATGGAATATGGATGTATAGACCTGCCATTTTCTGTGCAAAGTTACGATTTAACGAGCAAAAAACCAAATAATATGGGCGTATTTTCGAGTGCAAGTAAGTGCGGGCTTTACGCAGAAATACTAATTTTGTTTAATATTTAAAAGAAATCTTTGGCTATTTGTGGAAAAATGTCTAATTTAGTGCCCCGAAACGAAGTATTCACCTAAAACTAAAAAGATATGAAAGTTTATCAGACTAACGAGATTAAGAACATTGCGCTGCTTGGCAGTGCGGGTAGCGGCAAGACTACTCTTGCCGAGTCAATGGTTTACGAAGCAGGCATCATCAAGCGCCGCGGTACCGTAGAGGGTAAAAACACCATGAGTGACTATTTCCCTGTAGAGCAGGAATATGGCTACTCTGTGTTCTCAACCGTCTTCCACGTAGAGTGGAACAACAAGAAGCTGAATATCATCGACTGTCCAGGTAGCGACGACTTCGTGGGTGGTGCTATTACAGCTCTCAACGTGACCGATCAGGCTGTTATCCTCATCAATGGCCAGTATGGTCCTGAGGTGGGTACGATGAATGCCTTCCGCAATACAGAGAAGCTTCAGAAGCCCGTCATCTTCCTGGTGAATCAGCTCGACCGCGATAACTGCGACTTCGATCAGATCCTGGGTCAGTTGAAGGAGGTCTATGGCAACAACTGCGTGCCTGTTCAGTATCCTATCGCTACGGGTGCTGGCTTCAACAGCGTCATCGATGTGTTGCTGATGAAGAAGTACTCTTGGAAGCCCGAAGGCGGTGCTCCCATCATCGAGGATATCCCTGCCGATCAGCTGGAGAAGGCCAAGGAGTGGAAGGCTGCCCTCGTAGAGGCTGCTGCCGCTGGCGACGACACGTTGATGGAGAAGTTCTTCGAGAGTGAGGACCTCAGCGAGGACGAGATGCGTGAGGGTATCCGCAAGGGCCTTGTCACACGTTCTATCTTCCCCGTGTTCTGTGTCTGCGCAGGTCGCGACATGGGTGTTCGCCGTCTGATGGAGTTCCTCGGCAACGTGGTGCCGTTCGTCAGCGAGATGCCCGTCATCAAGAATGCTGCCGGCAAGGACGTGCCTGCAGATGCCAGTGCTCCCACATCGCTCTATTTCTTCAAGACTGGTGTCGAGCCTCATATCGGTGAGGTGCAGTACTTCAAGGTGATGAGTGGTGTCGTCAAGAGCGGCGACGACCTGACCAATGCTGATCGTGGCTCTAAGGAGCGCATCGGTACACTGTATGCCTGCGCTGGTGCCAACCGTATTCAGGTCGATGAGCTGCGCGCTGGTGATATCGGCTGTACTGTGAAGCTGAAGGACGTGAAGACTGGCAACACGCTGAATGCCAAGGACGTTGAGAATAAGTTCGACTTCATCAAATATCCTAACTCTAAGTTCTCTCGTGCCATCAAGGCCGTCAACGAGGCTGAGACTGAGAAGATGATGGCCGCGCTGCAGAAGATGCGTCAGGAAGATCCTACATGGGTCGTTGAGCAGTCTAAGGAGTTGCGTCAGATCATCGTTCACGGTCAGGGTGAGTTCCACCTGCGCACGCTGAAGTGGCGTATGGAGAACAATGAGAAGATCCAGATCGAGTATCAGGAGCCGAAGATCCCGTATCGTGAGACTATCACGAAGATGGCCCGTGCCGACTACCGCCACAAGAAGCAGTCTGGTGGTGCAGGTCAGTTTGGTGAGGTTCACCTGATTGTGGAGCCTTATACCGACGGTATGCCTGATCCTACCTCATTCACCATCAACGGCCAGGAGTTCAAGATGAACATCAAGTCGAAGGAAGAGAAGGATCTGGAGTGGGGTGGTAAGCTCGTCTTCATCAACAGCGTCGTTGGTGGTGCTATCGATACGCGCTTCATGCCCGCTATCCTCAAGGGTGTGATGGAGCGTATGGAGCAGGGCCCGCTGACAGGCTCTTATGCCCGCGACGTGCGCGTCATCGTCTATGATGGTAAGATGCACCCCGTTGACTCTAACGAACTCTCGTTCATGCTTGCTGCCCGTAACGCCTTCTCGGCTGCCTTCAAGGAGGCCGGTCCTAAGGTGCTCGAGCCAATCTACGACCTCGAGGTGCTCGTGCCTGCCGACTATATGGGCGACGTGATGAGCGACCTGCAGGGCCGTCGTGCCATCATCATGGGTATGGACTCTGAGAATGGTTACCAGAAGCTGACAGCCAAGATTCCTCTCAAGGAGTTGGCCAGCTACTCAATTGCACTCAGTTCTCTGACTGGTGGTCGCGCTTCGTTCACAACGAGCTTCTCAAGCTATGAACTCGTGCCGAACGATATCCAGCAGGCTCTGATTAAGGAGCACGAGGCTGAGATGAAGGAGGAAGATTAAGTTTTTCTTCATACTGACAACGATGGGGGTGGTTGATTGTGATCGGCCATCCCTTTTTCATGTCAGTAGATTCTGGAGAGTGATATTCTTAATTGTTGATATGCCATTAAATTTTCTCATTTAGCTAATTAATGTAAAATTGAATTCGAAAATTAACAAAACATGCCGTTAGAATTAAGATTTCACATAACTTTGCAGCAGTTTTGAAACCATTACGATGAAGAAAAGTACAATTTGGATTATAGCGATTATCATGGGACTCTCATTCGTGGGACTTCTCTGGCTGCAGATCTCCTATATCGAGGAGATGGCCAAGATGAAGAAGGAACAGTTTGACGAGTCTGTGAACCGTAGCCTGTACCAGGCATCGCGTAATCTGGAGATGAATGAAACGTTACGCTATCTGGAGAAAGACGTCAAGCAGACCGAACGTAAGGCCATCAAGCAGGACTCCGTGATGGTCGATGGTCTCGACGGCACCATCAAGCAGAGTCATCAGTTTGCTGTGGCAGCCGACGACGGCACCGTCTATTCCTCTTTCGAGTTGAAGACCTTTGCCATCAAGCCCGCCAACGTGCCCAAGGCCATGATACTGCGCACTGACAAGAACTCCATCTCAGAGGCCTCGAAGTCGCTGCAGGAGATCGTGCGCAACCGCTATGTCTATCAGAAGGCCCTGCTCGACGAAGTGGTCTATAACATCCTTTACACGGCCTCCGACAAGCCCCTGAAGGAGCGCATCAACTTCAAGCTGCTCGATCAGGACATTCGTGCCGAGCTGATGAACAACGGCATCAACATCCCCTATCACTTCCGTGTGGAGACGGCCGATGGCCGCGAGGTCTACCGCTGTCCTGACTATTCGGAGGAGGGCGAGGAGTACACCTACAAGCAGACGCTCTTCCGCAACGACCCCTCCCCGAAGATGGGTGTGGTGAAGATCCACTTCCCCGACATGAACTCCTACATCTTCTCCAGCGTGCGCTTCATGATTCCTGCGATGGTCTTCACGGTGGTGCTGCTCATCACCTTCATCTTCACCATCGTGGTCATCTTCCGGCAGAAGCGCTATAACGAGATCAAGAACGACTTCATCAACAATATGACCCACGAGCTGAAGACCCCGATCTCCAGCATCTCGCTGGCGGCTCAGATGCTTAACGATGACTCCGTCACTAAGAGTCCCACGATGCTCAACCATCTGGGAGGTGTCATCAACGACGAGTCAAAGCGCCTGCGCTTCCTCGTGGAGAAGGTGCTCCAGATGTCGATGTTCGACCGTAAGCAGGCCACCTTCAAGAAGAAGGAACTCGACCTCAACGAACTGCTCGAGACGATTGCCAGCTCGTTCTCCCTCCGCGTCGAGCATACAGGCGGTAAGATCTATACGGAGATTGAGGCCATCGATTCATCCATCTACGTCGATGAGGTGCACTTCCAGAATGCCATTACCAATCTGATGGACAATGCCGTGAAGTATCGCAAGCCCGAGGAGGCGCTCGACATCTATATTCGCACGTGGAACGAGAAAGACCGTCTCTGCTTCTCCATACGCGACACCGGTCTGGGCATCAAGAAGGAGAACGTGAGGAAGATCTTCGACAAGTTCTATCGCGTACATACAGGTAATGTGCACGACGTGAAGGGCTTCGGACTCGGACTGGCCTACGTCAAGAAGATCATCACCCTGCATGAGGGCGATATCAAGTGCGAGAGCGAACTGGGCAAGGGCACCACCTTCACCGTCACGCTCCCCGTACTCAAGGAAGACAATTCATAGTATTCACAATAAAAAACTAAAGATTATGGACGAGAAAATGAAAATTTTGCTTTGCGAGGACGACGAGAACCTCGGCATGCTGCTTCGTGAGTATTTGCAGGCTAAAGGTTATAGCGCAGAACTCTGTGCGGATGGTGAAGCCGGATTCAAGGCTTTTCTCAAGAACAAGTTCGACATCTGCGTGCTCGATGTGATGATGCCTAAGAAGGACGGCTTCACGCTGGCTCAGGAGATCCGCTCTGCCAACGCCGACGTGCCCATCATTTTCCTGACTGCCAAGACGCTGAAGGAAGACATCCTCGAGGGCTTCAAGCTCGGTGCCGATGACTATATCACCAAACCATTCTCTATGGAAGAGCTCGTGCTCCGCATCGAGGCTATCATACGCCGCACGAAGGGCAAGAAGACCAAGGAATCGACCGTCTATCGCATCGGCCGCTTCACCTTCGACACCCAGAAGCAGCTCCTCAGCATCGGCGAGAAGCAGACGAAGCTCACCACCAAGGAGAACGAGCTGCTCGCTCTGCTCTGCTCTCACTCCAACGAGATCCTGCAGCGCGACTTCGCCCTGAAGACCATCTGGATCGACGACAACTACTTCAACGCTCGCTCGATGGACGTGTATATCACCAAGTTGCGCAAGCACCTGAAGGACGACGAGCAGATCGAGATCATCAACATCCACGGCAAGGGCTACAAGCTCATCACGCCCGAAGAGGAGTAATAAGGGAAGAGTGAATAGAGAATCATTTGCTTCAATATTAGGGATGGCGCTGGTGGTAGCCGGCGCCCTCCTTTTGGTAGCCAGTTACATCGCAGGCTGGACCTCCTCCAACCTCGTGCTGCTCACAGGGCTGATAATCATCATCTTAGGCGCTGCACTCCACATTCGGCAGCTGAAAAAGGGTGGTAAGTATTAAAAATGGTTAAAGTTTGGGCTTGTCACAACGCTTGCCTCACTTTTCTCACCTCTTTTTTGTACCTTTGCACCCGCTTTTCGAAGCACATTATTAATTTTTTATTTTCAATTTAGTATGAATCAATACGAAACCGTTTTCATTTTAACTCCCGTTTTGTCTGATGATCAGATGAAGGAAACGGCCGCAAAATTCAAGAAGGTTCTCACCGATAATGGTGCAGAGATCCTGAGTGAAGAGGCCTGGGGATTGAAGAAGATGGCTTATGCTATTCAGAAGAAGTCTACAGGTTTCTACTACCTGGTAGAGTTCAAGGCTGAGCCATCAGTAATTAAGACTTTGGAGACCGCTTTCCGTCGCGACGAGAAGGTGATTCGTTTCCAGACTGTTAAACTTGACAAGTACGCTGTGGAGTATGCTGAGAAGCGCCGCGCAAAGCTTGGTAAAAAAGAGGAGGCTTAAATTATGGCACAGGAGACAGAAATCCGTTATCTTAACGCTCCTTCTATCGACACGAAGAAGAAGAAGTACTGCCGTTTCAAGAAGAGCGGTATCAAGTACATCGACTACAAGGATCCCGAGTTCCTGAAGAAGTTCCTCAACGAGCAGGGT
>OMZO01000058.1 GCA_900315525.1 uncultured Prevotella sp. | reverse complement strand
CTACTTCTGTCTATGTAAATCTTTCAAAGAACTCTTTCTTCTGTGCTTTCAGAGGTCGTTTCCTCGTTAGCGGGTGCAAAGGTACATACTTTTTTCCATACGACCAAGACTTTTCTGAAAAAACTTTCGATTTTTATGCCACTTTTTGATGCCTCTTGATACAAATCAAAGACAAAATTGCAATACACCTTATAATATATAATTATAATGTCCATAACAACACATCCGGCAGCACAAGCAAAAATATGCTTTCACAACTGGAGACAACAGGCTAGACGCAAGCAAGACAACGTTAATTTCTGATAATTCCGACTAAGTTGGCAAAAAAATGCGTACCTTTGCACCTTATTAATAATAAGTAGGAAGAAATGTCTACAATATTACATATAGAAACGAGTACCGATATATGCTCCGTTGCAGTCTCAGAAGATTCACAAGTGATTTTCCAACAGGAAGACCATAGTGGTCCGAATCATGCCGAGCGACTTGGTACTATGGTTGATGAAGCATTGTCGTTTACAGACAATCACGCGATTCCATTCGATGCTGTTGCTGTCAGTTGCGGTCCAGGGTCATACACTGGTTTACGCATCGGCGTATCAATGGCCAAAGGGATTTGCTATGGAAGGAATCTGAAACTGATAGCTGTTCCGACACTGGAGTTGCTCTGCGTACCCGTATTGCTTCGGGAATTAGCCGAAGACGATGCGTTGCTCTGCCCAATGCTCGATGCCAGGCGCATGGAAGTATATGCCGGAATTTTCGATCGCGGTCTGAAAACCGTCAGAGAAATCAGAGCCGACGTTGTCACAGCAGAGACCTATGCAGAATATCTTGATGCGCACCCTGTGTATTTCTTTGGCAATGGCGCTAAAAAGTGCATGGAAACAATCAGTCATCCCAATGCCCATCTGATAGAAGGCATAGAGCCCCTAGCCAAATGGATGCAACCTCTGGCAGAGAAGCGACTTCTGAACGAGCAAACAGAAGACGTAGCCTACTTCGTACCCTACTATTTAAAAGACTTTGTTGCCAAAATGCCGAAAAAACTATTATAAAGATATGAACATCAAAGGATTAGACTACAACACTCAACGTGCGAAGCTAATCATGTCCGAATACGGACGTGAGATACAGAAAATGGTGGAATACGCTTGTGAGCTGCCTACCAAAGAAGAACGTCTGCAATGCGCCAAAGCCATTATCCGGCTGATGGAGACAAAGAATCCTCAATTACGCGATAGCGAGAACTACGAGCAGTCTTTGTGGGACCACCTGTATTTGATGAGTCACAGAGAATTGGATATTGACTGGCCATACGATGTCTCAGAGGCTGATAAGATTCTGAGCAAACCACAGCCTATGAAAGCGCCCAAAGAAGAAGTGAGACTTCGCCATTATGGCAAGTTGGTGGGTGAACTTTTCAAGAAACTTAAGGAGATGCCTGCAGGTGAGGAACGTGACGCACTAACGCACTATACCGCCAACCAGATGAAACGCGATCTAGCCTTATGGGGACATGGATCGATGGATGACGAGAAAGTTGCTGACGACCTTGCCCATTTCACAGACGGCGTAATACAACTAGACCTGCAGTCATTCAAGTTTGAGAAGTTCTCTGGTGCAGACGACAACAAGCAACGCTCCAAAAAGAAAAAATAACAAGAAGCATGGCATCATTCATCATCGAAGGCGGACATCTGTTACAAGGAGAGATTACACCTCAGGGAGCGAAAAATGAAGCCCTGCAGGTGATTTGTGCTACGTTATTGACACAGGAGGCTGTAACCATACAGAACATTCCTGACATCCGCGATGTAAACAACCTGATACAATTACTCAAAGATATTGGCGTAAAAGTAACACATATCGCACAAGGGGCCTATACCTTCCAAGCCGACGCTCTGAATCTCAATTACCTAGAAAGCGATGCTTTTGTTGAAAGCTGTGCTGAACTGCGAGGTAGCGTGATGATGATTGGTCCTCTGCTAGCCCGCATGGGAAAGGCCATTGTAGCCAAACCCGGTGGCGACAAAATCGGACGAAGACGATTAGACACCCATTTCCTCGGTTTTGAGAAGCTTGGTGCAAAATTCAACCGAATAGACGGGCGGAATGTTTATGAAATAGCTGCCAAACAGCTTCGAGGAACCTATATGCTACTCGACGAGGCCTCTGTAACAGGCACAGCTAACATTGTGATGGCAGCAGTCTTTGCCAAAGGCACTACCACTATCTACAATGCTGCCTGCGAGCCATATCTCCAACAGCTTTGCACGCTATTGAACAACATGGGTGCCCAGATCAGCGGTATTGGCTCCAACCTATTGACCATCAAAGGTGTCAAGCAACTGCATGGCGCTAGCCACAAGATCCTGCCTGACATGATTGAGGTGGGGTCGTTCATTGGTATGGCTGCTATGTGTGGCGACGGCATACGCATCAAGGATGTATCAGTAAAAGACCTCGGTATCATACCTGACGCCTTCCGGAAACTAGGTGTCAAGATTAAAGTCGAAGGTGATGATCTATATATCCCAAGGCAGAAGCATTATGAGATTCAGTCATTCATCGATGGTACAATCATGACGCTGGCAGATGCCCCGTGGCCAGGCCTGACACCAGACCTGCTTTCTGTACTTATCGTGGTAGCCACACAAGCCCGCGGATCAGTGCTCTTCCATCAAAAGATGTTTGAGAGTCGTTTGTTTTTCGTTGATAAGCTTATTGACATGGGAGCTCAAATCATACTCTGCGATCCGCATAGAGCTGTTGTGGTAGGACACGATCGGAAAATCACGCTTCGCGGAGGCCGCATGTCGAGTCCAGACATCCGTGCAGGTATCGCCTTGTTGATTGCCGCAATGAGTGCAAAAGGCACAAGTCGCATTGACAACATCGAGCAGATAGACCGCGGCTATGAACATATTGAGGATCGACTGAATGCGTTGGGAGCCATTATCAAAAGAGGATGATTAAAAGAGAAGACGTTTACAAAATAGGAAAACTGGGCAAGACCCATGGCGTCAGAGGGGAAATCTCCTTTCTCTTTGACGATGACGTGTTCGACCGTACTGACGCAGACTATCTCGTATTTGACATCGATGGGATATTAGTTCCTTTTTTCTTAGAGGAATACCGTTTTAAGAACGATAGCAATGCACTATTGAAACTTGATGGCATTGACACTCAAGAACAGGCTCAGGAACTGACAGGCTGCGATGTCTATTTCCCCCGTAAGTTAGCCGATAGTGATAATGACAACATCTCTTGGGCGGAAATCATCGGCTATAGCGTTATCGATGCTAAGTCGAAACAAGATATCGGCAAGATTGCATCTGTCGATGATAACACCATCAACATCCTGTTTGAATTGGAAGATGGCAAACTGATTCCCGCTTCAGAAGAACTTATCGAAAACATAGATACAAAACGACATCAAATAGAAATTAATCTGCCGGAAGGCATCTTAGATTTATGAAGAAACAAATAGCCATACTCGGTTCCACCGGTTCTATCGGAACACAGGCACTTGAAGTCATCGAGGAACATAGCGACCTCTATGAGGTTTACTGCCTGACAGCCAACAACAAAGTTGAGCTTTTGGCCGAACAAGCCCACAAGTTCAATCCCGCAGCTATCGTCATCGCCAACGAACAACGTTATGATGAACTCAAAAGGCTGATGAGCGATCGTCCAGATATCAAGGTTTATGCTGGCAAACAAGCCCTCGATGACATTGTCGAGGCTGGTCCCATCAATATGGTTCTCACGGCAATGGTCGGTTTTGCAGGTCTCTCTCCTACCATCCACGCCATCAAAGCAGGAAAAACAATAGCTCTGGCCAACAAGGAGACACTTGTCGTTGCAGGAGAACTGATTCTAGCTCTCGCGCAGCAGTATCACACTCCCATCCTGCCTGTTGACAGCGAGCACTCCGCCATTTTCCAAAGTTTAGTCGGCGAAGACCAGAATCCAATAGAGAAGATCTTGCTGACGGCCTCTGGTGGTCCGTTCCGTTTGAAGACAATGGAGGAGATTGCCCACGTCACAAAAGCCGATGCCCTGAAACATCCCACCTGGGACATGGGCGCTAAGATCACCATCGATTCAGCCTCTATGATGAACAAGGGTTTTGAGGTGATTGAGGCGAAATGGTTGTTTGGCGTTGATGCGAAGCAGATACAGGTACTCGTCCACCCGCAGTCTATCGTACATAGTGCTGTGCAGTTCCAAGACGGTTCAGTAAAGGCTCAGCTCGGCGTGCCCGACATGCGTCTTCCTATCCAGTATGCCTTCTCTTTCCCTCAGCGACTGCATCTGAGTGGCGAGCGACTCGATCTGTTCAAGCACCCATTGGAATTCTTCGAGCCCGACCTTAAGAAATTCCGCTGTCTGGCTATGGCCTACGAAGCTATTGACAAAGGTGGCAACATGCCCTGCATCGTCAATGCAGCTAACGAGATTGTGAATCGCGGCTTCCTTGAAGACAAGTGTGGCTTCCTTCAGATGGGTGATATCATTGCAGAGACAATGCAGCGTGCTACATTTGACAAGAACCCGACTTATGAGACCTATATTGCTACCGATGCCGAAGCACGTCGCATCGCTAGTGAACTAATGAGCAAATAATTTAGAATAAGGTAGAAAGATTATGGATATTTTTTTGATACGCCTGTTGCAGTTTATGCTTGCCATCGGGCTTCTCGTTCTGCTCCATGAGGGTGGACACTTCTTTTTCTCAAAGCTTTTCGGCGTACGTGTCGAGAAGTTCTATCTGTTCTTTGATCCCGGTATCGGGAAATGGGACGGCAGTCTATTCAAATTCAAGCCCAAGAACAGCGACACCCAGTATGGTGTAGGCTGGCTACCTCTGGGCGGCTACTGCAAGATTGCCGGTATGATTGACGAGAGCTTTGACACAGAACAGATGAAACAACCAGAACAACCTTGGGAGTTCCGAGCTAAACCCGCATGGCAGCGTCTGCTCATCATGATTGGCGGTGTACTGGTAAACTTCCTGCTGGCTCTGTTCATCTATTCCATGATTCTCTTTTACTGGGGCGATACCTATATCCCCGTCAAGGATATGACACTCGGTATGAAGTTCAATACAGAGGCCAAGAAATACGGTTTTAAGGACGGAGATATCCTTGTCGGAACTGAGAAGGGCGCCTTCAAGGACTTCTCTGCAGACCTCTACCGCGACCTTAGCGAAGCTACACGCGTTGATATCATCCGCGAAGGCAAGGCCATGAGTCTTAGCCTGCCTGGCGACATCAACTTACTCGGCATGCTAAAGACTACACCGACGTTTGTCAGTCCTATGGTACCAGCTGAGATTGACAGTGTGATGGCCGACTCCCCTGCTTCGAAGATAGGTCTGATGAAAGGTGACAAGATTCTTGCCCTTAATGGCAAGGCTATAGATTCATACAATGAGTTTACCAACCAAATCGGTATCCTCGAAGATATGCTGACAGGTGCCAAGACCAGTGGTGACAGTTTGAAAATACGCACCGTATCACTCGTCATCGCACGAGAAAACAGCACTGACACACTGACCACGATTCTCACCCCTGACCTCAAAGTAGGTTTCTTCGTTAAGAGCATAGCAGGTCTTTATCAGCCTGTCACGAAGGAATACGGATTCTTTGAGAGTTTCCCTGCAGGCATCAAATACGGTTGGAATGTGTTATCCGGCTATGTGGGAGACATGAAATATGTATTTACCGCAGATGGTGCAAAATCACTTGGCGGCTTTGGCGCTATCGGTAGTCTCTTCCCGCCGATGTGGGATTGGTATTTGTTCTGGAAGATGACAGCCTTCCTGTCGATCATCCTTGCTTTCATGAATATCCTTCCCATTCCCGCACTTGACGGAGGACACGTACTATTCCTCATCTACGAGATGATTACACGCAGAAAGCCATCTGAGACTTTCATGATCCGCGCGGAATATGTAGGATTCGGTATCTTGATTCTGCTAATGGTAGTAGCAAATCTCAACGACATCCTGCGCTGGCTCGGCTATATGTAGGCTATGATAACAGTCATGACAACGCTTGTTGCCATTGTCATCGTAGGATACGTGGCTGGCAAACTTGGCTATCTGGGAGGCGACTTCGACAGGCGCCTCTCCAGCGTAGTCATCAATATTACTTGCCCTGCCCTCATCCTTTCTTCAGCAATGACAGGAACGCTGCCCGACAGGCAGTATATCCTGCCATTGCTGCTGATAAGCATCGTTACTTACGCCATCCTGACGGCAGTCGCCATCTGGCTGCCTCGACTGCTCACGCACAAAAAGGCCGACGAAGGGGTTATCGGCTTTGCACTGATGTTCGGCAACGTCGGTTTCATGGGCTATCCCGTGGTAGCCGCCATCTTCGGGCACGAAGCCGTATTCTATGCTGCCGTGCTGAATGTCGTCAACACCTTTGCCGTCTTCACCGTCGGCACAATCCTCATCACGGGTAAGAATGAGGTGGAAAGCCGGCATTTCCAGAAGAAGGTGCTCTATTCATCGCCCATGATATCGGCCTATCTCACCATGCTCATTGTAGCCCTGGAGATAGACAATATCCCGGAAGTCGTCAGTCAGCCACTGACGATGATTGGCAATATCACCGTCCCCGCAGCCCTGATGATCATCGGTTCTTCCATGTCTCACCTCTCCCTGCGCACCATGCTGGGCAACAGTAGCGTGTATGCGACAACGCTGATGCGCCTTGCTGTCATCCCTCTGGCCATGTACTATCTTTGTGGCGCACTTGGGTTCTCGGACCTGGTAGTCAAGATCAACACCGTCGTCATAGCCATGCCCGTAGCCACTTACGGCACCATTCTCTGTCTAAGGCATGAAAAAGACGCGACGCTGATGACAACCATAACCTTCATCACCACCCTCTTCTCGATGTTGACCATCCCGCTACTTGTGTTATTTTTCTTATAAGCAAATAGCCGGCGAGGATTACCACATACACAAGCAACGTCTGCAGAAGCGACGGATGAATCTCAACACTCGCACCTGGAAAAGTGGCTATTTTTCCCAAAATCTGATTCAACAAACCTGCTATATATAATAATAGGTGTAACAAGGAAGGCACCAACAATACCGCTACGGACAAATAGAGAATCAACGTAACGGCAGGAATGACAACCAGGTTTGTCAAAAGGAAATAGGTAGTAAATCGCCCGAAATAATAAGCAATCAGTGGAGCTGTTCCTAATTGGGCTGCACAAGAAACAGCCATCATCGTCATCAGCCACTTCAGAACAGGATGGACTAAGAGAATCTGCATGGGAGCCATCTCTTCGAATAGTGGCAGAAGCAGCAAAATGAATCCTACGGCGGCGAAAGACATCTGGAAACCGATATCAAACAACGACAAAGGATTCACCAGCAACATCACGATGGCCGTAAAGGCCAGGGTATTGACAGACATCTTGTCGCGATGGCCGAGCGACATAAGCGCATAGACGCTGAGCATGATGGCAGAACGCACTACGCTTGTCGATAACCCTACCAGAAAGACAAAAGCCCAGATACTCAAGATGATGACAAGAAGAGAGACATTCCGCCATCGTCGCCCGACTATCAGCCAGGAAAGCAGCATATAGATAATCCCCAGGTGCAAGCCGCTCAAGGCCAGGACATGAGCGCCACCAGTAACGGCATACACATCGCGCAGCTCTTTTGACAACGACGACTTGTCGCCTAATCCCATAGCTGCTACGACGGCAAAACTATCGCCTCCACCGCCTTCGTCTCTAAGACGGCTGAGCAATCGACTACGCAATTTCAAGAAGAACAATCTGGTACGCTCCAATCTTGAGACATCCCTTAACGATACCTGCGCATGCTGCCACTTCCACCCTGCCACATACGTACTCCCCGTGAACCCATGAATCTCCAAATACCGCTTATAACTGAAGTTACCCTGCCGCCATTCACGATTGGCCTTGATAGCCGACTGTATCTTCAAGCCATCACCTATCCGAAGATGCCTGCTCCGCTCGTCTTTGTTGAAATAGCTTTTTATCTTTCGTCCACTTTTTGCCAATAACAAGTCCACCCCGATGGTTTTCTTCTTCTCTACTGGTTCACTGATGACCACCGCCTCATAACTCACTTCGGCATTAGACCATTCCACCTGTAATGCCCTCTGCTGACGTTCCATCACGAGCCATCCTAACACAAACACGCACACACCAACGGCAGCAGACTGCGCATACGGACGATGCCACAAGAACAGAGATGCAGCTACAGAAGCGAGTAACAGTGGGAAAAGCGGAAAAGAGATACGGAAGTATTCACCCGCAACAATTCCTGCTACCAGGCAGATGACAATATACAATAAAGGAGCACTCTTCATAGTCTGAGAAATAATGGTTTCGAGCGCAAAGGTACACAATTATTTTGAAATAATTCACTTTTTTTAGTTCTTTTGCGACAGTTATGGCAAGGTTTGCCATATCTGCCGCATTTTTCGTTTCTGCAGTCAGGCCTTGATGAACGCCACCTTGCGGCGGTTCTGCTGGAAAACGACAAGATTTTGCCCTTTAGACCACTTATGTCGTTTCGTTCCCACCCTGTCGCAACAACTCTGGGAAGATTTCGCCTAATTATTTGGAATCTGCCGAAACTCGCCGTATCTTTGCACCAGTAAGTTTAACAATTTAAAATTTATAAGATTATGAAGCAGAATGAAATGAATCCAAGATATATTGAAATCTACCACTGCTATATTGATGTTTCCGTGAACTCACAGAGGACAGGTCCCGCAAGTTCATCAGGAGAACAAGAAGCCGTTAATTTAACTCTATAAGTATCCATTAAAGTGAAGGGGCTCGCAGCAATGCGGGCCCCTTCGCTGTTTAGTCACTGGGACAGGTACTTGGGTATGATGACTGCTATGACTCAGGATCTGTCCCAGTGACTAAAATTGCAATAGTGAAGTGATAGAATGAGACAGATTTTGTTAATTTTGGAACATTTTTTGCTGATTTTGAAACTGTTTTGTTAATTATGAAGGCCGGAACGTCAACAAATCACATTATTTTCGTATCTTTGCGTCGGATATGGCAAAGACGTACCAATCATTCTCAAGACGCCTCTCCCGCAGGCTGATCCTCATCGTGCTGATCATGATAGGCCTGATGGTCGTAGGCATGGTTACGGGCACCCTCTTCGTGACAGAAGAGGTGAGCGAGGCCCATTACCAGGTGGTGATGGAGACCAGCAAGAAGTCGATAGAGAAGGAGCTGAGAAGCGTGGAGGTGGCTTCGCTCAACGATGCTGTCGAGGTAGAGCGCCACCTGAGTTCGCCAGAGGATGTCTTCGAGACACTCGAGCGCAACCTTCGTCAGAACACGGGTGTCCGCGCCTATTTCGCTGCCTTCGAGCCCGGTTTCTTCGCTGGCGAGGGACACTGGTTCTGTGCCCATGTCTATTGGGATGGTAAGAACATCGTGAAGCAGCGCATCGGCTCGCAGCAGCAGGATTATCTGCAGCGCCAGTGGTATAAGAAAGGTATTATGGATAAGAACGGCTTCTGGTCCGAGCCCTATATCGGCGTGTCTGACACCACGTTGCGACTCTGCTCGTTTATCGTGCCCATTCACGATCAGGCAGGGCGCCCCGCCGGTGTGTTCGGTGCCGACATCGACTTGTTCCATCTCCACCACTGGCTCAAGTGGAAAGACGAGAGCATGAACAGGAGAGGCATCACGAAGATCGGCAGGGAGAGCAGGAATGAGAAAGACCTGTGGTCGTACAGCTTCATCGTGAGCCGCGAGGGCGATTTCTTCTCCCATCCCGACTCCTCACGCATCTTCAACGACAACCTGTTCCGGCAGTTTGGCGTCCAGCCCGACACCGTCGGACAGCGCATGATCAGAGATATGAAGGCAGGCAACCCCGGCATCGCCAAGACGAAGGTGGGCGGCACGATGGTGAAGATCTTCTATGCACCACTCGAGCATACCGACTGGATGGTGGGTGTCGTAGTGCCCCAGTGGGTGCAGCTGGCAGTAGGTATCCGCATGAGCCTCGTGCTGGGCACCATCGTGCTGATAGGACTGTTGCTGATCTACGTGACGAGCCGTCTGACCATCCAGCATACCGTCAAGCCGCTCCACGCCTTTGCGCAGTCTGCCGAAGAGGTGGCGAAGGGAAACTTCTCGTCGCCCCTGCCCGACGTCAAGAACATCGACGAGCTCCGGATGCTGCACGACGCCTTCGGAGCGATGCAGACCTCACTGTCGGCCTATGTGGAAGAGGTGAAGAGCACGACGGCCGAGAAAGCCGTCTTCGAGAGAGAGATGTCCACCGCCGCGCTTATTCAGATGCATATGATTCCCAATCAGTTCCCGCCTTATCCTGAGCGTAGCGACATCGACATCTACGGTATGATGGAGCCGGCCAAGAGTGTTGGCGGCGACCTGTTTGATTTCCTGATCCGCGACAATCGCCTCTTTTTCTGTATTGGCGACGTGTCGGGCAAAGGCGTACCCGCAGCACTGGTGATGGCCGTCACCCGAACCCTCTTCCACTCCATTTCCATGTCAGAAGAAAAACCTGAACGCATCGTATGGCGTCTCAACAGGGCTATCTCCGATGGTAATACATACAATATGTTCGTAACGTTGTTCGTAGGCATCCTCGACCTGGCGACAGGCCGTCTGGACTATTGCAATGCCGGACATGAGACACCGCTGCTGTCGGGCCAGCCACTACCCATCATCCGCAACAAACCCGTAGGCGCCCTCCCTGACTGGCGGTTCGAAGGCCAGGAGACCCGCCTGCAGCCCGGCGATACGCTCTTCCTCTATACCGACGGCGTCAGCGAGGCCAAGAATCAGGCGCGGAAGATGTTTGGCAGGGCCCATGTGGCAGAGCTCGTGGAGAGCCTGACCTATCACAGCCCCCAGCAGCTCGTCGAAGAGATGGTGCAGGAGGTGTACCGCCATGCGAAAGGCACCGAGCAGAGCGACGACATCACCATACTGGCCATCACGTGGAAGCCACAGCAGAGCGAGGCGCCCAGCTCCCCGCAGCCCGATGCCCCCACCGTCTTGACACTCTCGCCCTCGATGGACGAGATCGACCGTCTGAAGCCCTTCATCACGGAGACAGCTACGCAGGCAGGCCTCGCCAGCAAGGAGGTCAAGCGCCTCAGGGCAGCTGTCGAAGAGGCCGTAGCCAATGTCATCAACTACAGCGGAGCCACCGCCCTCACCCTGCAGGCAGAGCAGGCCGACGGGCAGTTCATTGTCACCATCGACGACGACGGAAGCCCCTTCGACCCCACGCAGGGCTCTGCCACCGACCTCTCGATACCCCCAGATCAGCGCCCGCCAGGCGGCATGGGACTCCACATGATCCAGCGGATGACCGACCGTCAGAGCTATCTGCGCTCCAAGGGGCATAACATCTTGAAACTCTTTAAAAACATATAGGAATGGATATTACGATTAACAAAGAAAACGGGCGTCTGACCGTTGCCCTGATAGGCGACTTCGACAATGCTGCCAGCACGAAGGCCCAGCGCAATCTCTCACCAGTCTTTGAGTGTGACGATAGCGATATCCTGATCGACTGTACCCAATTGGAATATATCTCCAGCAGTGGTCTGCGCATCCTGCTGAGCATCTTCAAGCACGCCCACGGCAAAGGCCACGCTGCCATCCTGAAGGGCATGACCGACGAGGTCGAGGAAGCCATCGACATGAGCGGGCTGTTGGATCTGTTTGTCGTTGAAAAATAAAGAGCGCGCGCGTATGGCAAAAGAAGATGTCAAGCAGATGCAGGAAGAAATCGACTTCCTGAAGCAAGAAGTGGAACGGCTGAAGAACCAGGTGATCCACCTCGTAGGGCGTAACATCGAACTGACGGAACGCCTGGAGTACGATGTGGAGCTGCGCCGCCGCACCGAGGTAGCCCGCGAACTGATCGAGGCCCATGCCGAGCGCCTCCACAATGCCGACCTTCAGGACGACGGTGAGCTGATGGCCCTCATCGAGATGCGAGTCGAGAAAGAGCATCCCCACTTCAATCCCGAATTCTGTGCCAAGGATCTGGCCGACATGCTGGGCGTGAGCACTAACCGCCTGACACGCCTCTTCCGCAACCAGACGATGCACCGCACGCCCGATGCCTATATCGAGAACCTGCGCACGCTGGCAGCCCTGAAACTGCTGCGCGACAAGCCCAACTACACGTTGGTGGCCATCGCCGAGGAGACGGGCTTCTCGAACATCCGCACCCTGCAGCGCCGCATCCAGGAGGTGACGGGCCTCACGCCAGTGGAATATCGCCTGATGCTGACCAAAGACTTGTCTGTATAGTATATATAAGCTATAGAGTAGACCCTCTTGAGCCGGAAGTGATGAGCTTCCGGCTTTTTTTTGTGTCCTTTCGCATGTTTTTCGCACTTTTTTTCGCCTTCACATGACACGCATGACAACCCTTCAGACGAGTGTCATGCAAATCGCGCAGATGTCATCACAACTCGAGGCGAAAAACATGAAATTTGTTGGAATGAGGCGAAAGCCGCCGTAACTTTGCATCGTCAATCAGGACAAACGACAACAGTCAAACCTGATTCGACATCGATCTTTGACTTACTGATACAAACAAGATAAAAGGCTAGAACTCAGCGCCTTGGGCGCTTACTACATCAGTCTCTGTCCCGACTGAATAATCCAAGGGCAAAACAACATTCAACAAAAAATAAAGAGAACAAAAAAATCAAAGTATAAACAATTAAAAAAAATAAAGATTATGAAGAATTTTTCAGTTTTGGTAAAGCAGATGCTCATGAGCACGCTTACCGCAGGTATGTTCGCATTCAGTTTTTCATCTTGCAGCGACGATCTTAATGAGCTTGAGGCAATGGGCGGCAACGCTACGAAGGGCGAGAGTTTCGAACTCACCAGCCTTGAGCAGTACAGCTACACGGTTCCCGTACAGGTCAACGTCGAAGGCGACTGGGAAATCGATTTCCGTTTCAGCGATGAGTACAACAAGTTCTGTTACGCCATCCCCGACAAGGGACACGGACCAGCTACCATCAAGCTATGTATGCTTGACAACTGGACAGAGAAACGCAATGAAGGTCAGATGATCATCCGCGACCTCAGCCAAAACCGCGAGGATCAGAGCTTCCGCCTCTTGCAGAAGTGTAACATCGATAATCCCAACTACCAACAGCTTCGCGCTCGCACTCGTGGCGAAGGCGAAGAAGCTAAGGAAGGGGAAGAGAAGAATGAGAGCCCCACCAGCATCCTCTACACCGAGGGCCTCCGCAAGTTCGCTGTAGGCTACGGCTACAACTGCACGAAGGCACCAGGCTCCAGCTCAGTATCAATCAATCCCATCCTGGCTTTGGAACTGTTGGCAGCACAGAATAACGACGCTGGCGCACACGTTCTGGAGGAAGGAAGCTTCTCTTGGGCAAACTATACCGGTTCCAGCTATCGTGAACTCTACACCAAGCTCACAACAGCCATCGAGGCCAAGGCCAACAAGGGTTGTCTGACTGCAGAGATGAAGTCCACCTTCTCCATCGAGCAGAAGCAGAGCCAGAAGCACACCTTCGTATATACCACTGCCAATTTCAAGACCCACAATGCATACATCACAGGTGTTGATGCCAGCAATATCAAGAACTTCCTGACTGAAAATGCCCGCAATGCCATCAATGGTCTCAGTCCGGAATACAGCAACACCAAGGAAGGATTTGCAAAACTGATTCAGTACTACGGCTCTCATCTTATCCTCCAGGCAGAACTTGGTGGACGCCTGTCGTATGCCAGCACCGTTGATAACGCGCTCACATCGAATGTCAACGAGGCTACAGCCTATGCGAAGTGTACTTACAAGAACAAGGTGGCTGAAGGTACAGGTTCAATAGATGCAACCATCAAGTCGAAGTACGAGAAGAACAGCCAACTGGTGAAGACCGAGGTGAATACAAAGGGTGGCGACATTGAACTGAGCCTCAATGAGTCCAGCTTCAATGACTGGCTGAAGTCCGTAAAGAATAAGCCCGTAGTGACCAAATTCTCCGACGATGCTGTAAGCCTTATTCCTCTCTATGATCTCGTTGACACCTCTCTCCCTGACGGCGCCGAACGCAAGAGAGCCATGGAGGAGTATTACGAGTCGGGTATGCTCAACGTGATGGCCTACGATGGTACTGATGGCGCTATCGACGATGCCGTTTACAAAATCAGTCTCCCCAGCGACTTCATCTCCTCAAGCGGTGAGTTCCGAACTTCAGAAGAGAAAGGCTCCCTCGTTTACGACGCATGGTACAGAGGCAAGCGTATCGCCATGCTCTGCAAGGAGTACATCCCTCTGCTGTCTAACCAAGGTCTGGTAGTAACGGTTTATCCCGTGAAGGACGACAAGCCCAACTTCACCAATGGCTATTTCCTCGGCACCGACATCAAGCCTGCATCTGCCATCTCTTGGGCTATAGGTGAGCGTCCAGCCCTCTCACTGCTCTCTTCGATCGTTGGTCAGAATACTGAGGTATTCGTACGCGGTGACCAGGTGTTTACCACAGCGCCTCTCGGCAGCCGTATCATCAGTCTCGACATTAAGCCTCGCTACCTGACTTTCAAGAAGTGCAAAAGCGACGTGAGTATTGTCCTGGGTGAGAAAGGCATTGGTGCTTATTACAAGGACGATAATGCACCCCTCAAGCTGAAGTTCGATGACAACTACAATTATCCGCTTGTAAAGATCGGCAAGCACATTTGGATGCGTGAAGAGTTCTCAGGCTACATCCCAGTTGGTACAGATAGGTATGACCGCTACGGTTCCAGAGTCGATAACGGTAAGGCATTCTACACCCGCTATGCTACATTCCTCACCGATTCAAGAAAGCCCGTAGGTGGCTGGCACGTAGCCACAACTGCAGATTTTGAAAACCTGAAGGCCAACGTTACTTATGATATGGGTGGTCAGACCGTTGGAGAATTGATGCAGAAGGGCGGTAACACTGGTTTCGATATGCCTTGGAACGGATGGTACACCTACGATCACTCTTGTGCTTCTGGTATCGCTTGGGATGGTGGTCCCGAATGGCGTACAGCCCACTTCTATAAAAACTACTCAGCCCAGGGCGGCAACAGTCAGATGGAATACCTTACAGGTGACCTCGCTCACTTTAGCATCAAGGCGCAGACGATGAGCAGCGGAAAGTTGAACAGTGATCCAGATAAAGATCGTGAGGCCATGCAGATCCGCCTCGTGATGGACTAATCATACACACACCCTCTCACAAAGAAAAGCTTCCCCCGCCGGGAAGCTTTTTTTTTGCCCTCTTTGTCATTAGGGCACGGATTCTTGGAAAACTCCGTGTCTCTCAGAATGAGAGCCATGCGTAAGAAGACATTCGAGGTTCGTGTATAATGAACATTACCACACAGAGACTAAATACAAAGCGTCCTGGAAAGTCATTCCAGAACGCTCTTTTTTTTGTTTAGTACCCGATGCAGGATACGGTTCCCATCGCTGTCAGAATCGCCGTCGCAATAGAGGCGATAATCTGCACAACCCACTTAAAAGTTTCCTTCTTCGTCATACGCTTTAGCTTTTAATGATCAGTAAACTAA
>OMZO01000016.1 GCA_900315525.1 uncultured Prevotella sp. | reverse complement strand
CTCGACCTTCTCGACCGACTTGGCGCGCAGTCCGAAGCGCATCGTACCCAGTCCGGGCAGTGCCACACTGTGACCTTCGGTCGCCCACGCCTTGATCACCTCACCGGCTGCATCCCAGCAGGCCTTCATCACACCCTGGCTCACGCCGCTGCGCAGAGCCGCCTCACGGATCACCTTTGCCTGACTCAGCGCGATGTAGAGCTCAGGGCTCATCACATAGCGATACACGCCAGGATCGTTCTCGTTCTTAGTGAACTTAATCTTTCGTTCAACTGCTTTTACTTTCAATGCCATAATACAAATACAATTTTAATGGTTCTTGCTCTAGCAAGTGTCTCCTTACGTCGCCGAGCGAATAGATTGTTAATTAATTTTACTTGCGATTTCCCTAGGAAACACGTGCCCGCGCGCTTGGCAATTTTTGTCGCCCAGTTAGGCCGCAAATTTCATCTTTTTTCGTTGACAATGCAAAGGTACAAAATTTTCAGTTGTCTTCCAAATTTTTTCGCCAAAAAAGCACGCAAAAAAGCACGCACCTGAAAATCCCGAATCAATGTGATTCAGTTTTCAGTTTTCAGTTTTACTTTTGCGAGGGTATATACCTAGGATTTGCTAATTAGATTTTTATATTATTATAATAATATAAGAATTATATATAATATATATTATTCTTTCTTTAGACTTAGTCAATACCCCTTGCATTTTTTTAATTGAAAACTGAAATCTGAATCCACAATTTCCCACATTAAAATTTGGCGAAGTCGAAAAAATACTTTATCTTTGCAGATAATTAAGAACCCGAAACAAGCATGAATATCCATAAAATACGATTCGAGACAGGCGCTGGGATAATTTGCAACTTCTTCTTAATCAGCTGGTTATCTGTTTTGTGGAGAGGGTAAATCTAAAAGATTTATATTCCCATTTTACCTAGTAAAACTTTCTTACGATTTCACTCCCGTCGCAATAGACTAGGGTGGGATTTCTATTGTTCAACCTTATCTAATCTAACCCTATGACAGACTACAAAGAGAAGTATCAGGAGGCCAAAAAGACCATCAGCGAGCAGAAAAAAGTCATCAAAAAGCAAGAAAACTTTATCGAAAAGCGATGCTTAATATTGGCTGAAAAGAACAAAAAAAGCGCTTTTTCATGACAAACAATCCCTTAAACCACAAACAGTGCATCTGGCACTTGTGAGAGTAGGGAGAAAGAAACAGGGCTCGCTTTCCGAAGCGGGCCCTGTGAATATTTTGAAAACTATATCTCTGATGGATTAGAGTTCGAACTTGTAACCTACGGTCAGCATGAAGACCTCGTTCTTGTTGTCCTTCTCAATGTCGTATCTCAGACCAGCCTCTTTAATGGCAGACTCCTTGATGACATTGGTCAGACCGCCAGTGTAGCGAGCCTCGAAGCTCAGGCCATTCTCAAACTCATAGGCGATGCTCAAGGGGATTGAGAAGTCGGCCTTATTGCAGAAAGACTTGATGTCAACATTCTGTCCGTCGACCTTAATCTTTGCTTTGGTCATGAAACCAACCTGCAGACCAGCATTCAGAGAGAGACCCTTAGTGACATAGAACTTAGCCATTACAGGAACATTGATATACTCCAGATTGTATTTGCCATTAGAGTTCTTAACCTTAGAGCCCTCCTGCGTATAGAGAGCGGCAGCAGACAGACCGAACCAGTTGTTGATCTGGTACTGACCCTCGATACCAGCAACCATGCCTGGCTTGAACTTAGCATCTTTATCAGAAATCTCAGACAGCACGAAACCAACCTTTGGCTGGAGGGTGAATGTACCTGGCTCGAACTGAGCTTTAGCTGCAACTGTAGCTACCATCATGGCAGCAATCATCATCATCTTTTTCATAATCGTTTCTTTTAATTTTAATTTGTTTCTTTTCGAATGTTATGTATTGGTTCTTTATCAAAACCGGGTGCAAAGGTACGATGATTATTGAAACAAAACGTTAAAATTAACAATTGTGTGCGATAACAGTCGTTTATTTTGACTTAAATCAACTATTAGCTCGCAATGTGCCTGTTGTCGAGTGAGGTGGGAAAAGAAACAGGGCTCGCTTCGGAAAGCGGGCCCTGAGTATGGATTTAGATATATCTCTGATGACTTAGAGGTCGATCTTGTAACCCACGGTGATCTGAATCAGGTCGCTGCGGTACTTGTTGTCTGAAGAGCTGTTCTTGTTGATAGCTGAAAGAGCAATGTTGTAACGCAGGTCGAGAACGAAGTCGGCGTATTCATAAGAAATACCGACAGGGATAGCAAAGTTGAACGAGTTGAATTCGTCCTTGTTCTTTAGATCTCCGAGCTTAGCAGTTGTCAGGAAACCGAACTGAACACCAGCCTTCAGGGCAAGACCTTTGGCAACATAGAAGTCGGCTGTGACGGGGATGTTGATGAAGTCCAGTTTCTGGGTTTCTGAATTGCCGTTGTGCTTAAACTTCCAACCCTGCTGAGCATAGTTGATACCAGCAGCGATACCCAGCCACTCGTTAGCATAGTATTCACCTTCAAAACCAGCGATCAGACCCACGCGAGTCTTCTTCTCAGCACCGCCTAACTGTGTCCATGAGCCAGACAGGTGACCGAAGTCGATACCGACTTTGGGCTGCAGGGTGAATGAACCATTCTCACGCAATGTGTTCTGAGCACTTGCGCTCAATGTAGCTACCATCAGGGCAGCAACCATCAAAATCTTTTTCATAATCGTTTTCTCTTTTAATTTGAATTGTGTTGATAATTAATAAAAGAATGCAGCCAGTCTGGGCTGCATTCTTAATATAAGTTTCTGTTTATCTTCTTCCAAGAGGAATCTTATAGCCGAGAGAGAACATCAGCACGCTGTTGCGCCAGCTGCCATTTCCCTTGTTGATCTTTGCGAGACCGAGGTTGTAACGGGCGCCAATCACGAAGTTAGAGATTTCGTAAGAGATACCGAGTGGCAATGAAATCTCCACAGACTGGAAACTGTCAGAAGAATCTACCTCTACTTTGTCTGATTTTACTTTGGCATCTACGATAAAGCCAGGCTGGAGACCAACCTTGAGGGCCAGATTAGGATATACGTAGAAATTGGCCATCAGAGGAATCAACAACTCGTCAACATTATACTTCACATCGCCTTTGCCGTTAGCGCCCTGCATAGAGTAGTACAGACCACCAGACAGGCCTACGAGGGAAGACAGCTGATACATGGCATCAGCACCTGCGCCAAGTCCGACTTTCATGCTCATATCGTCGGTATTGTCACCAACAATAGTTGCCAAGTTAAAAGTTCCTGTCGGGGTAATAGACCATGAGCCGACTTTTTGCTGTGCACTTGCTGTCAGAGTGGCTACCATCATAACAGCGAGAATCATTAATTTCTTCATACTTGAATGTTTTAATTAATTAATACAAGGGCAAAGATAAACATTATATTTGAAATATCCAAGAAAAATCGTAAAAAAATGATAAAATCGGTCGTAATTGGCTAAAAATGATAAAATGACGCCTGTTTAGGCTTAGTCTTCGAGGGGTGCTTGCTTGAGTTGTTCGAGGGCGCGTGCGAGCTGGTCGGGGCAGCTGGTGTTCTTGGCGCCGCAGCGAATGCCGTCGATCTTGCGGATGACGTCGTCGATCTTCTGTCCGCGCACCAACTGGCTGATACCTTGCAGGTTACCGTTACATCCGCCCAGGAAGAATACCTGCTGGATCACATTGTTCTCGTCGGCTGTCACGTCGATCATGCGTGAGCATGTGCCGTGCGTTTCATACTGTACGTGTTTTGTCTTCATTATGTTATCTGTTTTACATTGTTATTTTGTCAGTTTCAGTCGGAGGCTGTTCATCACCACGCTGACGCTTGAGCAGGCCATCAGTGCCGATGCCCACATGGGCGTGATCTGCCAATGGGCGCCGAAGAGGTAGGGGAGGCCTGCTGCCAGCGGGATGCAGACGACGTTGTAGATGAAGGCCCAGAAGAGGTTCTGACGGATCATGCCGACGGTGCGTCGGGAGAGGCTGATGGCGTCGGGGAGTCGTCGCAGGTCGGTGCCCATGAGCGTGACCTGAGCGACCTCCATTGCCACATCGGTGCCTTTGCCCATTGCGATGCTGACATCGGCGGCAGCGAGTGCCTGCGAGTCGTTGATGCCGTCGCCCACCATCGCCACATGACGGCCTTCGCCCTGTAGGCGGCGCACGAGGTCTTCCTTATCTTGTGGCAGCACCTGTGAACGGTAGTGCTGTATGCCGGCCTTCTCTGCCCAGTAGCGGGCAGCCTCGTCTTTGTCGCCAGAGCACATCCATACCTCGATGCCCTGTTGCTGCAGACTCAGCATCGCCTCGTGTGCGTGGGGCTTGAGCGACTCCCGCTCTTCGAGTGCCAGTGTGTCGGCCTTGGTGAAGTCCACATCCTTATTGGGTTCTGTCAGGGTGCCTGTCTTGTCGATGACCATCGCATCGACCTTGCGGATCTCCTCGAGGGCTGTGGCGTCTTTGATGAGGATATTCTTCTCTGCTGCCTTGCCGATGCCTACCATCAGGGCTGTCGGCGTGGCCAGTCCCATCGCACAAGGACAGGCAATCACCAGCACGCTGACGGCTGAGAGCAAGGCCTGGGGCAGTAGGGCAGTGCCTCCGACGAGCAGCCAGACAGCAAACGTGACGAGGCTGATGGCCACCACTGCCGGCACGAAGATGAGGGCGATGCGATCGACGAGGCGCTGGACGGGTGCCTTGGAGCCTTGTGCCTCCTGTACCATCTTGATGATATGCGCCAGCATCGTCTTACGGCCTACCTCCTCGGCCTTGAAGCGGAAGGTGCCCTGTTTGACGATGGTGCCTGCGAGTACCTTGTCGCCTTGTCGCTTCTCGACTGCTACTGGTTCGCCAGAGATCATCGACTCATCGATGAAGGCTGAGGCGTCGCATAGAACACGTCCGTCGACGGGGATGCGCTCGCCTGGGCGTACCTCGATGGTGTCGCCAGGCTGTAGGACGGAGATCGGGGCTTCTGTGACGGAGCCGTTGTCCACGAGATGAGCCGTCTTCGGCTGTAGTCCCATCAGGGCGCGGATGGCAGAGGCTGTGCCGTTCTTGGCGCGCTCCTCCATGAGCCGTCCTGTGAGTACGAAGGTGATGATCATCACAGAGGCGTCGAACCACGTATGCCATTCGATGCCTCGTGCGCCCCACACCGCTTCGCCCCAGAACGTGTTGAAGGTGCTGAAGAGGAAAGAGATGCCTGTGGAGAGTGCCACGAGGGTGTCCATATTGGCAGACAGGTGGATGAGTTGTTTCCACGCCGTCGTGTAGAACTGTCGTCCGCAGTAGATGAGGTTGGCCAGCGCGATGATGAGCATCGTCTGGTTCTCTGCATCCTTCGAGATGCCGAGCCGTAGCCAACCCATCGAGATGGCCATCACCAGCAGGGCGAAGAGCCATGAGGCGGCGACCTTGTTGCGCAGGGAGATGTAGTTGTGGTGCTCGATGGCCTCCACGTTGCGATCCTCCTCGATCACCATCTCATAGCCGATGGCTGCGAGGGCGTCTCTCATCTGTTCCAGTGAGATCTGCTGTGGGTCGTATTCGACCAGTGCCATACGGGCGGGCAGGTTCACGCTGGCCGAGGAGATGCCGTCGAGAGCGTTCAGCTTCTGTTCGACACGAGCCGAGCAGCCTGCACACATCATTCCGAGTATTGCAATCGTCTTTTTTTCCATTTCGGTTGCAAAATTAATAAAAAAACTGCGTAATCCTTGCTATCATTGACTAAAAAATCGTATCTTTGCAACTGAATAGCAAATTACGACGCATGACCAAAGAAGAATATCAGCACTGTCTCGCCAAATATGCGGCCAGTATCGACCAATGCCGCCAGATGGCCCATGAACTCCATGAGAGCGTAAATCAGACCTACGGTGATAACCTGCCTTACGGCTTCCATCTCGACATGGTGGCAGAGGGCGTGCGCCTCTACGGCTATCTGGTGTGTGCTCAAGAGGCAGACGTGGTGCCGTTGTTTTTCGGTGCCTATTTTCACGACAGCATCGAGGATGCCCGGCTCTCCTATAACGACGTGATGCGCCAGGCGCGCCAGCTGATGACCGAGGAGCAGGCCCTGATGGGTGTGGAGATCGTGTATGCCCTCACCAACGACAAGGGTCGCACTCGCGCTGAGCGGGCAGGGGAGAAATACTACAAGGGTATCCGCGAGACGCCCTATGCCCCTTTTGTGAAACTCTGCGACCGTCTGGCTAATGTCACCTATTCCTGTGAGGCTGACGGCCATCGGGGTACGCGTATGAAAGACGTTTATAAGGGAGAGATGCACCATTTCCTGATGTCTATCAATCCTCACAGCGACGATATCCGCAAGAAGGTGCCTTTAGAGGTCATCGAGGCGCTGGCAGAGATCCTGATAGAGGAATACGAGCGTGACGAGATGTTGCAGCAGTGGGGCGAGGCTTGAGGGGATATAGATGTTTTTTGGCGTTTTTTTTGCACAAATGAAGAAATATGTGTAACTTTGCACCTTAATTAATAAGGGGATGTTAAATTTCGGACCAACATGAACTTATCACCGGCATTAGAAAAAGCATATTCGGAAGAGCATCTCTCTGCCCGAGAGGCTCAGGCCAGAGCAGAGTGGATCGCTTGGGCGCCCATCGTCTTCCAGGCCTCTCGGCTGATGGTGAAACTGGGCATTCTCGACCTGCTGCGCGACAGCGACAACGGTATGACGATAGCCGAGGTGGCCAGCAAGACGGGTCTCTCAGTGTATGCCGTGAAGGTGCTGATGGAAGCCTCGCTCTCCATCGGGACGGTGCTGATCGTGAATAGTGAAGAGGGGGAGCGCTTTACGTTGTCGAAGACGGGCTGGTTTCTCCTGACGGATACCTGCACGCGGGTGAATATGGACTTCAACCATGACGTGAACTATGAGGGTCTGTTCCATCTGGAGGAGGCGCTGCGTGAGAGCCGTCCTGCGGGTCTGAAGCATTTCGGCGACTGGAAGACGATCTATGAAGGTCTCTCCTCATTGCCCGAACAGGTGCAGAAGAGCTGGTTTGGATTCGACCATTTCTACTCCGACGGCTCGTTTGAACAGGCGCTGAAGGTGGTCTTTGACCAGAAGCCCCATCGTCTGCTCGACGTAGGCGGCAATACGGGCCGCTGGGCGCTGCGCTGTGTGGGCTATAATCCGGATGTGGAGGTGACGGTGATGGACCTGCCCCAGCAGTTGCGACTGATGAAGGAGCAGACGGCTGGCAAACCAGGTGCTGAGCGCATCGACGGCTATGCCACAGACCTGCTGAATCGTGAGAACCCGTTCCCCACCGACCGTCACTACGACGTCATCTGGATGAGTCAGTTCCTGGACTGTTTCGGAGAAGAAGAGATACAGAGCATCCTGGAGCGTGCGGCGAAGATCATGGACGAGACAAACCGTCTCTATATCATGGAGACACTCTGGGATCGTCAGCGTTTCGAGACAGCTGCTTTCTGCTTGACGATGACCAGCCTCTATTTTACGGCGATGGCCAATGGAAACTCGAAGATGTACAACACCGACGATTTGACGCGTGTGATCAGACAAGCCGGTCTGGAGGTGGAGACGATTTACGACGGCCTGGGACTGGGGCACTCGATCATGGTAGTGAAAAAAGAAAAATAATTAATAAACAAACAATATGACACGAACAGAAATTGACGAGAAAGTGAGGGAATTCCTGATTGACGATCTGGAAATCGACGAGGAGAAGATTGCCCCAGAGGCCCTGTTGAAGGACGATCTGGGTATCGACAGTCTTGACTTCGTGGATATTGTGGTGATCGTAGAGCGGAAATTCGGATTTAAGATCAAACCCGAGGAGATGGCCGACGTGAAGACGCTCAGCCAGTTCTGCGACTATATTGAGGGAAAGGTGAAGTAGGGAATAGAGAATAGTGAAAAGTAGTGGAGAGGCTGGAACATGAGGAATGGCAAGGCAGTACCAGTGGTACGGTGTGGATGCACCGGACGCTGATGCGGTCGTTCAAATATCTGAACCTCAGGTTTGTCTATCTGGGTATGGCCCTCTTCGTCATCCCTTTCTACATGCTTTTCGCCCATCGTGGCTATATCACGATGTATCACTATTTCCGTCGCCGTCATCATTTCGGCGTGTGGAAGTCGTTTCGCTACGTCTATCTGAACCACTATCGTTTCGGACAGGTGATACTCGACCGTTTTGCAGTCTATGCAGGACGCCAGTTCGAATTTGAGCGCGACGGTTTGCCCCTCTTCGATGCCTTGTGCAGTGGGCAGGAAGGCTTTATCATCCTGAGCTGTCATGTGGGCAACTACGAAATGGCGGGCTACACCTTCACGGCCGACAAGAAACGCTACAACGCGCTGGTCTATTCAGGTGAAGCGGAGACGGTGATGGAGAATCGCAACCGCATCCTCTCAAAGCACAACATCAGGATCGTGCCCGTGAAAGAGGATATGTCGCACATCTTCGTGATGAACGAGGCCCTCGCCAACGGTGAGATCGTAAGTATCCCCTCCGATCGTATCTTCGGTTCGTCGCGTTCTGTGGAGTGCGAGCTGCTGGGGGGGAAGGTGAAACTCCCGCTGGGGCCTTTCGCGATGGCCATGCAGCGCCAAGTGCCGACGATCGCCATCTTTGTGATGAAGGACTCGGCCTATCACTACAAGGTGTATATCCGTCGTGTGGAGGCCAATGTCGCTGCGGATGCCAGCCGACAGGAGAAGGTAGCCAGTCTGGCTCAACAGTTCACCCGTGAGATGGAGACTGTCTTGAAGGCGTATCCGGAACAGTGGTTTAACTATTTTGAATATTGGAAGAATGAGTGATAAGGAATTAGAGAAGATCGACGTGCTGACGTTGCTGCCGCAGCGCCCACCGTTTGTGATGATAGACTGCCTGACCCACTTCGACGAGGTGCTGACGGCCTCACGTTTCAGTGTCCGTGCCGACAATCTCTTCATGGAAGACGGCATATTGAACTCATGTGCCCTGGTGGAGAATATCGCACAGACCTGTGCCGCCAGGATGGGGTATATCAACGAGTATATCCTGAAGGACAAGGTGAAGCTGGGTTTCATCGGTGATATCAAGCATCTGCAGGTGATACGTCCCGTACGACTGGGTGAGGTGCTTACGACAGAGGTTGAGGTGGTGCAGGAAGTGCTGCAGATGACCCTCGTGAAAGCCCGTGTGAAGGTGGGTGAGGAGTTGATCGTCACAGCCGACATGAAGATCGCCTTGACGGATATCGAAGCACAGGAGTGAAAAGGGAATAGTGATGGAAGAAAAGGTATTGAAGACTTCGAAGACGCTTGACATCCGTTTCAGTGAGGTTGACTCAATGAAAGTCGTATGGCACGGGGCCTATATGCTCTATTTCGAGGATGCCCGAGAAGCCTTCGGCCAGGAATACGGTCTGGAGTATATGCGTATGGCCGACGAGGGATACTATGCCCCGCTGGTGGACCTGCAGTTCCACTACCGCAAGCCCATCCTCTACGGCATGCACCCCAGGATTGATATCATCTATCGTCCGACGGAAGCAGCGAAGATCGTCTTCGACTACGAAATACACGATCCGGAGACCGACGAGCTCATGGCCAGCGGACAGTCTGTGCAGGTGTTTATGGATATGAACTACCAGTTGGTATGGGCCAACCCCGATTTCTATCTGGCTTGGAAAAAGAAATGGAATTTAATTTGAAAAAAGAGATATGGAAGCATTGATAACAGAACTGAAGAAACACATCATCGAAGTACTGAACCTTGAAGACCTCCAGCCGGAGGATATTGATAACGACGTTTCGCTGTTTGGCGAAGGACTGGGGCTCGACTCTATCGACGCTCTCGAACTCATCGTCATGATGGAGAAGGTCTATGGCATCAGGGTGAAGGATCCTTCAGCTGGTAAGGAAATCTTCAAGTCGGTGAACACGATGGCTGCCTTCATCGAAGCCAATCGTACGAAATAAGGAAGGCACATGGTGAAGCCAGTCATGATAACAGGCGCAGGCATTGTCTCGGCTATCGGCTGCGGCAAGGCAGAGACGCTGGACTCATTGTTGCATCAGCGCACAGGTATTGGTAAGTTGAGATACCTGCAGACAGAGCACCGCGAGTATCCTGTCGGCGAGGTGAAGCTGAGCGACGAGGAGATGAAACGACTGCTGGGTATCGACAGTGAGCCTACGACGCGTTCGATACTCTTAGGGATGCTTGCCGTCAGGGAAGCGCTCGAAGAGGCGGGCCTCCCCCTATCCCCCTCCAAAGGGAGGAAGGATGATATAGCCTTCATATCGGGGACTACTGTGGGGGGTATGGACAAGAGCGAGCGCTACTATCTTGACTTCCTGGCAAACGACGATCACAACGAGTATATCAAAACCCACGATTGTGGGGCTACGACGAATATGATAGCCGACAAGTTCGACATCTTCTCGCAGGTGACCAGTATCTCGACAGCCTGTTCTTCGGCTGCCAATGCTATCATCTATGGCGCCAACCTCATTCGCAACGGCCGCGCAGACATCGCTGTGGTAGGAGGGACGGAAAGTCTCTCGAAGTTCCATTTTAACGGCTTCAACACGCTGATGATTCTCGACCCTGAGCAGTGCAGGCCCTTCGATGCCGCACGTGCTGGTCTGAACCTCGGTGAGGGAGCTGCCTACCTCGTGCTTGAGTCGGAGGCGTCAGCCAAGCGACGTGGGGTAGATATCATCGGAGAACTGAGTGGTTACGGCAATGCCTGTGACGCCTTCCATCAGACCGCTTCGAGCGATGATGGTGAAGGCGCCTACTTGGCGATGACACAGGCCTTGCAGCGGGCAGGACTACAGCCGCAGGATATCAGTTATGTGAATGCCCACGGGACGGGTACTCCTAATAATGACGTCAGTGAGAGCTTTGCCCTGAAGCGTGTCTTTGGGGATGAGATGCCACAGGTATCCTCGACAAAGGGATTGACAGGTCACACGACGAGTGCTTCTGGTTCTGTGGAGGCCGTCATCTGTCTGTTGGCCATGCGTCACGACCTGATTCCCGTGAACTACGGCTGGGCCCATCAGATAGAAGGGGGGATTACGCCAGCTACTGATCCCACGCCCCTCAGACCGTTGGACCACGTGATGAGCAATGCCTTCGGTTTTGGTGGCAATGACTCGAGTATTATCCTATCAAGACACCACGCATGACAGAAGCAAGAAAGATATATATCAAGTCTGCCACGCAGATCTCGATGCAGCAGCCCCTCTCTGAAGAGTGGTTGACAGCCCCTCTGGTGCAGACAGAGACCTATGTGCGCAGTCAGGATCCCAACTTCCGTGAATGGCTCAATCCGTTGGAGTCGCGTCGTATGGGTAAGATCATGAAACGTGCGATCGTGACGGCGACTGCGGCTATGAAGGAAGCGGGCATCACGACACCCGACGCCATCATCACAGGAACAGGACTGGGATGTATCGAGAATACGGAACTCTTCCTGGAGCAACTCTGCAGGGAAGGAGAGGAGATGCTGAAACCCACCAATTTCATGCAATCGACCCATAACACCATCAGTTCGCTGATTGCCATACGGGCCAAGTGTCATGGATATAATACCACCTACAGTCATCGTTGTATTTCGTTCGACAGTGCGCTTGCCGATGCCTTCATGCAGCTGTCGATAGGTGATATCGACACAGCGTTGGTGATGGGGCACGACGAGATGACACCATCCTATTTCACCATCCTGCGCCGTATGGGTTATGTAGGTCAGCCTGGTGAGGTGCCAGCCTCTGAAGCCTCAGTGGCGATGATGCTGACGAGTGGTGCGCCAGAGGGTGCCCTCTGTGAGGTGGTGGCAGTAGAGCAGACATACGGTCTGTCTCGACTGAAGTCGCTGTCAGTCGATATCGATGCCTTGCTGGTGGGTACGAACGGCAATGCCACCCATGATGCCGTCTATGACGATATCTGCAAGCTGCTTCCTGCAGTACCTCGCCTGCACTATAAGCATCTCTTTGGTGAGTGCTATTCCGCCTCAGCGCTGGGGGTCTATGCTGCCGCCCATCTGTTGCAGCGAGGTGTGGTGCCGTCCATGATGCGATGTGATGGCGGCACAGAAGATCTGAAAGTGAACAACCTGCTGTTCGTGAATCATAGCGACGGCAAGAACGTGTCGTATATTCTATTAAAGAGAGTCGGATGAGACTATTATTGATATCTGTAATACAGTCGGTGCTGCTTTGCGGTGGTCAGGTTCTGCTGAAGTTAGCCATGCAGCGTGCAGGAGCCTTTTCCTGGTCGCTGGACTTCTTGTTGCGCAACCTTGCCAACTGGTGGCTGCTGGCCTGTGGTATCTGTTATGGTGCTGCCACGCTGTTGTGGCTGTATATCATCAAGACCTTCCCCTTCTCGATGGCCTATCCGATGATCTCGCTGAGTTATGTGTTTGGCATGTTCGCCGCCATCCTCTTCTTCCATGAGGAGGTGCCATTGGTGCGTTGGATTGGCGTGCTGTTGATCATGTCAGGTTGTGTGTTGATTGCGAAATAGAAAAGAAAATAGATATGAGGAGACTGTTGTTGACACTTAGTATGGCGTGCTGCTGTCTGTGGCTGTCGGCCCAGACACTGAAGAAGGCCACAGAGGCCGAAGCGAAGGTGATGGTGGCAGAGATCAACAAGACGGCTGCTTCGATCCGTACGCTGGCGTGCAACTTCACGCAGGTGAAGACACTCAGTTTCCTGAACGACAAGATGACCTCGCAGGGTCGTATGTGCTACGATGCGTCAGGCAAGTTGCGCTGGGAATATACATCCCCCTACACCTATACCTTCATCCTCAACGGTCAGCAGGTACACATCCAGTCAGCTAAGAACCGTCAGACTATCGACATCCGTCAGAGTCGTCTCTTTCAGGGTATTGCACAGGTGATGATGAACAGTGTGACGGGCAGGAACCTGACCTCGAACAAGGACTTTGCCTGTACGTTCTTCACGCAGGGCGATGTCTGGGTGGCCGATCTCGTGCCCCAGCGGAAAGAGATGAAGCAGATGTTCAGCACCATCCGTCTTCGCTTCGACAGCAAACGGCGTATGGTGAGTCAGGTGGAAATGAACGAGAAGCGAGGTGACGTGACAATCATCACACTCAAAGATATCAAGACGAATGAGACCATCAACCAGAATCTGTTTGCTCTGCATTAGTCTGTTGTGCTCTGTGTCGCAAGTCTTTGCCGACGACTACCTGTTGTCGCTCGGAGGCCGACAGGAATACACGGTGACGATTTCGGCCCGTGGGGCGGAACTCACAGGCATCTGTATCATCAGAACTGATGAAGGCGGCAGCAAGGGTACCATCATGAATGAGTTTGGGGTGAATGCCCTTGATTTCACCCTGTCTGCTGACCGCAAAAAGGTGAGGCTGCAGCATGTGGTGGCGATGATGGATAAATGGTACGTCAAGCGCGTTGTCCGCAAGGACTTGCAGTACCTCTTCTCAGCGACGATGTCGCCCCAGACGAAAGGACGTCGGACCGTTGTCCGGACGGCAGACGGCAGCATCACCTTGGAGAATGAAAAGTATAAACTGAAATATAGTCTGAAACCCATAAATAGACAAGACAATGAAATTGCAGAATGAGATGTTCACCATCGAGGAGGACAAAGGCCAGGAGGTCAAGATCAGGCTGAATCCAGACCATGAAATCTATCGTGCCCACTTCCCAGGCAACCCCATCACACCAGGCGTCTGCATCGTGCAGATCATCAGTGAGGTACTTGGTGAGCAGCAGCACAGACAACTGGCACTCGACAGTATCGTGAACTTGAAGTTCGTATCGACTATCTCGCCAGTCGAAGACCCAGAGGTAGATATCACCTTCACATCGGTAGAGACAACAGACGAGGGATGCAAGACAAAAGGTGTCATCATGGCGGGTGAACAGTTGAAGACCAAATTCTCAATCGTGTTCTTCGACAAGCAAAGTCGCGAAGCTGGGTGCATCTAAGAAAAATAGGTGATGTCGGATGTACAGCAGATGATGGAGAAACGTAAGGTCTGTGTGGTAGTGCCAACCTACAACAACGGCAAGACGATTGCCGCTGTCGTCAGGCGCATCGCAGCCTTTACGGAGCATATCATCATCGTCATCGACGGTTGTACCGACGATACGAGAGAACAGTTGAAGCAACTCTCAGACCTTTCCTTTGAAACCGTCGATTATACAGAGAACAGAGGAAAGGGCCACGCACTGCTGGCAGGCTTTCAGCGGGCGAAGGAGGAAGGCTTCGACTATGCCATCACCATCGACAGCGACGGTCAGCACTATCCTGAGGATATCCCCTTGCTTGTGGAGGCGCTGGAGTCTCATCCTGGTGCTCTGATTGTTGGGGCACGAAACCTACAGGAACAGAACATGCCAGGCGGCAACACCTTTGCCAACCGTTTCTCTAATTTCTGGTTTACCATCCAAACGGGTATCCGCCTGCCCGATACACAGACGGGGTTCAGACTCTATCCGCTGAAGCGCCTCTCAGGCACACGCTTTGTGACCTCACGCTATGAGGCAGAACTCGAACTGCTGGTCTTTGCAGCATGGGCTGGGGTAGAGTTGGTGTCAGTGCCTGTCCGCGTGTTTTATCCCTCTCAAGAAGAGCGCGTGACACATTTCCGGCCAGTAGCCGACTTTGCCCGTATCTCTGTGCTGAATACGGTGCTCTGTTTTCTGGCAGTCGTCTATGGCTGGCCCCGCAGGTTCTGGCATCTGTTAGTCCGTTGTCACTTCCTGCCGCCTCCAGTCTATCGCTGGATGACGCAGAAGAACGGTCAACCCCGTGAGGTGCCCATCACGCCAGGACGTATCGCCCGTTCACTCTTCTCGTTGTCGTTCTTTCTCGTGATGATGTATTGCTTCCTGTTGCCGTATACGTGGCTTTACTTCCATCTGCGTAAGCCGACCGAAGAACGGAAGATGAAATACCACCATCTGCTGCAGCGCATCTCCCGTTTCGTGATTCATCATGTGCCAGGTGTGCAGTTCCGACTTGATAATAGTGTGGGTGAGGACTTTGAGCAGCCTGCCGTCCTGATCAGCAACCATCAGTCGCATCTCGACCTGATGTGTTTGATGATGCTCACGCCAAGAATCATCTTCCTCACCAACGACTGGGTGTGGAATAATCCCTTCTATGGTATGGTGATTCATCAGGCGGAATATTATCCTGTGAGTGATGGCATCGAACAGCATGTGGAGCGGCTGCGCAGTCTCTATGAACGAGGCTATTCGATAGCTGTCTTCCCAGAGGGGACTCGTTCTGAGGACTGTAGCATCCTGCGATTCCATAAGGGTGCTTTCTATCTGGCAGAACAATTGGGTGCAGATATCCTGCCCGTCTTCCTGCATGGCGTAGGTCATGTGCTACCCAAGCGTGACTTCATGTTGCGTGAGGGAACCATCGACGTTGTGGTGGGAAAACGTATTCCGCTTGACGATCCTCACTACAGCCAAGACTTGCTGACTCGTACGAAGGAGGTGCGCCATCTCTATCAGGCATACTATAAGTCGATGTGCGAACGGTTGGAGACGCCAGCCTACTGGGCACCCTATCAGAAGTATTACCAATTTGCTAACAGGGAGGAGCACAGCCTATGAGCAGACAGCGTGTGGTCATTATCGGAAGTGGGCTTGGCGGCCTGTCGAGTGGATTGATCCTCAGTCGCAACGGCTACGATGTCACCATCCTCGAACAAGGAGCGCAGATAGGTGGTTGTCTGCAGTGCTTCCGTCGTCAGGGCGTGAAGTTCGAGACAGGTATGCACTTTATCGGCAGCGCTGACGAAGGACAGGTGCTTAATCGCCTGTTGCGCTATCTGGGTGTACTCGACGATATCCGTCTGAGTCGTCTTGACATTAACGGCTATAATGTGGTGTCGCTCGACGGGCAGCAGTTCCGCTTTGCCAACGGCAGGGAAGCCTTCATCGAGACCCTTGCGAAGGATTTTCCTCATGAGCGTGATGGCCTGCATCGTTATTTCGACCTTGTGGAACGTGTGGCCAGTGCCTCTTCGTTCCGCACGTTGCGACGTGCAGACAGTGATGCCAGTCCGCTGAACACTACCTTCCAGTTGCGTAGCATGAATGAGGTAATCGGTGAGGTGATCAGCGATGAACTCTTGCGCAATGTGTTAGTTGGTGACCTGCCCCTCTATGCGGCAGAATACGACAAGACACCTTTCTCCACCCATGCTTTCATTGCCGATTTCTATAACCGGAGTGCCTTCCGCGTCGTTGGTGGCAGCGACCATATTGCTTTGTCGCTTGCCAAACATATACGTGCGAATGGCGGTGAGATTCATTGTCGTCAGCAGGTACGCAAGATTGTCTGCAACGACAGTAAGGCGATAGGTGTGGAGACTGACGGTCATTTCTACCCCGCAGACATCGTGATAGCAGCGATTCATCCGGCACGTGTGATGGAACTCTGCGACTCCTCACTGCTACGCCCAGCCTATAGGGCACGCATCGCAGCGATGCCAGAGACGGCGGGAGGCTTTGCTGTCTATCTGCGTTTCAAACCAGAGACGCTGCCTTATATGAACCACAACTTCTACGGCTATCATCAGAAGTCGCCTTGGGGCTGTGAACACTACAATGCTGCCAACTGGCCTCGTGGCTATCTCTATATGCATTTCTGCAATGCCCCAGAACAACGGTGGGCAGAAGGTGGAGTCATACTCTCCTACATGCAGTTTGACGAGGTCGAACGTTGGAAGGGTACGACGATTGGTCATCGTGGTGAGGCTTACGAACAGATGAAGCATGAGCGGGCAGAACGGCTGATTGATGCCGTCTGTCGTGAGTTCCCTCATCTGCGTGAGGCCATCGCGGACTACGATACTTCTACGCCGTTGACCTACTACGACTATACGGGTACGGAGCGTGGAGCGATGTATGGTATCGCCCGTGACTTCCATCTAGGGCCTGCTGGTCGTGTACAGCATCGTACGAAGATTCCTAATCTGCTCTTGGCAGGACAGAATACAAATTCACATGGCATCCTGGGCGTATTGGTCGGCACGATTGTCGCCTGCTCAGAGTTGCTGACATCAGAATCGATCATAAAAGACATCATTAGTGCCAATGAATAGACAGACGGTCATCATCATAGGAGGTGGGTTGGGAGGCCTTTTTACAGGTGCCCTGCTGACAAAAGAAGGTTATGCTGTGACGGTTCTCGAGAAGAATGCCGTCATCGGAGGCGGTCTTCAGACTTTCACCCGTGGTGGCGTCAGTTTTGAGACAGGCATGCATATCCTCGGTGGCTTGCGCCCAGGTGGCTCCATCTATAAGATCTGTCGCTATCTGGGTATCCTCGACAGCATCCGTCTGCGCGACGTCGATCACGACTGCATCGACAGCATCACCTATCTCTCTGACGGACATACCTACAGGATACCCGAGGGCCGCGAGGCATTTACCGCTTATTTTATCAGTGAGTTCCCTTCTGAGGCACAGGGCATCCGCGATTATGTCGAAGCCCTCTACCGTCTGGCCGACGAAGTGGATTTCTTCTATCTTCGGAGTGGGGGGGATGAACTCTTCAGTCATAGCGAACAGTTCCTCTGGGCTGCCAGCGACCTGATTGCACACTATGTGCATGATCCGCATCTGCGCGATGTGCTGGCTTATATGAATCCCATGTATGGTGGGGTAGCTGGTCATACGCCTGCTTATATCCACGCCCTCATCAACGTGCTATATATTGATGGTCCCAGTCGTTTCATGGGTGGAAGCCAGCAGATGGCCGACGCCCTTGCCCAGGTGATTGCCGATGGTGGTGGGCGTGTCGTCAGTGGTGAGTGCGTCTCAGCGGTGCATGTCTCACCCGAGCGTATGGCGACAGCCGTAGAGACAGCATCAGGCCATACTTATAGTGCCGACTACTATATCTCTGCTCTCCATCCCTCACGTCTGACGGATATCTGTGATGCAGGGGCATTCCCCAAGTCGTATCGCATGCGGGTTGGCTCCATCCCCAACACTTATTCTGCTTTCACCTTGTATATCAAACTGAAGCCTGAGACCTTCAGATACATCAATCATACTTGCTATTATCAAGACGACTACGGTCTTGTCTGGCAACATGGAGAGTATGATGCAGAGACCTGGCCTCGTGGTTTCATGTATATGACACCTTCCGATGATCCCCAGGGCGACTATGCCTCGAAGATGATCATCAATTGTCTGATGCCCTTCTCGGCTGTTGCCCAGTGGAGTGATACAACTGTGGGGCGTCGTGGTGCAGCCTATGAGGCATGGAAGCAGCAACATGCAGAGCGTGTGCTCGATCGTATGGAATGTTTGCATCCTGGCTTCAGGACCTGCGTGGACCAGTTGTGGACCTCCAGTCCTCTTACGATTCGTGATTTCTATAACCAACCTGAGGGTGCACTCTATGGTGTGCGTAAAGACTGCAAGGACATCATGTTGTCGCAGTTGCCCATCTGGACAAAGGTCAAGAACCTGTTGCTCACTGGGCAGAATGTCAACCTGCATGGTATCTGTGGGGTGCCGCTGACGGCCGTGAATACTGTCGAGGCCCTGATCGGGCGCGACAAGCTCATAGAGAAGATTAACCGTATGGACAAGGAGGTGGGCGTATGAGAGTCTGGTTGCTGATGTTGTCTGTGATAGCCTTTGTCCACACAGCCTTTGGACAGAAGATCGACTCGTTTCTTCCCGAGACGCCTACAGAGACAGCCGTTATCGTATGTTCTGGCGGCAGTTATTTCTGGTCTGCCAATAAGACGGAGAGTGATAGTGTGGCCCGTACGCTTCAGGCGTATGGTATTGCGGCCTATGTGCTTCATTATCGCACAGGTGGTATCCTGCCTTTCATCACCCATAGCAGACTGATCTTCCCAGGCCATCAATATCCGATGCCCCTCGACGATTTGCGTCAGGCCTTAGACAGCGTGCGTCGTGTCGGTTATGGCAGAGTAGGGGTGATGGGGTTCTCGGCAGGTGGCCATCTGGCTCTTGCAGCCGCACTATTCAACAAGGGTGGACTGCGTCCAGACTTCGTGGTTCCATGTTATCCTGTTGTCACGATGAGAGAGCCATACGTTCATAAGCGTTCGCGTCGTGGTCTGCTTGGCGAGTACAAGAAACATTCACGCACGATGCAGGACAGTCTCTCGCTTGAACATCACGTCACAGCCGATTGTCCCCCCGTGTTCCTGATGAACTGCGTCGATGATCCTATCGTCGATTATCATAACTCCGTGCTGATGGACTCAGCCCTCACGGCCCATCATGTGCCTCATCGCTATGTCCAATATCAGACAGGTGGACATGGTTTCGGTACGGACTGGAGTAAGACCACGAAAGAGGCTAGCGGTTGGTTCGATGCCTTTCTCGAATGGTTGAAAACATTATAAAATAGTGAAAAGTGAATAAAGCATATGAGTAAGTACAATCCCTCTCAGTTCGACGACATTCGTCCTTATTACGACAGTGAGATACCTGCAGCGATGAAGCGCATTGTGGATAGTGACTTCTTTGGCCTGCTCTGCACGTATGTCTATCCAGGACATAATCCTGAGGATGTGCGTCAGATGATGTGTTCCTTCAAGACCATCCGCGACTTCCAGCTTGAGGTGATGCGTTGCGTCAACGAACAGGTCATCGCCCGTTCCATCACCGACTTTACCTATAGCGGTGTGGAGCAGCTTGATCCCAAGAAGAAGTATCTCTTCATCAGTAACCATCGTGACATCATGCTCGATGCCTGTCTGTTGCAGTATATATTATATAAGAACGGACACGAGACGACGGAGATCACGTTTGGTGCCAACCTGATGTCATCGCCTCTTGTGATAGATATCGGCAAGGCCAACAAGATGTTCCGTGTGGAGCGTGGGGGTAATATGAAGGATTTCTATCAGTCGTCGAAGCATCTGAGCGATTATATCCGCTATGTGCTTACGGAAAAAGGACAGGGCCTCTGGATAGCTCAGCGCAACGGACGTACCAAGGACGGCTGCGACCAGACGGATCAGGGTATCATCAAGATGTTCTGCATGAGTGAGCCGACGGATAAGATCAAGGCCCTGTCGGAACTGAACATCGTGCCTGTATCTGTCAGCTATGAGTGGGAGTCGTGCGATATTCTCAAGGCACTGGAACTTTATGAAAGGAAACGGGTAGGTCGCTATATCAAGAAACCGGGCGAGGACCTGACCAGCATCCTCACGGGTATTGCCCAGCCGAAGGGTAGGGTGAACATCACTCTCTGTCCGCAGCTGACGGAGACAGACTTACGTCAGTTTGAGAACAGCACGAACAACGAGTATCATCGTCAGGTGGCGCAGTTGATCGACGAGCGTATCATTGATGCCTACCAGCTGACGCCCAACAACTACATTGCCCACGACCTCCGCTATGGTCAGCAGCGCTACTGCGACTACTATAGTGACGAAGAGTACAGTGCTTTTGAGACTTATCTGGAGCGTCTGAACACGTTCGATATTCCAGAACCCGACGTTCTCCGCGACATCTATCTGGGCATCTATGCGAATCCTGTGGACTCGAAAAGGGCACTCTTGAAGGGCAAAAATGAAAAAATGTAAGCGAAATCGCAATTTTTCTTGCAAAATATTTGTTAGTTTCGTGGAAAAGTGATAATTTTGTCCCCTGAAAACAAAAACGAAAGAATTATGTCAATGTTGAATGCATACTTTTACGGCTATTACTTTTACTTTGCAGGTCACTGTGAAGCGGGAAGTTGCGTATAAAGTTCAACTTATGACAGAGTAGATAGAAAACGAAACAAGGTCCCGCTTCACATACAGTGAAAGCGGGATTTTTGTTAAGCGCAAAAAGAAAGGTAAAAGAAGAATATGAAGAGAATAGCCATTCAAGGACAAATAGGGTCGTTCCACGATATCGCGGCACATCTGTATTTCGAGGGTGAACAGATACAGTTGATCTGCTGTGCAACCTTCGAGGAGGTCTTTCAGAACCTCAAGCAGGATCCTACAGCCATCGGCATGCTCGCCATTGAGAATACAATCGCAGGCTCATTGTTGCACAACTACGAACTGCTGAGGGATTCGCATACGGCCATTGTCGGAGAGCACAAGCTCCATATCTCACACTGTATCTGTTGTCTGCCTGATGACGATTGGGACACCATTACGGAGGTTCATTCCCATCCTGTGGCCCTGATGCAGTGTCGTGAGTTCCTGGCTCAGCATCCCACGCTGAAGAATGTGGAGGCCGAGGATACGGCAGGTTCCGCGAAGATGATTGCCGAGGGCGGACACAAGGGCTGGGCTGCTATCTGCCACGCTGAGGCTGCCAGGCTCTATGGACTGAAGGTGCTGGAAGATCATATCGAGGACAACAAGCACAATTTCACCCGTTTCCTCGTGGTGTCGAATCCTAACAAGGCCGATATGCTGCGCCCCCTGACGGAAGCCAATAAGTCGAGCATCGTGTTCTCGCTGCCTCATGAGGAGGGTTCGCTCTCACATGTACTGGCCATTCTTTCCTTCTATAAGATCAACCTGACGAAGATACAGTCACTGCCAATTATCGGGCGGGAATGGGAGTATCTGTTCTATGTCGATGTGATGTACGATGACTTGACGCGCTATCGTCAGTCTATCGACGCCATCATCCCGTTGACGAAGGATCTTACTATTCTTGGCGAATACAGAGACGGCAAGCAGACAAATTAAAAATGAAATAATGAGAAATTGAAGATAATATGATACAGCCAGCAGAAAGATTAAATTTAGTAAGTGAATACTACTTCAGCCGTAAGTTGAAGGAGGTAGCCCAGTTGAATGCTGAGGGTAAGGATATCATCAGCCTCGCCATCGGCAGTCCCGATATGCCGCCATCGCCACAGACCATCGAGAAGCTCTGTGAAGTGGCCCACAACGCCAGTGCCCACGGATATCAGCCCACGATGGGAACGCCAGAGCTCCGCGAGGCAATGGCCGACTTCTACAAGCGTTGGTATGATGTCGATCTCGACCCCAAGACGGAGATACAGCCGCTCATTGGTTCTAAGGAGGGTATCCTCCACGTCACCCTCGCCTTCGTGAATCCTGGCGACGAGGTGCTTGTGCCTAATCCTGGCTATCCCACCTATACATCGCTCTCGAAGATACTGGGTGCGAAGATCGTGAATTACAACCTGCGTGAGGACAATGGGTGGCAGCCCGACTTTGACGAACTGGAGCAGATGGATCTCTCGCACGTGAAGCTGATGTGGACCAACTATCCCAACATGCCGACGGGTGGCAATGCGCGTCGTGAGACCTACGAGCGACTGGTGAAGTTTGCAAAGGATCACAACATCGTCGTCGTCAACGACAATCCCTATAGTTTCATCCTCAACGAGCAGCCGATGTCGCTGCTTCAGGTACCAGGTGCCAAAGACTGCTGCATCGAGTTCAACTCGATGTCGAAGTCGCACAATATGCCAGGCTGGCGTGTGGGCATGTGTGCCACTAATGCTACCTTCATCTCCTGGATTCTGAAAATCAAGTCGAATATCGACTCTGGTACCTTCCGTGGTATTCAGCTTGCTGCTGCTGAGGCTTATCGTAACACTGAGGACTGGCATCGTGAGGCCAATATTGAGACCTACAGCCGTCGTCGTAAGTATGCCGAGGAGATCATGCGCGTCTTGGGATGCACCTACGACCCCACTCAGGTGGGTATGTTCCTTTGGGGAAAAATTCCTGAGAAATATAATGACGTCGAGGAACTGACGGAGCGTGTGCTCCACGAAGCCCGTGTGTTCATCACCCCAGGTTTCATCTTCGGCTCCAACGGCAAGCGCTACATCCGTATCTCCCTCTGTGCCAAGGAGGACAAGATCCAACAAGCACTCGAGCGTATTAAGGCATTAAATTGGTAATCATAAAAACAACATAATTATGGAACTGGAATTAGAGAAACTGAATCTTCCGAGTGACAACGAACGCCCCTTCGTGATAGCAGGCCCCTGTTCGGCTGAGAGCGAAGAGCAAGTGATGAGAACGGCCCGTGAGTTGGCCATGAAAGGCTGCCACAACTTCCGCGCAGGCGTATGGAAGCCCCGTACCAAGCCAGGCGGCTTCGAGGGTCATGGTGAGCCCGCCCTCCCTTGGCTCGCTGAGGTGAAGAAAGAGACCAAGATGCTCGTCTCTACTGAGGTGGCTACACCTGAGCACGTGGAACTCTGTCTGAAGTATGGCATCGACATCCTCTGGATTGGTGCGCGTACCACTGCCAACCCCTTTGCCGTGCAGGCACTTGCCGACTCGCTGAAGGGTGTCGATATCCCTGTGTTTGTGAAGAATCCCGTCAACCCCGATCTCGAACTCTGGATTGGTGCTCTTGAGCGTATCAATCAGGCTGGCGTTAAGCGACTGGGGGCCATCCATCGCGGTTTCTCCAGCTACGAGAAGAAGATCTATCGTAATGCACCGATGTGGCAGATCCCCATCGAGCTCCATCGCCGCATACCCGACCTGCCTATCATCAGCGACCCCTCACACATCGGTGGGCGTCGTGAACTCATTGCGCCGCTCTGTCAGCAAGCAATGGACCTCGGCTTCGACGGTCTGATCATCGAGAGTCACTGCGATCCAGATAAGGCGTGGAGCGATGCCAAGCAGCAAGTCACGCCCGATGTGCTTGACTATATTCTCTCGTTGCTCGTTATCCGCGATGAGAACACCTCTACAGAGGGCATTACACAGTTGCGTAAGCAGATTGACGAGCTCGACAATGAGATCATGGATGTGCTGGCCCGTCGCATGAAGGTATGTCGTGAGATTGGTGAGTACAAGAAGGCGCACAATATGACGGTTCTGCAGACCAACCGCTACAACGAGATACTGAACAAGCGTGGTGCTCAGGGAACGCTCACAGGTATGGATGCTGAGTTCATCGCTCGCGTCTTTGAGAACATCCACGAAGAGTCTGTCCGCCAGCAGATGGAGATTATCAATAAGTAGAAGCCGATGAAAATATTAGTTATGGGTGCAGGTAAGATGGGATCATTCTTCATCGACCTGCTGAGCTTTGACCACGAAGTGGCTGTCTTCGAGCGCGACCCCAAACGTATGCGCTTCACCTACAACTGTCAGCGCTTCACGTCCTACGAGGAGATCCAGGCGTTCAAGCCCGAACTGCTCATCAATGCAGTTACGCTGAAATACACCATTCCCGTCTTCAAGGAGGTGATCCCTTATCTCCCTAAGGAGTGTATCATCAGCGACATCGCCAGTGTGAAGACGGATTTGAAAGAGTTTTACGAGCAGACGGGTATGCGCTATGTCTCCACTCACCCGATGTTTGGTCCTACCTTCGCTAATCTGCAACAGCTCTCCGAGGAGAATGCCATCATCATCAGCGAGGGCGACTATATGGGGCGCATCTTCTTTAAAGACCTCTATCAGAAGCTCGGACTGAACATCTACGAATACACCTTCGAGGAGCATGATAAGACCGTAGCTTACTCACTGTCAATACCTTTCGTATCGACCTTCGTGTTTGCGGCCGTGATGAAGCATCAGGATGCACCAGGTACGACTTTCAAGCGTCACATGCGTATCGCCAAGGGTGTACTCAACGAAGACGACTACCTGCTACAGGAAATTCTCTTCAATCCTTACACGCACGATCAGGTCTCTCAGATCCGTACTGAGCTCAAGGAACTTCTTGAGATCATCGATACGAAAAATGCTGATGGCATGAAGGCTTATCTCACCAAGATTCGTAACAACGTAAAGCGTGACATCGAGATTAAGCAGTAATCCATTGCTGGGCTCAAGTTCCAGCTTCAAATACCACCTCGTCGCATTCGTCGTGGTAGCCATCTGGGGCAGCACCTTCGTTTCTACGAAGATGCTGCTTTTGGCTGGTTTGTCTCCTGCTCAGATCTTCACGCTTCGCTTCATCATCGCCTATGTGCTCTTGCTCGCCTATTCGCTCACCATACAGAAGAGTGGGGGAAAGCCGTTCCAACTGTTTTCCAAATGCTGGCAAGACGAGGTGCTGATGTTTGCTCTGGGCATTACAGGCGGTACGCTCTATTTCCTGACGGAAAACTCCGCGATGAACTACACCACGACCACCAACACCTCGCTCATCGTCAGTCTCTCGCCCCTTGTGGCCTCCTTCTTGATATCACTCTTCTTCCGTTCGTTGCGACTGACGCGTGTCCAGGCACTGGGTTCGTTGATGGCAGCCTTGGGCGTGGTCGTTGTCGTACTCAATGGTCATTTCGTGCTCCATCTCTCGCCTCTTGGCGACTCACTGGCCTTTGGAGCTGCCCTCTGCTGGGGTTTTTACTCCATGCTGATGATTCCTGCCAATCTGAAATACGATACCGTTTTCGTCACGCGTAAGGTCTTCATCTACGGATTGCTTGCGATGATTCCTTATTACCTATGGAAACCCGATGAGGCGACGATCTTTACGAGTTCTATGCTTTTCTCGCTCGATCTCTCCGTTTATCTCAACCTCCTGTTTCTAGGCTGTGTCGCTTCGATGCTCTGTTTCCTGGCTTGGAACTGGGTACTGAAGAAACTCGGTGCCGTCGTTGCCACCAACTACGTCTATTTCAATCCCGTCACCACCATCCTCTTCGCCTGGGCTATCCTCTCCGAGCAGATCACCATCTATTTCCTCCTCGGCACAGCCCTTATCCTCCTTGGCATGTTCCTCGCCGATAGGGGCAAAAGGTAACTCGCGGGGACGGATTCTCTGAGATACTCAGTTTTGCTTATAGCGCCAGTGGTTCGTAAGGCAAGCCAAAGACATCGGCAACGGCTTTATATACCACTTTACCATCAACGATGTTCAGACCCTTGCCCAGTGCTGCATCATCCTTACATGCCTGCTGCCAACCCTTATCTGCCAATGCAACAGCATAGCGCAGGGTCGCATTCGTCAATGCCAACGTTGAAGTATTTGGAACAGCTCCAGGGATATTTGCCACACAATAGTGTACGATACCCTCTTCTGTATAAACGGGATCACTATGAGTCGTCGGATGGGAGGTCTCAAAGCAGCCACCCTGATCGATAGCCACATCTACGAGTACTGTTCCTGGCTCCATCAGCTTCAGCATCTCCTTCGTAATCAGGTGAGGCGTCTTGTCTCCTGGAACCAGCACACTTCCCACCACGATATCCACCGCAGGCAACATACTGCGGATATTATGCTCTGAAGAATAAAGCGTATGCACATTGGCTGGCGTCTCGATATCAAGTTGGCGCAACCTCGGCAGAGAGATGTCTGCAATTGTCACATCTGCTCCAAGACCGGCTGCCATCAGGGCTGCAGCCTCACCAACGACACCACCGCCAAGCACAAGTACCTTAGCAGGACTCACGCCAGGCACACCGCTGATCAGCTTACCCTTGCCGCCCTTCGTCTTCTGTAGGTAGTATGCACCATTTAGTGCTGCCATACGTCCAGCCACTTCACTCATCGGCTGTAACAAAGGCAGTGAGCCATTGGGCAACTGAACAGTCTCGTATGCCAGACAAACAGCTCCACTTTTCAACATGGCATCCGTCAGTTCCTTCTCACATGCAAAATGGAAATAGGTAAAGAGCAGTTGCCCTTTGCGAACCAACTCATACTCAGGCTCGATAGGTTCCTTCACCTTGACGATCATATCGCACTCGCGATAAACAGCCTCAATGGTTGGCAGGATACGGGCACCTGCCTTCACGTACTCATCGTCAGAGAACCCGCTGCCCTCACCAGCCGTATGCTGTACACTCACCTCATGTCCACGACGAGTCAACTCAGCCACACCTGCAGGCGTCATGCCTACACGATTCTCATTGTTCTTAATCTCTTTTGGAATTCCTACTTTCATAATGATTCTATTTTTAGTTTAAACAAATTCTTTGGGGCAAAGATACAAAAAATTTCGATATGTTGTTCACGATATTCGAAGAAAATATTCAACGATGTTGATAAGTTTGCAACTTGGACTAATCCATAGAACTAAAAAAGAAAGAAACGGCTGGACCGCATCTTCCTTTTTGCTGTTTTATAGGATGTTGTAGGGTTAGAGACCTTTCAGCAGTTCGCGGACGGCGGTTTCCAACTGGAGGTCGGTGCCTGTGACGACAGTCTCTGGACGGTTCAAGATCAGGACGTCGGGCTCCAATTGGGTGTTCTCCAGATAAGAGCCATCGGGCAACTGATAGCCGATGACGGGTACACCGAAGATCAGCGAACTATCTTGCAGTCGTTCCCAGTTCACAGAACTCATGGTGCCAGGCACGGGCGCACCCACCAGCTTTCCAATCTTCTGATGGCTATATACCCAAGGCGTGCCGTGGGCGTTGCTGTAGTTGCCTTCGGCCTGCAGCATGATGCTGGGGTGATTGTAGCGACGGCTGGGCATATCGCAAACCTCACGGCCTCGGATCACCTGCGTGAAATACTTATGACCAGAGAACAGGATCTCAATATCTTCGTGCAGACGACCGCCTCCGTTATGACGGGTGTCGATGACGATGCCTTCCTTTAGGTTGTATTTGCCTAAGATGTCGGAATAGACATCGCGGAAGCTGGCATCGTTCATACCTTCGATATGCACATAGCCCAGACGGCCGTTCGACAGGCGCTCTACCTCGGCAGCACGACTCTTGGTCCAACGCTTGTATAAGAGATCCGACTGCTCCGACCTGCTGATAGGCAGCACGACCTCGTCCCATGCGCCAGCATTGCCCTTGAGGCTTACGAGCGTCTTCTTACCCTTGCAGAGATTCAGGAGCTGTGCCAGATCAGTATCCTTGCTGACGGGCTGTCCGTTGATGGCGGTGATGACATCGCCCACCTTCACCTTGCTGTTGGCCTTGCTGAAAGGACCGTTCTCGAGAATATCGGTAATCTTGATGCCCTCAGTGGCCTCAGTGAGGTCGTAGAGCAATCCGAGTTGCGCCGTTGCGTCGCCCTTAGCCTCAGGACGGAACCTACCACCCGTATGGCTCACGTTCAACTCACCCAGCAGTTCGCTCAGGAGTTCGGCAAAGTCGTAATTGTTGGCGATATGGGGTAGGAAGCCGGCATAGTTCTGCACCATCAGATCCCAGTCGCAACCGTTATAATCCGTTCGGAAAATCTTCTTGTTGATCTGCTTGGCTACGTGGCGCAGCATGTATTCACGCTCAGCAGCGAGGTCGAGTTTCATCTGGGCATTGTAGGTGATAGGAGTGGTCTTGTCGCCCTTCTCAATCTTCATCATGCTGTTGCCCAGTGAGTAGAGGTTGCCGTCTTTGTCCATCTGCAACGAACCGCTTCCGCCCTTGCTCAGCAGTTTGGTCTCGTGCTTGCGCAGATCCATCTTCCAGAGGTCGGGCTTTCCTTCGAAGGCAGCGAAGTAGTACAGACTCTCACCGTCTTTGCTCACGATGGCATCACCCAGACGACTGCTGTTGGGCGTCAGACGGACAATGCGGTTCTCCAAGCCCTCGAATTCAATCTTGATGGCCTTGACGGTATCAGCATCAGCCTTCTTGTCGTCTTTCTTTTTGTTTTTCTTGTCGTCCTTCTTCTCATCTTTTTTCTCGTTCTTCTTCTCGAGTTCCTTCAGCAGCGCATAGTCTTCTGCCGAGAGACGATAACGGTCGTAGGCATCCTGCGTCAGGAAGGCCAGGAACACGTCGTCCTGACTGCCCCATGAAGCGTGGCTGCGCATGCCGTAGCGCTCGCTTTGGAAGAGGATGGCCTTACCATCCATCACCCATCGGGGACTCTCGCTCATGTAGGCGCTCTGCGTGATAGGATGAATCTCACCACCCTCGGCGCTGACGATGCCCTGATCCGTGTATGGGTCACGACGATTGGCGATATAGCTCAGTACGAACCACTTGCCGTCGGGACTCCATTCGAAGTCGAAACCTCCGTCCTGATCATACCACTTGCTGCCATCAGTCACCTGCGTCACTTTCATGGTCTTCAGATCGACCACCTTCAGTTTGATACGATCCTCGATGAAGGCTATCTTCTTGCCGTCGGGGCTATATTTAGGAGAGCGACGCTCTACTTGCGAGAAGTCGATCTTGCTATCCAGCAGATTGAGGGCAGGCAGTTCTGGGAACACACTTTCTTCCTTGATGAGTGTGGCGTTGGCGAAGTTCAGGTCTTCCTTCCTGACGATGCTGGCTGTGTAGAGCTGCCAGTTGCCGTTACGCTCTGAAGCATAGACGATGGTCCGGCCGTCGGGTGCGAAATCGACATCAGCCTCTGCGCCAGCCGTCTGAGAGATCCTGCGCGTAGTGGCATATTCCGTGCTGGTGACAAAGACCTCGCCACGAGCTACGAAAGCAATCTGCTTACCGTCTTTGCTTACCACAGGCTGATGCGCCTCGTTGGTGAAACTCAGGTTGGCTATAGCCGCCTCGTCGTCGCGGGTCAGTGAGATAGCCAGCTTCTGGGGGGCGGCTCCAAGCTTCTGCGTATAGATCTCACCATTGTAGGTAAAGCAGAGTAGACCGTCTTTCGCCATACTCAGGAACCTTACAGGATGCGTCTTGAAGGTGGTGACGGCCTTGGGCTCGCCAGCCTTGGTGTCGCCTGCCTTGGCCTCACAACTATAGACATTCATGCTGCCGCCATTGCGCTCACTCAGGAAGTAGAGCGTCTTGCCGTCGGCACTCACTACGGGATTGCGGTCCTCGCCAGCATGTGCCGTCACGTTCGTATGCTGACCGCTCTGGGCGTCGTAGAACCATACATCGCGCGTAATGGAAGAAGTGTGATGCTTGCGCCACTCGTCTTCATAGCCCTTGCGATCCTGATAGTAGAAACTCTTGCCGTCGGGCGCAAAGCTGATCATCTCAGCAGGCGTGCCCAGCACTTGCAGCGTGCGACCACCTTTGGCAGGCACCTTATACAATTCAGGCAGGCTGCTGGTGGGGAACATCACGCTCTCTGCAGGGTCCTGGATGCAGGCATCAAAGACAACCCACTGCCCGTCGGGCGTGAAAGCCTGAGGCTCCTCAGCCACACTCTGATATGTCAGACGGGTGGCAGGACCTCCGTCAGCCGCCATCACAAAGACGTCGAGGTTGCCGTATCTGTCGCTGGCAAAGGCAATCTGCTGGCCGTCGGCACTCCATACGGGAGCGCATTCGTAACTGACCTGTGTCGTCAGCTGGACGGCTGTTCCGCCCTTGGATGACACTTTATAGATATCCCCTTTGTAACAGAAGAGCACCTGTGAACCGTCGGGGCTCACCTGGACATCTCTCAGCCATAGTGGCGTAAAGGCCTGACTGGCATTGGCCTGGAGTGTTGAACCTGCAGAAATGGCTATCAGCGCAGCTGCAAGTAGTTGTCTTGTTTTCATTTCTTTATCTAGTTAATTGATTCTTGGAAGAATCTGGTTAGTCTGACTATTCGGCTACAAATTTACAAAATATTCTCAAAACATCACCATTTATCATCATGTTTTTGTATTTTTGCCCCATCGCTTCCCTAGAAACGGCATAGGGGCGACACGATAAGTGGCTCTTTATGCCCCTTTGTCGTACAGAAGCCCAGGTGTCGCCACAACAGATGTGATTTTTGACTCTTCGTGATGGCTATATGGAATTTTCGCCGTACCTTTGCACCGTCAAACAGAAAATGACAGCAATAACATGAAGTTTAATTTAAAAAAGAATTAAGGAAATGAAGAAGTTCGCAATGATGATGATGGCATGCTGCATGCCGATGATGATGATGGCACAGTCAGTACAGTATTGCATGACTTATGGTGACTACAAGGCTGGTCATTGGACCGCAGTTGACGATCTCGTTGGTGGTCGCACGGAGCAGATGCCTCAGATTAAGTGGGACGACACAGAATATAAGATCAAGACTGGCGACAAGGAAGCTGACAAGAAACTGAAGAAAGAGGTCCTGGCCATCAAGGCTGGCAAGCAGATCTACGTGAACTGTCGCAATCTGCGCGAAGATGATGTCATCCTCGATTGTTCAAACTACGTTCAGGGCTATCAGTATGATGGTGACAAGCTGATCGTTGCTGTCTATCACATCAACGACGGAGCGTTCCTTCTGGGGCTTGGTGCCAATGTTGCCAGCTTCTTTACCCCTCTTGGCACGAGTATTGCCCTGCGTGGTACCTCTGCAGCCATCTGGCTTGGCCGTAACCAGCTGAATAGTTTCCGCTGCTATGTCATCGATACCGAGGCTAATGAGAAGGGCCGCTATCCCGTCACCCGCATCGATGATGAGTATATGGAGAAGTTGCTTGCCAATGATGCTCATCTGCTCGCCCGTTACAAGGCTGTCAGCAAGAAGAGAGAGCGCCAGTCTGCCTCCAACGTGCTGGCCATTCTGACAGAGAAGGGACTGGTACCTGCAGAGTAAGATCACATACCACAATCAAGTGAAATGAAAGATAATAATCTGGAAATATTTCCCCTCGTCGATGAGGCGGGCAACGTCACGGGTTCAGCCACCCGTGGCGTTTGCCATAATGGTTCCCATCTGTTGCATCCCGTAGTTCATCTGCATGTGTTTAATTCTCGTGGCGAAGTCTATCTGCAGAAGCGCCCAGACTGGAAGGATATCCAACCAGGGAAGTGGGATACGGCCGTAGGCGGACACATCGACTATGGGGAGACACCCGAACAGGCCTTGCAGCGCGAGGTGCGCGAAGAACTGGGCATCACGGCTTTTGAGCCGCAGCTCATTGGGAAGTATGTCTTCACCAGCAGCCGTGAGAGCGAGCTGGTCTATGTCCATAAGACCATTTACGATGGTCCTGTATGCCCCTCTGCCGACGAACTCGATGGCGGCCGTTTCTGGAGTCTTCGGGAGATCCGTGAAGCCATCGGTCAGAACATCCTCACCCCCAATTTCGAAAGCGAATTCCAGCGCTTCTTCCTGTAGTGAAATAGCCCATTTCCCCAGATGTGGATGTCGTAGATTGTATCAATATGTCAAAGATATTCGCTAGTCCCCGATTTGACTCCGTTTTGCGATTTCCCTAGGAAACACGTGCCCGCGCGCTTGGCAATTTTTGTCGCCCAGTTAGGCCGCAAATTTCGTCCTTTTTCGTTGACAATGCAAAGGTACGAAAATTTCAGGGGTCTTCCAAATTTAATCGCCAAAAAAGCACGCAAAAAAGCACGCACCTGAGTAAATGCATGCTCCCATTACAAATTACAGATTACAGTTTAAAAATAGCGACCCCCTATCATAGGGCTATTCGAAGTTAATAAATAATATAATATATATATTATATTATTTATTATATATAAAATATTCTTTTTCTTCCATTTTTCATTCACATACCCCCTCGCAAAAATAAAACTGTAATCTGTAATCTGTAATGAGATGTGTGTACGAAAAAACGTGCAAAATGTTTGCTAATGTCGAGTCTTTTAACTACTTTTGCAGCGTCAAATACTAAATAGGTTAATAATTATGGGTATTATAGGTTCAATTATTATTGGATGTCTGGCTGGCTTCTGTGCTGGCAAGTTGATGAAAGGTGGCGGTATGGGATTCATTATGAATCTGGTGCTGGGTTTGTTTGGCGGTCTCGTGGGCGGTTGGCTGTTTGAGCAACTGGGTATCACATGGGGCGGCATCCTGGGTCAGCTTGGTACGGCCATCGTCGGCGCTGTGGCTATCCTCTGGGTGGCTTCGCTCATCAAGAAGTAGCCTATGGCAGCAGGAAAATGGATTGGCGGCTTCATCGGCTGGATGGCTGGAGGTCCGCTGGGTGCGTTGGCTGGCTACCTCGTCGGCTCGCTCTTCGACTCGATGCTGGATAATGTGAATAATCCTGACAATTCGGGTACGTGGGGCGCAGGTTCTGAGCGTGACGAACAGTGGCGGCAGCAGTCGTATCAGTCGTTTAATGAGGCTTACCAGCAGGCGTATCGCCAGCGTATGCAGCAGGGGCAGCGTAACAGCTTCCTCTTCTCGTTGCTGGTGCTCTCGTCGTATATCATTAAGGCTGACGGTAAGGCGATGCACTCAGAGATGGAACTGGTGCGCCAGATGCTGCGCCAGAACTTTGGTGATGTTGCAGTCGGGCAGGGTAATGAGATCCTGAACAAACTCTTCGACGAGCAGAAGCGTGAGGGATGGCAGCAGTTCAAGCAGACCGTACGTCAGTGCTGCGGGCAGATCAACCAGCAGATGGACTACTCGCAGCGGCTGCAGTTGCTGAACTACCTCGTGATGGTGGCGCAGGCCGATGGTCGTGTGCCTCAGAGTGAGATCGCGGCTCTGAAGGAGTGTGCCCTTTGGATGGGACTCCGTGAGAGTGAGGTTGACTCGATGCTGCATCTGGAGGGTAACACGCTGGAGGACGCCTACAAGGTGCTGGGCGTGAGTCCGAACGCAACAGACGACGAGGTGAAGAAGGCCTATCGCAAGCTTGCGCTGGAGCATCATCCTGACAAGGTGGCTGCGTTGGGTGAGGACGTCAGAAAGGCTGCCGAGAAGAAATTCCAGGAGATCAACGCCGCTAAGGACCGTATCTGGAAGGCACGCGGCTTATAACTCATTGACCAGAATCCCCCCTTCGATATAGGGATTTCCCCGATTCATTTTAGGAGAAATCCCTTTATTTTATGTCTGAATCAGTCTAATTTTGCAGCGTCGAACATTTAAACTGATTGAACGCTTATGAAAAGACTGATGATTATGATGATGGGCCTCGTGCTCACGCTGTCTGCCTCAGCACAATATCGCAGACCTTATTATTATAGCCCGAATCACGGGCACAGTAACTATCGGCATAGCAGCCCTGTGGAGGTGTATGGAGGCCTGCGTCTGGGCGCTGCTTTCTCGACGGTGAGTTCAGACGACCGTTATCTCAACGGTGGCTCGATGAAGACGGGCCTCGACGTGGGAGCTGTGGTCGGTGTGCAGTTGGGTTATCGCTCGCCTGTGTATTTCGAGACGGGACTCTCGTATATCGAGAAGGGTGGCGAGGGTAGCTACAACGGTTCTAAGTTCACCTACAACCTCGACTATCTGGAGATGCCGCTGCTGATGAAGTACAAGATTGACATCGACGGGCGCTTCAGTGTGCAGCCTTTTGCTGGCGGCTATGTGGCTGTGGGCGTGGGTGGAAAGATCAAGGACTTCGGACAGCGCCAGGCCTACAGTAGCTTCGACAAGGAGGGCTTCAGCCGTTTCGACGGTGGTGTCAGGCTGGGTTGTGGCGTGCAGTACGACTTCCTCTATGCGGAATTGGGTTATGATATCGGTCTTGCCAATATCAGTCAGGACTATTTCGATACGTCGCGCACAGGGTCGTTGTTTGCCACCATCGGTGTGAATTTCTAGGAAAATGACGCCAGAACAAGAAAAAATGGGTTTTACCTTTTGGGTATTACCCATTTTTTCGTAACTTTGCCACCAAGATGAAGAGACCAGCAATTGTTTTGCCTGATGGGCTTTTGGAAAAGGAAGAGGGTAGGGTGATGTTGCACGCCTGCTGTGCGCCATGTTCCTCGGCGATTGTCGAGTGGATGGTGAAGCACGAATTGAAACCTACCATTTTTTATTACAATCCTAACATCTTTCCACGTGAGGAATACGAGATCCGTAAGCAGGAGAGCAAGCGTCACGCGGAGAGTCTGGGGCTGGGTTGGATTGATGGTGACTACGATCATGACAGATGGCGACAGGATGTATGTGGACTGGAAGGAGAGCCTGAGCGCGGACGACGCTGTGAGCTGTGCTTCACACTTCGACTGACCAGGACGGCTCAGAAGGCAAAGGAACTCGGCATCCGCTATTTCACGACGACGCTGGCTTCCAGCCGCTGGAAGAGTCTGGAACAGATAGAACGGGCAGGTCGCTTGGCGGAACAGGCGGTGGCTGGCACAACGTTCTGGGACCAGAATTGGCGCAAGGGCGGATTGCAGGATCGCCGCAACCAGTTGTTGAAGGAATACGAGTTCTATAATCAGCAGTACTGCGGCTGCGAGTTCTCGATGCGCAAGGAACCCTGACGGCGTCAACGTTTTCACCTTATTTATATAAAAACGAGGCTCAAAGTTTGGGAGTCTCGTTTTTTTGTTGTAATTTTGCGCCCCAAAGTAAATATTGATATCAATTTATAACGTTATTATGTCCAACACTAACACTTATGTGGGTTCCAAGATCAAGGGACTCAGAGAAACTAAGAACCTCTCGATCGAGGAGGTTGCTGAGAGCACAGGTCTCTCTGTAGAGCAGATTAACAGCATTGAGAACGATCAGAACCTGCCCTCGCTGGGTCCGCTGATCAAGATAGCCCGTGCACTGGGTGTACGTCTTGGTACGTTCATGGATGACAACGATGCGCTGGGACCTGTGGTAACACGTGCCGCCGACCGTGAGCGCGACAGTAGCATCAGCTTCTCTAATGGTGCTACCGATGCCCGCAAGCATATGGAGTATCATCCGTTGGCACAGCAGAAGGCTGGTCGCCACATGGAGCCGTTTATCATCGATATCAACCCTACGGACTCGCTCGACTATAAGCTCTCTGCCCATGAGGGTGAGGAGTTCATCTACGTGATGGAAGGAGAGATCGAGCTGGAATATGGCAAAGAGAAATACGAACTGAAGCAGGGCGACTCCATCTACTACGACTCTATCGTGAAGCATCACCTGCACGGAGCACTTGGCAAGTCTGCGAAAATCTTAGCACTCGTTTATATCCCATTCTGATATGAGTAACGTGAAATTAGATATGGCAGGAAGACCTCTGCCTGACAGGACCTATCCCGCCGAGACGGGTAGCGAGGGCTATCAGCTCTATGAGCGTACGTTAGGACAATGGCTGGAGTATTGGGCTGAGAAGACGCCCGACAAGGAATATATCGTGTATTCAGACCGTGACCTGCGCTTCACGTGGAGCAAGTTCAACGAGCGCGTCGATAACCTCGCCAAGGGTCTGATTGCCATCGGTGTGAAGAAAGGTTCGAACGTGGGTATCTGGGCAACGAACGTGCCCGACTGGCTGACGTTCCTCTATGCGACGGCGAAGATCGGTGCCGTGCTGGTGACGGTGAACACCAACTACAAGCAGAACGAACTGGAGTATCTGTGCAAGGACTCCGACATGCATACCCTCTGTATCACTGACGGTACGTGGGACTGTAACTATGTGGATATGACTTACACGATGCTGCCTGAGTTGAAGAACTGCGAGCGCGGACATCTGAACTCTGAGCGCTTCCCACACATGAAGAATGTGGTGTTCATCGGTATGGAGAAGTATCGTGGTATGTTCAACACGGCCGAGTTGCTGCTCCTGGGCCAGAACGTCGAGGACGAGGAACTCAACGAGATGAAGAGGAACGTCGATTGCCACGATGTCTGCAATATGCAGTACACCTCAGGTACGACGGGCTTCCCCAAGGGCGTGATGCTGACTCACTTTGGTATTGCCAACGATGGTTACTTCACGGGTGAGAACATGGGCTTCACGCAGGACGATAAGCTCTGCGTCTGTGTGCCGCTGTTTCATTGCTTTGGTGTGGTGCTGGCCACGATGAACTGTCTGACGCACGGTTGTACGGAAGTGGTGGTGGAGAAATTCGACCCACTGGTGGTACTGGCTTCCATCCATAAGGAGCGTTGTACCGCTGTCTATGGTGTGCCTACGATGTTTATCGCAGAGTTGGATCACCCGATGTTCAACATGTTTGACGTCAGTTGCCTTCGTACTGGTATTATGGCTGGCTCGCTCTGTCCTATTGAATTGATGAAGCGTGTGTCGGAGAAGATGTTCATGACTATTACCAGTGTGTATGGTCTGACGGAGTCTTCGCCTGGTATGACGCAGACCTGTCTGAACGATACGTTCGAGCAGCGTTGCACTACCGTAGGTCGCGACTATCCGTTTGTCGAGGTGAAGGTGCTGGATCCCGAGACGGGCGAGGAGTGTCCTGTGGGTGTACAGGGTGAGATGTGCTGCAAGGGCTTCAACGTGATGAAGGGCTACTATAAGAATCCGCAGGCAACGGCTGAGGTGATCGACAAGAACGGCTTCCTGCATTCAGGTGACCTGGGTGTGAAGGATGAGAATGGTTTCTATCGCATCACAGGTCGTATCAAGGATATGATTATCCGTGGTGGTGAGAATATCTATCCGCGTGAGATCGAGGAGTTCCTCTACCACATGCCTGGTATCAAGGATGTGCAGGTAGCAGCTGTACCTTCGAAGAAATATGGCGAAGCCGTAGGCGCCTTCATCATCCTCCAGCCTGGTGTGAAGATGGAGCCGGAGGACGTGCAGGAATTCTGTCGCGGTAAGATCGCTCGCTACAAGATTCCGAAGTACGTGTTCTTCATCGACGAGTTTCCGCTGACTGGCTCTGGCAAGATCCAGAAGTTCAAGCTGAAGGAGATGAGTCTCAGCCTCTGCGAGAAGTTCGGTTATGAGGTAATTTAAAGTTTACAAGATAGAATATGTTTGAGAATTTAAGTGACAGACTTGAGAGATCGTTCAAGATACTGAAAGGTGAGGGAAAGATCACCGAGATCAACGTAGCTGAAACCCTGAAAGACGTGCGTCGTGCACTGCTTGATGCCGACGTGAACTACAAGGTGGCAAAGTCGTTCACGGATACCGTGAAGCAGAAGGCGATGGGTATGAATGTGCTCACTGCCGTGAAGCCCAGCCAGTTGATGGTGAAGATTGTGCACGACGAGCTGGCGGAACTGATGGGAGGCAAGGCTGCCGAACTGAAGGTCGAGGGCCGTCCTGGTGCACCTGCCATCATCCTGATGTCGGGTCTGCAGGGTTCTGGTAAGACCACGTTCAGCGGTAAGCTCGCCAACCTGTTGAAGACGCGTCATCACAAGAAGCCGTTGCTGGTGGCCTGCGACGTCTATCGTCCCGCTGCTATCGAGCAGCTGAAGGTCGTGGGAGAGGGAGTAGGCGTGCCCGTCTATACGGAACCTGACAATAAGAACGTGGTGGAGATTGCCAACCACGCCATTCAGGAGGCCAAGGCTAAGGCCTACGATGTAGTCATCGTCGATACCGCTGGTCGTCTGGCTGTCGATGAGGAGATGATGAATGAGATTGAGACGCTGAAGAATGCAATCCATCCCAACGAGACCCTCTTCGTGGTCGATTCGATGACTGGTCAGGATGCCGTGAATACCGCCAAGGAGTTCAACGACCGTCTGGACTTCGACGGCGTGGTGCTGACGAAACTCGACGGTGACACCCGTGGTGGTGCTGCCCTCTCTATCCGTACGGTGGTGACGAAGCCTATCAAGTTCGTTGGTACGGGTGAGAAGATGGAGGCCATCGACGTGTTCCATCCTGAGCGTATGGCAGACCGTATCCTCGGCATGGGTGATATCGTGTCTCTCGTGGAGCGCGCTCAGCAGCAGTACGACGAGGAGGAGGCCAAACGTCTGGAGAAGAAGATCCGTAAGAACAAGTTTGACTTCGAGGACTTCATGGGTCAGATACAGCAGATCAAGAAGATGGGTAACATCAAGGATCTGGCTGCGATGATTCCTGGTGTCGGCAAGCAGATCAAGGATCTCGACATCGACGATAACGCCTTCAAGGGCATTGAGGCTATCATCAACTCGATGACACCGAAGGAGCGCCAGAATCCCGACATCATCAACCAGAGCCGTCGCAAGCGTATCGCTGCAGGCTCAGGTACGAAGCTGGAAGACGTGAATCGTCTGATGAAGCAGTTCGACCAGACGCGAAAGATGATGAAGATGGTGACAGGCCTGAACTCATCGAAGATGGCTCAGATGGCCAACGCCATGAAGGCCATGAAAGGCGGTATGCCGAAACTTTAAGAATTTGAAGAGTTGAAGAATAGAAAAACTGAAATACCAGATGCAACTGATTGACGGAAAAGCAACGGCAGCAGCCATCAAGGCTGAGATAGCCGAAGAGGTAAAGGAGATCATGGCCCGTGGTGGCAAGCAGCCCCATCTGGCAGCTGTGCTCGTGGGTCACGACGGTGGTTCTGAGACCTATGTGAAGAATAAGGTGCTGGCCTGCGAGGCCTGTGGTTTCAAATCGACGCTCATCCGCTTCGAGGCTGACATCACAGAGGCTGAACTGCTGGCTTGTGTCGATAAACTGAACAAGGACGACGATGTCGATGGTTTCATCGTGCAGCTGCCCTTGCCCAAGCATATCGACGAGCAGAAGATCATTGAGGCCATCGACTACCGTAAGGATGTGGATGGTTTCCATCCTATCAATGTAGGCCGTATGGCTATCGGCTTGCCGTGTTTCATCTCTGCAACGCCTTTAGGCATCATTACGCTACTGAAACGCTATGGCATCGAGACCTCAGGCAAGAAATGTGTCATTCTGGGACGCTCTAATATCGTCGGCAAGCCTATGGCACAGCTGATGATGCAGAAGCAATATGGCGATGCAACGGTGACTGTATGTCATTCACGCTCCAAGACCTTAAAGGAAGAGTGTCGTGCAGCTGATATCATCATCGCGGCCATTGGTCAGCCAGACTTCGTCACCGCTGATATGGTGAAGGAGGGGGCTGTGATTGTCGATGTAGGTACCACGCGTGTGCCTGATGCCACGAAGAAAAGCGGCTTCCGTCTGAATGGTGATGTGAAGTTCGACGAGGTGGCACCTAAGTGCTCGTATATCACGCCTGTGCCTGGTGGTGTAGGGCCCATGACTATCTGCTCGCTGATGAAGAATACACTCGCTGCGGGTAAAAAAGAATACTATAAATAGGGCAAAGTGAATAGTGAAAAGGTGGCTGCTGCTGAGGCCTTTTATCAGCAGGGTAATGAAGCACGAAAGCGCGGCCAGTGGCACGAAGCTATCAACAACTATATTCAGGCGATAGCGCTTGACCCCGACAGTCCGGCTGTCGAGGCCAAGCGTATGCTTGATGACATCATGGCCTTCTACTGCAAGGATATGTATAATCCATAGACAGGCTCCGAAAGACCGTAAACCGAACTCATTAACTTATTACTACTATGATCATTTTTCATGCTTTAACCAGAATGATGGTGACTGTTGTGCTTATGACAGCCGTAGCCATCGTGACTGAGGCTGCTCCGCTTCAGCGCAAACAACTGCTCAACGATCAGTGGCAGTTTGTAGAGAACGACAGTGACTTTACGAAGGCACAAAGCGTTGTCTTGCCCCACGATTGGAGCGTCTATCATCGTTTCGACGTCAATGCCCCTGCAGGCAACGACGGAGCCTATCTGGCTACGGGTAAGGGCTGGTATCGTCGTACGCTGACACTTGGCAAGGCCTATGCAGGGAAGAAGATACGCCTCTATTTCGAGGGCGTCTATATGAATGCCCGTGTCTATGTCAATGGGCACGAGGCTGGTGGGTGGCCTTATGGCTACTCCTCGTTCTGGGTGGATGCTACACCTTATATTAATATAGGGCGCAATGAGATTGTGGTCAGTGTCGATAACTCGCAGCAGAAGAACTGCCGCTGGTACTCTGGCTCTGGCATCTATCGTAACGTGTGGCTTGTGACGACGCCTAAGACCTATATCGACGATTGGAGCGTGCAGGTGACGACGCCTGACATCCATCATGTGAATCTCTGTGCGACGGTCATTCGTGAGGATGGTACGACCTTTCCGCTGGAACGTACCATCGAGGTGGAAGAGCCTCGGCTGTGGTCGCCCGATGATCCCTATCTCTATGAGGCAGAACTCGCTGTGCCTGATGGTGATAAACTGAGTGTCAAATATGGCATCCGCACTATTGATTACGATGCTGAGCGGGGGCTGTTGCTCAATGGTAAGTCCATCAAGCTAAACGGTGCCTGTCTGCACCACGATAATGGTATCCTTGGGGCTGCAGCCTATGATGAGGCTGAGTATCGTAAGGCGCGGCTGATGAAGGAAGCTGGCTTCAATGCTGTGCGCACTTCTCACAATCCGCCTTCAGAGGCTTTCCTGAAGGCTTGCGACGAGGTGGGACTGTTGGTCATCGACGAGGTCTTCGACGGTTGGCGCGAGCATAAGAACGAGAATATCTATGACTACTCCACGCTTTTCGATGAGTGGTGGCAGCGTGATGTGGATGCAATGGTGTGTCGTGACCGTCTGCACCCCAGTATCTTCTGTTGGAGTATCGGCAACGAGGTCATTGAGCGCAAGAAGATTGAAGTGGTGAAGACTGCCCATCTGCTGGCCACACGTATCCGTCAGCAGGATCCTCAGCATCGTCCTGTCACCTCAGCGTTGGCCGCCTGGGATCGCGATTGGGATATTTACGACCCGTTGGCAGCAGAGCATGATATCGTGGGTTATAACTACATGATTTTCAAGGCAGAAAGCGACCATGAACGCGTGCCCAACCGTTCGATGATGCAGACGGAGAGTTATCCCCGAGATGCCTGGCGTAACTATCGTATGGCGAAGGATCACAGCTATATCTTCGGCGACTTCGTATGGACAGGACTCGACTATCTTGGGGAGTCGGGTATCGGACGCTATTATTATGAGGGTGAGGTGCCTGGCGAGTCATGGGAGCGTCCGCTCTATCCCTGGCATGCTGCCTATTGCGGCGACGTCGATCTGACTGGCAAGCGTAAGCCCATCAGTTATTATCGCTCTCTCTTATGGAATGGTGGTACGACCTATATGGCTGTGCGTGAGCCAGATGGCTATCACGGTAAGGTGAAGACCTCGATGTGGAGCACATGGCCTACCACTGAGAGTTGGAACTGGCCTGGATGGGAAGGAAAACTCATTGAGGTCGAAGTCTATACCTGCAAGCCGAAGGTCAGCCTTTATCTGAATGACCAGCTCATAGGTGAGCAGGCGACAGCAGAGATGAAGGCAACGTTCACCTTGCCTTATCAGGCGGGCACGTTGCGTGCTGTGGCAGGCGATGAACGATGCGAGATACAGACAGCTGGCAAACCTGCCGCCATCCGTCTGACTGCCGACAAAACTGCTCCTTCAAGAGATGGTCTTGTCTTCGTCATTGTCGAGATTGTTGATGCTGAGGGTAGGGTAGTACCTACGGCCAACGACCAACTGACTTTCGCTGTCAAGGGCAATGCTACGTTGCTTGCTGCAGGAAATGCTGATATCAAAGACGAAGACCCATATTTCGTGGCAGGGGCGTGCCCTTGCTGTGGTCTGCCATACAGGCAAACAGGGTAAAGCAGCTTTGACAGTTACTGCTAAAGGTCTGCCAACTGCCCGCCTCGTATTGAAAAATTGAAAAAAGTTGCTAAAAGTCTTGGTTATTTGCCTGATTCTTAGTATATTTGCACCCGAATTAGGATATATAAAATAAACCATTTAAAATTTTTTTCAATTTTTTTAACCAATTATGAAAACAGGTAGATTATTAGCATTTGGTTGCTTCGCTGCAATAGGCGTAGGCCTTATGTCATGCTCAAAAGCAGACGTGTTTGACAGTAATGCTGCTAACGAACTGAAGAAAGAGCAGCAGGAGAAAGACTACACTTCGAATTTTGTCAAGAAATATGGTGCAGTCGAAGGTAAGTCTTGGGATTTAGCTACTTTGGCTACATCTTACACTCTGGAATCTAGTAATCGTGCATTGACACGTGACGGCGAATATAATGCTGATGCTGTTGAAGGCGAGATGTTTGTCGAAAAGGCTACTGTTGACTGGATGAGCGAAAACTTGAAGGCTGGTAAAAATAATACAGCGAAAGGTAAGCCTTTCTACCTTCAGGTTCCTAATAACTCTTTCACCATCGTTCCTATCTTCCAGGGAACTGCAAGTTATTACTGGCAGCTGTGGATGTATGTAGATGGCGTTGGAGAGAAGCTGATCTGGTCTAAGGGTGATATCAAATATATTACGTCTCAAGGTTCTAACGACTGGAAATCTCCTGGTACAGGTAATACCGGTATGAATAATGCTTATCAGATTAAGGCTCCTACCTATGAGTTCAAAAATCTGCCTGAGAATGCCAACATGTATTTCTACCTGAAGGTTTGGAATTCATACAGTGACTTCCAGAAGAATACGATTAATCCAAGGAAGCTCACTTCTCTGAACCAGATGATGCTGGCCCTGATTAATTGCCAGGTACCTTCAAAAGTTCCTGCTGGTAATGAGGTATCTATTATCGGTTGTGAGGACAATGTAAATGGTGACTTCGACTATGAGGATCTGGTGTTCATGATGTACGGTAATCCTGCTCCTCCAATCAAGCATGTTGACGAGGTGATTAAAGGTACGCCGAAGCGCTATATGATGGAAGACCTTGGCGAAGAGAAACCCGACTTCGACTTCAATGATGTTGTTGTTGACGTGATTTCTGGTAGAGCCAAGTGGAAGAGAGAATATGAGATCCTCGAGAACGGTGGATGGAATCTTATCAATGAGACGAAGATCGAAGATCTGCCTGATATTGCTGTCGTACGCGCAGCTGGTGGTATTCTTGACTTCACACTGACAATTGGTAATACTACTTGGACGAAGAGCGCTAAGTTCCCCAACTATCAGCAGATGCTTAACACTGGTCGCGATGGTGAGATTGACTATGAAAAGGAGCTCGATACGTTTAAGGTAGAGGGCTGGAATCCTACAGCCAATAATATTTCAGTTACAGTAGAAGGGAAAGCTATTACCTTCCCAGAGACTGGTAAGGCTCCTATGGTTATCTCCGTTGATCCTACCACCAACTGGATGTTTGAGCGTACCCCAGCTCCTGAATCTTGGTTCAAAGACTAATATCTATATTATATTTTCAGAGGCCCGTTCCCATCAGGAGCGGGCTTTTTTCTTTAATTATTTAATAATTATTCAGTTTAGGTCATGAAGATGATTGTTTTTGCAGAAAAATCGGGTTTTTCTTTTGCAATTTGCTCACTTATTTGTACCTTTGCACCCCGAAATTAAAGATTTAATGCATTAAACAGATACAATATGGCAAAAATGAAAGGCGCCATTGAGGTGAATACTGAGCGTTGTAAGGGATGCAGCCTTTGCATCATCGCCTGCCCTCAGAAGGTCATCGCCCTGGCCAACAAAGTGAATCTGCACGGTTATCCCTATGTGGAGGCTGTCAATGAGGAAGCCTGCGTGGGCTGTGCCTCATGTGGCATCGTCTGCCCAGACGGCTGTATCACCGTGTATCGTAAAAAAGTGGAGGAATAAGTTATGGCAGAAGAAAGAGAAGTTGTGTTGATGAAGGGCAATGAGGCTATCGCCCATGCTGCTATTCGTTGCGGATGCGACGGCTATTTCGGCTATCCTATTACTCCGCAGAGTGAGGTGATTGAGACGCTGGCTGAACTGAAGCCTTGGGAGACCACTGGTATGCAGGTGGTGCAGGCCGAGAGTGAGCTGGCATCTATTTATATGGTCTATGGTGCTGCCGGAGCTGGTAAGCGTGCGATGACCTCATCCTCTTCTCCTGGTGTCGCCTTGATGCAGGAGGGTATCACTTATATGGCTGGTGCCGAGGTGCCGGGCGTGTTTGTCAATGTGCAGCGTGGCGGTCCTGGTCTGGGAACGATTCAGCCTTCACAGGGTGACTATTTCCAGGCTACCCGTGGTGGTGGTAACGGTGACTACAAGGTGATTGTGCTAGCTCCTAACTCTGTACAGGAGATGGCCGACTTTGTTGATCTCGCCTTTGAACTGGCCTTCAAGTATCGCAATCCTGCCATGATTCTCTCTGACGGTGTGATTGGTCAGATGATGGAGAAGGTGGTGCTGCCGCCGTTCAAGCCCCGTCGTACGGATGAGGAGGTCATCAAGCAGTGCCCTTGGGCTTCTACAGGTAAGCCAAAGAATCGTGAGCGTGTCGTGATTACCTCGCTCGAGCTGAAGCCCGAAATCATGGAACAGCGCAATCTCGCCCTGCAGGAGAAATATCGTAAGATTCAGGAGAATGAGGTGCGCTACGAACAGCAGCACTGCGACGATGCAGAATATGCTATTGTGGCCTTCGGAAGTGCTGCCCGTCTGTCGGAGAAGGCTATCGAGATTGCCCGTGAACAGGGCATTAAGGTAGGTCTGTTCCGTCCGATTACGCTTTTCCCGTTCCCCACGAAGGAGATTGCAGCCCTTGCCAAGAGTAAGAAGGGTATCCTCGTTGTGGAGATCAATGCAGGACAGATGGTACAGGATGTCCGTCTGGCTGTGAATGGTGCCATTCCTGTGGAGCAGTTCGGCCGTCTTGGTGGTATTGTTCCTGAGCCCGAGGAAATTGTTGATGCTTTAAAGAAAATGATGTAAGGCTATGGATAGAAATCAGATAGTTCAACCAGAGAATATCGTCTGCAAGAAGCCGACGCTGATGAACGACAATAACATGCACTATTGCCCAGGCTGTAGTCACGGTGTAGTGCATAAGCTCATTGCCGAAGTCATCGAGGAGATGGGAATGGAAGACAAGACCGTAGGTGTATCGCCTGTAGGCTGTGCCGTCTTCGCGTACAATTATATAGATATCGACTGGCAGGAGGCTGCCCACGGTCGTGCTCCCGCACTGGCTACGGGTATCAAGCGCTGCTGGCCTGACCGTCTGGTGTTCACCTATCAAGGTGATGGCGACTTGGCTTGTATCGGTACTTGTGAAACCATCCATGCTCTGAACCGTGGTGAGAATATTGTCATCATCTTCGTCAACAATGCCATCTATGGTATGACGGGTGGTCAGATGGCTCCTACAACACTGATTGGTCAGAAGACCTCAACCTGTCCTTATGGTCGTGATCCAGAGATTCACGGTTATCCTTTGAAGATGGCCGATATTGCTGCTCAGCTGGAGGGAACGTGCTACGTGACGCGCCAGAGCGTGGAGAGCGTTGCTTCTATCAATAAGGCCAAGAAGGCACTGCGCAAGGCTTTTGAGGCTTCGATGGCTGGCAAGGGCTCTAGTCTGGTGGAGTTTGTTTCTACCTGTAACAGCGGTTGGAAACTCACACCTGCCAAGGCTAACGAGTGGATGAAGGAGAACATGTTCCCCTTCTATCCTAAAGGAGACCTCAAAGACACGACAGGTGAGAAGTGAATAGAGAATAGTGAAAAGTGAATAGTTATGAAAAAAGAAATAATTATCAGTGGTTTCGGAGGTCAGGGTGTGCTCTCAATGGGTAAGATTCTGGCCTATAGTGGACTGATGGAGGACAAGGAAGTCACTTGGATGCCTGCCTACGGTCCTGAGCAGCGTGGTGGTACTGCCAACGTCACAGTGATTGTCAGCGATGAGCGTATATCTTCGCCTATCCTGAGCAAGTACGATATCGCTGTCGTGCTGAACCAGCCTTCACTGGAGAAGTTTGAGCCGAAAATCAAGCCTGGTGGTATCCTGATCTACGACGGTTTCGGCATCATCAACAAGCCGACGCGTAAGGACATCACTGTCTATGAGATCAATGCGATGGACAAGGCTGCTGAGATGAAGAACGGTAAGGTGTTCAACATGATTGTTCTTGGCGGACTGCTGAAGGTGGCTCCCGTCGTCAGCGACAAGGGTGTTGAGAAGGCTCTTTATAAGACCCTTCCCGAGCGTCATCACTCGCTGATACCGCTTAACATGGAAGCCCTCAAGGAAGGAGCTAAGATTATTGAGCAGGTCTAACAAACAGATATCCCCTCAAGCTCCTTTGCTTGGGGGGATTTTTATAATAACTAAAAACATGAAACATATAGTAGGATTTCTTTTTGGAATAGTTGCCTTGCTCATGACAAACTGTAAGGGTCATTCGACTATGGGTATTATTGCCGATAGTTATGATAGTACCCACGTTGATTTAGAATTGGTATCGCCTAAATATGCTACAGGGTGGCAGGTGAGAGATTCTGCAGATGTTAGACTGGTGACGGTTGGGGCTCATGACCGTTTTGCGCTGGTGAGGACAGATGAGGCGCAGGTGCCTGAGGGCTATACAAAGATTCGTGTGCCTATCGAACGTACGATTTGTATGACGATGCTTCAGCTCTCCAATTTCACGATTCTGGATGCCCATGATGTTGTGACAGGACTGACAGGAACGAAAAACCTCTATAATAAGGATATTCAGGCACGTGTCGAGGACGGACGCATCGTGAAGATAGGTATGGAGGGCAATTTCGATACGGAAATGGTATTGGCGGCTCATCCTGATGTCATCTTCATCTCACCCTTCAAGCGTGGTGGCTATGAGCCTATCAAGGAGACGAGCATCACTCTTGTGCCCCATTTGGGCTATAAGGAGCTGGATCCATTGGGACAGGCAGAGTGGATCAAGTTTGTGGGGATGTTTATCTGCAAGGAGAAGGAGGCTGGTGATATCTTTGCAGGCATCGAACAGCGCTATAATGACTTGAAGGCACAAGCCGCAAAGGCAGAGCATCGGCCTACTGTGTTCAGTGGTGAGATGCATAGTGGCACGTGGCATGCCGTAGGTGGCAAGAACTATCTGGCGCAGATATTCCGTGATGCAGGAGCAGACTACGTTATTTCCGATGAGGAGACAGCAGGCGAGAACCTTGAGTTCGAGAAGATGTACTCGCTGGCAGCCAAGGCTGATTACTGGCGTATCCTGAATAGTTATCCTGGTGATTTCTCTTATGAAGCGCTGAAGGCCTCAGAACCTCGTAATGAACTATTCGATGCATTCAAGCAGCGAAAGGTGATTTACTGCAACATGAAACAGACACCCTACTATGAAATATCGCCTGTGGAGCCTGATGTGCTGCTGAAGGACCTTGTGGCCATATTTCATCCTGAACTTGTGGAATCCGACTATCAACCTACGTTCTATCAACTCCTGAAATAAATGCATCCTAAGTATCCTATATTTCTAATATTGCTGTTGATGATTGTCATTCTGGCAATTGTCAATCTGCTTATCGGTTCAGTGTCTATTCCTATTGGCGATGTGTGCAGAATTCTGCTGGGTCATGGGGAGAATGAGATCTGGCAGAACATCATCTTCCAGTCGCGTCTGCCTCAAGCCCTTACTGCTATTGTCGCAGGGGCAGGACTTGCCGTCAGTGGACTTCAGATGCAGACCGTCTTCCGCAATCCGTTGGCTGGTCCTTCCGTGCTGGGTATCTCCAATGGTTCAGCCTTGGGCGTAGCCTTTGTGGTATTGTTGTCTGGCAGGATAGGAGGGGTGGCACTCAGTCGTCTGGGGTATCTGGGTGATGCGGCAATGAGTGTTGCGGCCATCGTGGGTGCTCTGGCTGTGATGTCACTGATTCTTTGGGCGTCGCAGAAGGTCAGAGACAATGTCACCTTGCTGATTATCGGTGTGATGATAGGTTACCTGGCCAATGCCATCATTGGCGTACTGAAGTTCTTGTCACCAGAGGAAGATGTGAAAGCTTTCGTGGTGTGGGGATTGGGCTCGTTCTCGCGTGTGTCAGGTGATGAGATGGTGCTCTTCGTCGTGCTGATGTGTGTACTGTTACCATTGGCCTGTCTCTTGGTGAAGACTATGAACCTGCTGTTGCTGGGTGAACGTTATGCAGCAAACTTGGGTCTGAATATCCGTCGCAGCCGTATGCTGGTGATTATCTCTTCTGGTGTGCTGGTAGCTATTGTGACGGCTTATTGCGGTCCTATCATGTTTATTGGTTTGGCCGTACCTCATCTGGCACGAGCCGTCTTCCGCACAAGCGATCATCGGATTCTGATGCCTGCTACGATGCTTTGTGGGGCAGCCCTTGCACTTGTCTGTAACCTCATCGCCCGTATGCCGGGCTTCGAGGGCGCGTTACCTGTAAACAGCGTGACGGCCCTCGTGGGTGCTCCCGTCATTGTGAGTGTATTATTCCGTCGTCGTCAATCAGCAGAAGCGTAAGACGGGCCTGAGGCACCAGAGGACGACAATGATTCATGCAATGTTGTAAGACGACGCGGCAAAAATCCTCTGTCTTATCAGGTGGAATCGCCTGCCATAACTCTCGGGCCAATGTTATCTTCTCTAAATCTGCCTGACATCCTGCTTCATGAAGCATCTCACTGATAAAAGCCTTGTCCATCGTGGCCTTACGGCTATGGGTGTCAAGATGGCCAGCTGCGAGTTTCACGGCTTTGCCTAACATCACGCCCAGAGTGACATTCCTGAAACAGAGTTCGTGGGCCATCTTCAACGTCTCACCGATATAGTTGCCATATTCCACGAATGCCTGTTGGGGTAGGTTGGGGTAGAGGGCTTTCACGAAGCGTTCACTCTTGCCTCCGCTGTTGATCACCACACGACTGCTACCGCTGGCTTTGGCAATCGTCATACATTTGCGGATGCTGTCGATGAAAGCTTCTTCGCTGAATGGCTTTACGATGCCAGAGACGCCGATAATCGAGATGCCTCCCTCGATACCTAGACGGGGATTGAAGGTCCTTTTCGCAATAGTCTCACCTTCAGGGACGGAGATGGTGATACTGAGTGAATCGTTTGTTACTGCTGCAAGATTCTGACGAATCATCTCACGAGGTGCTTTGTTGATAGCTGGTGAACCTGGGGGATAGTCGAAACCAGGAAGCGTGAAGACGCCTACTCCCTCGCCACCTAAGATCTCGAAAGCCCCTGAAAGGCTACGGGTAGGCGTGTCAGCGGGAATTGGCTTGACACTCACCCGTATCTCCAAACCATCCGTCACATCAGGGTCATCGCCAGCATCCTTGATGCAGTAGGCATAACCATCACCATAGCCAACAGAAACATGAATGGTCTCTCCATTAGGCAATAAAACAGGCACCTCCTCTGGTGTCTCGTTTTTAAGTAGTCTTATCGTTGCAGCCATAGCCGCAGCCGTCGCACAAGTGCCAGTTGTCAGTCCACTATGCAAGGGATAGAACTCTGGCAGCAGTTTCTCCACCATCCTTCGCAGTCCATAAGGGCCATTGACGATTGTAAAAATCGCTGGAGTCTGCGGCCGTTTCAGGGCGATAATCCTCATACCTCTTACTTTGGCTGCCTCTACCTTCTCAGAGAAGCCTCCTGACAGGCCACTCTCTTTCAACAGAATGGCCTCTGCTTCGACAGGGATATCCTGCGGATTTTCATAATAGCAGAGCTGTTCTGGGCTGGCCCCTTGCTTTTGTGCTAATGCGATCGATGATTCCCTATTGAGAATGCGATAAAAGACCTTAACCCCTGCTACCTCTAAAGGTTTCAGTTTGCTGATGCTCTGCACGCCAGTCGTTGCCAGCAGAGAGTGAATGTCACGAGGTATCTGGCTGTAGTCATCGATCCATGTTATCTCTGGATCACGCTTAGGATAGATACGTTCATAACGGATGGTGGGGATATTCTGTGATTCCGAAACCTGAGCGATGGTCTGGTGTAGTTGCGAGGCAAACGGGTGGGCTGCATCTATGATGAGCCGGATGTCGTGTTCACCACAGAACGTCTGCATCGCCTCAGCATCGAGAGCCCCGTCTATCCGTTGCCCATGATGCAGGGCGATGTCCTGTTCTCCTGTCTTCGTACTATAGAAGTAAGGCGAGCCCCCCTCTTCCAACACTTCCACAGCTTTGCGCCCTTCAGTCGTTCCTCCGAATACCAGTATCATTGCGATGAAAATTATGATTAAGATCCGAGATGACTCTTGAGTTCTGCCAACAGGTCATCATGCTTCATAGTGAGATAGTTGGTCAGGATACCATCGATATAGTTCTTAAAGAAACGTCGTTTGTTCTGCTTGTCGTCTTTATAGACAGGATAGATGAACTGACGGCCCTTAGTGATGTAACCATCTTTAAAACCTGTAATCTCGTTCCATCCTAACGTGGTGTAGCCACCGTATGGCGTAAAGACCTTAAGCTCACTATCCGTGATGATGACAGCAGGGCGGTGACATAGGCAAAGGTCATAATATCTCATGAAAAAGAAATAGAGGGTATTCAATGGCATAGGAAGCGTGATGATGGCCAGCGTTACCAATAAATACCACAACCAGTCTTCAGCCAATATCGTGGTGTGAAAGAACGATGGACTTATAGCAATCGCTATAACAATGATACTCAGAGTCACTGCTGCAAGACAAACTGCAGCATCGAGCAGTGCATTTACCAGATGTTTGTTTTCGTAAATGTATGTCATAACTATGAGGTTGTCCTGTTGATCCTGTACAAAAGTCACTTTAAGAGCTTATATCCTCACCCTGTCGGAACAGGTGGGTGAAGTGCTTCGAATAGAGTTCAGAGAGGCCTTGGCGGTTGTCGATGGCTTCGCCCACGACGAGCATCGTAGTAAGGGTTAGCTTGTTGTCGTGGACAATCTTCGCCAGGTCTTTGAGCTTACCTCGATAGATCTTCTGATCTGGCCATGTGAGGTGATAGCAGGCAGCCACAGGGGTGTCCTCTGGATACTCTTGAAGCAGTTCACGCTGTACATCATCCACGATGGCTGCAGAGAGGAAGATGCACATCGTACTCTGACTTTTCGCCAACAGATGCAGCTGTTCTTTCTCAGGCATCGGGGTGCGCCCTTCGCCTCGCGTCAGGATAATCGTCTGACAGCGCTCAGGAATCGTGAACTGACTCTGTAATTCGGCTGCTGCAGCGAGGAAGGATGAAATCCCTGGAGTGATATGGTATTCCATGTGGTTGGCATCGAAGAAGGCCATCTGCTCCTGAATGGCGCCAAAGATACAGGGGTCGCCTGTATGGAGGCGCACGATGTATTTGCCCTCGTCATAGAACTTTTTCATCAGCTCACACTGTTCTTCGAGTGCCATATCAGCTGATGAACGTACGACTGCTCCAGGCTTGTGGTATTCTGTCAAAGCCTTAGGCACCAGTGAACCAGCATATAATATAAGGTCGGCCCTTTCGAGCATCTTGCGACCTCGAACACTCACCAGATCAGGGTCGCCAGGACCAGCGCCCACAATCTCTATATGCCCTTTCTGCTCTCGCAAGTACTTGTAGTCGATGGCGAGGGCTGCCGTCCAGTTCCTGCCCTTTACTTTAGGTACAATCAGTTTTCCATTGTTTGCACCCAGGATGGCTGCCGCCTCACAGACTGAGGGCGTTCCCACATGCTTCTCAACAGTCTTGCTTGGGTTAGGCACCTCGACCTTGGCGAGTTCCTCTGCCGTGTAGAATACCAACTCCTCGCCTAAATCATCAACAAGCATCGCACAGAACTCCTCATCCTGCTTCACATCGATGGTGCAATAGCGTTTGTAGCAGGGTAATACACCAATCTGGCTCATGGCCTCGTCGATCTCGTCGTAGATATCCTCATAGTCATTAGGATGGCTGGCGAGTCCAAAGCCCAAAGAAGCAATCATAGGCACGAAATGCAGCTCGAGCACACCGTATGGTACACAGAGGTTATAAGGTGTCACCAGGATGACCAACTTAAACTTTTTGGGATCTACCTCTTCGAGGCTTTTCACGACAGTCACATGCTCAGGCAGTGTTTTCTCCAGATAGTCCGTTCCCTCGTCGCAGATTTCCATCAGCAGGGCTGTAGGTTCGCGATTGACGAAAGCGTAGATACACTTATTCATATCGTCGTCGCTGGCGATGGCCCAGTTGAAGCGTTCTGCAAACGTATCGAGCGCCCAGAGGCCAGCATTGTCGCTCTGGGTGGTGATCACTTCTCGTGCACCCAGAATGGCTGAAATCTCCTTTGTCAGATCATTTGCCCCTCCAATATGTCCTGAGAGCACGGAAATGGCATTCGTTCCCAAACTATCCACGCACACCACAGCTGGGTCTTCGTGCTTGTCGTTCACAAAGGGCGCAATCGTCCTCACACAGATCCCCATCGCTCCGATGAAGATAAAGGCATCTTGCTTCTTCCATTCCTTGCCAACCTCTGAGCGCTGGATCACTTTGGCTTTCAGTTCCCTTTTGAGCGTCGCGGCGATCTCTCTGCCAGCCTCGCTGATTTGTATAATTGCTATTTTTTGCATTTGAGAATTTTTATGGGGTGATATTCATCTATGACTATTCTGGTGGGTGGGGCTTGCTTCAGAGCGAGTTCTTCACAGGCTTCGTCCCACAGTTGATGGCTGTCGGTCTTGACAAGAGGGGCCTTGACACTGTTCATCACGATACAACCTTGATCTGACATTACGGTCAGCACCTTCGCCATGATTTCCTTCAGATGACCTCCATGACCGCCGATGAAGACGGCATCAGGACAGGGGAGGGCAGAGAGGTCTGTTTCCAGGAAATCGCCGATATGGATGTCGATGCCAGGAGCACCAAAACGACGGGCATTCTCCTGGATGATGGCCTCGCACTCAGGACGGATCTCAAAAGCGCAGATTTGGAGATGAGGGAACTGCAGACGGGCTTCGATAGAGACGCTGCCTGTGCAGAAGCCGATGTCCCAGAAGACCGTCTTCTGGCGTAATTCGAGAGCCTGTAGTGTCAGCAGACGGATAGGCATCTTGGTGATCATCTTCTCTCGTCCGTCGAGTATGGTGAAGTCGGAATCTGGAATGCCGAAAGGTCTCGTCAGGTGCTGATGGTTGTGTTTTAGGCACGGATTAACACAGCCTCTATCGAGGACGCTGCCTTTATGATTTGCATTGTTATCAAAAACCGTGTTAATCCGTGCCAAAATTAAACAATTGGGATGTTTAAACTCGCGGTTAACAGCCTCTTCGAGTGTCAGGGTGGTGACCTTTTCGAGTTCTGGATTGCCCAGATGTTCACCTACATTCATCTGATAGTCGTTATAGCCATATTCTATCATGCGCTGGGCGATGGCGGCGGGGGTATGTTCGCGGTCTGTAAGGACGCCGATTTTCGAGGCTCCTTCAATGAGGGCGCTGTCGAACTCAGGCCAAGGGCGGCCTGTCAGCGACACGATGCGCATATCGTGGTAAGGTATCACCAAACGATGTGCCAGCATCTGCAGGGAGTTGAAAGTCGGATAGACTGTGATCTCTGCCTCAGGAAACCTGCGCTGTAGGGTGTTGGCAAAACCAAAAAACAGCGGATCGCCACTGGCAAAGACGATGATGGGTTGCGAATTGTGAGTGGCAAAATGAGCGCTGTATTGTTCGAAGACATGACTTAGCGGTACTGTGATGTCTATCCACTGGGCATCGGCAGGGAGCTGTGGGCCGACGATGTCATGATGGCGCTTACCACCAGAGAAGACTTTGCCTTGTCTGATCAATGCCTGGACTTCTGGGAGGAAGTAAGGCGTCGGACTGTCTGTGATGCCTATGACGTAGTATCTCATATCCAATAAAGGTGGGTATAGCTTGCCAATACATTCTTATATCTGAACACAGGGGTCGTCACAGGCTCTCCTTTGGCGTTATAGACCTGAACTGATGATGGTGGCTGTGTCGTGAATTGGGTGTAATGGAACTCATGTCCGCGGAACACCTTACCGTCGATTGTGAACTGTCGGTAGCCTAGTGAGAGTTTGCGGTCTGCCGTACGCGCAGAAATGGTATAAGGCAGTACGCCGCACATCGGATATTCTCCATCGTCCGTGATGATCTTCTCACAGAGATACATCATACCTCCGCACTCAGCAATGATGTTTCCGCCTCGTTCTGCAAACGCTTTGATAGCAGTCCTTGCAGCCTCGTTGGAGACGAGCGCTTCCAGATGTTTCTCCGGATAGCCGCCTGGCAGATAGAGCAGGTCTATGTCATTGAGGCCTGGTTCCTCTGTCTCAGGGTCAAAGAAATAAGTGTTTCTGTAACGGTCGAGTGTCTCTTGGTAGATGAACGAAAAACTCTCTGCATTGCGTGCGACACATAGGGTTCTGTTCCCACGAGCAGACGGATGGCCGTTTTCGGAGATACTGCTTGTGTCCTCCAGTGCAGAGAACAGATGTGATAGTCGCTTCCAGTCCACATGTGCTTCTAATAGTTCGATGAGTTGCTCGTTCTCTGGCAATGTGGAAAAGTCAAGTCCCAGATAGCGTGAGCCCTGTTCGAGTGCAGTCGCCTTTGGCAGATAGCCGAAGCACTCCGTATGCAGGTCGTCGCACACCTGCTTGAGCATCTGGAAGTGACGCTCAGACCCCACCTTGTTGAAGATGATGCCCACGATGTTGAGATCCTTTCTGAAGTTGAGGAATCCATAGATCTGGGCAGCCAGAGAATAGGCAGCCGATCTGGCATCGACCACGAGTACCACAGGGAGTCCCAGCGTCAGGGCAATCTCTGCAGAAGAACCCTGGCCACGATGATACCCGTCGAAGAGTCCCATCATACCCTCTACGATGCAAATGTCGGCATCGTGACTGTAGTGACAGAAGAGTTCCTTCACATGCGTCGCTGTTGCCATGAAGGTGTCGAGATTAATCGAGGGACGGTGACAGACGGCTGTATGGAACTTAGTGTCGATATAGTCGGGACCACATTTGAAGGGTTGTACGCAGAACCCCTTCTTCGAGAAGAGCGCCATCAGCCCTCTGGCAATCGTTGTTTTGCCAGAGCCACTGGTGGGAGCCGCTATCATAAAAGCTGGTTTCATACCGCAAAGGTAGAAAAAATATTCGGAATATATGCTTGAATCTCAAAAAAAGTTGTACCTTTGCAGCGGAAAGAAGGCAATCAGGTGGCCGATGCTGCCTGATGTAAGGGAATCCGGTGAGAATCCGGAACTGTTCCTGCAGCTGTAATCCCTCTTAGAAGGTCTGCTTGTATAACGCCACTGAGGAAGACTCGGGAAGGTAAGGCAGACTAGGGAAAGTCAGAAGACCTGCCTGGGGGCGGCCATGAGGCCAACCTTGTTTATTGAAAATCGCCCGTACAGGAAGATGCGGAAGCGGAAATGACATTTTAGATATGAATCGAAGACAGAAATGGGCTTTTGGCCTCTGGCTGATTGCTGTCAGTGTATCGGCACAGACGGATGTCTGGCGTTCTGACAGTCTTCAGGAGGTGGTTGTGACAGGCACTGGTACCCAGCACCTGCTGAAGAACGCTCCTGTGCAGACAGAGGTTATTACAGCCAAGATGCTCCGCAACTATGGCGGTAGGAGCCTGCAGGATATCCTCGCAGGTCTTACGGCATCGTTTGCCTTCAACGAGGACGATATGGGAGCGCAGATGCAGCTCAACGGACTTGGCAACGACTATATCCTGATCCTTGTTGACGGTAAGCGCATTCATGGAGACGTGGGTGGTCAGAACGACCTGAATCTCATCGATCCGCACAACATCGAGAAAATCGAGATTGTGAAGGGTGCCTCCAGTGCGCTCTATGGCTCGGATGCCATCGCTGGTGTCATCAATGTGATCACCAAGAAGCACAATGAAGGATTGCTTGCAGAGAACAGCACGAGGGTAGGGAGTTATGGTGATATCCGTCAGCACAACGGACTGGGACTGGCTTTTGGTAAGGTGAAGAGCTATACCAATTTCCAGCTGCAGCACTCTGACGGATGGCAGAATACGGCGACAGAGGACCCACGACAGACGGAGTTCCTGATTGAGGACTCGCGCAATATGACTGTCAACCGCCATACGAACTGGCAGGTCTCTGAGCGACTCACCTATGAACCGCTCAAGGGACTGGAGTTCTATGCCGAAGGCTCTACTTACTGGAAACGTATCTACCGTCCTACAGGAAAGTATCGTGGTGTCGATATCAAGACCTACGATATGATGTACCGCAATCAGAGTCTTGCAGCAGGTGGTAAGTGGCAATTGAACAAGACAGACCAGGTAACGCTTGACGTGAACTGGGACCGTCACGCGTACTATTATTATTATACAGCTATCACACTGGGCGATGGTTATGATCCACACGGCAATTTCACCCCCTATTATCCTTTCTTCCCTGATGATGAGGATTTGCAGAGTGACCAGCGTCGTACGATGGCCCATCTGAAGGGCATCTTCACCCTGCCGTATAGCAATCGCCTGAGTGCCGGCCTTGAATGGCGCCGTGACTATCTTGAAGCACCCATGCGCGTCAGAGACGGTGAGGCCAGCGACCATACTGAGGCTGCCTACGTCCAGGATGAGTTCAGACACGCCTTCAGTCCGAAGACGACACTCGACATTACTCCAGGACTCCGCCTGAACCATAATGGTCAGTTCGGTTTCCGCCTGACGCCAAAGGTCTCGGCCATGCTCTCGTTGGGCAGTGATATCCGTCTGCGTGCCACTTGGAGTCAAGGATTCAAGACACCTACGCCCAAGGAACTCTACTATCGCTATGTGCGCAATATGAACGGTACCTATCTCTATTTAGGTAATGAAGACCTGCGTCCGCAGACCTCTAATTACTATGCGCTCAGCGGTGAATACAACTGGCAAGGACTGAATGTCACAGTGACGGGCTATCTGAATAGGGTTGACAATATGATTACATTGGTAACCATCCCCAATAATCAGGCACCTGGAGAATATATCATCACCTATGACCCTATCAAGACCCGTCAGTACCAGAATCTGGAGTCTGCGAAGACGAGTGGCATAGATGTCAGTCTGCGCTGGCGTCTGGACCGTGAGTGGATGGTAGGCGGCAGTTATAGCTATCTGGATACAGAAGCCCGTCAGTATGATACTACCCACGAATGTCTTGTCGATGTCGTAATCGACGGCACGGCTCGCCATAAGGGGAGTTGGTTTGCTACCTGGAACCATGATTTCTCCAAAGCCTGGCATGCAGGATTCGGCCTCTACGGACGGATGTCATCGACGCGCCACTACCAGATTAACGGTGATGGCAAAGGTTATCAGATATGGCGTTTCTCGACCAATCACGAGTTCCCTGTGAGTAAGAAATGGCTCTTCCGCCTGGAGGCTGGTATTGATAATATTTTCGACTATGTCGATACGACGCCTCATGGTTTGCATCTTGGTACTACGACACCAGGACGTACTGTCTATGCCACCCTCACTGTGCGCTTTGCTCATGGCAAGAATCTAAAGTTTACTAACAATAAAAAGTCCAATTTTAAAACTAATGAGAATGAAACAGATTAAGCATCTGGTGATGGCATTCGCAGCCGTTTGCCTCACCGTTGGATTCACCTCTTGTGAGAAAGAAGTTGAGAAAATCGTAGAAAAACCTGTCGAGAAGATTGTCGAAAAGGAAGTTGAGAAAGTCGTTGAGAAGCCCGTTGACAACAACAACTGGTCACGCTATCAGACGATGGTCAACGAGGCAGTCAAGGCAGGTAAGCACAATGACAAAGTGATTCTGCTGGTGGCCTTCGGTTCTACTTGGGAGCAGGCTTACGACACCTTCGAGAAAGTGGTGGAGGATTACGAGCAGGAGTTTGATGGATGGGATGTATTCCTCTCTTTCTCCAGTGCTATTTGTATCAATAATGCCCGTGCTGGCGAGAATGTGGATCCAGAAGACTTCTTCGATCCTGAGCACTGGCTCACGGCCATAGGCCTGGCTGGCTACAAGCAGGTGGTGATCCAGTCTTTGCAGGTGATTCCTGGTGAGGAGTACCGTCGTGTGCGCGATACTTATGTAAAAGACTTCATGAACAACCGCAATGGCGACTTTACCGATGCCTATATGAAGAGTCTCGACCTGAATGTCGTCGTAGGTACTCCTCTGATGGCTGAGGAGAGCGATGCCGAACTGCTTGCAACCGTACTGAGTGAAGAGGCCGATGTCAAGGCTGCTGTTGCTGACGGTATTGTCGCATTCATGGGTCATGGTAATCCTGAGGGCTACGACTACTATGGCGGCAACATCCGCTATATACAGCTCGAGGAGTATCTGCGTAAGATCAGTCCAAGCTTCTATGTAGGCACAGTGGATATGGCGGATACTTATGCAGAGGATGTGCTGAAGCACATTGCTGGTGGTACATTCACCTACGAGATCGGTGACATTAAGAAGACCATTACCTATGCGCCCAATAAGTCAACGAAGGCACAGCTCTACCCGCTGATGTCTATTGCTGGTGACCACGCTCACAACGATATGGCCGATCCTGAAGATCCTGAGAGCTGGTACTCTTTGTTTAATGAAGCAGGTATCGCTACTCAGGCTTATGAGACCAATTTTGCTGAGCCTTGTTGGAAGCAGTACAAGAGCGGTGATGCTTATATCCCTGCTCTTGCAGAGCGTGCCAACGTGCGTGACCTGTGGATCAATCACACCAAAGAGGCTATTGAGAAGTTAGGCACAGAAGACGCCCTCTCTACACCTACTACGGCTCCTGAGGAATAATAGACATTTTTGTAGATGATAAATTATAAATTAGTTATGTTGATGGCAGCGCTCTTTTCTGGGAGCGCTGCCTTTGCGCAAATCCATAAAGACGCGTCAGCGGGATTGCGCAAGGACTCATCAGTTGTGAGTCGCACCTATAATCTGAACCCAATTGTAGTGACAGGTTCTGGTCACCACCAACGTCTGAAAAGCACATCTACGCCTGTTCGTGTACTGAGTAGTCAGGAGATCAGTGAACAGGGCATCACCACCTTCGACGGCGTACTGACACGCATGATGCCGCAGGCCTCGATGGCCCCCAATTCGATGGGTACCTTCCTACGTCTCAACGGATTGGGTAATAAATATATCCTCATCCTTGTGAATGGTCAGAAACTCTCTGGCGACATCTCTAACAATGTTGATCTGAACCGTATCAACATGAGTCGTGTGAAGCGTATTGAGGTCCTTGATGGGGCAGCTTCCTCACTCTATGGTTCTGATGCCATCGCAGGTGTGATTAATATCATCACTGACCAGCCCACACAACAGCTCATCAGCGTAATGAGTGATACCCGTGTCTCAGGTCACGGACAATTCACAGAGTCTGTCAATCTCGATATTTATAAGAATGGCTTTGGTTCTTATACCTCGTTTACCCATGATCGAGCCAACAGTTATCAGACTACAGACCTGGAATATGTCAAGGGTTCTGAAGGTGAAACTCAACGTACGATAGCGCCGCTATTCACTGGCTATCGTTCGAATATCGTAGGGCAGAAGTTCACTTATGCACTCGATCAGCACCTCGCCCTGAATGCAGGCTTCAACTATTCCTACAAGATAACGGATCGTCCGAATACACACCCTGATATTACAGGAGGAACAGACTACGAAATGCGATACAAAGGATTCCGTTGGAACGTAGGTGGTATCTATAAATTTTCCAGCCGTAATAGTCTTCAGGCAGATTTCACCGTCGATCGTTTCCGCTATGGAAAGGAGTATGATGTGGAGACCAAGACCAATGCCATCGGTGATTACGTACAGTCGAAGAAACAGCGTATGATGGAAGGACAACTGAAGGCCATCCTCGGACTATCCGCACATTCGACGACCATCTTTGGCGCAGACTGGCGCAACGACTATCTGATGGCCACTTCTGGCAATATCGATCAGAGTGCCTATACCCTTGCCGCCTATGCCCAGCACGAGATGAGATTGGTGAAGGACCTGACGGCTACCTTAGGCTTGCGACTGACGCATCACGAGACTTTCAACGACCATCTGACACCCAAAGTCACGCTGATGTATGCACCAGGCAGTTTCCGCTTCCGTGCCACCTATTCGGCTGGTTTCCGTGCGCCAGGCCTTGATGAACTCTATTACCACTACTTCTCTGTGAATCGTGGTAAGGCGCAGATCAGCTTCGGCAATCGTGACCTCAAACCAGAGAAGAGCCACTATTTCTCACTCAATGCTGAATACCGTACCCAACTTCTGGCTGTGAGCATCACAGGCTTCCTGAATCGCATCAACGATATGGTGGTGAAGCAGAATGTACCTGTGGATGACGCTACCCGCATGATGCTGATGAAAGAGTTCCCAGAGATGACGCAGGATCAGGCAGACAAGATGGTGAGCTACGCCCTCTATCAGAACAGCGACAAGGGTGATGTGAAAGGCATGCAGGTGAATGTGTCTGCCAACATTTTCGAAGGCTTTAATCTCTCGGCCAACTATGTCTATACCTATGCACGTACTAAAAGTGGTGATGAGTGGACGGTGCTCGAGCGTAGCATGCGCCATGCGGCTACCGTTGCTGCCAACTATCATCATGCCTGGGGGAAGTATGGGCTGAACGTCAATCTCAACGGTCGCTTGCAGTCGAAGACCTATTATACTGGCACCTATGAGGATGCGCCAGGTTTCGGACTCTGGAACCTGCATACCACCCATACCTTCGACTGTGCCAAGTGGGCGATGCTTGAACCTTCTATCGGTATCGACAACCTCTTTAATAAGGTGGATCGTCGCATCGACTCCTCAACCCGAAAATACGCCCTCTATTCACCTGGTCGTATGCTCGTTGTTGGCCTGAAGGTGAAATTCAAATAATTAGAGGAAATTGTTGGTGCTTTAACGGAAATCTCTTATTTTTGCAGATCATATGGGAAAAATCATCATCGCAGGCATAGGACCTGGCAGCAAGGAAGACATCACGCCGGCAGTCTTGGAGGCCGTCGGCAAGGCAGATGTGATCGTGGGATATAAGTATTATTTCCAGTTTATCGAGCCTTATGTGCCTGAGGGATGCACCTGCATCGATACGGGCATGAAGAAAGAGCGGGAGCGTGCCGAAGAGGCCTTCCGCCTGGCAGAGGAGGGGAAGACCGTGCTGGTGATCTCCTCTGGCGATGCGGGTATCTATGGGATGGGCCCGTTGGTCTATGAGATGCGGCGCCAGCGACAGTCGTCTGTCGAGATAGAGTCGTTGCCAGGTATCTCTGCCTTTCAGAAAGCCGCCTCGCTTCTGGGAGCGCCTATCGGCCACGACCTCTGTATCATCTCGCTCTCAGACCTGATGACACCCTGGGAGGTCATCGAGCGTCGTATCCGTGCTGCTGCCGAGGGTGATTTCGTGACTGCTGTGTATAATCCCAAGTCGCATGGCCGCTATTGGCAACTCTACCGTCTGCAGGAACTGTTCCTTGCTGTGCGCAGTGGTGATACGCCCTTGGGTTATGTGCGTCAGGCGGGCAGACCAGAACAGGAGGTGACGATTACGACGCTTGCCAACTTCGATCCTGAGGCGGTGGATATGTTCACGGTGATCTTGATAGGCAACTCTCAGTCGTATATCGATGGCAATCAGATCATCACGCCACGTGGCTACTATCGTGAACAGCAGACTGATGACCTGAAGCCTGGGCAGCTGATCATGATGGAGTCCTTCCGTACGATTGCCAGCGAACTGCGTCGTCAGGATTATCCGCTGGATCACAAGTGGGCGCTGCTGCATGCCATCCACACCACTGCCGACTTCGATATGGAACAAATCCTCTATACCGATGACCATGCCGTAGAGACACTCTACAAGGAGGTTTCCGAAGGGCGCCTGAAGACCATTGTGACTGATGTGACGATGGTGACCAGCGGTATCCGTAAGGGTGCTCTTGAACGACTGGACATCGAGGCGAAGTGCTATCTGCAGGATCCGCGTGTGGCCGAGATGGCAGCGGCAGAAGGTATCACCCGTACTCAGGCAGGTATCCGTCTGGCTGTCGAAGAACACCCTGATGCACTCTTTGCCTTTGGTAATGCTCCCACAGCCCTGATGGAACTCTGTGATCTCGTGCGCAAGGGCAAGGCCCATCCCGCAGGCATCATCGCAGCCCCAGTGGGCTTCGTTCATGTGCGAGAGTCCAAGCACATGGTGAAGCCTTTCAAGGAGATTCCGAAGATTATTGTCGAAGGTCGCAAGGGAGGCAGTAATCTGGCAGCCACACTCTGTAATGCGATCCTGACCTTCAACGATGCCGCACAACTCAAACCAGGTCGTGACCTATGAACAGAAGACTTCATCCATTGATGTTTGCAGGTACAGGCAGTGATGTCGGCAAGAGCGTGGTGGCTGCGGCCTTCTGTCGTATCTTCCGTCAGGATGGTTATCAGCCTGCACCCTTCAAGGCGCAGAATATGGCACTGAACTCCTATGCGACACCCGATGGACTTGAGATCGGACGAGCACAAGCCGTGCAGGCTGAGGCTGCAGGCATCCCCTGTGAGACGGATATGAATCCACTGCTGCTGAAACCCCAGAGCGACCATACGTCGCAGGTGGTGCTGCATGGCAGACCTTTGGGTAATAAGGATGCCTACGACTATTGGCGCCGAGGTGGCGAGACGACTATCGACTATCGTCAGGAAGTGTGCAAAGCCTACGATCGTCTTGCTGCCCGATACAATCCCATCGTGATGGAGGGGGCTGGCAGCATCTCAGAACTGAATCTCCGTGACACGGACCTCGTGAATCTGCCGATGGCGCGTCACGCTGGTGCTGATGTGATTCTCGTGGCCGACATTGATCGTGGGGGTGTCTTCGCCTCCGTCTATGGGAGCATCGCCTTGCAGGAACCAGCAGACCGTCAGCTGATCAAGGGCATCATCATCAATAAGTTCCGTGGTGACCTGCGTCTGTTTGATGAGGGGCGCAAGATGCTTGAGTCGCTCTGTGGCGTACCTGTGCTGGGCGTCATTCCCTACTTCAAGGATATCCATATCGAGGAGGAAGACAGTGTGGCACTGGCGCGTAAGTCGTGGCAGCTGGAGCAGGGTAAGGTGAATGTGGCGGTTGTCATGCTCAAACATCTCTCCAACTATACCGACTTCGACGCCCTCGAGCGAGACCCGCGTGTACATCTGTTCTATACCAATAATACCGATGACATCTCCAAGGCGGATATCATCATTCTGCCTGGTTCCAAATCGACGCTGAGCGACCTCTACGAACTCCGTCGTAACGGTTGTGCGAAAGCCATCGTGCGTGCTCGTCGTGAGGGGGCTACGGTACTTGGCATCTGTGGTGGTTATCAGCTGATGGGCATGGAGGTCTGCGACCCTGATCATGTGGAGGGTGACATTGAGCGCCTGCCAGGCCTCGGACTGTTGCCTACGACTACCATTATGAGCGGTGAGAAGCGCACCCGTCAGGTGAAGGCGCAGCTCTGTGGTGGCGGCACCGTCAGCGGCTATGAGATCCACATGGGCGAGAGTCGTCCTTTGGGTGAGGCTGAGCCTCGTCCGCTGGCTGTCTTCGACGATGGCGGCGAGGATGGTTACATCGTCAATGACAAGTGTATGGGTACCTATATTCACGGCATCCTCGACAATCCCTCGTTCGTCGATTTCCTGCTTCGTCCTTATGCGGAGAAGATGGCTGCTGCCCAGCAGACGTTTGACTATGCCGCGTATAAGGAACAGCAATACGATCTGTTGGCAGACCACGTGCGCCAGCATGTCGATATGAAGCGACTTTACCAGATTCTCTCAGATGACTAATCCCTTCTCACTCCTCCTTGGCTGGGTCTTCGACCTTGTGTTTGGCGACCCCCAGCGCCTGCCGCATCCTGTGGTGTGGTTTGGCAGGATGATTGCCTTTGGTGAGCATCGGCTCAACCGTGGGGCGCATCGCCAGCTGAAGGGTGCGCTGATGGCGATTTTCCTTATTGCGTTTGTCTTCGTGCTCACGTGGTGGCTCCACTCATTGTCGATAGCCGATGGTTGGTTCTCGCTTTGTTTCGACACCATCGTGATATTCTTCTGTCTGGCTGGCACGACCCTCATCCGTGAGGTGCGTGATGTGTTCACGGCCCTCGACCGCAGTCTCGAAGAGGGTAGGGCACAGGTAGCCCGCATCGTGGGTCGCGATACGTCGGAATTGTCTGCACAGGAGGTGCGCACTGCCGCCCTCGAGACGTTGGCAGAGAACCTCAGCGACGGCGTTATTGCTCCTCTCTTCTGGTTAGCGGTTTTAGGCGTACCAGGAATGGCAGCCTATAAGATGGTGAACACGCTCGACTCGATGATAGGTTATCGCACGGAGCGCTATCGTGCCTTCGGCAGCTGGGCTGCCCATATCGACGACGTGGCGAATTTCCTGCCTGCTCGTCTGACGGCCCTGTTGATGGTCATCGCCTCCCTACGACCTTCTGTTTGGTCGTTTGTCATGCGCTATGGCCGTCGTCATGCCTCTCCGAATAGCGGCTATCCTGAGGCCGCGTTGGCGGGCATCCTCGACTGTCGTTTTGGCGGTCCTCATTATTACTTCGGACAACTTTTCGACAAACCCTATATCGGCGAGCATGAACGCGAACTTACGACAAAAGACATGAAAAAAGCCGTCCGCGTGAATCGGACGGCTGAGGTATTGATGGTTGTGATCGTGTTCGTTACTGCACTGCTATGTCAATACTTTGGCTGATGTTCTGCTGCTGATCCTTCACCTTCAGCGTGAGTGTGCCAGGCTGTTTGGCGCTGCGCACCACCACCACCAGCTGACCGTTAAACAGTTTCATCGTTGGTGCCTTGAACGATTCCAGACTTGTGGCGTCACCATTGCAGACGGCCTCGAAACTGCCTGCACCTGTCACCTCGAATTCGAGTTGGTCGCTGGCCTGAGGAATCAGCGTACCAGCTTCATCCGTCAGTGATACCGTCACGAAGGCCATATCGTTGCCGTCAGCCTTCAGTTGTGCGCCTGCGGTCCATACATCCAGTTTCAGGGCAGCGGGTTTGCCAGCGGTTCTGATGGTCTGCTCACCAGCGGCGTTGCCTGCTTCGTCGTACACCACCACCTTCACTTCTCCTGGCTCATATTTCACGTCGTTCCAGCGCAGACGATAACGATTCAGACGCTCCTGGCGGTTCTTCGTCACGCGCCCCTGACTCTTGCCGTTGATAAACAGTTCACCAGAGGGATAGTCTGTGTAGCAATAGACGGGTGTCACCTGTCCGATGCGATGGCCCTTGTCTTTCTTGCTGTTGCCCCAGCTCCAGTGTGGCAACAGGTGGATGGTGTGGGCGTCTTTGTTCCAGCGTGAACGATAGAGGTAGTAGCGGTCCTTGGGCAGTCCTGCGAGGTCGCAGATGCCGAAGTAGCTCGAGCGCGAGGGCCAGTACTCATCATAGGGCGTAGGCTCGCCGAGATAGTCATAGCCCGTCCACACGAACTCTCCGATGACCCAGTCCTTGTCATCCTGCCACACCCAGTCGTCGTCGGGCAGATTGCTCCACGAACAGTATTCTGTGTCGTAGGATGAACACTGTCCATCGGCCTTCTTGATGGCCTTCGGGTCGTAGTTAGGCGACCATGAGGCGTATTGTGAGTTGTCTGTCACCACGACGGGGAACTTATACACGCCGCGCGAACTCACCGTCGAGGCCGTCTCCGAGCCGAGCAGGAATCCCTGTGGCAGTTGCTTGATATTGTTGTCGTACTTATGGACGCGGTAGTTGAATCCTGGTACGTCCATCACCTGTGCGAAACCACTCTTGAGGGCATCGTCTGCACGGTCCATACCCTGGGTGACAGGACGTGTGGGGTCGAGCCTGTGGCAGATGTCTTGCAGATGGCAGGCTATCTCGCGCCCTTCCTCGCTCCACTGCTCAGGAATCTCGTTGCCTATCGACCACATCACGATGGAGGGGTGATTACGGTTAGCCAGCACGAGGTTCGTCATATCCCTGTCGCTCCACTCCTTGAAGAAACGGGCATAGCCGTTCTTGCACTTCGGATAGATCCACATGTCGAAGCTCTCCGCCATCACCATCATACCCAGTGAGTCGCAGATGTCCATCTGCATCTGACTCGGCATGTTGTGCGACGTACGGATGGCGTCGCAGCCCATCTCCTTCATCATCTTGATCTGTCGGATGAGGGCCGCCTTGTTGATGGCAGCGCCAAGAGGTCCGAGGTCATGGTGCAGACAGACGCCCTTGATCTTGCGAGTGACACCGTTGAGCTGGAATCCGCCCTCCTTCGATACGCTGATGGTGCGGATGCCGAACTTCTGGCAGACCTCGTCGAGGGTCTCACCGTTCTGCATATACTTGATGTGCGCCGTGTAGAGATAAGGTGTCTCAGGCGTCCAGAGGTTGGGATTGCTGATGGTGAAGGCGAGTTCTGTGTCCTTGCCGTTGTCGTTGGCTTCGATGTGCTCATGTCCGACGAGCTTGCCCTTGGCGTCGCGCAGCTCCACCTCGAAGGCCTGATAGTCGTCGTTGGTGTTGCCGCAGCCCACTGTCATCTGCAGCGTGGCCTTGCCGTCGCTGAGGTCTGTGGTGCGTATGAAAGTCTTCCAGGGGTCTATCCAGTCCTCACCCGTCATGATGAGCTTCACGGGGCGGTAGATGCCTGCGCCAGGATACCAGCGCGAACTCTCTTCCACGTTCTGCAGATCCACTTCGAGCAGGTTGTCGCCAGGCTTCATCGTGGGTGTCAGATCCACGCGGAAGGCATTGTAGCCGTAGGCCCAGTAGCCGATCTTCTTACCGTTCAGGCTGACGGTGGGCTCTGCCATCGCACCGTCGAACACGAGTTCGGCGTGCCGACAGTCGTCAGGGATAGAGATGATACGCTTGTAGTGGCCTTCGCCGATCCAGGGCAGCGCACCTGAGCGCCCGCTCTTCTCGGTGGCCTCCTTCTCACCGTTCTGCTCGATACGCACCTTCTGCAGGTCCCATTTCTTGTCGAAAGGTCCGGCGATGGCCCAGTCGTGTGGCACGCTGACGGTTTTCCATGTCTCTCTGTCTTGTGAGAATTGCCATCCCTCGCTGAGGGTGGTCTCCAGTCGTGACTGTGCAAAAGTCGATGCTGCAGCCATCAAAGTTAGTGTTAATAGTCCGTATTTCATTTCATTTTGTAATTAGTTATCAATAATTTGCTGCAAATTTACGAAAAATATTCGAAATAGTTGGCTATTTGATAGGTTTTATGTAATTTTGCCCCTAATTTTCGGAAACTAAATACTTTATGATATGTATAAACATCAGTTGAGAAGTGCAGTCTGCACCGAAGGAAGAAGAATGGCAGGTGCCCGTGCGCTCTGGGTAGCCACCGGCATGAAACAGGAGCAGTTTGGCAAGCCTATCATCGCCATCGTGAACTCATTCACACAGTTCGTACCAGGTCATACCCATCTCCACGAGATCGGACAGATTGTCCGTGAGGAGATTGAGAAGATGGGCTGCTACGCTGCAGAATTCAATACCATCGCCATCGACGACGGTATCGCGATGGGTCACGACGGAATGCTCTATTCACTGCCTTCGCGCGACATCATCGCCGACTCTGTGGAGTATATGGTCAATGCCCATAAGGCCGATGCCATGATCTGCATCTCCAACTGCGATAAGGTGACTCCTGGCATGCTGATGGCCTCGATGCGTCTGAACATCCCCACCGTGTTCTGCTCTGGCGGTCCGATGGAGGCTGGTCGCTGGCGTGGCGAGAATGCCGACCTCATCACGGCGATGGTGAAGGGTGCCGATCCTTCCGTCACTGATGAAGAGATGCGCGAGATTGAGGGCTGCGCCTGTCCGGGCTGTGGCTCGTGCTCAGGTATGTTCACGGCCAACTCGATGAACTCGCTGACGGAGGCCATCGGATTGTCGCTGCCAGGCAACGGCACCATCCTTGCCACACATACCAACCGCATCGAACTCTTCAAGGCTGCTGCCCGTCAGGTGGTGAAGAATGCCTTCGCCTACTATCAGGACGGCGACGAGAGCGTGCTGCCTCGTAGCATCGCCACTCGTAAGGCCTTCATGAATGCGATGTCGCTCGATATCGCGATGGGCGGTTCTACGAATACCGTGCTCCACCTGTTGGCTGTGGCCCAGGAGGCTGGCACCGACTTCACGATGAAGGATATCGACGCCTTGAGCCGCAAGGTGCCCTGCCTCTGCAAACTCGCGCCTAACACACAGAAGTACAGCGTGCAGGAGTGCGGACGTGCTGGTGGTATCCTCGGCATTCTCAACGAACTGAATAAGGGTGGTCTCATCGACGGTTCTGCGCCCCGTGTTGACGGCATGACGCTCGCTGAGGCCATGCAGAAATACGCAGTAGCCTCCTCCGACCCCTCCAAAGGGAGGGGAGATGCGAATGATCCTCTTCATATTTATTTCTCTGCACCTGGTAATCGCTTCTCGACGAAGATGGGTTCTCAGAGTGAGCTGTATCCGTCCCTCGATACCGATCGTGCTGAGGGTTGCATCCGCGACCTCGAACATGCCTATACGAAGGATGGCGGACTGGCTGTGCTCTTTGGTAACATCGCACAGGATGGCTGTGTCGTGAAGACCGCTGGCGTCGATGAGTCGCTGTGGCACTTCGAGGGTCCTGCTGTCTGCTTCGACTCTCAGGAAGACGCCTGCGAGGGCATTCTCGGTGGCAAGGTGAAGAGCGGCGATTGCGTGGTGATCACCCACGAGGGTCCGAAGGGCGGTCCTGGCATGCAGGAGATGCTCTACCCGACGAGCTACATCAAGTCGATGCACCTCGGCAAGGAGTGTGCCCTCATCACTGACGGACGCTTCTCTGGTGGTACCAGCGGACTCTCCATCGGACATATCTCCCCAGAGGCAGCCAACGGTGGTAACATCGGCAAGATCAAGGATGGCGACATCATCGTGATCGACATCCCCTCGCGCTCCATCAGCGTGAAGCTCTCCGACGAGGAACTCGCAGCCCGTCCTCAGCAGCCGCTGAAGCGCAACCGTGTGGTCTCGAAGGCTCTGCGCGCCTATGCCCAGAGTGTGTCGAGTGCCGATAAGGGTGGAATAAGGATCATTGATTAAAGGTAAAAAGGTAAAAAATATAAGAGGTAATATAGTAAAAGGGTAAGAAGATAATGTTAAGGGACAGAATTACAGGATCGAAGGCGCTGATGCGCGCCTTGAAGGCAGAGGGCGTGGAGACCATCTTCGGCTACCCCGGAGGGTCTATCATGCCCGTCTATGACGCGCTCTTCGACTACACACGAGGAGAGAAGAAATGTTTCGACCATATCTTGGTGCGCCACGAACAGGGAGCCACCCATGCCGCCGAGGGCTATGCCCGCGTGTCGGGCAAGGTGGGTGTGGCACTTGTCACCAGCGGCCCTGGTGTCACCAACACGCTGACGGGTATTGCTGATGCCATGCTCGACTCTACGCCCATCGTCGTCATTGCAGGCCAGGTGCCTATCAGCGCCCTTGGTACTGATGCCTTCCAGGAGGTGGACCTCGTGGGTGTGGCACAGCCTATCTCGAAGTGGTCGTATCAGATCCGTCATGCCGAGGATGTGGCGTGGGCCGTGAGTCGCGCATTCTACATCGCCCGCTCGGGCCGTCCTGGTCCTGTGGTGCTCGACTTCGCCAAGAATGCGCAGGTCGAGGAGATCGACTGGGAGCCGACGAAGGTGACCTTCATCCGTTCCTACGTGCCTTATCCGAAGCTCGACGCTGAGGCCGTGAGTCGGGCTGCCGAACTGATCAACCATGCCAAGAAGCCTTTGGCACTGGTGGGGCAGGGCGTCGAACTCGGCAATGCCCAGAGCGAACTCGTCAAGTTCCTCGAGAAAGCTGATATCCCTGCTGGTCGCACGATGCTCGGCCTCTCCGCGCTGCCCTCTAATCATCCGCTCAACGCTGGTATGCTGGGCATGCACGGCAACTACGCCGTCAACCTCAAGGAACAGGAGTGCGATGTGCTCATCGCCATCGGCATGCGCTTCAGCGACCGCGTGACGGGTAATCTCAAGACCTACGCCAAACAGGCAAAGGTCATCCACCTCGATATCGACCCCAGTGAGATCGACAAGAACGTGAAGACAGATGTGGCCATCGTAGCCGACTGTAAGGAGTCGTTGCCCGCCATCACGGCCCTCCTCGAGAAAGCCAATCATAGCGAATGGCGCGCGTCGTTCAAGTCGCTCGACGAGAAAGAGCGCACGAAGGTCATCGAGCCTGCCATCCATCCCAAGGAGGGTCCGCTGCGCATGGGTGAGGTCGTCCACATGGTGTCTGAGAAGAGTGCCGACGATACCATCCTCGTGACGGATGTCGGCCAGAACCAACTCTTTGCGACGCGCTACTTCAAATACCACCACAAGCGCAGCATCTGCACCAGCGGTGGTCTCGGCACGATGGGCTACGGCATGCCCGCTGCCATCGGCGCCACCTTCGGCGCTCCCAGCCGCACCGTCTGCTGCTTCATGGGCGACGGTGGCTTCCAGATGTGCATCGAGGAACTCGGCACCATCATGGAGCAGCAGGCCCCTGTGAAGATGATCCTGATGAACAATCACTACCTCGGCAACGTGCGCCAGTGGCAGGATATGTTCTGGATGCGTCGTAAGTCGTTTACCAAGATGCTCAATCCCAACTACGAGCTCATCGCCCAGGGCTATGGCATCCCCTATGCCGCCGTCACCGATCGTAACGATCTGGCTGCAGCCGTCGAGAAGATGCTTGCCACAGACGGCCCCTACATCCTCGAGTGTGCTATCCTCGAGGAAGACAATGTGCTGCCGATGACGCCTCCAGGCATGAATGTCGATGAGATGAAACTTGAAATTTAAAGGATTATGGAAGAGAACAGAAAGAAACTATATACCCTGCTGGTGTATTCAGAGAACGTGGCAGGTATCCTCAATCAGGTGACGGCCGTCTTCACACGTCGTCAGGTGAACATCGAGAGCCTGAACGTGTCGGCCTCCAGCATCCCTGGTGTCCATAAGTACACGATTACCGCTTGGAGCGACGAAGACCAGATTGTCAAGATCACCAAGCAGATCGAGAAGAAAGTCGATGTGGTGAAGGCCAACTACTTCACTGATGAGCAGCTCTTCATCCGGGAGTCGGGCCTCTACAAGCTCTCTGCGCCGATGGTGCTCGACAACCCTGAGATCTCGCGCACCATCCGCCGTTTCCAGGCCAACATCATCGAGGTGAACGCCACCTACGTCATCGTCCAGATGCACGGCGTCACAGAGGATATCATCTCCCTCTATCGTGCCCTCGACACCTTTGGCTGCGTACTCCAGTACACGCGCTCAGGCCGCATCGCCGTCACTCGTGGCATGCAGGAGCAAGTCTCCGAGTTCCTCGAGCAGCGCGAGAATCAGCTCTGATTTTCCCCTAAACACAAATAGTGAGTGGCATTAAGGTCGGCTTTATTTCACGACCTTAATGCCATTCTTGATGATGATACCCTTGTAGGTTTCAGACACCCGCTGTCCACTCAGGTTATAGGCTTTCTCCTCGTTGCCTTCCTCCGTCTCGTGCCCGCCTGTTGACTCATCATCTGCGTCATGAAGGCCTTAGCCGTCTCCTGCGCCTTCTGCTGGTTCACCTCCGCCGCCTGCATCGTCACGCAGCCCGCACTTACCAATACCGATAGAAAGAATCTTCTCATCAAGGAATAACTTCAGAACTCTTTTCTTGTTTATTTGTAAACTTTATCACTTGTGGGTTTCGTGTACCAGTTGGTATAACTTACAGAGTTCTGCCCCCAGTCATTGAAAGTCTTATAAGCATCCTTGATGCATACTTTCTCACATGGATACTTGAAGTCGCTAGGAATCATAATACCGTGAGGATCCTGTCCCTTTGTCGCCAATTTGGTAGTACTGTCAGTCGTCTTGTCGTAGATGTATGGCTGACTGTTCCTGTCAAGCAGCGTAAAGGTGGAGCTTACATTCTTTTTAATGGTGACAGATTTCATTTTTTCCTCACCGATTACAGTGTTGATGAAGGTACCAGCCTTCTTACCGAAGAGTTCATGAACCTCGGTGTTTTCCCATGCGGGATCAACGTTCTTGATAAACAGCTCGTTATAAGCGCCACAAGCAATAATCTCGTATTGCACCTGGGTGTCATTGATTCTCTTGGCCTTGATTACGACGTCGTTCATATCGTAATCTCCAAGTCGGGTGTCCTCAAAACAGAAGGTATAAACCTGATTCTTAGCCATCTTCGGGGTATAGGTGAGTTCGCTTACGCCTCCCTGGATCTCAATGATCAGATCGTTATAATCCTTGTCTGTACCGGATTCCCAGCAGAGGAACTGTTTCCCGTTGACGGTCAACCATGCGGAACGAGGAGCGTCAGCAGGAAGTTTGGATGAGGCAAAGGACCCATGATTGTTAATGTTACTGTTCAAACGACCATCCGTGTACAGTTCACCTTTCTTCTTGTTGTCTGGGGTCTTGTTCTCACCATCAGTCGTAGAACGAAGCATGAAACCGATCTTGAGGTCTTTGGGCCAGTAGTAAGAGCCTTCAGTCCCAACAGCGGGTTTGCCCTCGCCCCAGTAGATCAGTGCAAAAGCACCTTTCTTAGTCAGGATGTCATCTTCAGTCTTTGGATAGATGTCGGAGAACTGGATAGCCTTATACTTTGGCAGTTTTTCCATGAAACCTACGGGATCTGCGATATATCCAGGATCATCTTCTTTGAAGTAATAATAGTAGAGGTCAGAATAATGTACCTCATAGCCGTATCCGGTAGCGGTCTTCAAACAGCCATCGCACTTATACATCGGAGATATGATGATCGTCGCGCCCTCTTGTGTGGTGATAGGATATCCAGTTGCATTCTTGAAGCCACTCTCATTAATCAGATTCAGATTGTTGACACTCTTGCTATTCACGAAATATGACAGGATAAGTGCTCTGAGTGTTTCCTCTATGTTGCAAACCAAATAATTGGTCCATAATTTAGCATTGTTTAATCGTTAAACTGCAGTTTTTACTATATTTTACATTATAACTGACAATAGATTA
>OMZO01000030.1 GCA_900315525.1 uncultured Prevotella sp. | reverse complement strand
AAGCGTCATCGACGGCCAGCGCCAGATTATCAACGACATCTACGGACGTCCCGATGCCGTGCCTCAGCTCTGGGCCATCTTTACGGAAGTGCAGCGCTATTATGACGCAGGTTTTACTGTTCCTGACGATGTGACGTTGCTGCTCTGCGACAACAACTGGGGATATATTCGACGTAAAGGTCGTGACTTTGAGCGTAAACGGCAGGGGGGGCTTGGACTCTATTACCATATTGATATGAATGGAGGCCCCTGGAACGACCGTTGGATCAATACGACCACAGTACCCAAACTGCGTGAGCAGTTGAATCTCGCCTACAAGAGTGGTATCGACCGCATCTGGATCATCAACGTGGGTGACCTGAAACCCAAAGAGATGCCCATCGACTTTATTATGCGCTATGCCTGGAATCCTGATGCCATTCAGGCAGGTGACGAGCAGGCATGGCTGGAGGGTTTTACGCGTAGCATCTTTGGCGATTCTTTCGCTAAGGAGACTGCCGATATTATTGCCAAATACTCCAAGTATAACCTTTGGCGCAAGCCTGAAGCTCAAGTACCAGGCATCTATAATTATGAGGAGATGCTTCATGTGAGTAACCTCTGGCAGTCGCTTGTGGCGCGTTGTGAGGCGCTGAAAGCGCAGATTCCCGCGGAGGCTCAAGACGCCTTCTATCAGTTGGTCTATTACCCGACGGTAGCCAGTGCCGGTGTGGCGCATATCTACAATGCGGCTACTGTTGGTGATAGTCTTACCATCTGTCATCTCATGGAGAATGACCAACGTCTGACCTACTATTATAATAAGGTGATGGCAGGAGGTAAATGGGACGGGATGATGCTCGACCACCATATCGGCTATACCAAATGGTCGATACCTGATAAGAACTACCATCCGATGACGCTTGGCTATAAGGTTCATCACGATCTGAACACCTCGAAGGATACAAAGGAATACACGATTGCAGCCTGTGACTATACTCAGGAAAGCGATGGTTGGTTGTTCCTGCCTGATCTCGGACGTGGCAAAGGCTGCATGGGTGCCAAGGATGTGATGAAGGAATACAAGGAGGGTGATGGCCCTACGCTGGAATATGAGGTGGAACTGACTGGCGAAGGACATATAGCCATCGGCATCCTGCCCACACAGGATATTATGCCTGCTCGTGGACTGCGACTTGGTGTACAGATTGACGGTCAGCCCATGCAGGTGATTGATGCTCGTCGTGGACTGGTAGATACCTTTATGGAATATACGTCGCAAAATCTTGCTCAATCAAAGGTCTTGAAGCCTCTGCCACCTCTCAGTCATCTGTCATTGAGCGGCTATGTGGATGGTCGTCAGTTGCAGCGTCGTGATGAGGTCTTTGATAATATCCGTTGGCTTGATGCCTCTTTCAAAACCACACCTGGCAAACACACGCTGAAGCTCATCATGATCGATCCTGAGATTGTGATAGAGCAGATCGTTGTTAATCCTGACAATAACCGATATAGTTACTTTGGTAATAATTTCTGGAGATGATGAAGAGAATACTGATCCTCCTGACTTTGCTGTTGACCATATCAGCACAGGCCCAAACCCACGACTGGGAGAACCCTGCCGTGCTGGGCATCAACAAACTGCCGTATCACGCCACTCTGCAACTGCCCTCGAAATGGAAAGCTTGTAAGGAGATCGTCAGTCTTGACGGCGAGTGGCTCTTCCATTGGAGCCGCAATCCGGAGGAGCGACAAACGGATTTCTATCGTGAGGACTATGACGTGAGCAGCTGGGGGAAGATAAAGGTGCCAGGCAACTGGCAGACGCAGGGTTATGGCACACCTATCTATACCAATATCGATTATCCTTTCCAGCGCAACCGTCCCAGTGTGACCAGTGAACCGCCAAAGGACTGGACGGCTTACGAGAACCGCAATCCTGTAGGACAGTATGTCACTTTCTTCGACGTGACCAAGGAGATGCTTTCGAAGAATCTGATTCTCCACTTCGGCGGTGTACACTCGGCCATGTACCTCTGGGTGAATGGGCAGAAGGTGGGCTATAGCCAGAACTCCATGTCGCCCGCAGAGTTCGATGTGACCAATTATCTGCGTGAGGGGAAGAACAAACTCGCCGTAGAGGTGTATCGCTGGTGCGACGGTAGTTATCTCGAAGACCAGGATATGTGGCGCCTGAGCGGCATCTTCCGCGAGGTGCAACTGTGGGTGCGCCCGCTGGTACATATAGCCGACTATCATGTGACAGCAATGCCTAATGCTGATTACAGCAAAGCAAGCGTAAAGGCAACTATCAGTCTCTGCAACACAGAAAAGAGAACGGCAAACGACCTGCAGGCAGTACTGCTAATGAACGGACGCGAGATGAAAAGCAAACTGAAACTGTTGGCTATAGGTGACACCACCACACTCACTCTGAACGAGACCTTGCTCCACCCTCTACTTTGGTCTGCTGAAAATCCTAACCTCTACCCCTTCAGCGTGGAGCTGCGTGATGCTGACGGCATGGTGATCGAACACTTCGACTACCACTTCGGAGTGAAGAAAGTAGAAATCGTCGGTGAGGTGTTTAAGATTAACGGCAAGAACGTGAAGCTGCGCGGTGTGAACCGTCACGACCATCATCCGTTGACAGGCCGCTGGGTGGATGACGCAACCTACGAACAGGATATCCGCTTGATGAAACAGGCCAACATCAACTTCCTTCGCACCAGCCATTATCCCGACCGCGAGTATCTATATGAGCTTTGCGATCGCTGGGGAATTTACGTGATGGACGAGGCAAATCAGGAGAGTCATGGCTACGGCTATGCCAACGAGGAGATGGGGCACGACCTCGCATGGCAGCAGGCTCATGTGGACCGCGCAGAATCATTGGTGAAGCGCGACTTCAACCATCCCTGTGTCATCCTGTGGAGCTTGGGCAATGAGGGAGGCGTAGGTCCCAATATCCAGGCGATGTACGACAAGGTGTGCGAACTCGACACTACCCGTCCACCCTTCTACGATTGTCATCCGCGCTACTCTGCACTCCACGACTTTGGTTACCCAGCGCCCGACGAACTGCGCAGCGAGGCCATCAAAGAAACCGAGAAACCCATGATAGCCCGCGAATATGCTCACGCTATGGGTAACTCGATGGGTAACCTGCAGGAGTATTGGGATGTCATCTATGCCGACAGTAGCATCGTCGGTGCTGCTATCTGGGACTGGGTAGACCAAGGACTCTTGAAGAAAGATGGCGATACTGAGTTTTGGGCTTATGGTGGTGACTATGGCGACAAGCCTAACCTCGATGCCTTCTGCATCAACGGACTGTTGGCTCCAGACCGCACACCTCATCCGCACTACTACGAGGTGCAGTATGTGTATCAGCCCTTGCAGTTCGTGCAGGAGGGCGACAGCATTCGGATCATTAATCGAAACTATTTCACCAGTATCGACCAGTATGAATACTATTGTGAGGTCTATCATAACGGAGAACTGGTCACAGGTGAACTTGCGCGAATGAATGGTGACAAATTCGGTATTCCCTATCCCTATTATCCCTATGACGAACCCGAACTGATTCTGAACGTCTATGCCCGTCTGCGTCAGGCTACACCCTGGGCAGAAGAAGGATTTGTGGTTGCCCGCGAACAGTTCATTCTCAAACCTGAAGAGTTCTGGTTTGGCGTCAGCGAAGGAAATGCTAAACCGCAGGAATCGGCAGGGAATATGGTCTTCACGACAGAGAACGGTTCCGTCACCATCGACCATACTGGTGCACTCACCTCATGGATGGTCGATGGCAAGCAGATACTGCAGGCTCCCTTGGAGCCCTATTTCTGGAAACCCGAGAACGACAACCAGCATGCCGCTCATTTTGCTGAACGTACAGCCCCGTGGCGCGATGCAGCCAAAAACCGCACAGTCAAATCCGTCCACATCAAGGATCATCAGGTCATTGCCGACATGACACTCCCTGTAGGCGCTGACCTGACATTGACATATACCGTTAAGACTGATGGCCGTATCATGGTGGATATGAATTACCGTCCTACAGCCACCGATATTTCTTTGATCCCCAAGTTCGGTATGCGAATGCGCCTGCCTGCCGACATGACTCATATCGCTTATTATGGTCGTGGCCCGTGGGAGAACTATCCCGACCGTAAACGCTCGGCATTCATCGGACGCTATGAGATGCCGCTATCGGATTATCAGACAGACTATGTGAGACCACAGGACAATGGCAACCGCTGCGATATACGTTGGTTCGAAATCGGTTCTGAGAAACAGAAGATGCACATTGACGGCAACCAGCCACTCTGCATCCGGGCCTGGGACTATGGCGAGGAAGACTTAGATGGCGTACGTCATCCTCAAGCCATCACCCGAGGACGTTTCGTCAACCTGAACATCGATCTGAACATTCACGGTGTGGGAGGCATTGACACCTGGGGACGGCGGACGCTACCACAATACACCATTCCTGGCGATCAGCCTCATCACTTCAGTTTTACGCTTTCAACGACTCAAAACAACATTCAAGATGATGAAAACATGTAATGGAAAAGCCGGAGAGCCTATGGTGAGACCAGCGACTCAGGCGAACAGATTCTATACGGGTGACCCCAAGGAACTGAGCGAGGAGGTGGATAGCTTCCTGGCGCTGCATCGTGGCGCAACCGTCTATCATGATGTGGCTGCGCTCATCGTGCCTCACGCGGGCTATTACTTCTCAGGGAATGTGGCAGCAACAGCCTATATGTCGATACCAGCAGACAAGCCTTACAAGCGCATTTTCCTATTAGGTCCCAGCCATCATGAATGGCTCGACGGGGCTTCGGTGAACACGGAGGCAGACTACTATGCGACGCCATTGGGTCTTGTGAAGGTGGACCACGAGACGGCGCTTCGTCTGGCAAAAGCGGATCATGTATTTTCCTATAACCCCAAGGCACACGACAGAGAGCATTGTCTGGAGGTGCAGCTGCCATTCCTGCAAAGACGGTTTGGTGAGGACGCCGTGCCGCCTATCGTACCCATCATCATATCGACGAACGATTTCAGGAAACTGCAACAGATAGCTGACGTGTTGAAGCCCTATTTCACAGACGAGAATCTGTTTGTCGTCAGCAGCGACTTCTCGCATTACCCCTCGTATGAGGATGCCTATGAAGTGGATGCCAAGACGGGCAAAGCCATAGAGACTGGCGACGTGGAGCAGTTCATCGCTGTGCTCGAAGAGAATGCCCGTAGCGGCAAGCGCAATCTGGCTACCAGCGCCTGCGGAGAACTGGCCATCGCCACACTGATGCTGATGATGGACAACGCCTACGAGGTGCATCATCTGCTGTATCAGAACTCCGGGGATATTGACAACCACGACCATAGCCGGGTGGTAGGCTATCATGCGTTTGCGATGGTCCGTGCGACCACCTCGCAGACCTTTTCATTGTCCGACGAGGAGAAGCGGAAACTGAAGGAGATAGCGCTGACGAGTATCCAAGATTCGCTGGACGGCAGACGGATAGCGGAGCCCAAGGGACTGACAAAGACGCTGGAATCAAAGTGCGGTGCGTTTGTATCGCTGCATAAGCGAGGTCGTCTGCGTGGGTGCATCGGACACTTTGGCGAGGATACGGCCCTGCATGAGATCGTGGCCGAGATGGCGCGCGCCGCAGCCTTTGAAGACCCGCGATTCATGCCTGTCACAAGAGAGGAATTGGATGATATCGACATCGAAATCTCCGTGCTCACGCCCATGCGGCGCATACAGAGTCTGGATGAGTTTCAACTGCATCGTCATGGTATCTATATCCGGCGGGGCTACCGTAGTGGGACTTTCCTGCCGCAGGTAGCCGACGAGGTGAACTGGACCAAGGAGGAGTTCGTCAGCCATTGTGCGCAGGACAAGGCCGGCATCGGATGGGACGGTTGGCGCGATGCAGAACTCTATGTCTATGAAGCAATCGTGTTCTGATGGAGTGCAAATACTATAAGAAACTGGATGACGGCAAGGTGGAGTGTCAGCTCTGTCCCCACCGCTGCAAGATAGCCAATGGTAAGACGGGTATCTGCCGGAGCCGGCGCAATCAGGAGGGTGTGCTTGTCAGCGAGGTGTATGGCAAGCCCTGTTCGTTGGCTATCGACCCTATCGAGAAGAAGCCGTTGTATCATTTCCACCCTGGCACGACGTGTCTGTCTGTCGCATGCACGGGCTGCAACTTCCGTTGCCTGAATTGCCAGAACCACGAGATATCCCAAGTGGCACCTTCTGTCGTAGGCCATTACGATCTCACTCCCCGACAGATAGTAGAACTCTGCATGGAGCATCACAGTCCGGGCATCGCCTACACTTACACCGAGCCGCTGACCTATCTGGAGTATATCTCCGACATTGCCCGTCTGGCTCACGAAGCAGGACTATGGAACATCCTCGTTACGGCGGGCTACGTCTGTCAGGAGCCTCTGAAAGACCTCCTACCCTATCTCGATGCTGCTAACATCGACCTGAAATCATTTAGCGACGACATCTACATGAAGGTGAGTGGCGGGCATCTGCAACCAGTCCTCGACACCATCCTGGCGATGCGCGATGCGGGGGTATGGATAGAACTGACGAATCTCCTTATCCCCGAGGTGAACGACGACAGGCTGATGATCCGCGAGATGTGCCGCTGGATAGTGGACAACGACCTCGCCGACCATCCCCTGCACTTCAGCCGTTTCTTCCCAAGATACAAGATGGAGAACGTGCCTCCGACACCTATCCAGACGCTGAAGGAAGCAAAACAGATTGCTCTTGAAGAGGGCATCAGATATGTGTATTTAGGAAATGTCTAAGGCAACCAGAGATATGGTTAATACCCGAGCGAAATGCAAAACAAATTGCGTTTTATTTTGTATTCTTCTCGCTTATTCGTATCTTTGTAGCCGTATTGTTCAAGTAATCGTTCTGACAATGATAAAAAAACTATTCCTTGTTATGGGTCTATTAGGATTGTTCTCTGTCTGCAAAGTCATGCTGCTGAGGCCGCAACCAATAAAACCATAGAATAATCCAGAGGCTGCGCTCTGTCAACGATGCAAAGTCTGTAGGAACTCGATCTCGACGATACGGAGTTCGTTTCCCGAATCAGAACCACCTTTCGCCTTGAAGAGATCGAGCTCGCCGGCAGCAGGCTCAGCCACTTCGACGATACCGCCAAAGGCATCCTTGTCCTTCCCGGCTCCTTTCAGACGGATGGTTATTTCGTTGGTCTTTACGGATTTTGTCGGTTTCAGGTGTACATAGCCCAGGCTACGGGGCGTCTCGCCACTCCAGATGAGTTGTCTGCCGGCATAGATCTCCAACGGATAACTGCGAAGGCGCCAGCCCGTCAGTTTCATGCAGATATCATCGATGGTGGTCTTCTCGGCAAGCTTATACGTGATCCAGGCCGTAGAGAGTCGGCCGTCGTTCTTCCACTCCGATAGTTCGTTGTCGTCGAAGCTCTTGGCAGCATGTTCCGTATCGTAGCCTGCCTTGGCCGAAACGATCGTGATGCCACGAGCTTTTTCGGTATAGGAAGGTACGGATGGCGTCTCGCCACGATCCAGACGGCCTTGGAGGGTCAGAGAAGGCAGATAGTGCGCCGCATCCACAGCCCCACTCTTCACTGACAGATAGGCGGGCTTCACACCTTCAGCAAAGGCCGAGAGGCATATCTCACCCGCATTGGGCGTGGTGCGGACAAGCACACGGGCAACACCGCACTCTACGGGGAGGTTATAGCTACCCACATAGTTGTCTGAGACATTCTTGGTATTCGCTGCATCGAGCAGGCCTTCCCTGCGATCAGTATCGGGACGCCGCATAGCTTTATTGTCTCGGGCACCGATGCCCCCAATCCACTGCGCCTCACCCCACAGTTCAAAGTGAATCATACGGTCGTCCGACGGACAGCGGCGGCCCTGTTTGTCGAGCACTTCTACTTGATAGAGGATCATGTCCGCCCCGTCAGCCTTCGTGCCCTCAGGATTCTGGATGGCCGTCAGCTTCAACTGACTGGGCTCTCCAGCGGTTTCGAGTTGATAGCGGCTCCCGTCAGAGGCCATAGCTTCCAAGGTGCCAGACTCATAGGCGACATTATCGAACGTGAAAAGATAGCGATAGTTCTGACGCCCCTTGCCTAACGAACGACCATTCAGGAAGAGCTCCACCTCATCACCTGTTGAGACGACATAGACAGGCTTCACAGTGCCAGACTGATAGTTCCAATGTCCGATGATATAGGTCTGTGGCTCTTCCGGCTCTACCCAGCCGTTCCACATCACCTGATGGGCATAATAGGCATCCTTCGGGATGCGCATGGCGTCGGTGACACCACTCGTACGATAGTTCGACTCACCACGATGGTGGGTGTTCGTATCAGAGAAGACAATCTTCACGCCACCCGACGAGACGCGCATGCCAGTACCCGGGCGCTCCAGCCAGTAGTCGTACCAACGGCGCACCATCTCGATGGCAAACTGGTCCATGTTGTGATTGTATTCCTGGGCGGGTTTACCGCGATACAGCGGTCCCTCACCCTCTTTATGATAGGGATAGGAATAGTCGTCCCAGTACTTGCGCAGTCCTTCGTCGCGGCAGTATTCCATCGCCCACATCGGGTGTTTCTTCGACTTGTTGATGTAAAGCATCTCACCGCCATACTCCGCCTCGTCGATATCAAGCATCTCGCGCGAGCCAACGGCACGACCGCCATGAGGATCGTATTCGTCGCGGATGGCCTTCATCTCGAGCATGTGCTCTCGGCTGATGCTCTCATTGCCACTCTCATAGAAGAGTATCGAGGGATTATTGCGGTTATAGATGATGGCATCGCGCATGAGCGCCTTGCGCTGCTCCCAACGGGGTCCTGTCACGTCCTTCTCTGCATCACCAGCAGGCATGGCCTGAATCAGTCCGACACGATCACAACTCTCGATGTCCTGCTTCCAAGGGGTGACGTGCATCCAGCGCACGACGTTACCCCCCGACTTCACCATCAGGTCGTTGGAATAGTCGCTGAGCCAGGCTGGCACGGAGAGTCCTGCCCCCGGCCACTCATTCGAGGTGCGCTGGGCATAGCCGTGTACCATCAGACAACGGTCGTTGAGCCAAATCTTGCCCTCGCCGAAACGCGTCTTGCGGAAACCGGTACGGATGACGACCTCATCATTCCCTGCATTAAGGTTTAAAGGCTTAGCATCAGCTCCATCCTCTGCCAGATAGGTCTTGACCGTATAGAGATAGCCATAGCCCCACGACCAGAAATGCAGTCCGCTCAGCTCCCGCTGGACGCTGACGACGCGCGTCTCGCCAGGCTGCAAGGTAACACGTTCACCCGGGATAATGGCCGAGAGGTAGTTGTTTGCATTGATAATCTTAGCAAAGAGTCGGAACGAACGCGGTTTACTGTCCTCATTCCTGACCTGCGACTCGACATGAATCGTTGCTTTGTGGTTGGCAATGTCGAAATCGGTGGCATAGACATAGGTGCCGGTAGTACCGAGATTGCTGTAGAGCGACAGTGTCTGGTAGAGCTTGCCCGTCACATGCAGCCATACGTTCTTCGGGATGCCGCCATAGTTGGCATTGAAGTTGCGATCGTTCCACTGGTAACGGCTCTGATACTGACGCGACTCGTAGGTCCAGCTGTTGTCACAGCGCACGGCCAGCACGTTGTCACCTTCCTTGACATATGGTGTCAGGTCGAAGCCACAGGCCATCACGCCGTTCTCGCTGAAGCCGAGATGCTGACCGTTCAGATAGAAGTCTGCCCCCTGCCGGACGCCCTCAAACTCGACGAAGTATTTCCTGCCGGCCATCTCCTCGTGTTTGAGTTCAAAATGTTTCCGATACCAGCAGATAGTGTCTGTCAGGTCAACGATATCTCTGCGGAAAGCCTCGTCGCCGTTGAAAGCATAGGGCAATGTGACTTGCCGCCATCGGCTGTCGTCGAAAGCGGTTGTGGCAGCATCAGGAAAGTCACCTATCTGCAGCCGCCACTCACTATTGAAATTACACTTCTTGCGCTCCACCGCCTCTGCTGTGGTCAGGAGGAAGAAAGAAAGCACTAACAAAACAGATCGATATAGTCTCATACTATCATCAGTTTACGATATCATTATAGCGCATCAGATAGGTATCATATTGCGTCACGAAGGGATGGAACGGTGCGGGAATCGTTCGCGGATGGTCGAAGAGGTCGTGAATCAATTGGGGGACTGTATCGGGACTGATGCGATAGAGATAGAAATCTCCGGTAACGGTACCCAACTCCTTGGCGATGACGGGGAAGGCAGTACGGGCAAACTTGGGACCTTCGCCTGAAACAGCCACATTATAGGTGAGCACGATGCCGCGATCGGTCTGTTCGAAACTGACATTCCCGTTCTGGCAGAAAAGCAAGATGCCACCGCCATCCTGACCCGTCAGCAGGGCAGCATCCACCCCGCGGCGATTACCCTCGAAATAGAGGTCATCCTTCTGTAGCGACCAGAAGCCATAACGACCAGCTCGGAAACGGCCAGGATAGGTGGGCATCAGCCCGTTGCCTATCCATTGTACACGGTCTATCCGCTCATCGAGCAGAAAGGCGATGCCGAGTTCGGAGAGGAAGGTATCAGTCGTGTCTGGCGTCAAAGAGAAGGTGTAGTGGGTGGCATTCCCTGCTTGCTCGGTCTTCATTTCCACAGCCACAGGACCTGCCTTCTTGCCATCGGGCGACAGGCGCAACAGATATCGCTCCAACCGTTTATCCCCCACTTTGAGTGTCTCTGCCAGCGTTGCCTTCCGTCCGGCACGCACCAGCACACCATCTTGTACCATTGCCATAGGGTCTCCCGTTGCCGATGTCAGGCCTGCCAGGAGACGCTGGGTAAGGTCTGACGGATTCAGCGGTATCGACTGCCGATTGATGATGCGCCCCTGCCTGTCAGCCATCAAGAAATGAAGGAGACTGATGCGCGAGACATCCAGATCCTGTGGCAGCGGAAGCGAATATTCTACCGTCTGATGAGGTGCACACTCAGGCGAGAAGGCCCCACGGGCTATCGTGTCGCGATCCTGCGAGAGATACCAATGGAACGTAACGTGGTCTTTCAGATTAATGAAGTCAAAACGGTTGCGGATGTGGAGGGGAAGCAGGTTTCCATCGACCGCATCAAACACCAAGACACTATCAGCGACAGTTGCCTGCGCGTAATTGTGCTGCAGTTCATAGTAATTCGGCAGAGGGATACGGTTGGCATAGAGCAAGCCATCCGTGCCTTTGTTCCCATACATCTCGAAGCCCCCGTCGTTAGAGGTGAAGACACGCTCCTCGTAGCCATATCGTTTCATTCCCGCTGTCGCGCCTACCCGTAGCCTTTCACAATTCCCTCCAAAAGGCATGCCTTGATCGACCCACTCCCACACAGAACCGCCAGCAATCCAGGGGGTCCGCTCGATAATTTCCCACTGGCGGTCGTGGTCTTCGAAAGAGATGCCCAGACTATGACAATACTCCGTAAAGATGACGGGACGGTCTGCCCGCTGGTAGAAGTCTGCAATCTGGGAGGTTGTCGGATAGTGGGGCGTATAGATATCGAGCGACTTCGGCAGGTCATAGTTGAACTTTCGGAAATAAGAACCTATCATCGGATAACAGATAGGACGCCCAGAGTCGAGTTCGCTTTTCACATAGTTGCCGAGTTTCACGCAGATATCCGTCAGGGGATTCTCATTGCCCAGACTCCAGACGAGTACCGACGGATGGTTCTTGTCACGACGGATGGTTGCCTGCGCCCGCTGTAGCAACACAGGATAGAACGTGGAGTCTGACAGATTCTTATCGCCATAGCCAAAGGGCACCTCGTCGATGACATAGAAGCCCAGCGAGTCGGCAAGTTCATAAAAACGAGGCTCACGAGGATAGTGCGACGTGCGGATATAGTTGACAGAAGCCTCCTTCATCAATTTCATGTCTTTCAGGGTCAGTTCGTCGCTAACGACCTTAACAGAGCGAGGGTCTGTAGAGTGGCAGGTGACACCACGCAACTTAATAGGCTGTCCGTTGAGTTTCAGGATCTTCCCATCAATCGTCAGTTCACGGAAGCCAAACCGGTGTTCAAAGGTCTGTAGGACTTTGCCCTTCTGGGAAAGTGTTGTGCGAAGGGTATAAAGATAAGGTGTCTCTGCCGTCCAGAGACGGGGTTCAAAGACTGTCAAATGGGAAGTATTTCCAGAAGACACCTTATTTCTCCGAGCATCGAAGATTTCATGCATGATTTCCACACCTTTGCCTGCACGTTCCACTTTTGTATCAATCACGACCTCACCCGAGTTCTTCGTTCGGATGGTTAGGTCGGAGAGATGTGTCTTGGGTATCGCCATAAGGGTTACATCACGGAAGATGCCATTGGGAGCCCAGTCGTCGTTATAGTCGAAGTCACTGCCCCGAAACTGGGAGATGACGCGCAGGGCCAGCTGCTGATCACCTTGTACTTTCAGATAGTCGGTGATATCGAAGATAGCGGTATTATAGCCAGAACGCCACGAGCCTGCGGCCTTGCCATTGATCCAAAGATCATAACCATAGAGCACACCATCGAAGCGAATGGCTATGCGCTGTCCCTTCCACGCAGCAGGAACTGTAAATGTCGTGCGATAGTAACCTGTCAATGGAAGAGCCTTGTCGTAGCTGGGTTTGCAGAAACCATATGCTTCCCAACAACCAGGGACAGGGATTATACCCCATGAACCGTCGACAGCCGGCACAGACTTATCGTCAGTTATGCCATCAACCACTTTCAGGCTCCACTCCCCATTCAGGCTACGTTTCATCTGAGGGTCCGTCACAGGCAATATACCTTGGAAGGCATCCGCCACCTGGGCCTCAACACCCAACGAAGACACCAAAACCAGTAATGCCCCAAGCACTCGCTTCATCATAGTTTCGAATATTTAAGTTCCAATTTCGAGTATTTCCTCTCTTTCTGATTGTTCCAATGCTCAAAGAGACCAAGTGGCTGAGTCAAAGGCTTGCCGTCCTGCTTATAGACGGTGCCACTGGGCACATTGGGAATCAGAGCTGCCTCACGCAGATACTCATCGCAATAGTTCATGCTGCCGAACTCCGGCCACTCCCCAATCAAGATGTCCATGCCGACGGCATCGCAAGCCACCTCATCCTGTGAGACAATCAATGAACAAGCCCAGTCGCCATTGAAGGGTTCCTTCTGCCATTTCGGATTGGGTGCCCCGTTCACATCGCGTGAGCCGTAAGTGCCATCGATGATGAAGAGCAGGGCCTTCTGCCCCATGTTCTTATGCGCCATCCAATCGACGAAGGTCTTATAGCCAGGTTTCCCGTGACGCTTGTCCTGACTCACGTTGTTATGCGCATTCTGACGCCACAGCAAGTTGATGTCCGTCGCCCCATACCAGTTCTTCGTCGTCAGAGTCACCCCAGGTCCTGAGTGCGTCTTCAGCAAGGCAGAGTTTATCAGGTAGTCGGCATCGACAATACACTTAGCCAGACCGCGTGCCATCTTGCCGTTGTCCACCGAATAGACGATCTGCTCAGGATAATACTCACATTTCTGACGTCCGTCGCCACCGATATTATCGATGAACGTCACGTTCGGGAATTCCCTGTGTACCTTATTAAATATACTGTCCGTGATAGCCCGGCTCGGTTCACAGAGGATGATATCCTGCTGACGGACGCCGCCATCGCGCACCATCGAGCGCACCAAGGCCAAGGTCACATAAGGTGAAGAATTAAGTTCGATGGTGTCATGATGGGTAATCGCATTATTCATGTTCAGTTTAACGGCGATTTTCTCACCTTGCTTATAGCCACGATTGCCCCTACCGCGGGTCTTGTTAAAATGACGGAAGAGCGCCTTCCAGGCCTTCTGGGGCGTTGCCTCACCTGTCAACTGCATCACAGCCTCTGGTATCATGGCGTCAGCCTTCTGCTGATTATTCCAGCGGTCTTCCACCCAGAGTCCCGTCTTGCCGTCCCAGTTGGCGACACCAGGACTATGTACCCAGGCCACACGACCAGGATGGATGCCCTTGCCAATGCCTATCGGTTCGTTAGGACCGACAAAGAGCTTGGGGAACTGTGGATTGAATTCACCGAAGAACATCCTTTCGCGATTAACGGCTTCGGAGAGCAACTGGATGGTAGTGGAAGGACCGAGGTCAGGATGCTTCCAAGCCCGCAGTTGCCAGACGACCTTCCCATCCTTATCCACCTCTACGGCCTGCACAGGAGCATTAGCCGTATCCATCGGCTCCTTGTTCCACTCGTTGTACCAATTATTAATAAGGTGATGCCCATTCTTCAGACGGATCGTCTTTTGCGGCTGAGTCACCCCGAAGTCTGTCGTATTGATCTCCCATACCGTCTGGCCTTGACGATTGATCTCCTGAATATGACCTTTGCGACCTGTGATCAACAGATTGCCCGTCTTAGGCAGCTCCTGAACAGACCAGGGCAGGAATCCGTCCCAACGTTCTATCTCCTTGCCATCGGAATTATACTCATGGATGCAGCCCAAGGCCATATTGGCAATCAGCAGCGTGCCACGTGAAGTCAGACGAGCATTACGGAACTGTCCGTGCACCGAACCCTTCTCGGCGATCGGCAATTCAAATTCGCGGACAATCCTGGTGGAAGGAATCTCCATCACCACCGCCTTAGCGGGCTTGCCGTTCTGCACGAATACGACGTGCGTGGTACCGATAGGCTGAATGGTATGAATCTCCGTACCCTCCGGTGCAGCATAGTTCCACACGGTCGTGCCTTGGGCATCCACCTCTGCAATCCCATATTGATGGGCCAAGAGGATATGACCGTCACTCATCAGTACGGCATCGCTGATCTCACCTCGCTTCAATTGGTCCTGATACGACCAATTGACTTGTCCATCCTTCACGATGAACATCCGCCGTTGCTTACTCTGCCCGGCATAGAAGAAATCGTGCCGTGCCAGACTTGTGTCAATCTTTGATTGTTGGTTCTTCCCAGCATCTTGCGCAGAGACGGCTATCGCCATCGTCAGCGACATCATCATTAGTAGTCTTTTCGTCATAGTGATGGCAAAATTAACGATAAAAAACAACTAAAACCTTTAATTTTTGATATTTGTTTCCTACATCCTTGTTTTTTGCGTATATTTGCACCATCAAACAACAAGGAAAACTATATGAATAGATTCATAGGCATCGTCAACCTATTGCTGTTATCTTTCTATTCTATTTGCTACAGCGCACCAGTCTATCACGTGACAGATTTCGGAGCGAAGGGTGACGGCATGCATATCGACTCGCCTGCCATCAATGCAGCGATTGAGAAAGCTGCCAGTGACGGTGGTGGGCTCGTGGTGCTCCCCGCAGGCATCTATCTCTCCTACTCCATCCACCTGAGGAGCAACGTCACGCTACGCTGGGAGAAGGGAGCCATAGTGAAAGCTGCCCCCACGACAGAGACGGCGGGATACGACGAGGCTGAGCCCAACAGTTCTACCTATCAGGACTTCGGACACAGTCATTGGCACAACTCACTCATCTGGGGTGAGAACCTGCATGACGTGACCCTGGAGGGCGAAGGCCTCATCGACGGTACCGATGTTCTCTCCCGCTGGGGACCTGGCCACAACGACAAAGGACTGCCCCCAGCCAATAAGGCGCTGGCCATGAAAGACTGCCAACGGGTGACTATCAAGGACCTGAGTTTCAAGGAATGCGGACATTTTGCTTTGTTGCTGACGGGCGTTGACGACCTGCTGATAGACGGTGTGACAGCCGACACCAATCGTGATGCCTTCGACATCGACTGCTGTGAACGGGTCATCATAAGGAACTGTCGTGTGAACACCCTCAACGACGATGCCATCGTACTGAAGTGTTCTTACGCTCTGAACCGTGAGAAACCGACAGCCCATGTCGTGATAGAAGACTGCGAGGTGAGCGGCTACGATGTGGGTAGCCTGCTCGACGGCACCAAGACCACCAACGCCACAAAGGCTCCAGACGGTGACGGTCCTACAGGACGCATCAAACTCGGTACGGAGTCAAACGGCGGTTTTCGGCATATCACCATCCGCCGCTGCACCTTTACCCATTGCAGAGGGTTGGCCCTTGAAACGGTTGATGGGGCTGCGATGGAACATATTGACGTGAGCGACCTGACGATGAAGGATATCTGCAACTCACCTATTTATATCCGATTAGGCGACCGCATGCGGGCTCCTGCAGGATTCCATCCTTCCACCGTCAACAACATCCGCATCCATAATGTCAATGTCGAGGATGCCGATAGCCGCTATGTTTGTCTGATAGCCGGAATCGAAGGTCATCCTGTGCGCCATGTCACCATCGAGAATCTGAAGGTGCAGTTCCGAGGCGGTCTGACACTGGATGATGTCCGTGAACAGCGGGGGCGCAATCCATTCTTCATCCCCGAAGCCCGGAAGGAGAGTGAACCGGGAGAAGCCAACTACCCAGAACCTTCGGCCCACGGCATCCAACCCGCCTGGGGGTTCTCCATCAGTCATGCGGAAGACATCACGCTGAGGAACATCCATCTGGAGACACTCCAGCACGACGAGCGCGAAGCCATCTACCTGCACAAGACAGCCAGAATCCACCAGGAACAAGTCACGACAATCAACCAATAAACAACAGATAGCAATCAGATGAATCATACATTGAAAGATATGCGTTATCCAGACCTGTTTGTCGATTTCGACGATACACTTTACGATACACACGGAAATGCCGTTATAGCACTACAGGAACTGTTCGACGTCCTGCAACTGGGCAGGTACTTCCCCGAGCCGAGCCTTTTCTACGATGAATACTGGAAAACCAATATCGACCTATGGACACGCTACTCCAAGGGTGAGATTTCGCGCGATTACCTGATCATCGAGCGTTTCCGCCGTCCACTCAGCTTCGGCAAGGGACTGGATGTGACGGAGGCCTACTGTCTCGAAGCCAGCGATCGGTTCCTTGACTTCTGTTCCTCCAAGCCCGGTCTGGTGGAGGGTGCCAAAGAACTGATGGACTACCTGAAAGACAAAGGCTATCGCCTACACATGTGCAGCAACGGGTTCCACGAGGTGCAATATAAGAAACTCCGAGCCTGCGGCCTCCACGATCATTTCGACACCATCATCCTGAGCGAAGATGCAGGTTACAACAAGCCTGCTCCTGAGTATTTCGACTATGCTCTCCAACAATCAGGCGCCAAGCGGGAGGCCACGCTGATGATCGGCGATAACTTCAACACCGACATCCTGGGAGCCAAGCGGGCTGGGTTGGCGACGGCCTATTTCAACCGTTATCCTGACTACCCTGCTCCAGAGCCCGTCGATATGGAGGTGACTTCTCTCATCCAACTGAAGGACTTTTTATAATACTGTTTACATATCCACAAATTTTGCGAGAAAGTCTTTGTTTTTTGATAAAACCAACGGGCGTTTCAAGAAAATTGCCTATCTTTGTCAGCGGAATAAACAAACTAAAAACTACAAGATAAAGATGAAGAAGACTTTACTGACTCTCCTTGCCCTGCTGATGGCAAGTACGACCTTTGCCCAAAGTGAAAAGGCAAATGAAGTAATGAACACGCTGCGCCTCGCCAACAACTACTTCATGGCGAAGTATGCAGATCCGACACTTCCTACCAACGTGAACAGAATCCGTCCTTCCTCGCTCTGGACACGAGCCGTCTATTACGAAGGACTGATGGCGCTCTACGAAATCGATCAGGACAACCGCTACATCGACTATACCGACCGTTGGGCAACATTTCATAAATGGGAGCCACGCAACGGCGTGAAGACCAACGATGCCGACGACCAGTGCTGCGGCCAAACCTATGCCGATCGTTACTTCCAGAGTGGCGGCGACGAGAAGATCGCACGCATCATCGAGAACCTCAACAACCAGATGAAGACACCCAACACGCAGAAGCCTGAGGCCAAGGGTGCCCTCTACGGCTGGTGGACCTGGATCGACGCTATCCAGATGGCGATGCCACTCTATATGCAGATCTACAAGGCTACGGGCGACCGCAAATATGCCGACCACGCTATGCGAATGTACACCTGGAGCCGTGATACCCTCGCTGGTGGACTCTTCAACGTGAAGGAAGGACTATGGTGGCGCGACAAGGACTATGTAGCTCCCTACACGACACCCGACGGCAAGAACTGCTACTGGAGTCGCGGCAACGGTTGGGTGTATGCTGCCCTCGTGCGCTGCATGAACCTTCTCTCCCCGAAAGACAAATACTATAAGCAGCTGAAGAAGGACTTCCTACTGATGAGTGAGGCCCTGAAGAACTGCCAGCGTCCTGAAGACGGTCTCTGGAACCCGAGTCTCGTGAGCTATGCCGACTATGGTGGCAAGGAGATGTCGGGTACTGCACTCTTCCTCTACGGCATGAGCTGGGGTATCCAGAAAGGATACCTCAAGGCGAAAGACTACAAACCCGTCTGCGATCGTGCCTGGGAAGGACTCGTGCGCGACTGCGTGCATCCCGACGGATTCCTCGGATGGGCACAGGGCACAGGTAAGGATCCCTCTGCCGGACAACCGCTCTCTTATACGAAAGTGCCCGACTTCGAGGACTACGGCACAGGCTGTTTCCTCCTCGGTGGTGTCGAATACTATAAATTGGTGAAATAATACACAATGAAGAGAATCGCTTTATTATTTGTCTTACTCTCTTCGCTGACTATTTCAGCGCAGCGCATGACGGAGTGTCTGAACTTCGGCTGGGAGTTCAGACTGAATGACGAAGGTGAATGGCGAAAGGTCAATGTGCCCCACGACTTCCAGATTGAGCAACCTTGGGTGGCACCCTCTGCTGACGAGAAAGCCGACAACACCGATGTGGCAGCCAACATCAAGAGCCGTCTCTCCAGCCGTGGTTTCAAGGAGATGGGAAAAGGCTACTACCGACTGCACTACACACCCGCCAAGGAACTGGAGGGTCAGCGCGTGCTCATCGACTTTGAAGGCATCATGTACACAGCCGATGTCTATCTGAACCACAAGCATGTAGGTGGGACAAACTACGGCTATGTGGGTTTCGAGATCGATGTCACCAACGAGCTGGACTATGGCAAGGACAACCTCATCGAAGTAGTAGCCGACACCCGCGAACCTAACAACTCTCGTTGGTACACGGGTGGTGGACTCTTCCGTAATGTCCGTGTCGTCGCCACACCGAAAAACCGTTTCTTCAACCGCCATCCGCTCTACATCACGACGCGCGACAACAGATTCGTAAGTGTTTCTGCCGAATTCACCAACCGCACGAAAGACAAGGCTACCGCCATCCGCCTACAGATACTCGATCCCGATGGCAAGGAAGTCTATAGCACGACGACAGAGATTGCACGCCACAAGATGACCCGCCATCAGGAAGCGCGTATTGTCACCGACGTGGAGATTGCCGATGCGAAGGTATGGGATATCGACTCACCTTATTTATACAGTGTGAAGGCACAACTGCTGAAGGACGACGGTGCGATAGCCGACGAGACTTGCGACGAGTTCGGTTTCCGCACCATCGAGTTCGGTCCCGACTTCGGTCTGAAGCTCAACGGCCACAAAGTGCTGTTGAAGGGCTATGCCAACCACCACACACTCGGAGCACTCGGTGCCGCAGCCTATCCAAAGGCTATCGAGAAACGCCTGAAACTCATCAAGCAGTTTGGCATGAACCATATCCGCACCTCCCACAATCCCTATAGCCGCGACTTCATCCGCCTGTGTGACAAGTATGGCATCCTGGTGGTCGATGAACTCTACGACAAATGGACCCGTCAGCATACAGGAGGCAAGGTGGCATTCGAGCAGCACTGGCAACAGGAAGTTCCAGAGTGGGTAAAGCGCGACCGCAACTCCCCTTCCGTCATCTTGTGGAGCCTCGGCAACGAGCTGCAGCAAGACCCCAACATGCCTTTCAACGACTTCGGCGTAACGATGTACCGTCTGCAGAAGACACTGCTTCAGCGCTACGACTCCACGCGTCTCGTGACGGTAGCCATGCATCCCCGTTACCGCAACTGGGAGACCGACTCCCTACCCCACGATCTGGCAATGATTACCGATATCCAAGCCTACAACTACCGCTATATGTACTTCCCTGGCGACGGCCGACGCTTCCCCTGGATGAAGTTCTACCAGAGCGAGGCCTCCACCTCGGCCATGGGTCCCAACTTCTTCGAGATGAATCTCGACAAGGTGATCGGACTCGCCTACTGGGGCGCCATCGACTACCTCGGCGAGAGTCAGGGATGGCCCGCCAAGGGTTGGAGTCAGGGTGTCTTCGACATCTCATTGGAACCAAAGCCGAAGGCCTACTTCATGAAGAGCTTCTTCAAACCCGAAGAGCCGCTGGTGCATATCGCTGTCATCGACTCGAAGAACGATGTGATGTGGAATGGCGTACAGACAGGCAACGACGGCATGAGCGACCATTGGTGTCGTCAGCCGGGTGAAATACTGAGTCTCATCACCTATACCAATGCCGACGAGGTGGAGCTCATCCTCAACGGGAAGAAACTCGGCCGCAAGCAAAATCCCAAGAACGATCCGAAACTGCGCAACCAAATCAAATGGGACAGCATCCAGTATGCCGACGGCAAACTGCTCGCCATCGCCTATAATGGCGGCAAGGAAGTGGCCCGCCACCAGATAGAGACTACAGGCAAGGCCGTGAAACTCAGCGCCACTACCGAGGACAACACCTGGAAAGCCGACGGCACCGACCTGATGCACATCCGCATCCAGGCTGTCGATAACAAGGGGTGCCGCGTACCAATGGCACAAGACGAACTCCAATTCAGTGTAGAGGGCGATGCCAGCATCGTGGCGGTCACCAATGGTGACATCAACAGCGAAGAACTCAACGTGCAGGATCATCGCCGGCTCTATAACGGTTCCGCTATGGTGATTCTCCGCAGCGGAAAGTCTCCGTCGAAGATCACGCTGAAGACCAGCAGCCCCAACTTCAAGTCCATCACGAACAGACTGGAAACAAAATAGTAGAAACGAAAGAAGGCAACCCGAAAAGGCTGCCTTCTTTTGTAGCGGGAGCCGGGATTGAACCGGCGACCTCATGATTATGAATCATGCGCTCTAACCAGCTGAGCTATCCCGCCATTTGCTGTTAAGCGGGTGCAAAGGTACTACTTTTTCCGGAACTACCAAAATTTTTCGCAAAAATATTTTTTATTTCGAGGATTTTTCGTAATTTTGCCGCAGAAGATAGGTCTAACCAACAACAAAATATTAACCCGAAACGTATGGGAAAGCAGAAAATAGACATTGAATATCCACTGAACACGAAGTCGCCCAATATCATATGGGACCAGATTAGCAGTGCTCACGGCTTGGAACGGTGGTTCGCCGATCACGTAGAAGAGTCAAATGGCGTTTTCACCTTCACATGGGGCGAACCCTGGACAGAACAAGACATCAGAAAGGCCCAGTTAATCGAATACGTGAAGTACGATCATATCAAGTTGAAATGGGACTATGACGACGAAGATGAAGATTCCTACTGGGAAATGCGCATCGCGAAAAGCGAGGTGACCCACCTCCTGACGCTGCTCATCACAGACTTCGCCGACGATGAAGATACCGACGCCCTGAACATCCTCTGGGAGAGCAATCTTGACAGACTACACAGGGCAAGTGGCCTCTAAGATATTTAAAAATTAATAATAATAGGTGAAAATGGGCATAATCTGAGTTTTTTGCCGTATCTTTGCATGCTGATTATGCTCCGAATAAAGAAATTAGACATCTTTATCACCAAGCAGTTCGGTCTGCTTTTCGTGGGAACGTTCTTCATCTGCCAGTTTGTGCTGATGATGCAATTCCTGTGGCGATATGTCGACGAGCTGATAGGTAAAGGTCTCTCTCTCGACATCATGGCCCAGTTCTTCTGGTACATGGGACTGATGCTGCTGCCACAGGCACTGCCGCTGGCCATCCTGCTGAGTTCGCTGATTGTTTTCGGAAACCTCGGTGAGAGTTCCGAGCTGACAGCCATTAAGGCGGCAGGCATCTCGCTGATGCAGGCCTTCAGACCACTCATCGTGCTGGTCATGCTGATTGCAGGCGTATCCTATTACTTCCAAGACAAGATCGGACCACAGTCGAACCTGCACCTCCACCAGCTGCTTATCTCCATGAAGCAGAAGAGTCCGGAACTGGAAATCCCAGAAGGCATCTTCTATGACGGTATCCCCGGTTCGAACATCTATGTTCAGAAGAAAGACCTGAACACCGGCATGCTCTACGGCATCATGATCTACCGCCAGACGGGCAGCTACGAGGATCAGGCCATCATCCTGGCCGACTCCGGCATGATGCAGTCAACAGCCGAGAAGAAACATCTGATACTCAACCTCTATAGTGGTGAGTGGTTTGAGAACATGCGTTCGCAGGATCTCGCCAACAACGCGAACATCCCCTACCGCAGAGAGACCTTCTCTTCGAAGCGCATCGTGCTCGACTTCGACGGTGGCTTCAACCTGGCCGACATGAACGATGTGGCTGGTGACGCACGCGCCAAGAGTCTGAACCAGATCCTGCACGACCTCGACTCACTGAAGGAGTTCAACGACAGTGTCGGAAGGGCCTACTACAATGACTCCAGACGCTATACCTTCAGAAAGATATCACTTCCGAAGAACGACTCCGTGAAACTGATCAAGGAACTGAGCACCACCGCCATGACCTACGACACCCTGTTCCAGCGGCAGAGCAAATCAGCCAAGCAGATGGCCGTGAAGAATGCGATGTCAAACGTACAAGCCCAGCTCACCGACATTGAGGTGCGTCTGGACTATACGAGCTGGCTCCACCGTAACTACCGCCAGCACCAGATCGAAGCCATCGGAAAGTTCACGCTGGCTCTCTCGTGCCTCATCTTCTTCTTTATCGGTGCCCCGCTGGGAGCCATCATCCGCAAAGGCGGACTGGGAATGCCGGTGATTATCTCCGTGCTCGTATTCATCGTTTACTATATCTTCGACAACTCCGGCATGCGAATGGCACGCGACGGACAGTGGACCATCCTGTTCGGCAAACTCATATCGACAGCCGTTCTGGCGCCTATCGCTGTGTTCTTCACATACAAGGCCAACAAAGACTCGACGGTGTTCAACATCGACCTCTACAAGAACTTCTTCATGAAGGTGTTTGGCCTGCGCACGAAGCGTCACATCGCCCGCAAGGAGGTAATCATCGATCAGCCGAACTATGCAGAAGACGCCAACATCCTCACGGAGATCTGCAACGACATCAGCAGTTACAGCGAGAACCACAAGCTGTTGCGCTGGCCTAACCCCATCGTCGTGTTCTTCCATGCAGGCGACGATCAGGATATCGAGCATATCAGCGAGCGTCTCGAAGCGGTCATCGAAGACCTGAGCAATACGAGAGACAGACTCATTCTGGGCGAGCTCAACAACCTGCCCATCCTCGCCGTAAGTGCCCACACACGCCCCTTCCGCCAGAAGTGGCTCAACATCATCACAGGTCTGTTGGTACCCGTCGGCGCCTTCTTCTACGTACGCATGATACGTTTCCGCCTGCGCCTCTATCGCGACCTGCGCAACATCCGCCAGTCGAGCGAGAACATCATCCAGCAGGCAGAGAAACTGGCAGAGCAACAACAGACTGTTTGAAATATATATATATAATAAATAAGGTGTAAGAAAGAATATGAATAATATCCAACTGAACACAATAGAAGAAGCCGTAGAGGATTTCAGAAAAGGCGAATTCGTGATTGTCGTCGACGACGAAGACCGCGAGAATGAGGGTGACCTGATTATCGCTGCTGAGAAGATTACAGCCGAGAAGGTGAACTTCATGCTGAAGTACGCCCGCGGCGTACTCTGCGCCCCAATCACGATAGAACGCTGCAAGGAACTCGACCTGCCCCATCAGGTACAGGACAACACCTCCGTACTCGGCACACCCTTTACCGTGACCGTCGATAAGCTCGAGGGCTGCACCACTGGCGTCTCCGCCCACGACCGTGCCGAGACCATCCGCGCCCTTGCCGATCCAGCTTCCACCCCAGAGACCTTCGGACGTCCGGGACACGTCAACCCACTCTATGCTCAGGAGAACGGCGTGCTGCGCCGCAGCGGACACACCGAAGCCGCCATCGACCTCTGCCGCATGGCTGGACTCTACCCTGCCGGTGCCCTCATGGAGATCATGAACGAAGACGGTACGATGGCCCGTCTGCCCCAGCTGCTGGAACATGCCAAGGAGTGGAACATGAAGATCATCAGCATCAAGGATATGATTGCCTACCGCCTGAAGAAAGAGTCGCTCATCGAAGTCGGCGAAGAGGTTGACATGCCCACCGACTACGGCCATTTCCGCCTGATACCCTTCCGCCAGAAGAGCAACGGACTGGAGCACCTCGCCCTCATCAAAGGCGAGTGGAAGGAGGAAGAACCGGTCCTCGTACGCGTACACTCTTCATGTATGACAGGCGACATCCTCGGTTCGAAGCGCTGCGACTGCGGCGAACAGCTCCACAAGGCGATGCAAGCCATCGATAAGGAGGGAAAGGGCGTCGTCATCTACATGCAGCAGGAAGGCAGAGGCATCGGCCTGATGAACAAGATAGCCGCCTACAAACTGCAGGAAGAAGGACTCGACACCGTCGATGCCAACGTGCACCTCGGCTTCAAGCCCGACGAGCGCGACTACGGCTGCGGCGCCCAGATGCTGCGCCATCTCGGCATCCATAAGATGCGCCTGCTGACGAACAACCCCGTCAAGCGCGTCGGACTGGAGGCCTACGGACTGGAAATCGTGGAGAACGTCCCCATCGAGGTGACACCCAACCCCTACAACCTCCGCTATCTCGAGACGAAGAAAAACCGCATGGGACATACGCTCCATCTGAAATAACGTTCAAAATGTCACTTTTTCGGCACAAAAAGCGAAAAAGTGCCGTTTTCCTTGCGGAATCATAATTATTTTGCTTACTTTTGCACAAAATTTGGTAAACATATGGCACAATTATCCAACCGTCTGCAGCGCCTGGCACCATCCGCCACGCTGGCAATGTCACAGAAAAGCTCAGAGATGAAGGCACAAGGTATCGACGTAATCAACATGAGCGTCGGAGAACCAGACTTCAACACCCCAGACCACATCAAGCAAGAGGCAAAGCTCGCCATCGACGAGAACTATTCGAAATACTCCCCTGTACCCGGCTACCCTGCCCTGCGACAGGCCATAGCCCGCAAGCTGGAACGCGAGAACCACCTGCACTACACCCCCGCCGAGATCCTGGTCTCCAACGGTGCCAAGCAGAGTGTCTGCAATACGGTGATGGCCCTCGTCAACGACGGTGAGGAAGTCATCATCCCCGCCCCCTACTGGGTGAGCTATCCCCAGATGGTACTGCTGGCAGGCGGCAAACCCGTGATCGTCGAGGCAGGCTTCGAGCAGAACTTCAAGATGACGCCCGAGCAGTTGGAAGCCGCCATCACGCCCAATACCCGTATGCTCATCCTCTGTTCGCCCAGCAACCCCACGGGCAGCGTCTATAGCAAGGAAGAACTGAAGGCCCTCGCCGACGTCATCCTCCGCCACGACGACCTGTTTGTGCTGGCCGACGAGATCTACGAACATATCAACTACATCGGCAAGCACGAGTCCATCGCCCAGTTCCCGGGCATGAAGGAGCGCTCGATCATCGTCAACGGTGTGTCGAAAGCCTACGCCATGACAGGCTGGCGCATCGGCTACATCGCCGCCCCTGAGTGGATTGTCAAAGGATGCAACAAACTGCAAGGCCAGTACACCAGCGGTCCCTGCTCCGTCAGCCAGAAGGCTGCTGAGTTCGCCTATACCAGCGATCAGCAGTGTGTCGAGGATATGCGTCAGGCCTTTGAGCGCCGCCGCAACCTGATAGTGAAGCTCGCCAAGGACATCCCCGGACTGGAGGTGAACGTACCCGAGGGCGCTTTCTATCTGTTCCCCAAGTGCAGCAGCTTCTACGGCAAGAGCGACGGAGAGACCACCATCAACAACTCCACCGACTTTGCGATGTACCTGCTTGAAAAAGGACATGTGGCCACCGTCGGCGGCGACGCGTTCGGCGACCCCGAATGCTTCCGCATGAGCTATGCGACAAGCGACGAAAATATCATCGAAGCGATGAAACGTATCAAAGATACTGTGGCGAAATTGAGATAAAACGTCAAATTATGAGTTAAAAGTTATTAATTTGCTTTGTATAACCGATGAAAATTTTTAAATAACTAAAAAATTAAAATTATTACATTTATGGCAACAACAACAAAGGCTGCAGCCCCAGCTAAAAAATCGGGCTTCCAAGGTGTTAAAGCTGCATGGATTATCCTCGCTATCTGCTGCGCAGCAGGTTATGGTGTATGGTATTTCGTAATGGGTAACCCCGACAACTTCGTTGGTGGCGATCGTTCAGGTCACCCCGCAAACCTGCTTGGTACAGTGTATAAGGGAGGGTTCGTCGTAGGTCTTATCCTTACCCTTCTCTTCACCGTTATCTGCCTCGGTATCGAGCGCTTCTTCGCTATCCGCACCGCTTCTGGTAAGATGAACCTGGCTAAGTTCACCGCTGAGGTTAAGGCCGCTATCAAGGCTCAGGACTTCACGAAGGCTAAGGATCTCTGCAACAAGATGCAGGGTTCAGTAGGTAACGTAGTTATGGCTTCTATCAACATGTATCAGACCGTTGAGGGTGACGCTTCTCTGAAGAAGGCCGCTAAGATTTTCCAGGCTCTGTCTGCAGGTGGTGGTGCTGACTCTATGGCTCTGTCTGCCGGTATTTCTGAGGCCCTTGTGAACACAGCATCTGGTATCTTGACCTCTTGGGTTGCTACCGTTGTTTACAACTTCTTCTCAAACAAGATCGATAAGCTGACTTACGCTCTCGACGAGATTGGTTTCACCATCGCAGCTACATACGATTCTAACCACAACGAGGCTTAATATTTAACCATTTAAAACTTTAAAATCGGATACAGAAAAAAGACATCTGGATTGACATGACGCCTATGTCAGACGTGATGACGCTGCTTCTGTGTTTCTTCATGTTGACCTCAACATTCTTGACACCAGAACCAGTATCTGTCACGGCGCCAAACTCAGTGTCTGAGCTGAAGATACCAGAGCAGGACGTGCTCAACGTGCTTGTCACGCCAGAGGGACGCGTCTACTGTGGTACCGAAAACAAGAACAACATGCAGGCAATGTTGGACGCTATGACCGACAAGTTCGGTCTTCAGCTGAACCCAACACAGGTCAAGCACTTCCGCGAGGATGCTATGGTCGGTGCCCCCATGGACAAGCTCAGCGCCTATCTCAGCCTCGAGCCTGAGAAGATGAGTGAGGCCATCCAGACACTCGGTCTGCCCCTTGACAGTATCAAGGGTGGCAAGAGCGAGTTCCAGGAATGGGTTGCCACAGCCCGTGAAGTGAACCCCGACATCAAGATCGCCATCAAGTGCGACTCAAAGACTCCTTACGCTTCGATCAAATCCAAGCAGAAGAAAATGGATACCCGCGTGAACTTCACGCCGATGGTAGACATGATGATGCTTCTGATCACCTTCTTCATGCTGTGTACTACGCTGGCTAAGCCGCAGGCCATGCAGCTGACCATGCCGTCTAACGACGATACATCACAGTTGAACGAAGAGCAGAAGCAGGTTACAAAGGCTTCTCACACCATCACCCTCTACCTGGGTTCTGACGACAAGGTATGGTATATCGCAGGTCTGCCCAACTACGACGACCCCTCATGCGTAAAGCCAACCTCCTATGGTAAGGACGGTATCGAGAAGGTGCTCAACGAGCATACCACCGAGGAAGGTATCAACCCGATTGCCAAGATCAAGCTGGCAAAGAAGGAACTGGATGCCAAGAAGGCTGAGTACAACTCAAAGATGACCGAAGAGCAGTATCAGGAAGCCCTGAAGAAGCTGAAGAAGGGTGAACTCCCCGACGGCAGCAAGGTGCCTACGATGACTGTCATCATCCGTCCTTTGAACACAGCCACCTACGAGAACATGGTAGCCGCTCTTGACGAGATGCTCATTAGCAATATTGATAAGTATGTCATTGACAATGTCGACAAGATGAGCCAGGAAGACAAGGACCTCATCGCAAAGGCAGGTGTCAAGTGATTAATCCTAAAAAGCAGAAAGAACTATGGCAAAAATAGATCTTATAGACAATGGTTGGGTTGACCTCGTGTTTGAGGGCAAGAACCAGGCTTATGGAGCTTATCAGATGCGTAAGAACACGGGTGTCCGTAACCTCAAGGCCCTGATTGTTATGTTTGTCGCTTTCGCCCTCATCGCAGCGATCGTGTATGCAAAGGTCTCTATCGAGAACTACATTGCTTCACAGAACGCAGCCATCGAGGCCGACGTAGAGCTGGCAAGCCTGGCAGAGAAGAAGGAAGCCAAGGTTGAGAAGAAGGACGAACCCGAGCCTGAGAAGATTGAGATTGAGCGTGTCAAGAGCTCCGTAGCCTTCACCGTACCTGAGATTAAGAAGGATAATGAAGTGAAGGAAGAGCAGGAGATGAAGTCACAGGAAGAACTCCAGCAGACCAACACCGCTATCGGTGCCTTCAACGTGGAAGGTAACGACGAGACTGGTGGTGAGGTGCTGAAGGCAAAGGAAGTGATTGCAGAGCCCGAGCCCCCGAAGGTGGAGGAATCCAAGGTCTTCGACGTGGTAGAGGAAATGCCTCAGTTCCCCGGTGGACCGTCAGCCCTGTTCGAGTACCTCTCGAAGAATATCAAGTATCCGGTAGTAGCCGAGGAGAACGGTGTACAGCACCGACGTCAAGGTTGTGAAGAGCGTTGACCCCTCACTCGACAAGGAGGCACAGCGCGTGGTTAAGTCCATGCCGCACTGGATTCCTGGTAAGCAGAACGGATCTGCAGTACGTGTGAAGTACACCGTGCCTGTAACATTCCGTCTTCAGTAATCTCAATTTCTGAAATGAACACATTCAACAAATTAGTTGGATTAACACTGATATTAGGCTTGCTCCACGCATGTGGGAGCAAGCCTAATCCTGAACAGGAGGCAGCCTATCAGAAGGCAGCCGCCATCCTGACAGCCGACGAGAGCTTCTACCCCATCATCGATGAAGAGCTCTACTACTTCACCACACAGACCCTCGACTCCATCACCCCGCTCTACATCAACGAGCAGGACGCCGTCAAGAAGCTGATGAAGCTCGAGACCTTTCTGGCCTTCACCACCCGTGACTTCACCCAGAAAGAGCGTCAGAACCTCATAGACCGCAAGTACCTGCCCCGCGCAGTGCCCATCGCCTACGACGGTCTGGCGATTATCGTCAACAATGCCAACCCCGACTCGTGCATCACCATCAAGGATTTTGCACGCGTGCTCAAGGGCGAGGTAACCACCTGGAAGGAACTCTATCCACAGTCCAAGCTCGGCGAGATCGACGTCGTCTTCGACAACCCCCTCTCCAGCACCGTGCGCTGGTGCGTCGACTCCATCCTCGGAGGCCAGCAGTTCAGCGCCAAGAACATCGGAGCCGTGCAGACCAGCGCCGCCGTCATCGACTATGTCGAGAAACATGAGAACTCACTCGGCATCATCGGCAGCAACTGGCTCAACGACAAGCGCGACACCACCAATGTCACCTTCAAGAAGAATATCACAGTGATGGGCGTCTCCAAGATGAACACAGCTGAGAAATACAACAGCTGGAAGCCCTATCAGTACTATCTATACAACGGGAACTATCCCCTGCGCCGCACCATCTACGCGCTGCTCAACGACACGCGCAACGGTGTCCCCTCGAGCTTCTGCCACTTCTGCCAGTTGCCCAAGGGCCAGATGATCATCCTGCGTGCAGGCCTGCTGCCGCGCACGGCCAATATGAACGTGAGAGATGTCATCGTCAAGAAAGAGTGATTAAACCTTTCACCCCATTCTGCGTCAAACGGATAAATGAACTCATAAAAGTGAACAAATAAATTTAAATTAAGAATAAGTATGAAAGCAATCAAGTATCTATTGATGGGTGTACTGCTGGCAGGTTTCAGCACTAACGCTAACGCACAGGAAGAGGAGCTCCAGGCAGCCCTCAGCGCAATCAAGGCAAAGGCAGGCAACGTAGCCGACGCTGCAAAGACCGCCTACAAGAAGAACAAGAAGAACCCCGAGGCCCTGATGAAGATCGCACGCGCCTTCTTCGAGCAGAAAGATACAGCCGGCGCACGCCAGTTTGCCAACTACGCCAACGAGGCCGGCAAGCCCAAGTATCAGTACGCTCCCGCCTACCTGCTGCTCGGCGACATCGAGTCTGCCTATGGTACCGACGGTGGTAAGGCCGCAGGTTACTACAACCAGGCCATCAACTTCGACCCGAAGAACCCCGAGGGTTACAAGAAGTGGGCAATGGTCTATCGTAAGATTAGCCCCAGCCAGGCAGCCCAGAAGTTGCAGGACATGAAGGCACAGTGCCCCAACGAGGATATCGACGCCTTCACCGCACATATCTACATGCTCGCCGGCGATGAGAAGAAAGCCTACGAGAACTACATGAAGGCCGACATCACCAAGCTCGACAAGGGTCAGCTCAACGAGTTCGCACGCTGCAGCTATTTCACAGGCCATTTCGAGGACGCCCTCCGCGCCTCTGAGGCAGGTATCAAGCTCGTGCCACGCAACCCGACCTTCAACCGTCTGGCCATGTTCTCAAACTACGAGCTGAAGAACCACGAGGCAGCTAAGGCCTACATCAACAAGTACTTCAACGAGACCGACTCAGCCACATTCTCTGAGTACGACCACTTCTACACAGCTCTGATCTACCAGGCTCTCGAGGACAAGGCCAACATGTACACACACTACAACAAGGCCCTTGAACTGGTGAACGACTCTTCAATGATCAAGCGCTGGGCTATCCAGAAGGCCGTTTCCGACTCTTACCTGAAGGATCAGGACTTCGATAACGCCATCAAGTACTACAACGACATGCTCGCCAGCAAGCCCGACGTGAACTTCGACGACGAGGAAGGTCTGGCCAACATCTACTCTAAGTGGGGAGAGGCAGATCCTGCCAAGAAGAACGAGTACGTCAAGAAGGCCGTTGAGATCTTCCGCGCCGCAGGCCAGAAGTATCCTATCCAGCAGGTCTATGCCACCTATATGGCTGCCAGCACCATCAACAAGATTGATGACAACATGAAGCAGAGCCTCGCCAAGCCCGACTACCTGAAGGTGATCGAGCTGCTCGCCAACAAGGCAGACCGCACCAAGGGTGACAACACCATGCTGAAGACCGCTTACCACTACATGATGTTCAACTCTTACATCAACAAGAACGTAGCAGGTGCTAAGGACTACGCAGAGAAGATCCTGGTTATCGACCCCGAGTACAAGCCCGCTCTTGAGATCAAGAACCTGAAGTAATCCCCTATTTCACATCCATAGCAAGAGGTGCTCCCCACACGGCGAGCACCTCTTCTTTTTCATCACATTACCCTTTCAAGAAATCAATCTTCCTGCGGTTCTGCTGCGAGGGCGGGCGCACCGCGAAGTGCAGCCAGCAGCAGAGCCGTTTCAGGTTCTCAATCACTTCGTGACTCGGAATCTAAACATGTATGTATTGACAAAGAAAAGCGTTCTGGAAATCAACTCCAGAACGCTTTGATTATTTTTATGCAATTACACGGTATCGCGTTTTTTCTACATCAATGGCGGTTTTAAATTCCTTAATTGACTTATAGTATCCCCCCTGGAACATAGCACCACGTCCACCGTTTACATTCTCTAACTCTTCCATTGTGAGAGCGCGTGCGCTCATTTCATTCTGCTGTACCATAATCTTTAAATTTTTAATGTTTATACTGTTGATTAATTGTCCTTTTGACGATGCAAGTGAAGTGCAAGTCGAATGCAATCAAAGCTTGCTTTAGATTGCTGAGGCGCAGCCTTCACTCGCGATGTGATTTCTGAATCACAGCGCAAAGGTACGGCGGTTTTTGGAGGTGGAGTAATTTTTGGCGGACTTTTGCAAGAGTTTGTGGCGACAGGGACGGGGATCTGCGACAAAGGGCTAATGAGGGGGCTGAATCGTGTCGCAAAGCTGTTTACGATGTATCACTGGCCTACCCCATTTTCGTATTCATAGGGTTCTGTCTTAGAGAGCACGGGTTTCATACCGTCCCATGTGAAGGTATGCTGCAGAGGGCCTCCCTGCCCCCACTCTTGTACCACTACACTCTTACCGACTCTTGGCAGCCTACAGAACATCTGGGTAGACTCCTCCTTGTCACCCCATCTGTAGCCTTTCAGGATGGCTGGTTCTGGAGTGAGACATTTCTTGGCAGGGTCGTAATCGTAGGTACACAACACTTCTATACAGGGATCGGTGGGCTTGCCCAGCAAGACTGCCAGGAGTTTATGTCCATTCGAGCGGTTCCAATAGCAGGCTGACATATATTCGCCATCGGTGCCGGCATCACCCACCGACACGTAGCCGTTCTTGCTATCTACGGTAACGGTCAGATCGGTCTCTTCGTCGAGAACAACTTTTGACAGTCCCTTCTCCATCGCATCACGCACTTCGCCTACCATCCATGTGGGCCAAGTCTGGTCGAAACGCTCGAGCATGATGCCAAGGCTGCCATTGATGACGTTGTCGATGGTCTTGGTCTTCCACCCCTCGTTAACCACTGTGAGAGGACAACTCTCAAATTGTCTGTCCTGAGCCTGCATCATGGTGCAGGTCATCAGGAGAATCGATATCAGAAACAATTTCATCTGCTTCATGGTTGTAATGATACGAATAAAAAGAGGCATCTCACAGCGAGTGAGGTGCCTCTTATGGTTTGCTAATAACTTATTGCATTAGGGAAGGCTGATAGCCTCAGATGGGCAAACACTTGCGCAAGTACCACACTCAGTGCAAGCATCAGCGTCGATCTGATAGTGCTCTGCACCCTCAGAGATAGCCTCTACTGGGCACTCACCTGCACATGTTCCACAAGAAATGCAATCATCACTAATTACGTATGCCATAATCGTATAAATTTAGATAGTTAATACTGTTAATACTCACTTTTGATGATGCAAAGGTAAGAAAGTTTTTTGAAAAATACCAAACTTTAGGTACTTTTTTTTCGCAATTTATACGGTGTCGAAATAACCAGGGATATAATATCTGGCTGTTTCATACGTTATTAATTCATAGAATGACAAAGAAAACTATCACCATATTACTCTTGCTGCTGACGGCTCTGAGGGGGCTGGCACAGGAGCGCACGATACAGCACAAGCCGTATATCGACCTGCGCCCCCTGCACTTCGGCATCCTCGTGGGTATGAACATGCAGGACATCGAATTCAAAAACGTAGGACCGCAGATCATCACCTATGACGACGGGACGACTGCCGAGAAGACCATCGTCTGCGACCAGGACCGCTGGAACAGCGGATTCAGCGTCGGCGTGCTGGCTGACCTGAGGCTGAACACGCACCTGAACCTGCGCTTCACGCCGACCATGCATTTCGGCTCGAAGCACCTGACCTTTCTGAACATGACTGACAAGACGCAGGAGGGAAGACCGGTGGAGATGACGCAGGACATGAAGAACACCTATCTTTCGTTTCCGCTGGACCTGAAATTCAGTGCCGAGCGCTGGAACAACTACCGTCCCTACCTGATGGCGGGCGTGAACCCCATGCTGAACCTGACGAGCAAGAACCAGGAGTATATCCAGCTGAAGCGTGCCGACGTATTCCTGGAGGTGGGCATCGGCTGTGACTTCTACCTGCCGTTTTTCAAACTGATTCCGGAACTGAAGTTCTGCTACAGCCTGAGCGACGCGCTCGACCACGGGCATGCCAGCGAACTGAAGGACGTGAATATGCGCCAATACACAAATGCTGTGACCAGTGGCCACAGCAAGATGATCGTATTGACATTCTATTTCGAATGACTACCGCTTCTCCAGATCGAGCACGAGCTTGCCGATGAAGGCGCCGTGCTTACCATTCTGATCGACGGGAATCAGCTTCCCATTTTTGTCGGGCGCGTATTCGAGCGCGGGCATATAGGTGTGGGTATGTCCGCCCAGCACGAGGTCGCAGCCTTCGGTGAGACTGATGAACTTCTCGTCGGTATATTCGGAGACCGCCCAGCCGAGGTGGGAGATGCAGATGACGAGGTCGCACTTCTCCTGACGGCGCAGGATGTCGATGTACTTCTGGCCCGTCTCTGCGGGATCGAGATAGGTGATGCCCTCACAGTTGCTGTCGAAGACGAGCCCTTTCAGCGGGGGCGCCAATGCAAAGAGTCCGATCTTGACGCCATCGCGCACCATCGTGATATAGGGCTTCACGAGGTCTTCGAGCACCGTACCCTTGCAGTCGTAGTTGGAGCAGACGATGGGGAAATTGGCCTGCCGGAAGAGCTTCGCCATATTGTCCATGCCGTAGTCGAACTCATGGTTGCCGATGGTGGCGGCATCGTAGCCCATCTGATTCATCAGCCCGATCTCGACCTCTCCCTTGAAGAGGGTGTAGTAACCAGAGCCCTGCGAGAAGTCGCCGCTGTCGATGAGCAGCAGTCCGGGGTGGAGCTCACGCTGCTCCTTCACCACGTTGATGCGACGCAGGAAGCCGCCCCTGCCAGCCAGATCCTTGTTGTCGATGTTGGGATTGACGGGCAGTATGGTGGAATGGGTATCGTTGGTGTGCAAGATGACGAGCTGCTTGTGCTTCCGTGCACCAGCCTCACTGGGTAGGAAGGCGGAAAGATAAAAAGGCAAAAGGCCCATTATCAACCGAACTACCACCTTATTATATATATATGATTTCATAACCTCAATCTTTACTTTTTTACCTTTTTACTTTTTTACCTTTATACGTCCCTCTACCTGGGCATCGACCACTTCACCGCGCAGCATCTTGTCGCGGAAGTAGTTCATAATCAGGAATCGCGAGTTGTTGCTGGCATCTTCGGGTGCCACCTTGTCTTTGCCTAAGGGGAAGGTGTAGAGTCCGTCATTGCCTTCGAGCAGATAGTTGATGGTGACGATACGATAGTCGGCCTTGGGGTCGATCTCCTGGCCGTGCAGACGGGCAGAGACGAGTTCGCCGCCGATGTCAGCCTTGGTGATGACCAGTTCGCAGCCCTTGCTGACGCCCTCACCTCCCCTGGCGGCAATGTCGCGGAAGAGCTGCATCAGCTGCTCGCCGGAGAGCGTGACGAAGCATATCTTATTCTCGAAGGGGGCGATGGAGAGCAGGTCTTCGTAGGTGACGTCGCCCTTGGTCAGGTCGGCTCGGATGCCACCCATGTTATAGACGGCGAGCACAGGCGACTCGTTATAGTCCTTCGACGCCCAGATGAGGATATCGGAGAGGAGGTTCGAGAGATCGCTCTCAGGGCGCGTGGCGTGCATGTTATGAGCCACACGGCCCATGAGGGGAGCCATGATGCTGTCGTTGACTCGTTTGTAGGGTGCCATGAAGTCGGCAGCGGCCTGATCTGGCTGGTTGTCATATCGGCTGTCGACGATGATCCGCGTGCGCTCAATACCCGTCAGCTGATAGTGCTTTGGTGCACACGAAGACAGCAACAACAGGGGTAAAGCTGCATAAAAAAGACTATTTCTTCTCATATTTTCAGGTTTTGATGGTGCAAAAATACAAAAAAATCCGGAAATATTTCGTGGAATGGATAAAAAGTTGTACCTTTGCAGCCGCTTTTCGGCGTAATCGCTGGCAGGAAGTAACGAGTTGCCTGTTATGTTGCGTTGGAACGATACAACAAATTTAATTAGTAAAATTACAATGGATTTAATTAAAGTTGCTGAAGAAGCATTTGCAACCGGCAAGCAGTTCCCGGCATTCAAGGCTGGTGACACTATCACTGTCGCTTACAAAATTATCGAGGGTTCTAAGGAGCGTATCCAGCTCTATCGTGGCGTTGTGATCAAGATCAGCGGTCATGGTGAGAAGAAGCGCTTCACTGTTCGCAAGATGTCTGGTACCGTAGGTGTGGAGCGTATCTTCCCGCTGGAGTCACCCAACATCGAGAGCATTGAGATCAACAAGATTGGTAAGGTTCGCCGCGCCAAGCTTTACTATCTGCGCAAGCTCACTGGTAAGGCTGCCCGCATCAAGGAGAAGCGCCGTCCTGTTGGAGAGTAAGAAAGACTTTCGTGAAATAAAAGAGATGCCTGCAAGCGCAGCATCTCTTTTTTTTATTTGTAGTTCTCGTCGGCACTGGCGTCACCGTGCAGCGCGTTCTGGAATGATTCCCAGTCCTGGAAACCGACGAGAAGTGAGAGATGGTCAAGCGTTTTCCGATCCGGTTTCTTGAGGATTTCCTTTTCTACTGCCTCCAGCAGTTTGCGAAGAGCTTTACGTTTCTTTTCCATATTAAATCTCTATTTTGATGCAAAATTACGATTTTTTTTTGGCTTTTCACTCATTTTGCACTAATTTTGCAGCCAGAAACGAAAAAATCGCATAAGAAGATGAAAGAATTAGCACTCAAGTACGGTTGTAACCCCAACCAAAAGCCCTCACGCATCTTTATGACCGAGGGCGAGCTCCCCATCGAAGTGATCAATGGCCGTCCTGGCTACATCAATTTCCTCGACGCCTTCAACGCCTGGCAACTGGTGAAGGAACTGAAGGCTGCCACTGGCCTGCCCGCCGCAGCTTCGTTTAAGCACGTGAGTCCTGCTGGTGCTGCCGTAGGCCTGCCTCTCAGCGACACGTTGAAGAAGATCTACTTCGTGGACGACATCAAGGATCTCGACGAGAGTCCTATCGCCTGTGCCTACGCCCGCGCCCGTGGTGCCGACCGTATGTCGAGCTACGGTGACTTCGTGGCGCTCAGCGACACCTGCGACGCCACTACCGCCAAGTTGCTGAAGCGCGAGGTGAGCGACGGTGTGATTGCTCCCGACTATACGCCCGAGGCTATCGAAATCCTGAAAGACAAGCGCAAGGGTACCTATAACGTGATCAAGATAGACCCCAACTATCAGCCTGAGCCTATCGAGCGGAAGCAGGTATTCGGCATCACCTTCGAGCAGGGCCGCAACGAGATCAAGCTCGACGACGATGCCCTCTTCGAGAATATGCCCACACAGAACAAGACCTTCACACCCGAGGCCAAGCGCGACCTGATCATCGCCCTCATCACGCTGAAATATACGCAGTCGAACTCCGTCTGCTACGTGAAGGACGGACAGGCTATCGGCATCGGCGCAGGACAGCAGAGCCGTATCCACTGCACCCGTCTGGCTGGCAACAAGGCCGACATCTGGTGGCTACGCCAGCATCCGAAGGTGATGAACCTGCCCTTCGTGGACAATATCCGCCGCGCAGACCGCGACAACACCATCGACGTGTATATCTCCGAGGACCACGACGACGTGCTGCGCGACGGCACCTGGCAGCAGTTCTTCAAGGAGAAGCCCGAGGTGCTGACGATGGAAGAGAAGAAAGCATGGATAGCACAGAACACGAAGGTGGCTCTGGGTTCTGACGCCTTCTTCCCCTTCGGCGACAATATCGAGCGCGCCCACAAGAGCGGTGTGGAGTTTATCGCACAGGCTGGCGGCAGCGTGCGCGACGACAACGTGATTGAGACTTGCGACAAGTATGGCATCGCTATGGCCTTCACAGGTGTAAGACTTTTCCACCATTAAGAAGCCTACCCCCGCCCCCTCCCAAAAGGGAGGGGAGATATATAAAGAGAAAGCAAATGAGTAAGGAATCAGACTTCGAGGATATCCTCGCCAATGGTATCAACTTCGGTCGTGGCGGTGATAAGCACAAGGACGACGGCAAGGTGAAGACCAAAGCCAAGAAGAAGCAGTATATCACAGGCGCGCATGGTAGCGGCTCAGCCCGTCAGAAGGCGAAGTATCGCGAACAGCGTGCGAACAGACATAAGAAATAAGGAAGAAGAGCAACACCCTTTCAGGCAAACGTCCATGAAAGGGTGCTCTCTTTTTTTATGATATCTGGAAGGTGATGACGAAACGGCTGCCTCGGGTATAGGTGGAATCGAGCTCTACCATTCCACCCAGCGAGGCAATGAGCCGGCGGGTGATAGGGAGGCCGAGGCCGATACCCTCCTTGAAGGTATCCAGTTTGGAGAACTCCTTAAAGATCGTCTCACGATTCTTGACATCAATACCCACGCCGGTATCAGTCACACTGAAGACAAGCAGACGCCCTGTAGCCTCCACCTTCAACTCGATGTGCCCGACATCGGTGAACTTCTGGGCATTGTCGAGCAGATGACCCAGCGAGCTCCTCAGCCGATAGGCATTCGTATGGAAGGTATAGTCGTCGCCGACATTCGAGGCAAAGCGCAGCTCCACAAGCGGATTACCCTTGCCCCTCCGTTCGTCAAGCAGCGCACGACAGAACTCATTGCACTTGATATCGGTCTTCACAATCTCAGTGTCATCCCCTTCGCTCTCGCTCTTGGAGAGCTCCAGCAGCTCGTTCACAATCGTCGTGATGAGATTGACATTGTCGGAGATGCGGTGCTGCATGTCGATGCGCTCCTCGTCCGACAGTTTATAATCGGGACTGGTGAGTATCTGCGAGAAACCCGACACCGCATTCAGTGGTGTACGGATCTCGTGACTCATGTGCCGGATGAAGGCCGACTTCATGAGATCCGACTCTTCAGCACGATTCAACGCCGCTTTCAGTTCCCTTCCGCGCGCCCATATCTTCAGCATCAGCCTTCGGCGCCCCATGATATAGACGAAGAGAAAGACAGCCGTCATGCCTATCAGCCAATACGTAAGTTTGCGGGCCAGCTTCTTGTTGGCGGCAGCCTCCTCCTGTGAGCGCAGCAGAGCAGTCTCGGAAGCCATCTGATTGAAGTTCGCATCTTGCATCATGCTATAGATGGAGTCCATCTCCACATAGTGGCGCAGGATGGCATCGAAACCGTTTCTCATATCGTTGGCCATCGCATAGATGCGTATAGCGACCAGCGAGCTGTCAACGGCGAGATTACCCTCATGCACCTTCTGCAGCGCCTTTTCATAATCATTGTCAAAGGCGAACTTGGCAGTCTCGACGACATTGTCATATCGAGGATTGAATTCCGGATTATTCGATTCCCTAAGACTGACGTACTGATTATAGACCTGGAAGAACTGTGACGCATCGCCCATGAGGAAGAGGATGTAACACTTCATGGCCTGCGACATCGAGAAGTAGTCCATATTCTTCTTGTCCTCAGCCATCGCTATCGCCCTGTCTATCCACTGCAGCGCCTTCCGAGGGTTGTTCAGACTCAGCATCTCTGCGAGGTTCAGATAGGTGCGCATGGTGAACTTCGGGTCGCGATTGCCCACCTCGTCCAAGGCCTGCATGAAGTATCGCTCAGCCTTCTGCTTGTTGTGGGTGGAATTATAGACATCACCAAAGAGACCCGTAGCCAGATAGAAATATTCCTCTGCACCGTCACCTCTCACCTCTGTATCGAGCTGTCTGGCAAACTTAGAGGCTTGATAGACCTGATTATGACGTAAGGCATAGAAACCTTTATTTGACAACAGCTTATAGTAGAGCATCATATAACCCTTTTCGTGCAGATCCTTGGCGTATTCATCCGCAAAGGCATAGAATTCCTCAGGTTCGCCACTCACCAAGAGTTGGCGGAACTTATCAAACATCACACGATCTTCGCCAGCCAAGTCTTCAACAGTCTTGTCTGCGTAAATCTGTCCCACGAAGAGGATAGAAAACAATGCGACGAGAAACGTCCTGAGGTTATTAGCTATTGTCATCATATTTGCGACTGCAAAAATACAACATTTCCAGAAAAAACAAGTCATAATTAGAAAAAATCTGCACTTTTTTTGGAAACAAGCACAAAAAGGCGTACCTTTGCAGCAAAACAAACCCTTTAATGACCTAAGAAATGAGAAGAATAAGACTCTTACTAACTACACTTTTACTGACAAGTCTGACCACCTTACAAGCCCAGAAATACGTGGGCGGCGACATCTCTGTACTACCCAAATACGAAGCCCAGAAAGCCACTTTCTTCGACAAGGACGGCAAAAGCATCAACGACGTGCTGACCTTCGTGAAGGAACAAGGCTGGAACACCATTCGCGTAAGGCTCTTCGTAGATCCCTCGAAAGATACCGATAAAAACGTCTGCCAGGATCTTGAATTCGTCAAGCAACTTGGCAAGCGCATCAAAGATGCCGGACTTTACCTGATGCTCGACTTCCATTATAGCGACACCTGGGCAGATCCCGCCAAGCAGTGGACGCCAGACCAATGGAAGAGTCTCTCTGACGACGACCTCTACAAGAAGATCTACGAATACACGAAGGACTGTCTGGAACAGATGAAGGAGGCAGGCGCCACACCCGACCTGATACAGACAGGCAACGAGATCAGCTACGGCATGCTCTGGGGGACAGAAGCCACCGCCAAAGGCAACGACAAGAACCGCTGCTACACCAACTCACCTGCAGCCAACTGGGAGCGCTTCATCACACTGCTGAAGGAGGCTGGCAAAGCCTGCCGCGAGGTGTGCCCCAAGGCTCAGATCATCATCCATAGCGAACGTACACCCAAGCCCGATGTACTGGCAGACTTCTTCGACCGCATGACGGCAGCCTCACTCGACTATGACATCATCGGACTCTCCTACTATCCCTATTTCCACGGCAACATCGCCACACTGGAAAAAGCCCTCCAGAAGTTGGAGGACAAGAACTACGGGAAGAAGATCCAGGTGGTGGAGACGGGCTATCCCTCAAAATGGAAGGTGGAAGGCACTACCTATGACTACACAGACACTTACCCCTACTCGCACGAAGGGCAGCGGAAGTATATCGCCGACCTGATCACAACCCTACAAAAGCATCCACAGGTGAGCGGCCTCTCGTGGTGGTATGCCGAAGCCAATGCCAAAGGCTGCACAGGGTCGCTGGCAGAAGGCTGGTACAACGCCTCACTCTTCGACAACGAGACGGGACGTGCCCTACCCGCCCTCTATGAGCTGAAGGCTTTCGACGATGGCAGCACAGGCATCGTCAGCATCAGTGCCAATAGCGCACAGACCGACGATGCCTGGTACAGCCTCAGCGGCAGAAAGCTGCAGGGCAAGCCGCAACAAAAGGGCATCTATATCAAAAAGGGAGAGAAACTCATCGTCAGATAAGGCCAGTCTCAGAACACCAGTTCGCTGCCACGATAGAACTCCAACAAGGCACGCTGGTAGAGGTGCTCGTAGCGAGCCTGCACATAGTCTGACTGTGCCTTCAGGTATTTGTTCTTCGCCTCGTTGAACTCCGTGATGTTCGCCTTACCATTCTCATATTTGGCCTGCATCAGGGAGAAGGCATCCTCAGAACTGGCCACAGCCTCCTTGGAACTGCGTTCCTTGGCCTGAGCGTTCAGCGTGTTGTAATACACCTGCTGGATCTCCTTATAGAGTGTCTTCTTCGTGTTGTCGAGCGTCAGTTGCTGGTTGTCTCTGTCCACGCGCGCATTACGCACACTGTTACGAACCGAGAAGCGGCTGAAGATGGGGATACTCAGGTTCAAGCCGATGTTTTGGCTGAAGTTATGGCTCAGCTGTCGTCCGAAGGGGTCGGAGTCGAAGCCGCTGACGTTATAGTAGTTGGAGCCGAGTCCCGCATTGAGGTTCAGTTTCGGATAGTAGCCAGCCTTGGCGACCTTGATGCTATGTTCCGTACTCTCCAGTCGAAGTTGCTGCGAGCGCACTTCCGGCTTAAAGCTCACGGCCTCTTCATAGATCTGTTCAGGATTGGTGATATTCAGCGCAGCGATATGTTCGAGCTGAGCCTCGGTGGGCGTCACCACACCGAAGCCATCAGGACTGGGCAGTTCCAGCAGCTGTGTCAGCGTGAGCACAGACATGCGATGCTTATTATCAGCCTGTGTAGCCGTCAGACGGCCGCTTGCCAAAGTCGCTATCTGCTGCGACAGTTCAGAGACACTGGCCTTCCCGTTATCGACAAGTGCCTGCAGACGAGCCACCTGCATGGAGTCGATGGCAATCTGACGATGAGCAACGGCAGAAATCTCCATATCATAGAGTATCTGCACATAGGCCTGCGCCACCTGCATCCGGATATCGTTCTTGGCCTTCTCAAGATCAGCGGTCGCTGCCTCCAGATTCAGACGGTTCACCTTGATGTTCTCTGGTATCTGGAAACCCGTAAAGAGCGGCATCGACGTTGTCAGCTGGAGACTGGTATTCTGGGTGTTCCTGTTCTCGTAGAGGTTATCTTCGGTAAGACCACGTCCGAAGTTGAAGTTCTGTCCCACAGTTCCAGTCAGATTCGGCAGTCGGCTGTTTACAGCCGTTGAGAGGTTATTGACCTGTTTCTCGACAGCCTTCTCCCTCTGTTTGATGGTGATGTTATGCGCCACAGCATAATCCTCACACTCGCTGAGCGACCACAGTCTGTCCTGTGCATTCAAAGGCATGAGGGTAAAGAGACATAAGGGGAGCACCTTTACCCAGCCTTGAACCTTGATTGATTGTATTGTCTTCATAATCATCCTACCTTATTTTTTATTGGAGTCATCTGCTATCACCTCAGGACCACGCACCTTGTCCTTCAACGTGAGACCCTTCTTGATTTCGATGTTCACACCGTCGGAGAGACCTGTTGTCACCTGGGTGCGCTCGTAAGTCTTCTCTTTGCCTTCACCCTTGATGATATAGACGAAGGTAGAGTCGCCGCTGAACTCGATAGCACTCTCAGGGATGCTGAGTGCCTTCTCGGCAGAAGAGAGTACGATCTCGGCATTGGCACTGTAGCCAGAACGGATCTTACCGCCTTCGGCAAGCTTCACGGCAGCCTTGATCTCAAACTGATTGGCACCATTCGACTCTACAGCCTTCGGGGAGATGTATTCCAGCGCGGCGTCGAACTGCAGGTCCTGCAAGGCACCGATGGTAATCTTCATCGGCATGCCGCTGACCAGTTGTCCAACCTCCGTCTCATCGATGTTGCCGCGGAAGATAAGGTCGTTCATATTGGCTACGGTAGCAATCGTAGTACCGTCGTTGAAGGTATTAGCCAGGATCACGGAGTTACCCACCTTCACGGGGATATCGAGGATGACACCCGAGATGGTCGAACGGATCAGTGTGGAAGAGGCAGAGGCATTAGCCTTCGAGACACCGTCGCGCACCACCTGCAGGGCGTCTTCGGCAGCCGTTTTCTCCTCCTTGGCCTGATGGAGGGCCTGCTTGACCTTGTCGTACTCATCAGCAGAGACGAGTTTCTGATTGTAGAGGTTCTCCTCGCGGTTGAAGTTCACCTGTGCCTGCTTCAGATTGATCTCTGACAGACGGACACGCGCCTCAGCACTCGAGAGCTGACCCATATCGGGAATCACCTTCACCTTGGCGATGACCTCACCCTGCTGCACCATCTGTCCAGGTTCCTTCAGCAGTTCCGTGATGATACCAGAGATCTGCGGCTTCACGTTCACCTCGTTGCGAGGTTCGATCTTACCTGTGATAATCGTTGTCTTCTGGATGTCCTCCATCTTTGGAGTAAATTCGTTATAGACAACTTCATTGGGTTGGCTCTTCTGCCAGAGGAACACGAATGTTCCGATGAAGATCAGGGCGATAATCGCTGCGATGATCAGTTTGCTGTACCTTTTCATATCTTAAATTTTTAATTCTTACTTTCTTACCTTTTTTACTTTTTTACCTTTATTCGTCTCGCATCGCGTCGACGGGTTTGATGCTCATTGCACGTGCTGCTGGAGCCAGACCTGCGAGGACACCCATCGCCGACACGACAATAGCTGCGAAGATGGCTGTCCAGAAACCTACCTGGAAGTGAGCTGTCACGATGCCATCCTCGGTATTACCCATCTCCAGCATCTGAAGGATCATCACACCAAAGAGGATGCCACTCATACCTGCCACCAGTGTCAGCACGATGCTCTCTGAAATAATCTGTGAGAGGATCATCTTAGGGGTGGCGCCGATGGCACGTCGGATGCCGATCTCCGTAGTGCGCTCGCGCACCGTCACCATCATGATGTTAGATACGCCTATAGCGCCAGCTAGGAGAGTACCGAGACCTACGAGCCAGATGAGGAAGTTCACACCTTTGAACAGGTTGTCGAGCATCTGGAAGAGTATCTCCGTATTGAATACCATCGCGCCCTGTTCGTCAGTAGGATCCAAATAATGAGCACGGGCTATCGTCTCGCGGATACGGTCTGTAATACGACTCATCACTACGCCTTCGCGCCCTGTTGCAGCAATCAGGTCCACTTGGTCACCGCGATTATAAGTAACCTGCATCAGCGTCAGCGGCATCGTTATCTTCTCTTCGGCACGTCCATTGAAATTGATGCCGCCATTGGTGTTATAATCCACGCCTATCACCTCATAGTAGGTAGAATCCACGCGAATTTTCTTTCCACAAGGGTCACCACCTTCTTTGAACAAGTCTTTGTAGATCTTCTTGCCCAGCACACACACCTTACGGTTCTCACGCATATCCATCTCGTTGATGAAACGTCCATAGTACATCTTGGGTGAGATGACCTCTGCATATTCAGGCGTCACGCCCTGGACTCTGGGTGTCGTTGACTGTTCGCCATAATAGGCCGTATTCGACTTTCCCCAAGGAGCAAACAGGATTGGGGCCACGACATCGAGTTCAGGCACACGCTGGTGCAGACGTTCGATATCCTTGTAGTCCATCGCCCACCAACGTCCCTTACGGAATCCTTTATAAGCCTTCGTGGTCTGCTGCGCCCAGATCATGACGGTGTTCTGGGCAAAGCCGTCGAAGTTCTTATTCAGCATCTCTTTCAGTCCCTGTCCACCTCCTATGAGGGCGATGAGCATGAAGACGCCCCAGAAAACACCGAAGCCCGTCAGAAACGAACGCGACTTATTGCGCGTCAGCGTGTCGAGTATTTCTCTGTATGAATCAATATCTATTCTCATAATCGTCAGTCAGCTCTTAATGCCTCAATAGGGCGGATTCTACTTGCCTTGAATGCGGGAATCAATCCTGCGATCGTTCCTGCTATCACCATCACCATCGTAGCCTCAAAACACACATCAAGACCGACGGTAGGATCCAGGAACATTGTTGCCTGGAATAATCCTGTATCGATGGTCTCGTGGCCGATAGTGGCATCCATATACTCATTCGCAGCCACACCCAGCACCATGCCGATATAGCCAAAGAAGGTGGTGATGATGACACTCTCAGTGATAATCAGACGGAGTATGCTCCAAGGCTTGGCACCAATAGCTTTGCGGATGCCGAACTCATGGGTACGCTCCTTCACGGTGATAAGCATGATGTTTGAGACACCCACGATACCCGACAGGAGCGTAAAGAGGCCTACCACCCACAACGCTGTGCGGATGATACCGATACCCTGTTGCATCTGCATGTTCTGGGTATAACGGTTCCAGAGCCACACACTACTCTCGTCCTCAGGATGCGCCTGATGGTTAGCATTCAGACGACGGCGATAGTCACTCTCGAAGTCATCGTTAGCCTTCTCGGTCGTCAGTCCATGGAAGGTATATTCGATACTACCCGCCTCATCGGTATTGGCACCGAAGATGCCCTTGATGGCAGCATAGGAAGAGAAAGCCTCCGACGAGCCATTTTCACTATCCTTATAGATGCCTACCACCTTAAAGGCAAAGTTACCTACCTTCAAATACTTGCCCAACAACGTCTTATAGTCCTTGGGTTCCAACTCTCTGGCTTGCTTATTACTCAGCACGAGCACCTTGCGCTTCTCCTTCATGTCGATCTCGTTGACGAAACGCCCATAGAGCATCTCCATCTTGTCGATCTTCGTATGGTTGGGATAGACACCTGTCACTTCCGTACTGATATACTCTTCGCCGTTGCTGATGGTGACATTGGTGCTGTACTGCGCGCCAACCTCATCGACGACATTCTTGAACTCAGTATCGGTGGCGGTGATGTCACGCGTCTGAAGACGGATACGACGACCCTCCTTCAAGCCCTGATAGGCCTTCGACGTACGACCACCAAACACCATCATCGAGTTCGACAGGAAACGATCGCTCTGCCGCAGGTTGGCATTGATGAGTCCGTTACCGGCTCCCAGCAACACAATCAGCATGAAGATACCCCACGCCACAGCGAAACCCGTGAGCGAGGTACGCAACTTATTGCGTCGTGCCGTCTGCCATATTTCAGTGATGATATCTCGCATAGCCGTTACTTCATCATGCCGTTAATACCGAATGGACTGGAGTTGTGTTCGAGGTTCTCCTCGATCTTGCCGATGATGCCGTCCTTGATATGTACTATCTTATTCGTCTCATTAGCCACACCGCTCTCATGGGTCACCACCACGATGGTCATGCCCTCCTCTTCGTTGAGATGCTTGAGCAACTGCATCACCTCCACAGATGTCTTTGAGTCGAGTGCGCCCGTAGGCTCGTCGGCTAAGATGATCTGTGGACGGGTGATGAGCGCTCTGGCTATTGCCACGCGTTGTTTCTGTCCTCCCGACAGTTCGTTGGGATAGTGTTCTGCCCAGTCGAGCAGTCCCAGACGGTCCAGATAGTCCAGAGCCATCTGATGGCGCTTCTTGCGCGACACCCCCTGATAGAATAATGGCAACTCAACGTTTTCCACGGCGGTCTTAAAAGAGATGAGATTAAATGACTGGAAAATAAAACCTATCATCTTGTTGCGATACTCGGCAGCCTTCGTCTCTGAAAGGTTCCATATGGGAACGCCTGCCAACTCATAGGTTCCCGAGTCGTAGTTGTCGAGAATACCTAATATATTCAATAAGGTACTCTTACCAGAACCCGAGGCACCCATGATGGAGACAAACTCTCCTTTCGCAATGTCGAGCGAGATGCCCTTCAGCACATGCAGCGGTTGCGCCCCTTGATAGGTCTTGTTGATGTCTTTTAAATGAATCATATGTTGGTTATTGTTGATAATTCTGTTGGTTTAACGATGTCTTCTCTGTTGGAGTTACGCCTATTTGACGTGCAAAGATACAACAAAGTTGCATTAACAGACAAATATTTGGGATAATTTGTAGATTATTGTGACGAATGGCGTCCTTATTTCAGTTTTTTCCACTCATCCACAACATCTTCGATAGAGATATCGAGCAACTGCATCTGCCGGAAGAGCTCTGGCAAGTGCGCTTTCATAAACTCCTTCTTACGGGCCTTGAGGATCTGTTTCTTCGCACCTTTCGTCACGAAGTAGCCCAGACCACGCTTGTTGTAGATAATCTCCTCGCGGGCCAGTTGCTCGTAGGCCTTTACTGCCGTATTCGTATTCACCTCCAACAGCACGGCATACTCACGGACTGACGGAATACGATCGTCGTCCTGGTACTTGCCAGAGAGGATTTCGTCGCAGAGGCGATCCGCCATCTGGATATAGATGGGTTTATCGTTTGAAAATGTCATAGTTCGTCCACTTATTAGTAATTAATTCGAAATGCTTGAAGATATAGAACGATGCCCAGTAGTTGAAGACGGCAAGTGCAGGCAACAGGACTGCGAGCACATAGGCCAAGGCACCCACTTCCGATTCGTAATGAACTCCGTCTTTCCACACGTCACCCCAGAACAAGAATAGGCCAAAG
>OMZO01000034.1 GCA_900315525.1 uncultured Prevotella sp. | reverse complement strand
CGTGTCGGAGCACGGCGGACTGGTGACCTACGAGTTCATGCAGCTCGTGCTGGCAGCCATCGTGAAGTGCCTGAAGGAGATGATGTCGCAGGGACAGCCTGTGAAGCTCGACGGTCTGGGCACGTTCCGCCCCACTGTGACTTCCGTGAAGAACGGTGCGGCAAGCATCGAGGAGGCCCTGACGATGGGCGTGAACAACATGGTGGCCGGTGTGAACTTCGTGTTCATCCCCGAGAACGCCCAGGGCGAGGAGATCACCTCGAAGAAGTTCAAGGAGCAGTGCTCGCTGCAGTTCGCCTATCTGGTGGAGACCATCAAGAAGACGATCAACGGCAAGGAGAAGTCGTACACGCTGCGCACGCCGTTGTCGGCCTATGGCATCGTGGATGCAGAAGCGGATGCCGAGGGCGGCGGCTCTTCGACAGGCTCAGAGACCGCGGGTGGTGGCAGCGACAACACGGGCGGTGATCCGCAGAATCCCGGTGGCGGGGATGATGGACTTGATCAGGACTAAGGCCGAGAAAGTGATTAACCTTTAGGGGCGAGGGCCCGGCCCTCCCCTATTCTACACGCTCGGCGACGTAAGGAGACGCTTGCCAGAGCAAGAACCATTAAAATCAAAAGCGTATGACGAAGAAAGAGACCTTTAAGTGGATTGTGCAGATTATTGCGTCGATTGCGACGGCGATACTGACAGCGATGGGAACCGTATCCTGCATCGGGTACTAAACTGAAAAAGGCGTTCTGGAATGACTTTCCAGGACGCCTTGTTCATGTCGCAAACATAAGAAATGAATAAGACAAGGCTTTACCTATAATCAATATCTGTACAATTTGAAATGCTGCATCTGGAACATGCCGACAGGTATGCGGACATGACGGCCTTGATGTGTCTGGTCGCCATTGAGGTGGCGAACGATGCGCTGCTTGCCTTCAACCATCTCCACTTCTTCACATCTTGCCAAACCGATGCGCTTGTCGCCCTTCTGCCATGTAGCAGATGACTCTGCCGGAGAATATGTCACCACCACTCCGCTTCCGATGACAAGATAATCCTCTTTGCCGAGGCGAAGGATGATGCATGCTGCTTCGGGCCATTCTGCATCCTTGGCACCGGGCTCCCAGCCGAGGGTGTAGCTGTGCTTTATGTTGAGGCGTATGCCATCGGGAGTGATGACCTCTGCCTCCCGCTGTTCGTTATCGAGGAGTACGGCATCCATGTCTTTTGTGCCTTGTCGTTCAAGAATCAACGGTTCTGCCTGACGCAGCAACTGATAAGATGCTACAAGGGGAGATAGCGATGAGCCGACAGACGAGAAGGCGTTGAGCTGGTCGTCCTGCGAGAGATCCATCTGCTTCCAGTCGTTGGCAGCGGATATTGAGGTGAGCGGATAGTCCTCGATGCTGAACGGACAGAACCCCATTGCGCCGTGATGACCAAAAGCATAGAGGGCATACATGGCATCCTTGTCATCCAACCGTATCTCAGGCACAAAAAGCGGATTGTTGGGAAGATGGTATTTTGACAGCCACGACCTAATACCCTTGTCGTAAATGTCGACACCAAGCACATCAATGGATGGTGCTCCGCAATGCCACAGGTCTATGAGATGGGCCAACGGACCGCCTGATGGATATTGCCCGGGCTTGCGACCTCGGCTGTCGAGAGCCACATTGACATACATCGGCAGGTCATAGATCTCACGTCCAGCCTTGGCAATCTGCTCAACATATGTGGCGTAGGTCCATGTCTGGAAAATCTCTTCCGTATAGATGTCATCACCAAACAGCTGCGCCCAATCGGCACCAGCCTTTGCCTGCGGCTGCAGTTTCTCTTTCAGGTAAGGATGCAGCGACTTCTGATGTTTCGCCAGATAGACCGTCAGCTGCTGTGGCACAGCGCTGCGGTACATACGCGTGGCATCGTCCGAATAGTCGCGTGGCACTTCTATCATACCCATCTCATTCTCCACCTGCACCATGATGACTGTCTGCTCCTGAGCATCATGGTCACGCAGATGTTCCATGATGCGGCAGAAGGCCCGCTTGTCGGCCTCCAGCACATTCCTGCTCAGCGACGAGGCTTCCTCGACTGGTTTCCCTTCTGGGGTATGGGCACGCGGAAAGCGCTTCATATCACGCTTGAACCATTCTGGGGCATAACAACTCATGGAGTTCTTCCAAGCCCCAAACCACAGTAGCACGACTTTCAATCCGTTACGCCTTGCTTCTGTCAGGATGGCGTCGAGCGAACTCATGTCGAACGTTCCCTCCTGTGGTTCGATGAGTTCCCACGACACGGGAGCGAGGACGGTGTTGAGTCCTATCTTGGAAAGATGCGAAAAGGTTCGTTTCACATCCTCCGGCGTAGAGGCTGACGAATTGCCCAGTTCACCGCCAATCATCAGCATGGGCTTGCCGTTGGCGACAATCCTTGCCGTGCTGTGGCTGCGATGTTCCAGACGTGGCTGCCCCGCAAGAAACAGCGGAAAAACAACTGCAAAAGCTAATATACAGATTCTCTTCACCTTTTTCTTATGAATAATTGATCACGAAGATGACGGGGTGATTAGGGGAACAAGATGGCTTTGACATCAGCCATAATCTTGTCAACAATCTCCTGACCGCCAGGATATCTGGCGTATTTTGGGAACTCGTCAGTGTGTGTGCCATGAGGCACGATGTACTTCTTCACGTTGGGATTCGTGGGATCGGGAATGGCAGCACCTGTCCAGGGATCATCCTCACCATACACGAAGATCAGCTTCTTCTTGGTAGTCTCCAGATTCTTCCGAACATTCACCTGCAGTTCCATCGTCTTGGATTTCTTACTATTCTCTATAAGATCCTTAAAATACTTCTTGTCTGACTCCGAGAGCAGCTTGCCATCCAGGAACCATGAGAAATCAAATCCAGCACCACCTTGTTCCATGGCATTCTGCACTTCGTAGGGGGTTCTACGCTTATGCAACGGGCCACGGGCACCAGCTACTTTATATTCGACTTCAGGACTAGTAGCTTTGAGCATGAAGAATTTAGCATAGGTTTCAGGCTTATCTCCCTCCTTGGGAATCAGCTTGGTCCATGTGTTGTAATCTGCGTATGACTGCAATTGAAAGAGATTTTCGAGAACCGCTACAACTGTAGATAAGAGAGCAGAATCTTTTTTAAACTTTCCGCCATTCTTGGCATAGGCTTCAATAGTGGCGTCAGCCACAGCCCTGTCATCAACCAGCTTCTTGTAAGCCTTCTCAAGAGCGGGTAACGCCTCTTTCGATGATTGGGTGAGCATATAGGTACCGATACGGATATCTTCCTCCTGTATGGTGTTTGGAGACGCAAAAGGCACATAGACGTCGATGTCATTCCAACCATTCAGCTCGTCAAAATAGGCATACTGCGTAGAGGTATCGCCATTCTTGCTGACACCTGTGCTCAGCCATTTGCCACTACCTGTAATCAGGCCTTTCTTCAGATCGGCCACAATGGCATGAAGGTCTTTTGAGTGCTGCTCAGCAGTCATATACGTGAAGGAGTCAGTATCACCCTCCGGCAATGAGAAGCCAAGATAACGATACTCCACCTGCAAACAGTTAACATCGAATTTCTTATCTTTACCATTATCTTTAGACAGCGCCCAAAGGAAATGAGGCGCCTTGATGCTGTCAAGGTGATTCTTGACGTTATTAGGGTCGGCTTCGGTAGTAAGTGAATAGCCTTGTGTATGCAAGATCGTAGGCGCATCCTTACCGACAAAGGTCAGTACCACCTGCTGCTTGAAGGTGCCTTTCGAGGGATCGTTGTGGTCAACCATCTGGTTGTAGTTGAAATAGTAGCACTGCCCAAGATAGACATTCAAAAAGGGCTTCAGGTCTTCCACGTTCTTGATCGACTTCAGGGCTGCCACAACTTCAGGGTCACCGGCATTGCCAGGCATATCCCAGAACTCATCGATGCTTTCACTAAGCGTCGGATCAACAGGAGTGACAGGATTGTCTTCAGAAGTACAGGAGGTTGTCAAAAGGCCACAAGACAGGATGGCGACCAGCATCCATAGATTAAATTTCTTCATATTTCTAGTAGTTTTTAAATTGAAACAATCATTTCGGTTGCAAATATAAGTATTATTTTTGCTATTTGCAAGAAAATGTGACGAAAAAAGCGTTCTGGAGAATAATTCTGAACGCTTTGTGTTGGTAGATTCAGATTAATTTGCTATCTTTGCAGAGTTCAAAAACAATCAAGACAATGAGAAAGAGACATTTATGGATGCTGGGCGCCATCCTCACTTGCGGCCTTTTGACAACTTCGTGTACTACCGAAGACAATCCTGTCACTCCTCCGAAAACGATGGCTGATATCGTCGACGACTTCTGGGATATGCCTGGCAATGAGGGCGACCCCGAAGTGGTCAAGGCCCTGAAGTCGATCAAGAACGTGGAAGACTTGAAGCCTTTTATGAACTTAAAGCTCGGACAGGCCTACTACTTCAACTACAGGCAGCAGGTGGATCACAACGATCCCTCGAAGGGTACTTTCCAACAGCAGGTCGTACTCACCTTTGCCGGTAAGGACGCACACACCATCCTCCATACCGAGGGCTACTCGCTTCTAAGCCATATCACAAGCAGAAACCACAACCGTCTCGACTCCATCGAGGCGCCCGATCTGCTCTGGCAGCTCTCGGCCAACAAAGGAAAAGACAAGAAATTCGACCTGAACTGCGTGCAGGTGGAGTATCGCTATCACGGCTTCTCACTGCCGGAGGGCGATGCTAACGTCTTTAACTACCTGAGTGCTGAGCAGCAGTCGAAAGACCTGCATGCCATCGTGACCGACCTGAAGAAGGCGCTCTTCACGGGCAATGGCAAATGGGTCAGCACGGGTGTCAGCAAGAATGGCATCACCTCTGCCCAGTATGCTTACTACGACGAGATGTATGGCTGGAACGACATCGACGTCTATGTGCCCTTCGTGGCGCCTATCCTCCCGCAGTTGGAAGACCTCCGTGTCGGCACCTATATGCTCACCCAATCTGTGAAAGAGGCACTACCCGCCCTGGAGAAGGCCTACAGAAAGGTGGTCGATGACAAGGCTGTGGCTGAAGCCACCGTTGCCGCCTACTCAAAGGCCTATGAAAAGGAATACAAGACAAAAATGCCCGCCGATTCTGCTTACCTTACTACACTTTATGTGATCATGAATCATCTCTTCAGTGTCCAGTCGTACGGTGACTTTGCCACATGGACGAAACTCATACCCACCGAGAAATCCACGCCTGAAGAGTATGCCAAATTCTTCATGCTTACCGAAAAGGATAAATCTATCAGACCAAAGAAGAATAAGGCCCGAGGCCCACAGGCTGTGCGTGATGACCCATTCTATAAACAAGGACCAATCGATCAGGGCCAAATGGGTTATGACTTTTCATGGTATCTCGATGGCAAGCTGCTCTCGGAAACTGATAAGGAGTATTTTATGAAGCTCATGAAGCAAAGCAAGGAATCAAAGCCTATAGAACTGCAGAAGAAGTTGCTAAAGAATCTGGAAACCACCAAGAAGAAGCTGATCTTCGTCTATGGTGAGGACGATCCCTGGACTGGTGGTGCTATTCCCGATCCCACGAATCCCAACGTGAAGAAATACATCATCCCTCACGGCTATCACTCTGACGAATTCGATGAATTTGAATGGTATCCGGGCGGTAAGGAGATGGGCCAGCAGATCTTAGACGATATCAAGGCGATTATCGATCAGAAATAAAATAAAGGGCTCGCAGCGATGCGGGCCCTTTATGTATGTGTGTGACGCTCTCTCTCGACGTTAGAGATCGTTGTAATTCTGGACACTGAAGGTCGAGGTGCGCATGTCGCCAGTCTCGTAGCCGCGCTTCAGCCAGCGCTTACGCTGATCGCTCGTGCCGTGGGTGAACGACTCTGGGGTGGCTCTGCCCTGTGCCTTCTTCTGCAGCCAGTCGTCGCCGATGGCCTTTGCCAGTTCCAGTCCTTTCTCCATATCGCCATACTCCATCGAGTGGTTCATCTTATCCTCATAGTGGGCCCACACGCCAGCATAGTAGTCGGCCAGCAGTTCCAGACGCACGCTGATCTGATTGGCAGTCACCTTATCAGTCTGGTTCATGGCCTGATGGGCCTTACCCAGCGAGCCTGTGAGGTTCTCCACATGGTGTCCGATCTCGTGGGCAATCACATAGGCATAGGCGAAGGTGTTTCCCTCGACACCGAGCTGGCGCTTCATTTGGGTGAAGAACGAGAGGTCGATATAGAGCTTCTGGTCGCCTGAGCAATAGAACGGACCCACAGCTGCCGTAGCAGAACCGCAGGCTGAGTTCACCTGATTAGAGAAGAGCACCAGCGTCGGGGGCGTATAGGTGCCACCCATCTCCTGGAACACAGGGCCCCACACATCCTCGGTAGAGGCGAGAATCTTCTTACAGTCGGAAGCGAGTGCCTGCTCCTCTTCGGTGAAGTTCTCCTCACCGACGGTCTCCGTAGGTACTGATGTCATCTGCTCCTGGGCTGCCTGAAGACCAGCCTGGAGGGGATCGCCTCCACTCATCCACGCAAACAGGGCTGCTACGATAATAGCACCGATACCGCCGATTCCGGCTTTTGCTCCTCCGCTCATCCCGCGGCGATCTTCCACGTTAGAGCTTTCTCTTCTTCCGTCTAATCTCATAATTTTTGGTTTTAAGTTAATTATTTGTTTTTAATCTTAATTATCTGACCGTCATGTGGAAACAGCCTTGCTTCACTTCGTACTTGATGTAACAGCGCTGCTGCTCGCGCATGTCGCGGAGCACCTCACTGAGCACCCACTTCAACGTGTCGTTGCGCACCATGCGGCGACGAGGCCCAGCGGGATCCTGCACCGTCTGATAGCGGTTGTAGCAGATATCGAAGGTCGTGCCGTAGAGATGACAGGAGTTCTCGGTGGCATTGCCGTTACGGCGACGCAGCTTCACCACATCATCCTGAGAACGGAGCACGCTGGTGACAATCAGCTTGTGGAAGGGCACACCCTTCACGTAGAGACTGTCGAAGAACGCCTGGCCGATGTCCTGCAACAGGACAGCAGCTCGCGGCACGAGGTATGGGATGCTCGAATAGAGCGGATCAACATGGAAGTAGGGATTGGAACCGATATAGACCAGCTCGCGCTTGCGGCTCTCTGCGTCTTCACGGTTCTTGACGGGAGTGACGCCCCACTTCTGGGCAGCCACCAACTGTACGGCATTGGTATCAGGAAAGGCTGCCGTATAACTGGGCACAGAGAGGATGCGATGATACTTCTTGCCCTTGGCGGCGGGCTTCGCTGCAGGTTTCTCAGCGGGTTTCGCTGCAGGTTTCTCCGCAGGTTTCGCGTCAGCGAGGGCAGCGGTCTGCAGGGAATCTGCGGCAGTCTCAGGCTCCGAGGGAGACGTTGGCGCGGCGATTTCAGGGAAGGCCCATCGCAAGCATGCCAGGATCAGTACGGCCACCAGAAAGCCCTGCAAATATGTTTTTTTTGTTAAACTCATGAATGTTTTACGATTTTGGGGGCAAAGTTACAAATTATTTTTTATATTTTTTTTGTTTTGCTGACGATTTTTCGTAACTTTGCACGCAAATTAATAATTTATCGATAAATTGATAGAGAAACATATTGTTTTAGAGGATATCGATCCCGTAGTGTTCTATGGTGTCAGCAACGGCCACTTACAGATGATCAGGTCGTTGTATCCTAAGTTGCGCATCGTGGCTCGCGACAATGTCATCCGCGTACTCGGCGACGAGGAGCAGATGGCGTCGTTTGAGGAGAACGTCGAGCGGATACGCCAGCACGTGCTGCGCTTCAACTCCCTCAGGGAGGAGGATATCCTGGACATCATCAAGGGGAAACGCACCAAGGACGAGATTCCGGAGGGAGTCATCGTCTATTCGATGTCGGGACGCCCCATCAAGGCGCGCACAGAGAATCAGCAGCGGCTGATAGAAGCCTACGACAACCACGACATGATCTTCGCCGTAGGTCCTGCCGGCACGGGAAAGACCTATCTCTCGATAGCGCTGGCCGTGAAGGCTCTGAAAGAAAAGACGGCCAAGAAGATCATCCTGAGCCGCCCGGCCGTAGAGGCTGGTGAGAAGCTGGGCTTCCTGCCTGGTGACATGAAGGACAAGATCGACCCTTATCTGCAGCCGCTCTACGACGCGCTGGAGGATATGCTGCCACAGGTGAAGCTGCAGGACATGATGGAGAAACACGTGATCCAGATAGCGCCGCTGGCCTTCATGCGAGGCCGTACGCTGAGTGACGCGGTGGTCATCCTCGACGAGGCCCAGAACACGACGCCTGCGCAGATACGCATGTTCCTCACCCGTATGGGCTGGAACACGAAGATGATCATCACGGGCGATATGACGCAGATCGACCTGCCCCACTCGCAGAAGAGCGGACTCATCGAGGCCCTTCATATATTAAATAATGTGGAAGGCATCGGCGTGGTGAACCTCGACCGTAAGGACATCGTGCGCCACAAGCTCGTGACGCGCATCGTCAATGCCTACGAAGAATACGATAAAGAACGAAATAACAATGAAAGCATTAACAAGAACGGACTTTAAGTTCGAAGGACAGAAGAGTGTGTATCACGGCAAGGTCCGTGACGTGTACAACATCAACGACGACCTGATGGTGATGGTAGCCACAGACCGCATCTCAGCATTCGACGTCGTGCTGCCGAAGGGTATCCCCTTCAAGGGACAAGTGCTCAACCAGATTGCCGCCAAGTTCCTGGACGCTACGACGGATATCTGTCCTAACTGGAAACTCGCTACACCCGACCCGATGGTGACCATCGGTCTGAAGTGCGAGGGCTTCCGCGTGGAGATGATCATCAGAAGCATCCTCACGGGTTCTGCCTGGAGAGAGTACAAGAACGGCTGCCGTGAGCTCTGCGGCGTGAAACTGCCTGACGGCATGAAGGAGAACGAGCGTTTCCCAGAGCCCATCATCACCCCGACGACCAAGGCCGACGAAGGTCACGACATGAACATCTCGAAAGAGGAGATCATCGCCCAGGGCATCGTCTCGGCAGAGGACTACGCCATCATGGAGGACTATACGCGCAAGATCTTCAAGCGCGGACAGGAGATTGCCGCCAAGCGCGGACTGATTCTCGTAGATACGAAATACGAGTTCGGCAAGCGCGACGGTAAGGTGTATCTCATCGACGAGATCCACACTCCCGACTCGAGCCGCTACTTCTATGCCGAAGGCTACGAGGAGAAGCTGGCCAAGGGCGAGCCCCAGCGACAGCTCTCGAAGGAGTTCGTGCGCCAATGGCTCATCGAGCACAACTTCATGAACGAGCCCGGACAGGTGATGCCAGAGATCACTGACGAATACGCCGAGAGCGTGAGCGAGCGCTATATCGAACTCTACGAGCACATCGTGGGTGAGCGCTTCGAGCGCGAGAACAGCGACGAGGATATCGCCTCACGCATCGAGAGCAACGTCAGCAACTGGCTGAAAGCCTTCAAGAACAAGACCAGATAAAGCATGTACGAGCAGGAGAAGATCAACCCCTACGAGGCAGGCGTGGAGAAGACGCAACAGGTGGAGCAGATGTTCGACCGGATAGCGCCGACCTACGACAAACTGAACCACCGCCTGTCGTGGGACATCGACAGAGGATGGCGGAAGAAGGCCATCCGACAGTTGATGCCCTTTGCGCCCAAGACCCTGCTCGACATCGCTACCGGCACTGGTGACTTCGCCATCCTCGCAGCCCGCATGCTACAGCCTGAACGGCTGGTGGGTGCCGACATCAGCGAGGGAATGATGGAAATAGGACGACAGAAGGTAAAGGCGGAGGGCCTCGACGGCATCATCACCTTCGAGAAGGAAGACTGCACGGCACTCTCCTATCCCGACAACACCTTCGACGCTGTGACGGCAGCCTTCGGCATCCGCAACTTCGCTGACCTCGACAAGGGACTCACGGAGATGTGCCGCGTGGTGAAGCCTGGCGGACACCTGAGCATCGCGGAACTGACGACACCCGTCTTCTTCCCGATGAAGCAGCTGTTCCACGTCTATTCCCACTCGGTGCTGCCCGTCTATGGACGGCTCATCTCGAAGGACACCAGCGCATACAGTTACCTGACGAAGACCATCGAGGCCTTTCCGCAAGGAGAGCGGATGGTCGGCATCCTGAAGAAAGCAGGGTTCGCAGAAGCCTCTTTCAAGCGCCTTACCTTTGGTATATGCACGATTTATTTCGCAACTAAATAATCGACAATATGGATAAGTACGGTTTAATTGGCTACCCCTTAGGGCACTCTTTCTCCATCAGCTACTTCAACCAGAAGTTCGCTGACGAAGGTATCAACGCGAAGTATGAGAACTTCGAGATCGCAAGTATCGACATACTCCCTGAGATCCTCGACAAGAACCCCGAACTGAAAGGTCTCAACGTCACCATTCCCTACAAGGAGAAGGTGATACCCTTTCTCGACTCTGTCGCGCCTGAGGCGAGAGCCATCGGTGCCGTCAACGTGATCCGTGTGACGCACGAGAAGAATAAGACCATCCTGAAAGGCTACAACTCTGACGTCATCGGCTTCACGCAAAGCATCGAACCGATGATCGACAAGAAATGGCACAAGAAGGCCCTGATACTCGGCACGGGTGGTGCCTCGAAGGCCATTAACTTCGGACTGAAGTCGCTCGACATCGAACCCATCTTCGTGAGCCGCTATGAGCGCGAAAACACGATTACCTACCAACAGGTGACGCCGGAGGTCGTCAAGGAATACAATGTCATCGTGAACTGTACGCCCGTGGGTATGTATCCCCATACGGAAGAGTGTCCGCAGCTGCCCTACGAGGCGATGGACAATCACACCATCCTCTATGACTTAATCTATAACCCCGACCAGACGCTCTTCATGCGCAAGGGTGCACAATACGGTGCCGACGTGAAGAACGGACTGGAGATGCTGCTCCTGCAGGCTTTTGCCAGCTGGGAATTCTGGAACGGAAAAGACAAATAACGATATGGACAACAGATATATGATGCGAGGCGTGAGTGCCGCCAAAGAAGACGTACACAACGCTATCAAGAACATCGATAAGGGTATCTTCCCGCAGGCTTTCTGCAAGATCATCCCTGACATACTGGGAGGTGACCCAGAGTATTGTAACATCATGCATGCCGACGGCGCAGGCACGAAGTCGAGTCTGGCCTATATGTACTGGAAGGAGACGGGCGACCTCTCTGTCTGGAAGGGTATCGCCCAGGATGCGATCGTGATGAACACCGACGACCTGCTGTGTGTAGGTGCCGTCGATAACATTCTCGTGTCGAGCACCATCGGGCGCAATAAGATGTTGGTGCCTGGTGAAGTGATCTCCGCTATCATCAACGGTACTGACGAACTGCTCTCCGAACTCCGCGAGATGGGTATCGGCATCTGGCCTACGGGTGGTGAGACTGCCGATGTGGGCGACCTCGTTCGTACGATTATCGTCGATTCGACAGTGACCTGCCGCATGAAGCGCAGTGATGTCATCGACAATGCGAACATCCGTCCAGGTGACGTCATCGTGGGTCTCTCTTCGACAGGACAGGCCACCTACGAGAAGCGCTACAATGGCGGTATGGGTTCCAACGGTCTGACCTCAGCCCGTCACGACGTCTTCGCCAAGTATCTGGCAGAGAAGTATCCTGAGAGTTTTGATCATGCCGTACCCGACGAACTGGTGTATAGCGGAAAATATAAGTTGACGGATGCCGTAGAAGGCGCTCCTGTGGATGCAGGACAACTCGTGCTCTCTCCCACCCGCACCTATGCGCCTGTGATCAAGCGGCTGCTCGACGAGCTGCGCCCTGAGATTCACGGTATGGTGCACTGCACAGGTGGTGCCCAGACGAAGGTGCTGCACTTTGTCAGCGACAACTGCAAGGTGATCAAGGACAATATGTTCCCCGTACCCCCACTCTTCCGAGCTATCCACGAGTGCTCAGGCACAGACTGGAAGGAGATGTACCAGGTGTTCAACATGGGGCACCGCATGGAGATCTACGTGCCTGCCGAGGTTGCCGAGAAGGTGATAGCCATCTCGAAGTCGTTCAACATCGACGCTCAGGTGGTGGGTCGCATCGAAGAAGGCAAGAAGAGTCTGACAATCCGGTCTGAGTTCGGAGAATTCAACTATTAAATACAAATAAATGGACAATAACAGCATACTGCAGAAACTCGACGGTCTGGAGGCGCGCTTTGAGGAAGTGTCAACCTTGATTACCGACCCAGACGTGATCGCCGATCAGAACCGATTCGTGAAGCTCACCAAGGAATACAAGGACCTGGGTGACATCATGGATGCCCGCAAGCGTTACATCGCCTGTCTGAACGGCATCAAGGAGGCTAAGGATATCCTCGCCAACGAGTCTGACCCTGAGATGAAGGAGATGGCCCGCGAGGAACTGGCCACCAATGAAGCACTTCAACCAAAACTTGAAGAAGAAATCAAGATAGCACTGATTCCCAAAGACCCAGAGGATGCGAAGAATGTACAGATGGAGATCCGCGCAGGTACAGGTGGCGACGAAGCTTGTCTCTTCGCTGGCGACCTCTTCAAGATGTACAAGAGCTACTGCGAGTCGAAGGGCTGGCAGCTCTCCATCACGAGTGTAAGCGAGGGTGCCGTAGGCGGATTCAAGGAGATCGACTTCGCCGTCTCGGGTGCCGATGTCTATGGTACGCTGAAGTATGAGTCGGGCGTGCATCGTGTACAACGAGTGCCTGCTACAGAGACACAGGGACGTATGCACACCTCTGCCGCTACCGTTGCCGTACTGCCTGAGGCTGATAAGTTTGAGGTACACGTGAACGAAGGCGAGATCAAGTGGGATACCTTCCGAAGCTCTGGCGCTGGTGGACAGAACGTGAACAAGGTGGAATCGGGTGTGCGTCTGCGTTATATGTGGAAGAACCCCAATACGGGTGAGACCGAAGAGATCCTCATCGAGTGTACGGAGACGCGTGACCAGCCCAAGAACAAGGAGCGCGCCCTCTCACGCCTCTACACCTTTATCTATGATAAGGAGCACCAGAAGTATATGGACGATATCGCCAGCCGCCGAAAGAGTCTCGTCTCTACAGGCGACCGCTCAGCGAAGATCCGTACCTATAACTTCCCGCAGGGACGTGTTACAGACCACCGTATCGGCTATACCACTCACGACCTGCAGGGCTTCCTCGGAGGCGACATCCAGCCTATGATTGATGCCCTCACCGTTGCCGAGAATGCTGAGCGCATGAAAGAAACAGAGCTCTAATCCCCAAAAGACAATAAGACTATGAATTGGAAAAAGTTCTGGGCACCGCTGACCCAAGAGAGGACGAAAGAGAAGAAGTGGTCCACGATGTGGCCAAATATTATCTCTGCATTGGGCATCTTCCCAGGTTGCTTATTAGCAAGAGAGTATTTAAATGTTTGGTGGGCCTGTGGACTTGTTATATCCTGGTATTTTATTGTCTATTTCGTATGGCTCGTATATTTATACAATAAGAAATAATTATGACACGTCAAGAACTGATTCAGCAAATTCGCGAGAAGCAAAGTTTTCTCTGCGTAGGTCTCGATACAGACCTGAACAAGATCCCCCAGTGCATCATCGACGAGGCAAAGGCCAAGGATGGCGAGGATTACGTCTTCCGCGCCCTCTGCGAGTTCAATGCCCTCATCATCGATGCGACAGCCCCCTACTGCGTAGCCTATAAGCCCAATCTGGCTTTCTACGAGGCCTACGGTGTGGACGGCATCCTTGCCTTCGAGGCTACCATCGACTATCTGAAAGAAGAATACCCCAACCACTTCATCATCGCTGATGCAAAGCGTGGTGATATCGGCAACACGTCGAAGATGTACGCTAAGACCTTCTTCGAGGAGTATGGCGTCGATGCACTGACTGTCGCTCCCTATATGGGTGAGGACTCAGTAACCCCATTCTTGGGCTACGACGACAAGTGGGTGATTCTGCTGGCGCTGACCTCGAACAAAGGTTCTCACGACTTCCAGCTGACGGAAGACGCCAATGGTGAGCGACTCTTCGAGAAGGTGCTGAAGACCTCACAGCAATGGGGTAATGAAGAGAACATGATGTATGTCGTAGGAGCCACACAGGGCCGTATGTTCGAGGATATCCGTAAGGTGGTGCCCAATCACTTCCTGCTGGTACCAGGCGTCGGTGCACAGGGCGGTTCTCTACAGGAGGTCTGCCAATACGGCATGACAAAGGACTGTGGTCTGTTGGTCAACTCCTCACGCGGCATCATCTACGCCTCGAATGGTGAAGACTTCGCAGAGGCTGCTGCCGATGCAGCCAGCAAACTGCAGCAGGAGATGGCAGAAGAACTGAAGAAGGCAGGTTTATAACACCTGCCTTAATGCTAAGAAGATGAAGGAAGCCAAGATCATCAACGACCCCGTATTCGGGTTTATCAAGATACCCTGTGGCCTGCTCTATGGCATCGTCGAGCACCCATTGTTTCAGCGACTGAACCGCATCAACCAGTTAGGACTGGCCTCGGTGGTCTATCCTGGAGCACGTCATACGCGTTTCCAGCATTCGCTGGGTGCCTTCCACCTGATGAGTGAGGCCGTCATCTCACTCCAGCAGAAAGGCATCTTCATCTTCGACACTGAGGCAGAGGCCGTCGAAGCCGCAATCCTGATGCACGACATCGGTCACGGGCCGTTCTCCCATGTGCTTGAGAACACCCTCATTCACGGCATCTCCCACGAGGATATCTCACTGATGATGATGGAAGAGATCAACAGCCACTTTAACGGTGCGCTGAATCTCGCCATTTCCATCTTCAAGGGTAACTATCCGAAGGACTTCCTCCACCAGCTCATCTCCAGCCAACTGGATATGGACCGTCTCGACTACCTGCGGCGCGACTCGTTCTATACGGGTGTGACAGAGGGTAATATCGGTTCGGCACGCATCATCAAGATGCTCAACGTGGTAGATGACAAACTCGTGGTCGATCAGAAGGGCATCTATTCGCTGGAGAACTATCTCACCACCCGCAGGCTGATGTACTGGCAGGTCTATCTGCACCGTACGTGTGTCGCCTACGAGAAAGTGCTCGTCAACCTGCTCACCAGAGCCAAGGACCTGATCCGCACAGGGCACGATGTATTCGCCTCACCAGCCCTGCACTACTTCCTCAGCCACGATATCGACAAAGCGTGGTTTGAGAGCCACCCAGAGACCCTCTCCTACTATGAGGAGCTCGACGACTCAGACATCTGGAGTGCGATGAAGGCGTGGAAACACGACTCCGACAAGATCCTCTCGACGCTGGCGACGGATATGCTCGACCGTCATATCTTCAAGGTAGAGGTCACTGAAACACCCGTTGAGGAAAGTCGGATTGAAGAGTTGGCCAAGGGTATCGCGGACCACATGGACATCTCCATCGACGATGCCAAACACTACATGATGAGCATCAACACGATCTCAAAAGATATGTATAATGTCGATGACGATAGTATCTCAATACTTTACAAAAATGACGAAATCCGCGACATTTCCGAAGCCTCTGAATTGCTAAATGTTCAATTACTTTCTAAAAAAATAAGAAAATATTACCTCTGTTATCAGAGAATTAAATAATTTTTGCTATCTTTGCAGAAATATTATTCTGAAAATTTAAAATGATGGAATTTACAGCCAAACAAATAGCCGAGTTGATACAAGGCCGCGTGGAGGGAGACGAGAATGCTGCCGTCCACACGTTTGCTAAAATCGAAGAAGGTGAGCCTGGTGCCATTTCCTTCTTGTCAAATCCCAAATATACCCATTTCATTTACGAGACCAAGTCGTCTATCGTACTCATCAACGAGGACGTCGAGTTGGAGGAACCTGTCAGCGCTACGCTGATCCGCGTGAAGAACGCTTATGAGTGCGTAGCCAAGCTGTTACAGTTCTACGAGCAGATGAAGCCCCGCAAGACGGGTATCGACCCGCTGGCGAGCATCTCTCCCAAGGCCACCATCGGCAAGGATGTCTATATCGGAGCCTTTGCTGTCATCGGCGACGGAGCTGTCATCGGCGACGGCACTCAGCTCTATCCTCACGTCGTCATCGGCGATGGTGTGACGCTGGGCGAGAAATGTCTCATCTATCCGAACGTAACCATCTATCAGGGATGCAAGTTAGGAAATAATGTTACAATCCATGCAGGCAGCGTGATCGGTGCCGACGGCTTCGGCTTCGCGCCGAGCACTGGTGGCTACGACAAGATTCCGCAGATCGGTATCGTCATCATCGAGGACAATGTGGAGATTGGTGCCAACACCTGTATCGACCGTTCGACAATGGGACAGACCGTCATCCACAAGGGCGTGAAGCTCGACAACCTGATCCAGGTGGCTCATAACTGTGAGATTGGCGAGAACACCGTGATGTCGGCTCAGGTGGGTCTGGCTGGTTCTACGAAAGTCGGCTCTTGGTGTATGGTAGGCGGACAGGCTGGATTCTCTGGTCATATCCACGTTGCCGACAAGACCTTCGTGGGTGCCCAGTGTGGTGTCATCAAGGATACGAAGGGCAATGGCGAGTCGCTTATCGGTTCGCCGGCAATGGATCCGAAGATTTTCTTCAAGGCCAAGGCCATCTATGCGAAGCTGCCCGACATGTATCGTCAGATAGCACAGTTGCAGCGTGAAATCGAAGAACTGAAACAGAAATAAGAGCACGATATGAAACAGAAGACATTAAAGGGCAGTTTTTCCTTGTTCGGAAAAGGACTGCATACAGGTTTGAACCTGACTGTTACCTTCAATCCTGCACCAGAGAATACCGGTTATAAGATTCAGCGCATCGACATCGAGGGTGAGCCCGTGATTGATGCGATTGCTGAGAATGTGGTTGACACCCAGCGCGGCACAGTGCTCGGCAAGGGCGACGTGCGTGTCTCTACCGTTGAGCACGGCCTCTCTGCACTCTATGCACTGGGCATCGACAACTGTCTGATACAGGTCAACGGTCCTGAGTTCCCCATCCTCGACGGTTCCGCCATCCAGTATGTGGAGAAGATCAACGAGGTGGGCATCGAAGAGCAGAACGCCCCCAAGGACTGGTACATCATCCGCAAGAAGATCGAGGTGAAGGATGAGAAGACAGGCTCTTGCATCACCCTCCTGCCCGATGATTCCTTCTCGCTCACGTGTATGTGCTCCTTCGAGTCGAAATTCATCAACTCGCAGTTTGCCACCATCGACGATCCTGCCAAGTATCCCACAGAGATTGCCAGCGCCCGCACCTTCGTCTTCGTGCGCGACATCGAACCGCTGCTGCAGGCCAACCTCATCAAGGGCGGTGACCTCGACAATGCGATTGTCATCTACGAGCGTCAGACCACGCAGGAGCGCCTCGACATGCTGGCCGACATGCTGCATGTGGAGCATCGTGATGCCAACGACCTCGGCTACATCCAGCACAAGCCCCTGCAGTGGGAGAACGAGTGCACACGTCATAAGCTCCTCGACGTCATCGGTGATATGGCGCTGATCGGCAAACCCATCAAGGGTCGCATCATCGCCACTCGTCCTGGACATACGATCAACAACAAGTTCGCCCGTCAGGTGCGCAAGGAGATTCGCAAGCACGAGATACAGGCGCCCTTCTATGATCCCAACGAGGAACCCGTGATGGACGTGAACCGTATCCGTGAACTGCTCCCCCACCGCTATCCGATGCAGCTCGTCGATAAAGTCATCGAACTAGGTGCCAACTACATCGTAGGTATCAAGAACGTCACAGGCAACGAGCCTTTCTTCCAGGGACACTTCCCACAGGAGCCCGTGATGCCTGGCGTGCTGCAGGTAGAGGCAATGGCCCAGTGCGGTGGTCTGTTGGTACTCAACACCCTCGAGAATCCTGCTGAGTGGTCCACCTACTTCCTCAAGATCGACGGTGTGAAGTATCGCCAGAAGGTCGTACCAGGCGACACCCTCATCTTCAAGGTCGAACTCCTGGCTCCCGTGCGTCACGGTATCTCCTCGATGAAGGGTTATATCTTCGTGGGCGATCAGGTGGTCGCAGAAGCCAGTTTCACAGCTCAGATTGTAAAGAACAAAACTATAGAATAATCGCAATATGAATCAGATACATCCATTAGCAGTCGTAGATCCCGAGGCAAAGCTCGGCGACGGCAACGTGATAGGTCCGTTCTGCGTCATCGATAAGAATGTGGTCATTGGCGACAACAACAACTTCCTCAACAATGTGACCATCCACTACGGTGCGCGCATCGGCAATGGCAATGAGTTCTTCCCAGGAAGCAGCATCTCCACCAAGCCGCAGGACTTGAAGTTCAAGGGTGAGGACACCACTTGTGAGATAGGCGACAACAACTCCATCCGCGAGAATGTCACCATCAGTCGCGGTACTGCCTCGAAGGGCAAGACCGTCGTAGGTTCAGGCAATCTGCTGATGGAGAACATGCACATCGCCCACGACTGTGTCGTAGGCAACGGCTGCATCATCGGCAACTCCACCAAGCTGGCTGGCGAGGTCGAGATCGATGACTTTGCCATCATCAGTGCCACCTGTCTGTTCCACCAGTTCTGCAAGGTGGGCAGCTACATCATGTTCCAGGGCGGCACACGCACCTCGCAGGACATCCCGCCCTACGTGATAGCCGGCAAGGAACCAGTACGCTATGCTGGTGTGAATCTGGTAGGTCTGCGTCGCAGGGGCTTCCCGCGTGAGACTATCGAGGCCATCCACGAGGCTTATCGCATCATCTACTCTCAGGGTGTGCTGAAAGACGGTGTGGCTATGGCGCGCGAGCAGTTCCCCGACTCGAAGGAAGTGGAGTACATCTGCTCCTTCATCGAGACCTCTAAGCGCGGTGTCATCCGATAACAAAATGCTGCATTGACGCCCCTTGAAGAAGACGCTGATAGTCATCACTGGGCCGACAGCCGTTGGTAAGACGACATTGTGCATGGATATCGCCAAGCACTTTGGCATCCCCATCATCAATGCAGACTCACGGCAGATCTATCGGGAACTGAAGATAGGTACCGCACGACCTACCGACGAACAGATACAAGCTGTCAGGCACTACTTCGTAGGTACGCTCGGACTCGACGACTACTACAGCGCATCGCTCTTTGAACAACAAGTACTCCAACTGCTCGACCAGCTCTTCCAGACCAGCGACTACGCCCTGCTCACTGGCGGCAGCATGATGTATATCGACGCTGTCTGCGATGGCATCGACGACATTCCCACCATCGACGAGGAGACCCGCCGCCTGATGAAACAGCGACTCGCTGACGAAGGACTGGAGACACTCTGTGAGGAACTGCGCTGTCTCGACCCCGAATATTATGAGATTGTCGATCGTCAGAACCCACGTCGTGTCGTGCATGCCCTCGAAATCTGTACGATGACAGGCAAGACCTATACCTCGTTCAGACGGCGTGAACGGCGACAGCGCCCCTTCCGTATCGTGAAGATCGCCCTGAATCGTCCGCGCGAGGAACTCTATGAGCGCATCAACCGCCGTGTGGATCAGATGATGAGCGACGGACTGCTCGACGAAGCCCGCGCACTCTACCCCAAGAAGGAGCTCAACGCCCTCAATACCGTAGGCTATAAGGAGCTCTTCGACTATCTCGACGGACGCTGGCCACTCGAAGAGGCCGTAGAGCGCATCAAGGGCAACACCCGACGCTATGCACGCAAACAACTCACGTGGTATAAGAAAGACGAACAGATACGCTGGTTCCACCCAGACGACAAACAATCCATCATTGACTACATCATAAACTATGAAACAGAAGATACTACAAATCATTAGCAGATCTTGGCAATGGATCAGGCAACTGTGGACTTGGTATAAGAGTCTCTATCAGGGACGCCCTTGGTATGTCAAGACCCTTGTCATCATCCTTTCCCTCTTCGTCTCCTTCTTCCTCTATCTGGGAGCCGTCGATATGAACTTCCTGTGGCTCTTCGGCAAGTCGCCCTCGATGTCAACCATCAAGAACAAGCGTCCTGCCGAGGCCTCGATGATCTATAGTGCCGACGGTAAGCTGATAGGTAAGTTCTTCAGCGAGAACCGTACGCCCGTCGAGTACGAGGAGGTGAATCCCGTCTTCTGGCATGCCCTCATCGACACTGAGGACGAGCGTTTCTTCAGTCATCACGGCATCGACTACACCGCCTTCGCCGCCGTCGCCAAGGAGTATGTGCTGCATCACGACGCACGAGGCGCTTCTACCATCACCCAACAGCTCGCCAAGAACCTGTTCCGCACGCGTTCCGAATACTCTACGGGGCTGCTGGGCAACATCCCTGGTCTGAAGATGCTCATCATGAAGAGCAAGGAGTGGATCACGGCCTACAAGCTGGAGTTTTTCTTCGACAAGAAGGAGATCCTGACGCGCTACGCCAATACCGTCGATTTCGGTTCCAACGCCTTCGGTATCAAGACCGCCTGCAAGACCTACTTCGGTTGTGCGCCCAAGGACCTGAAGACCGAGAACGCCGCTATCCTCGTGGGTATGCTCAAGGCCACCACCTATTATAATCCCCTCATCAATCCAGAAAACGCGCTGAAGCGTCGTAACATCGTCCTCGACCTGATGCAGAAGCATGGCCACCTCTCGAAGGCCGAATGCGACTCACTGAAGCAGCTCGAGATCAAACTCGACTACAGCGTCGAGAATGCCTACGACGGCCAGGCCAACTATTTCCGTGAGGCGGTGGCTAACGAACTCAAGGACTGGTGCCGCGACAACGGCATCGACCTCTATACCGCTGGTCTGCGTATCGAGACCACCCTCGACTCCCGCATGCAGAAATACGCCGAGGATGCTGCACGCAAGCAGATGAAACAGGTGCAGCAGACCTTCAACTCGCACTGGGGTTCGACCAATCCCTGGCAGGATGCGCACCATCAGGAGATACCTAATTTCATCGAGGATATCGCCAAGCGCCTGCCCGTCTATAAGTACCTCTCCAAGAAGTTCGACGGCGACGAAGACTCCATCCGTTTCTACCTGAACCAGCCCCACACCGTGAAGGTGTTCGACTACGACAAGGGCAAGGTCGAGATGCAGCTCTCCACGATGGACTCCATCCGTTATATGGTGCGATTCCTCCACTGCGGTTTCGTAGCGATGGAACCCCAGACGGGTCATGTGAAAGCCTGGGTGGGCGACATCGACTTCCACACCTGGAAATACGACAAGGTGACGGCTATGCGTCAGCCCGGCTCCACCTTCAAGCTCTTCGTCTATACAGAAGCCATTAATCAGGGTATCACTCCCTGCGACTACCGCAAGGACGAGTACTTCTCGATGAAGGTGATGCAGAACGGCGAGGAAGTGACCTGGGCACCTCATAATGCCGACGGACGTTTCACCAACGCCAATATCTCACTCAAGCAGGCCTTCGCCATGAGTGTCAACTCCATCGCCGTACGTCTCGGACAGGAGTGTGGCATCGACAACATCGTGAAGACCGCCCACGACATGGGTATCAAGTCGAAACTCGATGCGACGCCCTCGCTCACCCTCGGTGCCAGCGACGTGAACCTCCTCGAGATGGTCAACGCCTATTGTACGCCTGTCAACGACGGTAAGGCCCACGACCCCGTGCTCGTGTCACGCATCCTCGACAGCGACGGCAACGAGATCTACAAGGCCTCAGAGGAAGAGACACAGGCCATCCCCTATCGCAGTGCCTTCCTCGTGCAGCAGTTGCTGATGGGCGGCATGAGTGGCACCAGTTCCCGTCTGATGGGATTCGTGGGCTACGACAAGGCCGCCAGCACAGACTTCGGTGGTAAGACCGGCACCTCCAATAATCACTCCGATGCCTGGTTCATCGGCACGACGCCTCGTCTGGTTGTCGGCGCCTGGGTAGGTGGCGAATACCGCAGCATCCACTTCCGCACGGGTATGCTCGGACAGGGTAACCGCACGGCATTGCCCATCTGCGGCTACTTCCTGAAGTCCGTCCTCGACGATCCCGCCTTCAAGCAGTATCGCGCCAAGTTCGAACCCTCTAAGGATGCCACCATCACACCCGATATGTACAACTGTGGCGGCTACTTCCGTGAAGAGGTGGACTCTACTGATGTCGCCAACGACTCTATCGATGTCGATGACACACCAGCCCAGCTGCTCGACGACTTCGGTAATCCGTTGCCGAGACCCTCGAGGACACCAGAGCCCGACAACGCTGAAAATACAGCTAATCCACCGCACAACGCAGAGGCCCTCAAGGAGGAATAGGCCCTACGACCAGCTGAACAAGACAGACCGCAGGCATGGAACTCGATCTCGACAACAAAGAGTGGCAAGACGCCCTCCAGATCATCAATTATACCCGTCGCTCGCTCTTCCTTACGGGGAAGGCAGGGACGGGTAAATCGACCTTCCTGCGCTACGTGGCCGACAACACGAAGAAGAAGCATGTCATCCTTGCCCCTACTGGCATCGCCGCCATCAATGCGGGAGGTTCCACGCTTCACAGCTTCTTCCGTCTGCCCTTCCATCCGCTCTTGCCCAACGACGCCCGTTACAGTTGGCGCCACATCAAGGAGACACTCAAATACACGGGTGCCCAGCGCAAGCTCATCCGCGAGGTCGAGCTCATCATCATCGACGAGATCTCGATGGTACGCGCCGACATCATCGACTTCATCGACAAGGTGCTGCGCGTCTATACCCGCAACCCTGAGCCCTTCGGCGGCAAGCAGTTGCTCCTCGTGGGCGATATCTACCAGCTCGAACCCGTACTCAAGGACGACGATCGTCAGCTTCTGCAGCCCTTCTACCCCAGCAGCTATTTCTTCAATGCAAAGGTGTGGCAGCAGATGCCCATCGTCTCCATCGAACTCCGCAAGGTCTATCGCCAGAGCGACCCTAACTTCGTCGCCATCCTCGACCGTATCCGCAACAACACCGTCACCTCGTCCGACCTCAACGCCATCAACCAGCGCGTGCTGACATCATCTCGCGCCGACGACCGTCCGTCATCAAACAGTAAGTTGGAGATCACGTTGGCCGCCCGCCGCGACATCGTCGATTACATCAACGAACAGCGACTCTCTGCCCTGCCTGGTGACCCCACCACCTTCTTCGGCACCATCAAGGGCGACT
>OMZO01000035.1:2600-25985 GCA_900315525.1 uncultured Prevotella sp. | reverse complement strand
ATTATTATAATAATATATAATTCTAATAACACACTACAGACTTTGTGAACCTTCAAGCACGAAGGTGCTTAATGTCACAAAGTCAAAAGTCACAAAGTCTCGAAAATTGTCTGGATCACCATCAAGTGACTCCTCCTCAGAGAGTCTGGCAAGTCGGATACGATTACTCTGCATAGTCAGATAATTTATGTTTAGCACCATCACGATATTTAAAGTAGCCTTTCCGGAGCGTGAGAGGGCCTTCGTAATTTCTGCTGGCTTGAGGATGGCTGATACGACAGTCGCCTGTCAGATCGCCATTCTTGTCCAAGTGAGCTTCGAAATGGAACTCCTGGTTAAGCTTCTCGTTCTCCTTGTCGTAATCGAGTTCATCGACAGATAGGTATGTACCATTGAAGGAAGCGGTGGCCTTGTCGAAGCCATAGAGGCGATAGATGTTACACTCCGTGACCTCCAGCCTTTTGCCGTTCATTTCCAGACGTAGCAGCAACTCAGGACCGTCATCGCCAACCCAGCCCCAATAGCCGACGAGCGACTTGGCCTTCTCACGGGCTTTCAGACCCTGACGGATTGTTTCCCGCAGGTATTTCTTGTCGTCGTTGCCGTCTTTGGAAGGCGAGAAATCATCGATATACCAATCGTCGCGCTCGAAGCGGAGGGCAATGGTGGTCTCTATATCTCTGAAGTTATGGATGGTCAAATCCACAAGGGCCGTTGAGTCTGTGATTTCATAGACCTTTGCTACCTTGCAGCTCCAGTCGTCAGACCAATCCTGTCCACAAACCCAGTAATCGTAGTCGTACAAGATATCGCCAGTCTCGTCACACAGTTGGATCGCCTCCTTCTTCAGCGCGTAGTAGCGCTCAGAGCAATAGGCACTGTCGCGGTTGAAGGGATTGCGGATATAACTCACCTCATTCCCTTCGCTGTCATAGGTCGGTTTGCCAACACCTTTGTAGATGGTGTCGATGCGCTGGCGGATATAGGCTTCGGAATGTTTGTCTATTCCAGCATCAGCTATGGTATCAATTGACAGCGAGTCTGTGTCGCTGACGGCTTTCCCTGTCTTGTTGCCGCAATTCAGCATCAAAGCAGCGGCGAGAATAAAAAATGAAAACTTCTTCATATTTCAATTCGTTTTATCGATTAGTTCGATTTTTGGGCGAAATTACAAAAAAAATCTCATTTCAACTTAATTTTTTCCGAAAAACGTCTTCAAAGAGATAAAAGACGTCTTAAACAGAGTATTCACTATTTAAAAATTTAGAGTTATGAAAACGAATGAAGTTAAAATCAAGAGAGTCCACAACCTGATTATTGTCGATGAGAGCGGTTCAATGGAAGTTATCCGCAAGCAAGCCTTTGTGGGCATGAACGAGACCCTGCAGACTGTCCGCAAGATGCAGGAGAAGTTTCCTGAACAAGAGCAGTTTGTCACCCTGCTTACCTTCGACAGCGGCCACACCACCTGGCACTACGACAACCAGCCCGCTGCACAGACCAAGGACTTGGACTGGAAAGCCTACTGTCCCGGTGGCGGCACACCTCTCTACGATGCCATCGGTAAGGGAATCTCAAAGACTAACGCTCAGATTGAGGAAGGCGATCATGTGCTGGTGACTATCATCACCGATGGCGAGGAGAACAGCAGCGAGGAATGGACGCTGAAGATGATCCGCACGATGATAGAGAAGCTGAAGAAACAGAACTGGACCTTCACACTCATCGGCACCGATAACCTCGATGTAGAGACCATGGCCCAATCCTTTGCCATCGACGAGCATCTGGAGTTCCAGCAGAGCGAAGCAGGAACCAAGGCTATGTTCGCCCGCGAACGTCGCAGTCGTGAACGCTATAACTGCTGTGTCGCCGAAGATGCCGCCATGCCTACTGGGTCATTCTTCAACGAAGAAGAGTGTTAGCCGATATCCCGGAAAAGCAAGAGCCGGAACTGATATTCTCAGGCTGGGAACAAAGTATTCCCAGCCTGAGAATTAAACTATGGCCCCGCCGACAAGAGAGATTTCACCAATTAGGTGGCAACACAATGTTTTCTACCTCATGTGCCTTTTCAAATAGTGGAGAGATTTCATCATCGGTAAATCCGGCGATGCCGCAGCCAATGCGAGTCACGAGGAATGTCAATTCGGGATGTTGCTTGGCAAACCAGATGAATTCATCCACATACGGACGGATAGTTTCCACACCGCCTTGCATAGTAGGGATGGCATAGCTTTGGCCTTGCAGACCTACGCCCTTTCCCATGATGGCTCCGAACTTGCGGTAGGCGATATAGGCAGCCCCACCTCCATGCATACCTTTGAGATTGCTGCCGAACACAAAGATCTCGTTCGGCTCCAACGATGTAATAAACTCTGGTGTCGTTCTCTTCTCCATAATATCTTCTCTGATAAAGTCCATATCCTCGCACGACCTTTGTCGATACATGTCTGCCAAAGAGCCTGACATTGTAGGTGCAGGCATCGAAGCTTCTCCCATCGTAGCCTCGCGACTGAGAATTGCCCGCTCGTCCATCACCTCCACCATATCCAAGTCCATGTCGAAGTTCTTCTTGAAATATGGTATGATGATTTCTTCCTTCAGTTTCTTGTATTTCTGCGAGATGGCCGATGGAGTCATCCCCATTTGATCTGCAATCTCTTTCCCCTTGAAGCCACGTAACAGCAGCATGTCGATAAGTAGCCTCTCTTGCCTATCAAGTGGTGCATGGTCACAGACATCTTCCACCATCCGATTGAACTGCAGTCGCAAGTCGCTTGTCACGTCAAACGAGCGCAAATAATCCTCAAACGTGATGCTGCCATACTCTTTCTTGTACCATTTCAGCGCATCGAGCACCACATAGCGGAATCCGTTGATGAGCCAGGTCTTCAGACTGACATTCGGCGAGTGATCCTCCAAAGGTTTCCAGTCATGCTCCATCAAGTAGATGGCATACTGATGAGCCAGCGACATAAAGTCCAGATTTTCCTTCTCTCTCAACTGATACCGCTGGTCAAAGATAAAATAGCCTGCCTGACAATACCCGTAGAAATACTCTCGGATAATGTTGGCATCTCCCTTACGGAATCCACTGATAATAGCCTGTTCTGACAGTTCGCGATGATACATAAACAGATATTTTCTGCAAAAATAGTCATTCATACCCATTCGAAGTTGTCCTTTCCAGCACCGACCTCGAAATGATACTTCGCGATGCCGAGATCCAACTGGGTATAGCCAATCAGCGAGAAGCTTCTTTTGGCGATTACCTGGGCAGGCTTGCTGTCTTTGGCGGGTACATATTCAAAGAAGAACTTCTGCTGGTTCACGGCTGTCGGGGCAAGCAGGGCTGCTTCGACACCCTTGCGGAACCACGATGGGGTGATATCACTGGCGTTCTTGGACGAGCCAAGCGTCCTTACGGCCGAGCGGCTTACTTTTTCTACGGTCTTGATCTTATGACCTACTCCCTGTGTCTCACCATAGCCGATAGCGATATAGGCTTTGATGACTTCACCTTCTTCGAGCACGTAGGTTCCTGGAATCTTTGAGTAGCTGAGTCCCACCCAGCAGGTATTCAAACCCAGTGTCTGAGCCAGAAGTACCAGATGTTCGCCGTAGTAGCCGATACGTTCATCAAGGTCTTCTGCCTTTTGGCCAGCCATGACCAGATAGTTGGTCACGTTTGAGAACTTTCCGTACTTGGCCAGCTTGCCCTGGAAGGCTTTTGGCTCATTCTTGATCAACTGGATATGAAGATGTCCCTGACGGTTCTGCTCTTCGATTTCCTTTTCCAGCACCTTGACAAGATCTTCTGTCAAAGGCTGTGCTTTGTATGCCCTAACACTATGACGGGCTTTGATTGCTTCTTCTAAAGTCATATTAATATTTCATTTTGTGTCGGTTGTTTATTTCTTTAGTGTTTCGATGATCGAGTCTAATTCACTGGCCAGAAGCGTGTAGTTATCCATCTGGAGCGGACAGGCCTTCAGCGTTTCACCCATGCCTGTAGGGATGAGCTTGTAGGCCTCTTCCTCCATATCGCGACCTTTCTTTGTGAGACTGACTATCTGCTGACGCTTGTCTAGCTCACCCTTCTTGCGAGTGACAATGCCCAGCTTCTCCATGCGCTGGAGTAGGGGAGTCACGGTATTGGTTTCGAGCAGCAGACGATGAGCGATGTCGTTCACAGGCTGGCAGTCTTTCTCCCACAGCACCATCAGAACGAGGTATTGTGGGTATGTGATGCCCAGTTCCGTTAACATCGGCGTATAGGCCTGCGTGATGAGTCTTGCTGCCGTATAGAGACGGAAGCAGATCTGATTGTCAAGCTGTAATTCTGCGTGCATAATTGTCGATTATTTGTTATCCAAGCATTTCCTCAATGTCCTTCTCGAAGTCTTTCGGCTCAGTAGTGGGCGCAAAGCGCTTGATGGTCTCACCATCCCTTGAGATCAGGAATTTGGTGAAGTTCCACTTGATGTCGCTATCTTTCTCCACGCTTTTGCTGATGGCCTTGAAGAGTGTCTTGGCGGCCTTTGCCTTCAGGCCGTTGTACTCCTCAGTTGGTGCCATTGCTTTCAGATACTCGAAAATGGGCTGGGCATCTTTACCATTGACATCTCCTTTTCTCATGATTTGGAAGGTCACACCATAGTTCAGCTGGCAGAACTCCTCAATCTGTGCATCGCCCTCAGGATCTTGCTCCTTGAACTGGTTGCAGGGGAATCCGATGATGACGAGTCCCTTATCCTTATACTTCTGGTTCAGTTCCTCAAGTCCTGCGAACTGAGGTGTGAATCCACACTTGCTGGCTGTGTTGACAATCAGCAATACCTTACCTTGAAACTGTGAGAAATCGATCTCCTTACCTTTGCTTGAAAAAGCCTTGAAATCATAAATTTTTTGCATACCTTATTTACTTATTAATATTGAATCCCTGCATTATAGCCGTCCCTTATCAAGGGACTCTAAATATGTCGTTTGCGATGCAAAGGTAAGAATAATAGTTTATATCGCAAGCGATTTATTAAAAACTTTAAGAGAATTTAACGAAATGTCGTCTGCGATATATCTTTGATGATTAAGAAAAGATGCATTATTTCACATTCTTCTTGTTTTTCTTGCAATTTTTCCCTAATTTTGCAGCGGAATAAAACTATAAACCCAAATGAAGAAGATTTTATATACGTTAATTCCTATGATGTTGGTGGCCTGCGGAGGTGGTAAGAAGTCACCTCAGGATGGTGGTCACGGTATTGGCATCGACAGTGCTACTGTCGCTCAGATCAATGCAGAGGATGCAGATTATGTCCCCCAGCGATCCGACTATTCTTTCCGCTCGGATGTACGTACTATTACAGAGGATGGTGAAGTGCGCTGGGATTCCATTATCGTCTGCCTGACTGATGCCAAGGGGCATCGGCAGGAGTTGTATAGTCAGGCTCTGCCGTTAGACACATTGCAATGGAGTAAGGGCAGTATCGGGGAAATCTCGGAGGATGACTGGAACTTCGACGGTATTCCCGACCTTCAGGTGTGTACCGGGCCGATGAACGGATTTGGGAACTATACTTATGATGTCTGGCTTTGGAATGACGAGGCACATAAGTTCGAAGAACTGAAGTACGATGGTGTGATTTACAGCCCGACTATCGACCCTGACAAAAAGTGTATCGTCAGTTTCTGGCGGCTTGACGATGATGTGGAAATCGTACGATACAAGTGGAAGGATGGTAAACTCGTTGAGTCAGAACGTGAACAAATGTCTGCCAAAGACTTGGCGGATGACTGAACTTTAAACTCAGTTAGACATTGACACATCAGAAGATGGAAGCTACCAAGGAATACAGATAGCTTCCGAAGCTGATGAGTGCCCATATCATCAGTGCTATAAGCAAAAGCAGGACAATGAGGACGATGGCTGACTGCCATGCACGTTGGTTCACTTGCTTGATGATGGCTTCATCGCCGTCAACGAATCCCTGTATCATCTGCATGTTCTGGATATTGGCGCGGTGGAAGATGTCGATGATATCGCCGACAAAGAAGGGTATCATGCCCAGCAGAATGTCGCGTAGGGCGTTGTTGATGACAGCCAATGTCAAGGGAATGCTTTTGATGACACGCAAGGAGAAATATACGAAAGGTACGACGCAGATCAGTGCTATGGCATCACCCCATCCTGGAATGACTCCGATGAGTGCATCCAGATAGTAGCGATCCATATAGCGGGATAGTCCCCGCATCGTCTGGTAGGCCTTGTTGCCCATCAGCCGCTTGCGCTGTTGATGTCGTTTCTCGTCTTTGTTCAAATCACATCTTCATGTTTGCTATGTCCATTTACACAACTTTTGTCGCAAAAATAGCAAGAAATACGGAATTATCAGTATCTTTGCATCATAAAATAAGAATAATTAGCTAAAAAGACAAAAAGGTGATGAACAAAACACTATTCATAGGCGTACTGTTGCTTTCGCTGAACACAGCCACGGCACAACGGTTTGAAGACTATTTCGAAGACCGTACCCTGCGGTTGGACTATACCTTCTCGGGTAATAGCCAGCATCAGGAACTATATGTGGATGAACTTAAGGCTTTGCCCCGTTGGTATGGTAAGCGTGAGCGACTGGCTGAGGTGCCTTTAAGGGGTAATGGACAGCTCTTGGTGCGCGATAAGCGCGACGGCCGGCTGATCTACCGCCATTCGTTCTCAACACTCTTTCAGGAGTGGCTCGCTACTGAGGAGGCAAAACGTGTTCAGAAGTCATTTGAGAACGTATTCCTGATGCCCTTCCCCAAGCAGCCTGTCGAGATCACTGTGGAACTGCGTGACTATCATGATCGGGTGAATGCCACGATGACACATAGCGTGGATCCTGCTGATATCTTAATCTGTCGATCAGGCGATCGGCTCGTCACACCGTATGTCACGCTGCAGCAGGCTGCCGACACCTCGCGCTGCATTCATGTGGCTTATGTGGCAGAGGGTTATCAACAGCAGGAGATGGGCACATTCCTTGAGGACTGTAAGACGGCAATGGCCTCACTTTTCCAGCATGAGCCTTTCAAGGCGATGAAAGACCGTTTTAATATGGTGGCCGTGATGTCACCTTCCGAGGAGAGTGGTACAAGTTGGCCTGCTAAGGGTATTTGGCGGAATACGGTGCTGGGCTCTCACTTCGACACGTTCTATAGCGACCGATACCTGACTACCCTGTATCTGAAAAAGCTCCACGATGTGCTTGCGGGTACGCCCTACGAGCATATCATCATTCTCGTGAATACCGACCACTACGGTGGGGGAGGCATCTACAACTCCTATAACCTCACTTATGCCCATGGGCCTCAATTCTGTCCGGTGGTGGTGCATGAGTTCGGGCATTCTTTCGGTGGCTTGGCCGACGAGTATCCCTATGGCAACGATGATCCGATGTACTTCGCCGACACAGAGCCTTGGGAGCCGAACCTCACGACGCAATATGATTTTAATGGCAAGTGGGAACAGCTCGTGAAAGAGGGTAGGGCAGGTCTCGTGGAAGGTGGTGGCTATCTTTCCAAGGGCGTATGGCGCGGTTTTGATAATTGCCGCATGCGCACAAACGAAGAGCCTGAGTTCTGCCTGGTGTGCAAGGAGGCTCTCATCCGGCTCATCGATTTCTATACGAAGTAAGATTTTTCAATAAATGTTTGGTGGATTCGGACAGAATGTGTATTTTTGTAGCCGAATCCCGCTGATGTGTGGGTGAATTGTTTAACATTCAAATACTAAAATTATGAAGCACAAGTTATTCTGCCAGTTTATGGCTCCTGTGTGTGGTATGATGCTGCTCGGTGTAGCATCGTGTGAGAAAATGAATATCAGCGCCTCGGATGTAGGCGAGGAGGGTGTCAATGTGACGGTTCGTGTCACGAGTTTTGAACAAGTTCCGTTTACCCTCTCCAGAACGAGGGCATCGGTGAGTGATGTGTGCTCAAGACTCAACTTCCTGATTTATCAGAATGGTGAGCGTATCCGGAACGAGGCTCAGACAATCGATGACGAAGGATTCGGAGAAATAGAGTTCAAACTTGCCAAGGGGCGTTACTATCTTGTGGCACTGGCTCATAGCAGCAATGGCAATCCGACTTCGACCAACTCGCAGAAAATACAGTTTACCAACGCTACAGGCTATACGGACACATTCCTCTGTGCAGACAGCTTGATAGTGGGAGATGAAGATGTGGAATGTGCACTCAATCTGAAGCGTATTGTCTCGATGGTGAGATTCATTTTCGAGGATGCCATTCCGCAACGTGCTGACAGGATACGTTTTTACTATACTGGCGGCTCGGGTACGTTGAATGCGAATGAAGGTGGATGGGGTGTTGTCGATTCAAAACAAGAGCAGTGGTACGATATCAACCACACGGAATCGAAATTTGAGATTTATACAATTCCCCATACCGCCGCAAGAGAATATCTGAAAGTGATGGCAACTACCTATCACCAGAATGGGGAAGACGCTGCGGATATGCTGACGGAGAAAAACATTGAGCAGATACCCGTCATGCGCAATCATATCACTACCTGCCGAGGCTATCTCTTTTCACCGGTATATAAGATGAACATTTCGCTCTCTGTGGACGATGTGTGGGATACGGATACCATCGATTTTCAGTTTTGAGCGACAAAAAACATACTTTTCGGCCGAAAGTTGATTGACTTTCGGCTTTTTCTTGTAACTTTGCAGCCTGAAAGTTAGTTTACATGTAAATAAGTAATGAAAAAGAAGATTTATATTGCTGGATGCGGTGGCATGTTAGGTGAGGCCTTTTATCAACAGTTTAAGGACGATTATATCATCAAGTGTACGGACAAGGACGTGAATGCCGATTGGCTTTCATTTCTCGATTTCCGCGACTACGATGCCTATCGTAAGGATGTTGAGGACTTCCAGCCTGATTATCTGTTTCATCTTGGGGCTTACACTGATTTGGAGTGGTGTGAGCAGAATGCCGATGAAGTCTATCTGACAAACACACTATGCGTAGAGAATGCAGTCTATATTGCCAACTCGCTTGATATCCCGGTGCTCTATATCAGCACAGCGGGTATCTTTGACGGAAAAAAACAGCTCTATGATGATTGGGATACACCTAATCCTTTGGGGGTTTATGCCCGCTCAAAATATATGGGTGAGCGCTTTGTGGTGGAGAATGCTCGTCGATACCTTGTATGCCGTGCAGGTTGGATGATGGGCTCAGGTCCCTCGAAGGACAAGAAGTTCATTCAGAAAATCATGAAACAACTGAAAGATGGGAAAAAGGAACTCTTCATCGTAAATGATAAGGACGGTACGCCTACCTATACCCAAGATTTTGCCAAGACGGTGAAGAATCTGATACAGAAGGAATATTGGGGACTCTACAACTGTGTTTGTGGTGGACAGACTAGTCGGTTGGAGGTATGTCAGGAAATGCTTAAGATTTTAGGTTTGGAGAACGAAATTAAGATTAATGTAGTGTCTTCCGACTATTTTGCAAAGGAGTATTTTGCCGAGCGCCCAGCCTGTGAGCGTCTTTGGACTCGTAAGCTGAACCTGCGCGGTGTGAATGCTATGCGCGACTGGCATGAGGCTTTGAAGGACTATCTTGAGACATATTATAAAGGATATCTGGATGCTGAAGAATAGTGACTTGAACGAAGTGCTGCGGAAAAACGTGGCGCTATTGTCGAAACAGACGGAGCGTGAGGTGGGCATGATGCCTGCTACTGTTGCTCCATTGCCGTCGGTGGATCAGGTGAAGCGTATCGTGACGCTCGTGAAGAGCATTATCTTTCCCGACTATTTCAACAAGCGTCAGCCCGACGAGGGCATCCGTTCGTACTATATCGGTGTACATATGGAGGAATTGGCTACGCTGTTGACCAAGCAGATAGCACACGGACTGCAGTTCTGTGAGGACTGTGAGGCCATCCGCACGAAAGAACAGGTCTATACAGAGGCTGAGCGGCTGGCATTGCTCTTCATCGAGTCGCTGCCAGAAATCAAACGACTGCTCTATACCGATGTGCAGGCACTGTTTGACAACGACCCGGCCGCACCTAACTACGGTGAGGTCATTTTCTGCTATCCCTGCATGAACGCGATGACTCACTATCGTATCGCTCATAGGCTGCACGAACTGAAAGTGCCTGTCATCCCTCGTATCATCACGGAACAGGCTCACTCGAAGACGGGTATTGATATCCATCCAGGAGCCCAGATCGGTGAGTATTTCGCCATCGACCACGGTACGGGTGTCGTGATTGGCGAGACCACCATCATCGGCAGTCATGTGACGCTCTATCAGGGTGTGACGCTCGGTGCCAAGAGCTTTAAGTACGACGAGCAGGGAAATATGCTGAACATTCCGCGTCACCCCATCATAGAGGACTATGTGACGGTCTATTCGAACGCCTCTATCCTTGGACGTATTACTATTGGCCATCACTCGACCATCGGTGGTAATATCTGGCTGACGCATAGTGTGCCGCCAAACTCAAGGATTCTCCAGTCGAAGGCTGTAGATGCCGCCTTCACCGACGGTGCTGGTATATAAAAGCAAATATGAAAGCAAAAAGAATGGCAAATCCATCGTCGGGTTTGCCATTCCTTTTTTTGTTCTATTCCTATTTCTATTTCCCGGCTATCTTCTTCAGCGCCTTGGCAAAGCGTCCTGTTGCCACGCTGGCGCCATTGTCGCTGACATAGAGACTGTCGCTGTCGGCTTCTCCACGGGTATTGGCTCTTGTGCGGTAGCGGCCCCAGTTCCAGCTACCTACATTCTCAAGGTCAAATTCGTATTCTCGATTATCTGTGTCATACATCCATCCATAAAAGTGATTATAATCGATAGAGTAGTCGCGTATAGTTGCGTTATTCCAAGTGTAGTCGTCGTAATAGATATAGATTCTGCCATTTTCAACTTTCCAGTGGAAGGAACTATAGGCATATTCGTTAGAGTCATATACATTGTAGTCCACTTCATATCCAATACCGCTGGTAACATAGCCATAACGGTCGTAGCCAACACCGTCGAAACGCCACACGGTATAGTATTCGCCATCCTTGAAGGCGTCGCCCCAACGGTTGACATAGTAGGTCTGCAGATTCCCCTTCCAGTTGCCGTTGATCAGATAGTTGGCAATCCTTTCGTCAGTATCGCAGCTGGTCAGTGCAAAGACTGACAGCGTCATCAGGAGGTAAAAATATAACTTCTTCATAATCGTAACTCTTTAAATGGTTTCACGCTGCAAAGATAGGAGAAAATAACCCGGCGGGCAAGAGATTTCTCCTATTCGTCGATAGGGGATTCCCTATTCTTGTTTTTTCTTACCGAATTCTGGGTCGATCTTCAGCGCAGCGGTCACAAGGTAGGTCATCGCACAGGCTGCTACCACGATGAGGAAGAAGGTGGGATAGCCTACGCTCTCCTGGAGTGCACCAGCGAAGAGACCGGGGATCATCATCGAGAGCGCCATGAAAGCCGTACAGAGGGCATAGTGGGCTGTCTTGTACTCTCCCTGACTATAATAAATAAGGTAGAGCATGTAGGCCGAGAAGCCGAAACCATAACCGAACTGTTCGATAAAGACACAGACATTGATGATCAGCAGACTCTCGGGCAGGGCATAGGAGAGATAGACATAGACGAGGTCGGGCAGGGTGATAGCGAGTACCATCGGCCACAACCATCGTTTCAGACCGTCGCGACTGGCAAGGATACCTCCGAGAATGCCTCCGAGGGTCAGGCCGATGACACCAACGGTGCCCTGTACCAAACCATATTCGGCTGGTGAGAGGCCGAGACCTCCCTTCGCGGTGGCATCGATCAGGAAGAGGGCACTGACCTTGGCCAGGAGTCCTTCTGGCATGCGGTAGAAAAGCATGAAGCAGATGCCTGCCCATACTTGTGGCTTCTGGAAGAACGTCTTCAGGGTATGCCAGAATTCCAGCAGAATCTGCTGACCGTTCATCTTCTCCATGCCTTTGTCTTCTGTAGGACGGGGCAGGATGTAGTGATGCCACAGCCAGAAGGCGATGAAGAGACCGGCCATACCATAGAAGGTGATACTCCAGGAGTACTTGATATTACGGGTGATCACCTCAAGGTTGCCAGCCAGCATCACGAGCAGGCCCTGCCCGAAAATGGTGGCGATGCGATAGAAGGTGGAACGGATGCCTACGAAGTAAGCCTGGTCGTGTTGCTCCAGTCCCAGCATATAGAAGCCGTCGGCTGCAATGTCGTGGGTGGCGCTCGAGAAGGCCATCAGCCAGAAGAAGGCCAGCGAGCCCTGAAGCCAATAGGGCGCTGGGATGGTGAAGGCCACACCACCGAGGGCCGCACCGATGAGCAGCTGCATCGCTACTATCCACCAGCGCTTAGTCTTGATGATGTCTATAAACGGACTCCAAAGTGGCTTGATGACCCAAGGCAGATAGAGCCAAGAGGTATAGAGCGTGATGTCTGTGTTGCTGAGCCCAAGTCGTTTATACATGATGAGTGAGATGGTCATCACTGCAACATAGGGAATACCCTCGGCAAAATAGAGGGTGGGCACCCAGGCCCATGGCGTTCTTTTGTTCATTTATTCAGTCGTTTAGAATTGTTTGTTATTCATAAATTTTCTGGATTTCGGCACCACGATAATAGAAAAGCAGGATCTCATCGTAGCGTTTGCCTTGTTCGCCCATCACGGCAGCACCGATCTGACAGAGCCCGACACCATGTCCCCAGCCTTTGCCGTGCAGGATGAAGCGGTCGTCCTGCTTCTCTACGTCGAAAGCAGAACTGTAAAGATGGGTCTCACTGAGGGCTCGGCGTATTTCGAGTTCTTTGCCGATGGTGAGTGTCTTCTTGGTGCCGACGATCTTCAGTTTCCAGATACGGCCGCTCTTGCCTCGGGCTATGGGAATGAGATCGGTGATCTCGCCAAAATCCTCCTTCAGCTTGCGGCAGACGAGTTCGGAGAGCGCCTCGCGGGTGTATTCCACCGTCCAGCGATAGAAATCGGGTGTCTCCTGATCGTAGTCGTTCAGGACTTGCGAGAGGATATGCTTGTCTGTCGTATCACAGTATGGGTCGTGGAAGCTGGTGAGGTAGGGTTTCGGCGTGTCTTCCCAACAGTATTGAAACTCCTCGGTCTCACCACCGCAGCACTTCGAGAAGCGTGCATCGCAGATATCGCCATCGTAGGTGAGAATCTGTCCGCGGGTCTCATGGATGGCCTCTGCCACATGAGGACTGGTGGCTTTGGTGATACCTTGATAGCGCTGACAGTGGTCGTCGGCACAGACATCGAAGATCGTGTGGTCTTCGCGATCATACCAGCGGATGATCTCATCGTCTTTCTTTGTGAATGAGAAGAAGCTGTTTTCACCGTTTTCGTGCAGACGGCGCTTTTCCATCTGTGCCAGCAGCCAGGAACGCGAAATCACGGCATGCGCTTTCAGGAACTCAGGCGACGATGTGGCCGACATCTCACTGGAAATGACACTCGTCAGGTATTTCTCTACAGGTAGTTCGTTGATGGCTACTATCTTGTCGGCTTCTACGACCAGACGTAGCGTACCTTCGAACGTCTGTGTCTCCTTGCGCTCCCAATGGAAGTTGACGCCAATCGTGACATCCTTGACTGAGAAAGAGGCATCGTCGGCCTGTGGGGTGAACGTGAGTTCACGATACAAAGTGCCTCGCCAGCGTATGCCGCCTTCAGAGAACTCTACTGTTTGCTCGCCGGTAATCATCTCTCCCTTGGCGATATAGGGCTTGTTGAGCGAGAAGGATATCTTGTCGGCACTGATGATACCCACCGTGACGTCGGGCTCCTTCTGGCTCTGGAGATTGAATGATTTCTGACTGGAGAGCTCCTGCAAGCGTGTGACGACTTGCTGCAGCTCTTCCTTGGTGAGCGACACCTCCCTGAGAATGTTAAGGGCCATCTCTGGCGTCAGCCGCTCATAGTCTTCCTGTCGGGGGGTAATGATCAGTCCTGCCATATCGAGGGCACCTGGACTGATGATGAACTGTTCTGCGCCTTCGGCATAGTAGCAGTCAGGACGATGCTTGCGACGTGGGAAAACGACCGAGAGGAACTCATCATGGCGCCGCCAGCTGACGATGTTCATCATCGGCTCTGTCTCGTCTTCCTTGATGGGCAGTGCCTCGTAGAGACGCAGGAAGAGCTGTTCATCGCCGTATTGTGTATGGCTGCGGATAAGCAGGGCAGGGCAGGGGTATTCGTTGATGATGGAGATGTCTTCATTATCGTTGAGGCTGATGACCTTCGTCAGGTTACGGCTCAGACGCTGCCAGGAGAGCTGGAGGGGCAACACACCGCTTGTGCCTGCTTGGAAATGGGCGTGATCGGGAGCTGAGGCTCCGCATTTCGGACCGTTATAGAAGACCATCATCTCGGGATACTCTTCCAGGAGTTTATGGATCTCACTATAGTTGTCGTGGATCTGTTGCGGCTCATGCTTCACACAGGGAATCGTAAAGTGGATAGGCAGGATGGGGAAGGGGTTGACGAGCAGGTCATACTGACTGTCGATGTTCTTCTTCACCTGTTCCTTCGGACGATTCTGCTCACAGAGGAAACAAGGGCGCTTGGCGAGTGCCTGCTTGTCGATACGGGCTCCTGTCGAGACCATTCTGGCAGGGTTCCATTGTACTTGTATCGTCGAGGCGCCAACGGTCAGTTCACGGGTCTTGACGTTGCGCAGGTCATGATAGCGCAGGCGGGCATCGTCCCATTTCTCCAGCTGTCGGTTGAAGAATCGCATCAGGGGCGAGTCGTTCATCAGTTCCTGCTTGCCTTGCAGCATCTGCTTGCGGGCCATGATCTCCAGCGTGCGCAACTGATCTTTATAGAGGTTGTTTGCATTGATCTTGTCGATGCTCAGGGCTGCATCGCTGTTTCCGCCCCAGCGGCGACAGAGATAGAGCTCTGAGAAGATACGCCCGATACGATAGTGACGGGAGAAGATCAGTCCTAACGCATAATCCTCACCGTAGCTTGTATTGGGGAAGCCTATCTGGCGCAGCAGTGGAGTGAAGAAGGCCCGAGGAGCACCGAGTCCGTTGATACGGAGTGCATTGTTGGGACCGTTTTCGTCGGTCCATTCCTGATGGTCGATGATGCCTGGCGGCAGCGTGTTCAGTTCAAAGTCGCACATGCGGTACGAACCGATGACCATCGCAGCATTCTGCTTATAGAATGCTTCTACTACTTGCTGCAGTGTCTTTGGCGAGGAGTAGAGGTCGTCGCTGTCCAGTTGGACGGCAAATCGTCCGCAGCGGTCGTCATTGATGGCGACATTCCAGCAGCCGCCGATGCCCAAGTCAGTGCGCTCAGGGATGATATGCACGAGTCGTTCGTCGTGGAAGCCTTTCAGCAGTTCGGTGGTCTTGTCGGTAGAGTGGTTGTCCACCACGATCACATTGAACTTGAAACTGGCTTTCTGAGCCAGAGCGCTGTTCACGGCATCACAGATGGTCTTCTCGCGGTTGAAGACGGGAATGACGACTGAGGCCTCTACCTCGAATTCCTGTTCGTTGAAGTCTGGACGACGATAGTACGACGGATCGATCTTGGCACCGATTTCTGCCAGGTGGGTCGTAGCAGCCTGTTCCATCTCTATCTGTACCTCACGGTTACGAGGATTGACATAGTCGAACTGCTTCACCCCAGAGGCTCGTGTATCAGTCTCTTCCTCCGTATAGAGTTTCTCACAGATATGGAAAAGCTGTCCGTTGCGACTCAGGAAGAGCCGGAGGGCATAGAGTCCTGCATGCTGATAGTCGCTCTCACCGGCCTGCATGGCAAAGGTGTGGAGCAGCGGCGTCTTGATGAGCAGCAGTGAACCGAAATCGAAGTCGTCGCGGATACTGCCTGTCTGATAGTCAATCACAGGGTGTGGCTGGCGCTTCCCGTCGATCATGTCGTAGTGGTCGGCATAGACCATCGCTGCGTCAGAGTCGGAGGCAATGCGCAGCATGCGGTCAAGGGCACCAAGCCCCAGCTCCAACTGCGTGACCTTCGTCTGCAGCAGTACATAGTCGGCCTTCGCGTTCTCAGCAATGCTCATGATGGTATTGCTGCTGTTCAGGTTGCCGACCTCTATCTGGTAGCAGTCTTTCAGCTGTTGTGCCTCTGTCTCTGGAATAGGCTGTGCGACGAGTAGGAATATGTGTTGTATCGTCTTGCTTCCCCTCAGTTGCGACACGATTTGAGAAGCGGCCTGAGGGTCGTTGCAAGGCAGGAAACAGTCTATTTTTTCTCTCATGGGGTATTTTTATATTAATAATAAGGTGCAAATTTCGCAATATTTTCCGAGAATACCAAATAATTCAAGTTTTTTTTCTACCTTTGCACCCAAAAACGGGAAATGGACAACGAGAAGACCGTATTGCTTGGGATGTCACCCGACGAACTGAAGATGGTCGTGAAAGAACTGGGCATGCCTCAGTTCACGGCAGGACAGATTCTGAAGTGGCTGTATCAGCATCACGTGAGGAGCATCGACGAGATGACGAACATCTCAAAGGCGAATCGTGAGTTGCTGGCTGCTCGTTTCGTCGTTGGGGCTATGGATCCTATCGACTGTCAGCGCTCTGTTGACGGGACTGTCAAGTACCTTTTTCCCGTAAGGTGTGCAGCCTCTGGCGAACCGTCCCAGAAATTCGTGGAGACTGTCTATATCCCTGAGAGGTCTCGTGCCGACGGCAACGACGGTGTAGGCGAGCGGGCCACTCTGTGTGTGTCCTGTCAGGTCGGTTGTAAGATGAACTGCCTCTTCTGCCAGACGGGTAAACAGGGGTATGAGGGCAGTCTGACGGCTGCCGACATACTCAATCAGATATATGCCTTGCCTGAGCGCGATACATTGACGAATATCGTGTTTATGGGACAGGGAGAGCCGATGGACAACCTCGATGCCGTGCTTCGTGCTACCGAGGTGCTCACTGCCGACTATGGCTATGCCTGGAGCCCTAAGCGCATCACCGTCAGCAGTGTCGGCATCAAAGGCAAACTGAAACGTTTCCTCGATGAGAGCGAGTGCCATGTAGCCATCTCGATGCACTCACCGCTGCCAGAACAACGCCGCCAGTTGATGCCTGCCGAAGGGCAGATGTCGATCACAGAGGTGGTCAGCCTGCTGAAACAGTATGATTTCACCCACCAGCGTCGCTGCTCGTTCGAGTATATCTGCTTTGCGGGCCTCAATGACACGATGACGCATGCCCGTGAGATCATCCGACTGCTTGAGGGACTGGAGTGTCGCGTCAACTTGATACGCTTTCACGAGATTCCTGATGTCGATTTGCCTGGAGCCGACGAGAAACGTATGGAGGCACTGCGTGACTATCTGACGCGACATGGCGTGTTCACCACCATCAGGGCGAGTAGGGGACAGGACATCTTTGCTGCCTGCGGACTGCTCTCGACGGCGGTAAAAGGTAAAAAGGTAAAAAAGTAAAAGAAAAAGACGTAAAGATATATGGAAGACAGAAAAATTCGTGTGGCTATCACGCACGGTGATACGAACGGAATAGGATATGAGGTGATTCTCAAGGCTTTTGAGGATCCCGAGATGCTCGAACTGTGTACGCCTATCATATATGGTTCTCCCAAGGTGGCTACCGCCCATCGAAAGGCAATGGGGATAGAGACACAGTTCAGCGTGATCAATAGCGCAGAGAATGCCAAGGATAATAAAGTGAATCTGTTGGCAGCAGTCCCTGACGAGATAGAAGTGAAATTCGGTCAGCCTACTGAGGAGTCGGCTGAGGCTGCCCGCAAGGCGATGGCCAAAGCGAAGGAAGACCTTCAGAAAGGGCTTTACGACGTGTTGGTGACAGCTCCAGTGGTGCCTGCTGGAGGTCCCGTTCGTGAGGAGAAGGCTCTCACGATGATGGTCTGCGAACATGTACGTATTGGCCTCGTGACGACTCATCTGCCCATCAAGGATGTGGCTGAGGCTATCACCACTGAGAAGATTGTCGATAAAGGGCGCATCTTCCACACCAGTCTCCGTCGCGACTTCCGCATCTCCAATCCCCGTTTGGCCATCCTCGCACTGAATCCTCAGATGGGAAATGAAGAGGAACAGGTCATCAAACCTGCTGTTGATGAGCTCGAAAAGAGTGGCATCCAGGCCTTTGGTCCCTATCCTGCCGATACCTTCTTCGGTGATGCGCTCTATCTCGATTTCGATGGCGTGCTGGCGATGTACGACGATCAGGGTACCGTGCCTTTCAGGTCGATTGCACAGGAGTATGGCGTGAAGCTGAAGGCTGGCATCTCGGCTATCGTCGTAACCCCTGACCATGGACCTGCATTCGACATTGCCGGCAAGGGCGTTGCCGACGAGCAGTCCCTGCGACATGCAATCTACACGGCCATCGACATGTATCGTCACAGAGCTGAATACGACGAGCCTCTGGCCAATCCGTTGCCTAAGCTCTATCATGAGAAACGTGAGGATGGTGAGAAGGCTCGCTTCGCCATTAAGGCCAAGGATCAGTTCAAAACACCCCCTGAAAAGTGATTTTCCGTTAAAAATCTGCCAAAATTGCAGCTGTTTCAAAAATAATATGTAATTTTGTCAGCTCAATGAAGACGACAGAACTTCAAACCATCAAACAACGGTACAGCATCGTGGGTAACTGCGAGGCGCTGAACCATGTACTCGATGTGGCTCTACAGGTCGCACCGACCGACTTGAGCGTGCTCATCGTCGGAGAAAGTGGTGTGGGTAAGGAAATCATTCCTCGAGTCATTCACGATAATTCACCTCGTCGCCGCGAGAAATACTTTGCCATCAACTGTGGCTCTATTCCTGAAGGCACGATCGACTCTGAGCTTTTCGGTCATGTGAAGGGCTCTTATACTGGTGCCTTCAACGACTCGCCTGGTTATTTCGGAGTCGCTAACAAAGGTACGCTCTTCCTCGATGAGGTGGGTGAGTTGCCGCTTGCTACGCAGGCAAGACTCCTGCGTGTGCTTGAGACGGGCGAATATATCCCTGTAGGTGGTACTGAAATCCGAAAGACCGATGTACGCATCGTGGCTGCCACCAACGTCAACATCCGTCAGGCTATCAGCGAGGGGCGCTTCCGTGAAGACCTCTACTATCGATTGAACTCCATCCCCATCCAGATGCCGCCGTTGCGCGAGCGTGGTGAAGACATCATCCTGCTGTTCCGCCTCTTTGCCATGCAGATGGCTGAGAAATACAAGATGGACCGCATCGTACTGGACGAGGGAGCCAAGCAGCTCCTGTTGCGTTATAAGTGGCCGGGTAATGTGCGCCAGCTGAAGAACATCACGGAGCAGATCTCCATCCTCTCGCCCGAGCGATTGATCACGGCCGATGTGCTGCATCGTTTCATTCCTCAGGATCAGGAGACGACGCAGTTGGCAAGGATTCCGCGTGAAGGTGGTGACCATAGCTTTGAGAATGAGCGCGAGATACTCTATAAGATTCTTTTCGAACTCCGAGGCAATGTCAATGATATGCGTCGGGAAATGGGCGCCCTGAAGAAACAGCTAGACGATGTCAGAAGCGCGTCAGCCAATGTTTCAGCTCCGCTTCCTACCACTCAGCTGGCCCCTATCCATCCGAGTGCCTCGGCTTATGACATCCAGACACCAGCCTATGTCACAGAAGACGCTGTGGCTGAGGAATATGTAGAGCCTGAGAAGGAACAGGAGAACCTGAATCTCAGCGACTTGAGCAAACAGATGCTCGAAAAGGCGCTTGAGCGTAATCACGGCAATCGGAAGAAGGCCGCTCAGGAACTTGGTATCAGTGATCGTACACTCTATCGCAGACTTAAGCAGTATGGACTTGACAAATAAGATTCTCAGATGTGCTGCAATGGCCTTCATGGCCATCGGCCTTACAGCCTGCTCCGTCAGTTATAAGTTCAACGGAGCCAGCATCGACTATACGAAGACGAAGACCATCCAGATAGCGGAGTTCCCCATTCGAAGCAGTTATGTGTGGGGTCCGATGGGAGCGCTCTTTAACAATGAGTTGAAGGCTCACTACCTCGATCACACTCGTCTTGTACAGGTGAAGCGCAATGGCGACCTCAAGCTCGAGGGCGAGATTACCCGCTACGAACAGCGCAACAAATCAGTCTCTGCTGAAGGCTATTCGGCAATGACCGAACTCTCGATGACAGTCAATGTGAGGTTCACGAACAATCAGAACCACAACGATGACTTCGAACAGCAGTTCACGGCTACGCAGAGTTTCGATACCCGTCAGTCTCTCAATGCCGTACAGGAGGAACTTGTCTCAAGGATGATACGCGATATCTGCGATCAGATCTTCAATGCAACCGTCGCTAACTGGTAATGCCGAATCACTAAATGGAACGGATAGTAGAACTCATTCAACATCCTGAGCGCCTCGATCGTGATACGCTCTATGAGCTGCGGTCGATGCTGGCACTCTATCCCTACTATCAGAATGTCAGGCTGTTGATGCTGCAGAACCTCTATCTGCTTCATGATCCTACGTTCGACGAGGAATTGCGCCGGGCAGCCATTTATATCACCGATCGCCGTGTGCTCTTCAATTTGATAGAGTCTGCCCACTACCAGATACGTCCCAAAAAGGAAGATAAAGAGCCGCAGCAGGCGCCTCACGAGTCGCGCACGTTGTCTCTCATCGACACGTTTCTCGACTCCATCCCTAAGGAAGAGGAGAAGCCGGCAGAGCCCAAACGCAAGCCGACGCCTGCCGATGCTGCCGTCGATTATGTCGCCTATCTGCTGGAGACAGAAGGTGATAAGGCTGCAGAAGAGGAGAGCATCCCAGAAATGCCTGGACAGGACCTGATAGATTCGTTCATAAAAAGTGACAAACGTAAGTTCGTTCTCAATGAAGAACCCCTGTTGTCACCTCCAGTTGAGTCAGTAGCTGAAAATGCGTCGGAAGAGCCCGAAGAAGAGTATTTTACCGAGACATTGGCCCGAATTTACATAAAACAGGGCAGATATTCGAAAGCTTTGGAAATAATTCAGCGATTAAGTTTGCAAGTTCCGAAAAAAAATGCTTACTTTGCAGACCAAATCCGTTTTTTGGAGAAATTGATTATTAATAACAATAAAAATAAAAAGTAAAAAAGATGTACACATTATTTGTAATTCTTATCGTGATTGCAGCACTGCTGATGATCGGCATTGTGCTTATTCAGGAGTCAAAAGGCGGCGGTCTTGCATCTAACTACTCCCAGTTCAATCAGATTGGTGGTGTTCGCAAGACGACGGACTTTATCGAGAAGACCACTTGGGGTCTTGCTGCTGCAATGGTTCTGCTGAGCGTGGTTTGCGCTTATGTCGCTCCGACAGCCTCTTCAGAAGGTTCTGTGATGGAGAACTATCAGGCTCCCGCCACCAATCCGAACAATCTGCCAGGCTTTGGTGCCAGCCAGCAGAAAGACGCTCCTGCAGCTCCTGCTACGACTGCACCTGCTCAGGAAGCTCCCAAAGCTCCTGCTCAGCCTGCAAAATAAAGTTTTTTAGAAAAAAGTGCGGGAATTGTTTGGTAATCTCGAATAATTCCCGTACCTTTGCACCCGCAAATCCGAAAGGACGCGCATTCGTTCATAAACATGGTGCCCGTAGTTCAGTTGGTTAGAGCGTCAGATTGTGGTTCTGAATGTCGACGGTTCGAGTCCGTCCGGGCACCCAAAAGAAGACATCGCTTTGTGGCGGTGTCTTCTTTTTGCGAGCAGCGGTACAAAGAGAAATCACATCCTATCGTCGAAAAGTGTGTTTTTTTACACATTTTTCTTCGATAGAACGTGATAGAGAGATTTTAAGAATCTGGTAAGCAATATCTACTTGATGGTAATCCAGACAGCCTCGCCTTTATCTTTGGCCTCGACGATCTTCTGCTTGAGGCGATGGAGCCAAATGCGGGAGTCCAGGACTTTGCCGGCTTCACGGTTCTTGCCTACAAGGATGCAACCTTCGGTGTCCTGGGCGGTGTTGCCAGTATGGACGCGGATGCCTTGCCACTTGCGGTTGAACTCGGGGCCACCAAGGAGAATGGGTAGCCACTGCTTAAACTTGGGCGAGTAGAAGATGACCACGGCATATCTGCCTTCGGGGATGGCCGAACGGCCTTTCACCTTATACGCCCCGTGCTCGTAGTCGCGCCAAGTGGGTTCCAGCGTGTCGCAGAAATAGCGGTCTTCGATACCTGTTGAATACTCATCAGCATCTGTTCTCGGATGGAAAGCCTACCGATGGTGTAGGTCTTCCGTTTTGCAATACGTGTTAATATTAATTCCATAATCTTCAGTTTAATTTTATGAATATGCACTCGCAGCGGTGTCTTGCCCTGAAAAACGTTGTTTTTGATTCAACGTTTTTCAGGGCAAGACAAAATCCGCAACCTTATTTGAGATTGCGGATTAGCTTTTTTAGTCATCTGTTATTCTTGTATCTCTCACCGACAAATCCCTGGCCCACATCTCCAGAAATGAGGTCGAAATGTTGGAATACTGGCGGTGTCGGAGATAGATCGTAATAGTCCATCTCTGCGATTGGCAGGCAGAAGTATTCCATCTGGTCATAGCTCGTATAAAGACGGGGCAGCACGGGATTATTGTCATATATCCATCGTTTCACATCATCCTCTACATTGAAGTTTACCATGCCTGAGCATCTGACGGATATATTATCTGCGTAGGCCAGTACCTCAACATTGGGATTCTGGCGTAACTCCCGATAGACAGCCTTCTTAGCAGAAGTGGCAAAATATAGCACATGCCCTTCCTGCTTCATGATTTGTGGAAGATGCGCAACTTAGGCAGATTGCCCTCGCTGGTAGCAAGGGCAATCTCTTTGTGGTCTTTCAGAAACTGAATTGCTTTGTCGAACATCTCGCTTACCATTTCAGTTCTTCCTGTAGGATGACACCATCAGTCATGGGGCTGTCAGCCTCGGTGAAAGCGTTGGCCTTGTACTGTATGCAGAGCATGGTCAGGTTCTCGCTGCCAGTATTCTTCAGCGCACGCTTGCCATCGGGAGCGACGCGGATAATGGTGCCCTCGCTGACGGGGAAAATCTCACCATCCACCTGATACTGACCTTCACCCTTCAGGATAATGTACAGTTCCTCGTGAGTCTTGTGGGTGTGCAGGAAACCACTGTCCTGACCAGGAACGAACGTCTGGAAACTCAGTTCGCTACCAGTTGCACCTACGGCCTGACCTGCGAACACCTTACCCTGAATGGTTACGTTGGGACCCATCGGAAGCACGTGCTCGATAATCTCACTCATCTTACCTACGCTTACTGCGCTGAAGTTCTTACCACTCTTAATTGTC
>OMZO01000035.1:0-2536 GCA_900315525.1 uncultured Prevotella sp. | reverse complement strand
CAATCTGTTTCATAATTCTTATTCGTTTAAAATGTTATTTGTTCGTTTTGACGCTGCAAAGGTACGGCAAGTTTTTCATTCCCACAAGAAGGCACTTTTAGGTGACATAGTTACCAAAAAGTAGGAATTGTGATGTTATCGGACTTCTGCGAAAGTGGCGTTAACTTAGATTAACTAAGTGTAATTTGGTAATTCGGTAACTATTGGGTACCTTTGCGCTCTAATAAGTATATTATGGCAGATATCAAAGCAGAGTATTTGGCCTGTCCTATCAGGCAAGTAGTGAGTCGTTTTGGCGACAAGTGGTCTATGCTGGTGCTCTATATGCTTCACACCAGCGAGACGGGCATATTGCGCTTCAATGAAATCCGTCGGTTGATGACGGACTGTTCCCAAAAGATGCTCTCGCAGACACTGAAGAATCTGGAGCAGAGTCACCTTGTTCATCGCGAGGTCTATCCGGAAGTTCCTCCCCGAGTGGAGTATTCCCTCACAGAGACTGGCAAATCACTCATGCCAGCACTCACAGCGCTGATAGCCTGGGGCAAGGAGCATTTCAATGAAGTGGTAACAGATTAACATTTGGGTTATCAATGACGTTACGAGAACTCATACAGTCAGTAGATTCTGAGCAATACAGCGACTCACCATTATTTCAGAAACTGCGTGAGACTAAGCCTAAATACGGTTCAAACAGACGTATTCAGGTAAAGCTAGTTGATGGTGATATAGCCATTACCAATGTTCACGTCGGCTCTTTGGGTGACATCATCACTTATCCCATCGACGTTGACCCAGACCTGAACTTATCCAAAGTGCAGCTTCTCGATGCCATTCTACATGAGCTATCCTCCAATGGCTTCAGCGACTCTGAGAAGTCTGATTTCTGGGATGACTTTGATAACCTTCAAAAAGCAAAGATAGTAAGATGAATCTCCCCAAGTTCATAATAACAATGGATGGCTACCTCCGTCTTGGAATGGTCAATCAGCATAAAGACCTGCTGAAACCAGGCGATTCTTGCCTTGGCGGTGGATATTATGTGTTTGATTTCGTATCAAATCGCATCATTCTAGACAGAGAATCATACGACTTTGGCCGTCCTAAGTGGCATCTGCTGGAGGTACTGAAGGTACCCTCAACCTACCGAGGTCTTCTGATAGTGTACAAGTATGACGACGGTTTTCACGAAGACGTTAATGTCAGTGAGGAACTGAAAATAGAATATTATGACTAGGCGTATGACAGAGAAAGAGAAAATGTTGGCGGGTGAGGTTTATTCTGCCGTTGACCCGGAACTGATAGAAGAACTGATGGCGACAAGAGAGATTCTTTATGAATACAATTCCCTGCGCCCGTCTGAAACCCAGCGGATGAAGAAAATCCTGAAGGGCTTGCTTGGTCATGTGGCAGATGATAAGTTTCTCATCAACCAGCCGTTTCGTTGCGACTATGGTAAACAGATAAGCATCGGCAAGCGGTTCTTTGCCAACTTCAACTTCACCGTCCTCGATGAAGCCTGTGTCACCATTGGCGATGACTGTTTCATCGGCCCTAATGTCAGCATCTACACCGCCTGTCATAGCACCGATCCAGTGGAGCGCAACAGTCGTCAGGAATGGGCAAAGCCTGTCACCATTGGTCATAATGTATGGATTGGAGGTAGCGTGACAATCCTTCCTGGAGTCAACATCGGCGATAATGTTACCATCGGAGCCGGCTCCGTCGTGGTTGGTGATATTCCGCCAAATACCGTTGCCGTAGGAAGCCCTTGTAAGGTCATAAAGAATCTATGAAAGACTTTGATTCCATCTGGCGCACTCAGGATGAAATCAGAACGGTGGTGAATGCTGTTCTGGGAGAATGCATCTGGAATCTGAGCTATAATGAGCGACGGATGGCTGTTGAATTGGAAATTACCAAGTATCTGGAAGAGGAAGAGGTTGACATGCTAATCAACCATTTTTCAGTTCCTGCTGACTATGATGGCGTAGGTTCGAAAGGAACAAAGTTCGTGTTTTACATTTAAAAAGGGAACTCCCATTTCTGAGAATTCCCCGTGTCCTTTTTTGAAGGCATATATAGAGGCAAAACGTAATCCTTATCTGCGTCCAAAGTGACCTGCGTTGTTGTGTCCGTGGCGTGGTGTGTTGTTTGCCAAGGTGTGGTTTGTAATACCGTGACGCTTGTCAACTTTCACAGGAGCCTTTGGGTGATGTGGAGCTGGGGCAGGATGGTGCACTGCAGGAGCATGGTGAGGAGCTGCTGGCTTGTGCATGTGAGCATAGTGTGAGCCATGAACTCTGTTGTGACCACCACGGTAGCTCACGAACACCTTCGGATGTGCATTGTAGAAATGCCCTCTGTTATAGTGAGTATATACTGCGAATGTCCATCCGCCAGCCTTCCATGCCACAGGGCGATAGAAGTGGGAGAGTGCCACATACTTGTCGTACTGCCAGCTATTCAGCACAAAGCGGAGGTCTGCGTTACGACGATCCCACCAGATGCCGAAGACATCACCGTGTCCGTTCAG
>OMZO01000037.1 GCA_900315525.1 uncultured Prevotella sp. | reverse complement strand
ACCTTATAGGTAAAAATCGCCTCCTCACTAAGCACGAGGAACCCATGTGCAAAGCCTCGTGGAATGAAAAGCTGCCGTTTATTATCCTCACTCAGTTCCACCATAATATGTTTACCAAATGTCGGACTCGACTTCCGGATATCCACTGCTACGTCAAGCACACGCCCCTTAATGACTCTCACGAGCTTGGCCTGGGAGAGTTCTCCTTTCTGATAATGCAGGCCACGAAGAACACCAAAGGAAGATTTCGATTCATTATCCTGAATGAAGCTCACCTTGCCAACATGTTCGTTGAACTCTTCCTGCTTCCAGGCTTCCATAAAATAGCCACGAGAATCCTTGAAGACCTTTGGCTCTATAATAAATACACCTTCAATATCTGTCTTAATATAGTTCATCTCTTTCGAAATTTTGTGCAAAGATAATGCAAAAAAAGCATATTAAAGACAAATTAAGTTTCTTTTATTTGTTTATCTCGCAAAAATACCTTAATTTTGCACTCGTGATTGAACTTGAACGACATATTGAGATACTTTTGCTCAGTAACGACTGTGTCATTGTGCCCGATTTAGGAGGCTTTATGGCACATCATGTTGATGCGCGCTATGACGAGGAGGAGCACACCTTTCTCCCTCCTTTGCGTACACTCGGATTCAATCCACAGCTCAAAATCAACGATTCCCTCCTTGCCCTGTCTTACGTTGAGGCCTACGATATCAGCTACCCCGAAGCCATTCAGCGCATTGAGGACGAAGTGAACGAATTGAAGATGCATATTGAGACCGAAGGAGCATACGATCTATATGACATCGGCAATCTGGCACTCAATGAAGAAGGAAACTATGTCTTCACCCCTTGTGAGTCTGGTATCCTGACGCCTGGTCTCTACGGTCTTGACGCTTTTGAGATGACACCTTTGACTCCTGCAGTTCCTGTTGCATCACCAGTTGTTAACAAGGCTGAGACGGCCACGACTATCCCCATCGGCAGTTATTTAGAGGACAATGATGGCGAGGAGGACGATGATATGGTGCGCATTAAGTTCTCATGGATTCGCAATACGGTTGCCATTGCCGCTATTTTATTAGCGATTTTCTTATTGGCACTACCGACAGGGAAAACGGAAATGATGACGCGAACCATCAGCAATATCAACAACAGCCTCTTATTTGGCATGATGTCTAAGGATACGAATTCCAGTGAGATAAAGATCAAAAAAGAGGACACCAACTTAAAATCAACGACTGTTGACACTATTCTCAAGAAAGATACCGCCAAAGTCATTCAAACAGATCAAAACGAATCAATTAAACCTAAATACTGCATCGTTCTTGCAAGCTATGTTAGTAAGCAGAATGCTGAAATGTTTGTCGAAATTCTCAAAAAGAAAGGACTTGACAGTGCAGAAGTCTACATGCACAAAAATGTTAGGCGTGTCATCTGTGGAAATTTCCAGACACAAAGCGAAGCGTATCAGGCGCTTGTCCATATTAGCAAGAACAAAGGTTTGGAAGACGCTTGGGTCTATAAATTCAATTAATCTGGCATTATGAAGAGAGTACGCTGTCCAAAATGCGAACAATACATCACATTCGACGAGACCCAATACACCCCGGGACAGTCCTTGGTGTTCAAATGCCCGGATTGCGGTAAGGAGTTTGGCATTCGTATTGGCGTGAGTAAGCTTCATGAGCGCCGGAAAGATGAGCACCCCGATGAGCAGGCCAATGAAGAAGGATGCGGGTCAGTTGTGGTTATAGAAAACGTGTTTCATTATAAGCAAGTACTACCTCTCCGCATGGGCGATAATGTTATTGGACGCTATCAGAAAGGTAATCCTGCTAACACGGCCTTCGAGACAGTTGACCCTAGTGTTGACCTGAATCATTGCACAATTACAGTTGGACGTGACAAACAAGGTCGTCTGAAATATACTCTCAAAGACAACAACAGTAATACAGGAACCTTCGTCGATAATGTCGAACTGAATCCGCGTGAGCGCCGTGTCATTGATGACGGAACACTCTTTACAATTGGTGCTACAAGCATTATTTTGCGTAGTGCAGACAGTAAAGATGAATAAAAATGCATAATTTCTAAAGAAATTAACCCATTCTTGATGAATTATTTCAAATAAGAATCGTTTTCCAATTATTTTTTGTATCTTTGCGCCTTGAAATTTCAAGTACAAAGGAAAATAAATGGAAACAACAGCAATTTTGCTTCTTCATTGCCCAGACCAACAGGGTATCATCTCGGAAGTAACTAAGTTTATTACCGATAACCAAGGAAATATTGTCTATCTCGACCAATATGTTGATAAACATGAGGGAATGTTCTTTATGCGCATTGAGTGGGAACTCGAAGGTTTTCTCATTCCACGCGACAAACTATACGAATACATTTCCACCCTTTATGCCCAACGCTACAAGATGAAGTTCAGCCTCTATTATAGCGACAAGAGACCCCGAATGGCGATATTTGTATCGAAAATGAGTCATTGTCTCTATGACTTGCTGGCACGTTGGAAGGCGGGGGAATTCAACTGTGACATTCCCTGTATTGTTTCTAATCATGAAGATTTGCGCTATGTGGCCGACCAGTTTGGTATCCCCTATTATGTGTGGAGCATCAAGAAAGACCATTCCAACAAGGCGGAGGTCGAGAAAGCTGAAATGGAGCTATTAAAGAAAGAGGACATCTCGTTTATTGTGCTAGCTCGCTATATGCAGATCATCAGCGACGAGATGATTGCAGCCTATCCTCACCACATCATCAATATCCACCATTCGTTTCTTCCGGCCTTTATCGGCGCTAAACCCTATCATCAAGCTTACGAGCGTGGGGTGAAGATCATTGGTGCCACCAGCCATTATGTGACTGCAGAACTTGACGCAGGTCCGATTATAGAACAAGACGTAACACGCATCACACATAAGGATACTCCTGAGAGTCTGGTGCTTAAGGGCAAAGACCTTGAGAAAATCGTGCTGTCACATGCAGTCTCGAAGCATATCCAGCGTAAGATACTCACTTATAAGAACAAGACGATTATTTTCTCTTAACAAATGAATGTAGCAATCGTAAAATATAACGCAGGTAATATCTATTCGGTAGTGAATGCACTCCGGAGGATGGGCATCGAACCGACGTTGACTGATGATCCAGAACTTCTGAGTAAAGCAGACCGTGTGCTTTTCCCTGGACAAGGTGAAGCGCGTGGTGCTATGGAATATCTGAAGGCACGCCGACTAGATGAAGTGATTCGAGACTTAAAGCAGCCTGTATTCGGTATTTGTGTAGGCCAACAGTTGCTTTGTAGCCACTCAGAAGAAGGTGATGTCGACTGTATTGGTATTTTCGATGCAGAGGTAAAGCGGTTCAAGCCAGAGCGTCATGAAGACAAAGTACCTTGTATGGGCTGGAACAAGCTCTACGATACCCAATCGCCCCTTATGGACGGCATTGAGGGAGGATATGTCTATTTCGTACATAGTTATTATGTACCCCTATGTGCCGATACCATCGCTACGGCAGACTACATTCTACCCTATTCTGCTTCCATGCATAAAAACAATTTTTATGCCTGTCAGTTCCATCCGGAGAAGAGTGGACGGACAGGTGAACGTATCATTAGAAACTTCCTTGAATTATGATAGAACTGATACCGGCTATAGACATCATCAATGGGCAATGCGTTCGTCTGACAAAAGGCGACTACGACCAGAAAACGGTCTATCGTGACATGCCTGATGAAGTTGCCTGTGAGTTCGAAGCTTTAGGTTTCAAGCGCCTGCATGTAGTTGATCTCGACGGTGCGAAGTCTAAGCATATTGTCAATGACAGCATACTAAAAGCAATCACCACCAAGACTCGTCTCACCGTTGATTTCGGAGGAGGCATTAAGACCGACGAAGATATCGAAAAGGCTTTTGAGGCTGGTGCATCAATGGTGACCGTAGGTTCCATAGCAGTAACTAATCCTGATCTATTTATGGGTTGGATAGAGAAATATGGTGCCGATCGTATGATACTTGGAGCTGACGTCCGCAACGGGAAAATCAGCATCAATGGGTGGAAAGAAGATTCCACCGAAGATTTACTGCCGTTCCTTAAGAAGTATATCAATGCCGGTGTCAAAAATGTACTCTGCACGGAAATATCAAAGGATGGAACACTTGCAGGACCCGCTATCGATCTCTACAAGCAAGTGATGGATGTATATCCACAACTGCACCTGATAGCAAGCGGTGGTGTGTCCTCAAAAGACGATATCCTGGCCCTTGAAGCGGCAGGAATACCTGCAGTCGTCTTCGGAAAGGCCATCTACGAAGGAAAAATCAATCTGAAAGCATTAATGCTTGAACAAAGCAAATAACTATGGGACTGGCAAAACGCATCATACCCTGTTTGGACGTAAAGGACGGAGAAACCGTCAAAGGCACAAACTTTGTGAACCTGCGGTCGGCGGGCGACCCTGTCGAGTTAGGAAAGGCTTATTCTGATCAAGGAGCCGACGAGCTTGTGTTTCTTGATATTACCGCATCTTTCGAAGGTCGAAAGACCTTCACGGAAATGGTGACTCGTGTGGCTCAGGAAATCAACATCCCTTTTACCGTAGGCGGAGGTATTCATGAAATAACAGATGTTGAAAGACTACTCTACGCTGGCGCTGATAAGGTCAGCGTCAACAGCGCAGCTATCCTACACCCGGAACTGATTGACGAGATTACCAACCGTTTCGGTTCTCAGGTGTGTGTCTGTGCAATTGACGCACGTCTAGATGAAGATGGTTGGCATTGCTATCTCAAGGGGGGACGCGAGCGAACTGAGCGCGGTCTTTTCGAATGGGCACATGAAGCCCAGGAGCGCGGGGCTGGTGAGATTCTGTTCACATCGATGAACCACGATGGTGTCAAAGAGGGATATGCCAACGAGGCTTTACGCGAACTGGCTGATCATCTCTCGATTCCCATAATTGCAAGCGGAGGTGCAGGAAAACTTGAACATTTCCGTGATGTTTTCATTGAGGGACACGCTGATGCGGCACTCGCAGCGAGTGTGTTCCATTTTGGTGAGATACCCGTACCCGAACTTAAGCAATATCTAAAATCAGAAGGAATAAACGTTAGAATATGAAAATAGACTTTGAAAAGGGCGGCGGCCTTGTACCCGCCATCATTCAGGATGCGACGACAAAAAATGTGCTTATGATGGGCTACATGAACCAAGAAGCACTCGACAAGACGCTGGAGACAAAGAAGGTTACCTTCTGGAGTCGTTCGCGCAATTGTCTTTGGACCAAGGGCGAGACCTCTGGCAACTTTCTGCATCTTGTGGACATAAAAGTGGACTGTGACAACGACACATTACTCGTAAAAGCAACGCCCGACGGACCGACCTGCCATACAGGTACCGACACTTGCTGGGGCGAGGACAACAATCGCAACGCACTACTCTTTCTCACGGAGTTGCAGGATTTCATCTATCGCCGACATGAAGAAATGCCTGAAGGTAGCTATACCACAAAACTTTTCAAAGACGGAGTGAAACGTATTGCTCAAAAGGTAGGCGAAGAGGCATTAGAGTCTGTTATTGAAGCCTGCACAGGCACCAACGAACAGTTGACTTACGAAGTTTCCGACATGCTCTATCACCTGCTCGTTCTACTTACTGCAAAGGGTATGCGTATTGAGGACGTCGCTGCAGAACTGGCGAAGCGTCACGATCCTAACTGGGACGCGAAACGAAGGAAGGCAAAGGCTGCAGGAGAAATGAAATAGAAGTATAATCTTTAGAAGACAGAAAAATGCTGATCAGTTACAAAAACGCTAATATCTACCAACGACACGGTATCTGCGTACTGAAGAATGTGAATTTCCAAGTCGATGAAGGACAGTTTATCTACCTCATTGGTCGTGTGGGAAGTGGAAAGACCACGCTGATGAGAACGCTTTACTGCGAACTCGAACTTGACGAGGCAGATGAGGCCAACGTCCTAGGCTATGATCTGCTAACTATCCGGAACAAGGATATTCCAGCATTGAGAAGAGAGATGGGTGTCGTATTCCAGGATTTCCAGTTGCTGGCAGACCGTACAGTCTATAAAAACCTTGAGTTTGTTTTGAAAGCTACGGGTTGGAAAAAGAAAGATGGTATTGAAGAGCGTATCAACGAGGTTCTCGAGGCCGTTGGCATGAGCGAAAAAGCCCAGCATATGCCATTCGAACTCTCTGGTGGTGAGCAGCAACGTGTGGCTATCGCGAGAGCTATCCTTAACAAACCGAAACTAATCCTCGCTGACGAGCCGACTGGCAATCTCGACCCAGAGACATCCAAGGAGATCATCAAACTGCTCTTCAAGATTGCAGGCGAGGGAACAGCCATTGTGATGTCTACTCACAATCTTCCCCTCATCGAGGCTAACCCCAGCGTCACCTATCGTTGTCAGAACGCACAGATGGAGGATGTCACCAACGATTTCCATCACCTGATCATCGTAGATGACACGCCCGATACTGATGAGACTAAAGTCAGGTACTCTGAACGCGAAGAAATCTGATTATGACAACAACAAATAGAAATTAAAATAATAAAAAAGATAACATTATGAAAGTGATGAAATTCGGCGGTACGTCCGTCGGCACCCCACAGAGAATGAAAGAAGTGACCAACCTTGTCACAAAATCTGGAGAGCCCGTATTTGTTGTACTCTCGGCTATGTCTGGAACGACCAACTCGCTTGTTGAGATCTCAGACTATCTCTACAAGAAGAATCCTGATGGCGCCAACGAGGTCATCAACCGCTTGGAGCAGAAATATGCCAAGCATGTCGAAGAGCTATATGCTAAGGAGGAAATAAAGAAAGCAACAACTGAGTTCTTGCGTGGTGAATTTGACTATCTTCGCTCGTTTACCAAGGAACTCTTCACGAGTTTTGAGGAGAAGGCTATTGTGGCTCAGGGCGAGATTATCTCCACGAATATGGTTGTGAACTACATGAAAGAACTGGGTATCAAGGCTGAGCTTATCAATGCTTTAGACTTCATGCGTACGGACAAGAATTCCGAACCAGATCCCGTTTACATCAAGGAGAAACTCAACGCTATCCTTGAGGAGAAGCAGGGTGCACAGATCTATCTGACGCAAGGATTCATCTGTCGTAATGCTTACGGAGAGGTTGACAATCTGCAACGTGGCGGTAGCGACTATACAGCATCGTTAATAGGTGCAGCCATCAATGCCGAGGAAATTCAGATTTGGACAGATATCGACGGTATGCACAACAACGACCCGCGCATCGTTGACAAGACAGAACCAGTACGTCAACTCCACTTTGAGGAAGCAGCCGAACTTGCTTATTTCGGTGCTAAGATTCTTCACCCCACCTGCGTGCAACCTGCTAAATATGCAGGAATCCCAGTACGTCTGCTGAATACGATGGATCCTGAAGCTGAAGGTACTACGATTAGCAATAAGACAGAATATGGTAAGATCAAGGCCATCGCAGCGAAGGACAATATCACCGCCATCAAAATCAAGTCTTCGCGCATGCTCCTCGCTACAGGTTTCCTACGCAAGGTATTCGAGATCTTCGAAAGCTACCAGACGAGTATCGATATGATCTGTACTTCGGAGGTTGGCGTTTCTATGAGTATTGACAATTCTTCTCATCTCGGCGAGATTGTAGACGAACTGAAGAAGTACGGCACGGTGACAGTCGATACCAACATGTGTATTGTCTGCGTTGTTGGCGACCTCGATTGGTCGAATATCGGCTTTGAGACATTGGCTCTCGACGCTATGAAGGATATCCCCGTGCGTATGGTCAGCTATGGCGGCTCAAACTACAACATCTCTTTCCTCATTCGCGAGGAAGACAAGAAGCGCGCCCTTCAGAACTTGAGCAATACAATATTCAACAAAAAGTAACACTCACAACAACACAGCACAACCGAATAGACCGATATGGCAAAAGGAATTTTTCCTGTAGAGAAACTGGCGGCAATTCAAACGCCATTCTACTACTACGATACAGAACTGTTGCGCCAAACGCTGCGCACCATCAACGACGAAGCAAGTAAGCATGAGGGCTTTGTCGTACATTATGCCGTCAAAGCAAACGCAAACCCGAGGATATTACGTATCATCAGGGAGGCCGGACTGGGCGCCGACTGTGTTAGCGGTGGCGAGATTGAAGCATCCATCAAGGCAGGATTCCCTTGTAGTAAGATTGTCTATGCGGGTGTTGGTAAGAGCGACTGGGAAATCAATCTTGGTCTAGATCAGGACATCTTCTGTTTCAATGTGGAGAGCATTCCCGAACTAAAGGTCATCGACGAACTTGCTTCAGCCAAGGGAAAAGTGGCGCGTGTTGCCTTCCGTCTGAATCCCAACGTGGGTGCTCATACACATGCTAATATTACTACAGGTCTGGCAGAGAATAAGTTCGGCATTGCGATGCAAGATATGATTCCTGTAATCGAAGAGGCCCAGAAGATGAACAACGTCAAGTTTGTGGGGCTCCATTTTCACATCGGTTCACAGATACTCGACATGGGCGATTTCGAAGCTCTTTGCAATCGTGTTAACGAGTTACAGGACGAGCTCGAACGTCATCGCATCCGTGTTGAGCACATCAACGTAGGTGGAGGTCTCGGCATCGACTACGGTCATCCGAACCGCGTTCCCCTGCCCGACTTCAAGAGCTACTTCGACACCTATGCCCGCAAGCTAAAGTTGCGCAACGGCCAGACTTTGCACTTTGAACTTGGGCGTGCTGTTGTAGCCCAATGTGGTTCACTTATCACGCGTACCTTATATATAAAAGAGGGAGCCGTGAAGAAGTTCGCCATTGTCGATGCCGGTTTCACCGATCTTATTCGTCCAGCGCTCTATCAGGCATACCACAAGATAGAGAATATCTCTAGCGACGAGCCCGCAGAAGCTTACGATGTGGTAGGTCCAATCTGTGAATCGACCGATGTCTTTGCAAAACAGATTGACATTAATCGCGCTAAGCGAGGAGACCTATTAGCCATCCGTTCGGCTGGTGCCTACGGTGAGATTATGGCCTCACAATATAACTGTCGCAAGTTGCCTCTCGGCTATATGAGCGACGAAATTTAGAAACAAAATAATGGACAATAGAAATCTATCGGTATCTGTTCTCATCACAGTACATGACCAAGCGCAGAAGATACGTGAGAAGCTACCTGCCTATCTCACGCAGAACTATGATTCTGGCTATGAAGTCATTGTAATTGATGAAACTTCAACAGATGAGACGCCTGACGTTCTGAAGATACTCAGAGAGGAATACCCGAAGCTGCATACCACCTTTCTTCCGAAGTCAAACAAGACCACACAACGCCGAAAGTATGCCTTGAGTATCGGTGCAAAAGCGGCTGGTTCTGAATATATTATTATATCAAATATACTTATAGATATTCCATCTGATGATACCATGAAACTCATCGCTGAAGCAATGGATACCGATGCCGATCTGACTCTTGGTTATTTCACGAAGAAGGGAATTAAGCTACATCCTTTCGCCTTTATCGACGATGCACGTCATCATATCCTAAAGGCAGAACGCAAGCTTAACCGCGTCTACGATCGTCCGCATCACAGCTTTGTATGGGGGCGCTATGATTTTATCATCGTCAAGCGGGAGCAGGCTTACGATCTTCTGAATCTTTTCCAACAAAAGCTATCATTTGGATCACTTCTCTTAGCACGGATTAGAATCCTGTTCAAGAATATGTTTGCCTCTACTACAACCATCTCGTTATGAAGATACTGCATATCTACCCAAAGAACGATGAATTAATCCGACAGCATGTCCAACTGATTGTTGACAAGTTACGAGATCAGGCCGATATCCGCATGGTGGACAGTTACACGGATTTCAAGCAACATCTTCAGACGCAGGAAACAGATATCCTGCATTGTCATGGATGTTGGAGCAATATCATTGCGAGGGCAGCCTATGCAGCCGCACGTCAAGGAGCACGCATCATTATTACCCCACATGGACAGATGGAACCCTGGATTGTCGGCCAACAAACTTTCCACGAGAAAGTCAGCAAGAAACTCCTTTGGCAGAAGCGACTTTTAAGCAAAGCCTATGTGATCATCACATTGGGTAAACTTGAGAAGGATAATTTCATGAAACTCGGCTGGAACAACCGCATTGAGGAAATTCACAACGCTGTTACAACAAATACCATCACGCCGGGAGAAATGAGCCGACAGATTTTTGATGTCTATCAACGTGTAATGGATTCCAACACCATTGAACAACTCGATGATCTTAGCAACGCCGCCCTGGCTACCATTCTGAAAGCAGGAATCACGGGCGATAGCAGATGGTGCTCCTCCTGCGAGGCCATTAGCCGCCCTGGCGAAATTGATTGGCGAAGACTACTGATCTATGCCGATCACGAGAACATCCGCAATTATGTTGATTACGGTATCAGCGTTCTCGGTTTACCCACGCCAGACAGCATCGACCACTATACTGGTGCCTATTTCCCCAATGATTATGTACAGCCCAAAACGCTCAAGGAATTGGTAGGCGAATATGAAGGAAATGAAACCGACTATCTGGTGAAGATAATCCGCCAGATCCATCGTCAACCCTTGCTGCTCCACTTGATAGAGTTCACTAGAGAACTCTTGCGCGACACCGTCAACGATGACCAGCTGACTGAGGCACTTGAAGAGAAACGCCTTTTGAACTATACCAGGAGCCTTATGCAAGTACTCGGTGAGCAAACCCAGATCGACGAGGGGTATATGCCCGTAGAACCGCTTGACAACCGTCAGACTCAACAGATACGTAAACATCTAGCAAACCACTTGAAAATATGACAACTACTCATCATGAAAGCATCGAGGCTGACATGCATTATCTGCAGCTCCTCGCTCAATCGTTCCCTACTATCGCTGATGCCTCTACAGAAATCATCAACTTAGAGGCCATTATGGCGTTGCCCAAGGGTACAGAACACTTCCTTGCCGACCTACACGGTGAGAGCGGTGCCTTCCAGCATGTGCTGAAAAACGCATCAGGCAACATCAAGCGAAAGGTCAATGAACTCTTTGGTAACGATATCCGTGAATCCGAAAAGAAAGAACTCTGCACGCTTATCTACTATCCTGAGCAGAAACTCGAACTCATCAAAACGCGCGAAACAGACATCGAAGACTGGTATCGCATCACCATTCATCAGCTTGTAAAAGTCTGTCGCGACGTTTCCTCGAAATACACGCGTTCAAAGGTGCGTAAGTCACTTCCCGAAGACTTCTCCTACATTATCGAAGAACTACTTCATGAGAGTCTCTCTGACAACGACAAGGCTGCCTATGTGAGTGTGATTGTCAACACCATCATTTCCACAGGTCGTGCCGACGATTTCATTGTCGCCATTTGTAACGTCATCCAGCGACTTGCCATCGACCAACTCCATATCCTCGGCGATATCTACGATCGTGGGCCAGGTGCGCATATTATAATGGATACGTTGCGTCAGTATCACTCTTGGGATATCCAATGGGGTAATCACGATATACTATGGATGGGTGCCGCTGCAGGCAACAATGCCTGCATCTGCAACGTATTGCGTCTCTGCCTGCGCTATGCCAACCTTGCCACCATTGAGGAATACGGCATCAATCTTGTTCCGTTGGCCACCTTTGCTCTTGACGCCTATCATGACGACCCCTGCGAAGAATTCATGCCAAAGATATTGCCAGGCAATAAGATGGACGAAAAGACACGCCAACTGACTGCTAAGATGCACAAGGCCGTTGCCGTCATGCAGTTCAAAGAAGAAGCAGCCATCTTCAATCGTCGCCCGGAATGGCAGATGCAAGACCGCAACCTCTTCGACCATATTGATTATGAACATGGTGTCTGCACCATAGACGGCAAGGATTACCCGATGCGCAGTTGTCACTTCCCCACCATCGATCCCGCCAGTCCAAATAGTCTCACGACAGAAGAGAAAGACCTGATGGACAAGCTTCACCACTCTTTCCGAATCTGTGAGAAACTCAAAAAGCATATCCGCACACTGTTATCTCATGGCTGCATGTACACTATCAGCAACTCCAATCTACTTTTTCATGCCAGTTGTCCGCTCAACGACGACGGTTCTCTGAAGCAAGTGGAGATTTACCCAGGTATCAGTTATTGTGGAAAAGACCTAATGCACAACATCGGTATGATGATTCGCGCAGCCTTCGAAACCACTTCAGATGATGACTATCCACGCGACTATGCGCGCGATTATTTCCTCTACCTTTGGTGCGGCAAGGACTCCCCACTCTTCGACAAGTCGAAGATGGCCACCTTTGAACGTTATTTCCTCGATGACAAGGAGACCTACAAAGAAGAGAAAGGCAATTATTTCAAGTTACGCGACTCTGCAGAGGTCTGCGATCGCATCCTCGATGCCTTCGAGGTAAAAGGCTTGAACCGTCATATCATCAATGGGCACGTTCCCGTTCATGCCTCCAAAGGCGAGAACCCCATCAAGGCTGGCGGCAGACTAATGGTCATCGATGGTGGTTTCTCGGAAGCCTATCACCACGAGACGGGCATTGCTGGCTATACCCTCGTTTATCATTCACGTGGTTTCCAACTTGTACAACATGAGCCATTCACCTCACAGCGAGATGCCATCGTGCGAGAAACCGACATTAAGTCAACCACCCAGATTGTTGAGATGTCCGCCCATCGTATGCTCGTTGCCGATACCGACAAGGGTGAAGAACTGAAGCGCCAGGTGGCTGATCTCAAAAAGTTGCTTTACGCCTATCGTCACGGCATCCTTAAGGAGCGTCGTCGCTAATTTCCTTGTGATTATGAAGAGATTTGCCCTTGTACTCATGTTTTCGCTTGTGCTCCAGTCGCAAGCCGAGAATCGCACGTATTCTCCACAGGTGAAAACCTTACAAGCTGTAGTCAACAAGGACTGGCTCTCACCAACTGTAATGCGGCTCTATGGCAACGACTTCCTGAACATCGCTTTTGATGAACTCTCGCATGACAGCCATCGCTACATTTACCGGCTGGAGCATTGTGAGGCTGATTGGACTGGTTCTGAGGACATCTTCGAGGCCGACTGGTTGGAAGGCTTCAACGATAATGTCATAGAAAAATTCGAACATAGCATCAATACGGTCGTGCCCTATACCCACTATCAGCTGCAGATACCCAACGACAGATGTCGCCTGAAACTTAGTGGAAACTATCGCTTGTATATCATAGACGATGACACGAATGAGACGGTAGCAAGTGTAGAATTCATGGTTACCGAACAAACGATGCTTCTCTCAATGGCTGCCACCACCAACACCGATATTGATGTCAACGGTAGCCACCAGCAGGTATCTTTTAAGCTTTCCTATGGCGACTGTCAGGTTACCGATGTCAGCGAACAGATACAGACCATCGTCATGCAGAATGGCCGTGAGGATACATGGCGCTGGAACACACGCCCAAGTAGCGTTAATCACAAGGGACTGGCCTTTGAGCACCGTCGCGATCTTATCTTTGACGGCGGCAACGAATATCGTAAGTTCGAAGTGCTTGATACCAGTCATCCGACAATGGGCATCGAACGTATCCGCTGGGATGGTACAGCTTGGCAGGCCTACCCGTTCTTAAGCGAGCCACGCCCTGTCTATATCTATGACGAGGATGCGAATGGATCTTTCTATATCCGCAACAGCGACAATCGAGACAACGACATCACCAGCGATTATGTTTGGGTGAATTATCGACTAAAGGCTCCACGGCTTCATGAAGGTGTAGTTGTTATTGAGGGCCGTTGGGCAACGGAAGAACCAGAAACCTATCAGATGAACTATGATGAAACTAGCGGACTCTATACCGCCTCTATACTTCAGAAACAAGGTTACTATTCATATCAGTATCTTTGGGTAACTGACGACGGAGTGTCACATCCCCTTCCTTCAGAAGGCAGCTATTACGAAACTGAGAACCGCTATCAGACGATGGTCTATTATAAAGGAACCGGGGAACGCACCTGGCGTCTGACAAGCTATGCACAGATAACACTCCGATAAGAGAATCACGATTTATTTTACATATACTCCTTAAGTCTAAGAAAAGTGCTTAGGCTTGTCCGTATTTTAGGCGATAGGCATCAGGCGTCATTTTATACTGACGGTAGAATGAGGCTATCATGAAATTTGCAGAAACAAAGCCACAGTCGTAGGCGATTGTCTCAATGTCGTCGTTGGTCGTCTCCAGTGCCAGCGCTGCCTTCTTCAGCATAAGCAACAGCCTCAGTTGTCTGGGACTCTTATAGACGTTCGCCATCAACATCTGATAGAAATGCGATGCATCCATATTTACCGCTTCGCTCAACTCTTGCAGGCTCATCTTCGCCCCTTTGTTCTTCATCAGCGGCACGATCTTCAGCATCATCTCTACAAAATCTGGCGACAGATCGTTGTGCTCGTCTTTCTTCAGTCCATGCACTTCGTCGGGCGTCGGCTCCAGCAGGCCACTATGCTCCGTACAGCGCTCCACAAAGTTGCGGAACTTACCCACCAATCCGCGCTCCTCGCTATTACGTAGCGTGCGCATATTGGTATTGCGGACATAAAAATAGATATTGATCACCAGCAAGAGCGTGATGACAGATCCAAGCAGCATCATCATACCCGTAGTGCGCCACCAAGGCTCGTTCACGTTGATCGTCCACTCATAGGGTCTGGTGTCCCAAGCGTCTGGCAGCATCGACGCCTGCAATTCTATGAGGTAAGAACCAGGCTTCAGGCCCGTCAGCGGAAGGTGCAGGTTTCCCTGTCTATCCACGAGACCACCCGAATTAGAGCGTGTCAGTATGCGCCATGTATTGTCGAGGCCATTCACTCTGACACGATAGTAGGTCTGCTGTGGCCTGAAGTAGTTCAGCGCCGAGAAGGTCAGTGACAACGAGTTCTGATTGTAGTTTAGGTCTATTTCCCTTGTTCTTGAGAGCGCCTTTGGCAGAATCACGTTTCCATCATATGCCTCACCCGTCTTGATATCGATACCGTTCATGAGCAGTTTGATGAGCTTCGGGAAGATATCCCGATCCATTTTGTTGGTGATGGTCACCATCTTATTAGGCTTCCACTCTATCACGTGATCCAGCAACTGCATGACGAGAGTACCATCAGACAACTTGATAGAACGACCATCGATAAACGATTCCGTCGGAATCTTGTCAAACTCATTATAGCTGTTGACATAACGCAATTCACCCTTTTCAAACACAAGACACGATAGACCATAGCTCGTTCCAACCCAAATATTGTGTAAATCATCCTCAATGATCGAGTGTATCACGTTATTCAACAGTCCGTCCTGACGCGTAATGACCTCTGGCAGTCTGTCAGATGACTTGCGATATAGTTGCAGGCCGTTTCGGGTTCCCACCCAGTCCCAGCATCTGGAATCCCTAAATACGCAATTCACGGTCTTACCCCTATAGGTCGTTCTGGGCGACAATTTCTTGTCCATCAGCATTGACAGTTCAGAGGCCCTTGGATCATTCCATCCATACACGCTAAAAGGTGCAGGCGCAGGTCGTGCGTAGAGCAGTCCGCGCTTCTCTGTACATGCCCACATACCGCCCTGCAAGTCAAAAGCCATCGCATTGATGTCCGTCAGCAGCTCACCGCCAGTAGCCATCTTCAGTTTTTCGATGTGCTCCATATGGTGGCCCACCATGTTGTAAGTCCAAAAGCCATAGGCACAGGGCACGTAAAGCAAACTGTCTTTCTCTGCGAAATTACTCAGATAGTAAGGCTGGCGCATTACGATTTCAGGCTTCCACTCACCGATATCGAAGCGCACAAGGATACCCTTGTTATGGCCATTCCTAATCTGAAAGATAGTGTTGCCCGAATGATGTAACACCGATGTTTCCTTGTACTCGTTCACCAGTTCATCACCATAAATACGGAACTCACGCGTCTTCGCACCCTTATTCAAATCGTACACTTCCACTAGACCATTCTCGTAGAAAAGCATCAACGTTTCGTCGCCGCTCACAGAGAGGTCCTGCAGATTTAGGTCGCGTCTTACCTTAAAAGTCTTTTTCTCCTTCGTGCAGGTCAGTCCCTTGGCTGTCAGCACCCATACCTCGTTACGTTCATCGCCGAACATATCCAGAATCTCGTCCTTGAAGCCGAATTCCTCAAACACCACCTTGACAGAGTCTACGAAGCGCTCCGTTGTCAGATTCAAGCACGTTACGGTTCCTCTGTGCTTCAGCCAGAGGTGATGGTAATTGTCGAAATAGAGATGATAGTGACCTTTGTAATTGGGGATTGGAAAGAAATCGTCAATGTCCGGGTCGATGAAGTTGAAATTCTGGCCATCGAAGAAGTTTATTTGTCCTGAGGTTGTGATAATCAGACGTCCCGTTAATGTGCATTTAATCGTCTGTGCGCTGTTGTCCGACAACCCGTTGGATGCGTTATAGACATAGAAACGGTTCTCTGCTGCCGAAAGCGCCTTTGGCGCCAACAACAACCACCCCGTTAGGAACATGAATAGCCAGAATTTCATTCTCATCGGTGCAAAGATAAGTAAATTCAATCAATATTCGCATATTTTTGTGGAAAAATTAAGCCCAAACGAGAAAAAATTGTAATTTAGCACCCAAAAACGACAACAATGAAAGCAATTATCGTTGGAGCAAGTTCTGGCATCGGCCTTGAAATAGCCAAGCTACTACTAGCCGAAGGCTGGTATCTCGGCATCGCTGCCCGTCGCGAGGAAGCCTTATTGGCGCTTAAAGAAACAGCCCCTGATCGCATCGAAGTGATGACCATTGACATCACCCATCCTGATGCCAGCGAACGGCTACTCTCCCTCATCGAACGACTCGGTGGTATGGACCTCTATTTCCATTCTTCCGGTATTGGCAAACAAAATCGTACCCTTGAACCTGATATCGAACTGCAAACGATGGAAACCAATGCCGTTGGATTCACTCGTATGATTGGCACCGCTTACCGCTATTTCGCCGAACGTGGCAAAGGCCACATTGCTGCCATCACCTCTATTGCCGGCACCAAAGGCCTCGGACCTGCCCCAGCCTATGCCGCTACGAAAGCCCTACAGGCCACCTATCTACAGGCATTAGAGCAACAGGCCCATCAACGCGGACTTGATATCCGGTTTACCGATATCCGTCCAGGCTTTGTGGATACCGCCTTGCTCAGCGGTTCCTTCCGCTACCCGATGATGCTGCGCCCCGAGTCCGTTGCCCGCGACATCGTCAATAGCATCCATAAGCGTCGTCACATCCGCATTATCGATGCTCGCTATCGTGTGCTCACCTTCTTCTGGCGCCTGGTTCCAAATTTCATCTGGCGTCGACTTAAACTGTGATTATCCGGAAATGATGCGGAGGTATTCTTCGTAGGGGATATAACGCCCACCCATCGAACGGAGGTGTGGCGTCTCAAACTGGCAGTCGATGAGCTTGCCGCCGAGGCTATCAAATGTGCGCGCCAGATAGATAAGGGCCAACTTGGAGGCATTGGGTACGAGTGAGAACATGCTCTCCCCGAAGAAGGCCTTGCCGAGCGTGATGCCATAAAGACCACCGACAAGTTCTTCTTCACGCCACACTTCAACGCTTACCGCAAACCCCTGACGATGCATCTCCGTATAGGCCTTGATGATGTCGGGACCAAGCCAGGCGCCTTCTTCCTGATTGCGATCCTGGGCGGTAGCACAACCGCGTATCACACCGTCGAAATCCTGATTGATGGTCGTCTGCAACTCCTGCTTACGAAGCAACTGCTGCATGGAGTGGCTGACATGAATCTCGCTGGGAAAGATGACGAAGCGCTTCATGGGACAGAACCACAGGGGCTCGTTTTCATGGCGATAGGAGTACCAGGGGAAAAAACCGTAGGAATAGGCCAGCAACAGACGATCAACGGAGAGGTCGCCGCCGATGGCTATCAATCCGTCATCCTCGCCCAAATGCGGATCGGGAAACCAAAGGTCGTTGTCTAATTGAAAGACAGCCATATTCAACTGATAATTGCCAATTGGGAATCCACTATGGAGATCTTCACGTTTCCACCTTGCTTCAGACTGCCGAAGAGTATCTCACGCATCAGCAGGGGCTTGAGCCGCTGGGCGATGACACGGTCCATCTCTCGGGCACCATACTCACGGGTGAAGCCCTCGTCGAGCAACTGCGTAAAGGCCTCGTCGGTAAGTTTCATCGTCACCTCTCTGGCGCTGAGTTTTTCCTGCAGTTCGTTCAATTTCTTCTTCAGGATGAGGGTAGCCATCTCACGGTCCATATCGTTGAAGACAACGGTACCCGTAAGGCGGTTGATAAACTCAGGCTTAAAGGTCTTCTTCACTTGTTTCAACATGGCCTCGCCCCTACTCGTCTTTCCCGTGAAACCGATATTGGCCTGTGCGGCATATTGGGCACCAGCATTGGAGGTCATGATCAGTATGACATTACGGAAGTCAGCCTTGCGACCTTTGTTGTCGGTCAAACGGGCATAGTCCATCACCTGCAGCAGGATGTTGTAGATATCTTGATGGGCTTTCTCTATCTCGTCGAGCAGTAGTACGCAGTTGGGTGTCTTACGGATGGCATCAGTCAGCAGGCCACCATCCTCGTAGCCGACATAGCCTGCTGGCGAGCCTATCAGTTTGGCAACGGTATGTTTCTCGGTATATTCACTCATGTCAAAGCGTAACAAGCTGATACCAAGTTCCTTGGCCAGCACACGAGCCACTTCAGTCTTACCCACGCCCGTGGGCCCCACGAAGAGCAGCGAGGCCAGTGGTTTGTTCTCGTCAAGCAGACCGGCCTTTGACATCTGCACGGCTTCCACCACCTGACGGATGGCTTCGTCCTGACCGTAAATTCTCGCCAGCAGACGGGGTGCGAGTGACTCCAACTGGCTATTGTCGTCAGCCTCGTGGATGGCGAGCGCATCGACCTTACAGGTCTTGGCTAGCACGTCGGCAATCTCCTCCTTACGGACAATAGTTCCTCTTTCCTTCACGCTTGATTCTCCATTGAGCTCAGCCGCGGCTCCAGCCTCGTCGATGAGGTCGATAGCCTTGTCGGGCAGATAACGGTCGTTGACATGCTTATAGCTGGCATCGACAGCAAAATCGAGGGCCGACTCGTCATAGGTCACATGGTGATAGTTCTCATATTGCGAACGAAGTTGACGCAAGATATGCTTGGATTCCTCGGGTGTCGGCTCAGGTATGTCTATCTGCTGGAAACGGCGCACGAGGCCCTTGGAACGTGAAAAATGCCGGTTGTATTCCTCATAGGTGGTAGAACCGATAAAGCGGATGGCACCACCCTCCAGATAAGGCTTGAGCATGTTCGAGGCGTCCATCGAGCCCTCACCGATGGCTCCTGCGCCCACCAGCGTGTGGATCTCATCGATATAGACGATATTGCGGTCGCTCTCCTCCTGAATGCCGTCCATAATCTGCTTAATGCGGTTCTCGAAGTCACCACGATACTGGGTGCCGGCAAGCAAAGTGCCGATGTCGAGTTGATAGATGCGGCTTCCCTTCAGACGTTCGGGCACACGGTCCTCCTCAATCATCCTAGCGAGTCCCCAGACGAGGGCTGTCTTGCCGACGCCGGGTTCGCCGACGTGCAGCGGATTGTTCTTGTCGCGACGGCAAAGCACTTGTATCGTGCGCTGCAACTCCTGCTCACGACCTATCAGGGGATTATGTTTCTGATAGTGCTCGTTCATGCAGGTCACCAGTTTCCGCCAAGCATCCTCGCGTTTCTTTTCGCCCGTGTCCTCTTCCAGATGATCGTCAAACTCATAGGTACTGATAAGTTCACTCATGAAGTTGCTCAGGTTGTCGCCCAAGTGTTTCTTCAACAGGTAACAAGCCCACGACTCTTCCAGATGCAGGATGCCCATCACGAGGTGAGGGATGTCGAGAGCCTGTGCACTACTGCTCAGCACTTGCTCGCATGCAAAGGCTATCACCTGCTCCATCTGTTCCGACGCTTCAGGGTCATAATCCTGTTCTTGAGGCACCATCTCCATCTCGCCAAGTTTTTCTTCGAGTTGGTCGGCCATTTCGTTGATGTCGCTGAACTGGCTGAAAGTCCTGTCAAACGATGGATTGTCGGTGAGCACGAGCAACAAGTGTTCGGGCATCACGAACTCGTTTCTGAGTTCCTTACAGCATTCCATCGCAAAGTGCAGCGTTTTTGCGGCGCGTTGTGTCTGTTTCATACTTCCTGCCATGTTTATTCGTTTTCGGGCTCGACGGTCAGACGAAGCGGGTAACCAGCTTCACGGGCCATCTTCGTAGCCTTGCGGGCTTTCGAGGTGGCCACATCGTAGCTATAGATACCCACGACGGCCTTATCGGAATGGTGTACCTGTAACATCAGCGCCTCAGCCTCAGTCTGACTTTTGAAGAATACCTGTGTGAGAATCATCACCACAAAATCCATGGTGGTGAAATCGTCGTTGTAGATAGTCACCTTATAACGCTTGGGTTCCCGCAGATTCGTCTTCTGCCGTTCCCTGGTTGCTGATTGTTCTTTTGCCATTTACCTATAGATGATTAGTTTCTCCCTTTATTGATAATGTAGATACCCAGCGCGGCCAGTCCGCCAGCGAGGGCATATTTCGCATGGAATGTCTCGCCCAGGCAAAGGCATGAAGTGACGGCTCCCACGACGGGTATCAGAGAATTGTAGATGGCCACCTTTCCCACAGGATTCAGGCTGAGCAGCTTGTTGTAAAGGGCGAATCCGACGGCAGAGATGGCTATGAGCAGCACGAGGCAGACGATGCCGAGGATATTGATCACGGGCAGCGTTCCACCAAGTGCGAGCCCGGAGAGGATGAGCAGCAGACCTCCGATGCTGAGACCATAGCCAGTGCCGACGAAGACATCCACCCGCCGGCTCAGTCCGCGAGTCATCAGGTTGGCACAAGCCCCGCAGATGGCATTCATGATGATCATGCCATCGCCCAGCCAGGTGAATCGCCCGCTTTCAGCGCCCCCGAGATTCAGCGCCAGGATGCCACCGAAGCCGACGGCACAGCCGATCATCTTCCGTGAGGTCAGCTTGTCGCTCTTGAAACAGGCACAGGCCAGCAGCACCACGAGGAAGGTGCTCAGCGAGTTGAGAATGGCAGCCCGCGAGCCTTCGCTGTGCGACATGCCGACGTAGAAGAAGAAATAGTGGAGCGCCGTGTTCATCAGCGCAAAGGCCAGGATGAACCACCAGTCGACCGCCCTACCCGTCCTGAACGAGCGCCCATTGCTACGGGCTACCGACAGCACGATCCCTCCAGCCGCGGCAAACCGGATGCCCGCAAAGAGCATCTTGCTGCCCGTCATGTCGGCCGTGATGCCAAAGGCGCCGAAGCCCACCTTGATGAGCGGGAACGCCCATCCCCAGGCGATGGCCGCCGTGAGGGCAAACACCACCACCCACGTCGGCCTCTGGAATATCGAAATCCGCTTCGTCGTCACGTCCTATGCAAGTTTGCTTTTGAAAATCTTTTTTGCAAGTGCAAAGATACATAAAAAATCGAGAAAACCAAGCGTTTCCCCGATTATTTTTCTCACAAAAGCGCCGCGCAGACACAAAGAAACGGAAGCCGCTGACTTCCGTTTCTTTAAATTTATTTAAAGCCGTGTATATCCGTGCCTAAAAAATATTTGCATATCAGCGGTAGTAGCCGAGGCGGACGAAGTGTCGGGGCTGGGCGAAGGGGCTCCAGGAGATGTGGAGCCAGGCGGAGCCCGTCAGCAGCTGGTCGGTGTGCGGAGAGGCCTTGAGGAATGAGACGAGGCGCTGGAACTGCGAGGGGTCCTTCGGGCGGATATCGGCAGCCTGACCGCAGAGGTGCTGCGAACTGCTGACGCCACCCACCAGACGGTTCACCCTGCTGTTGCGGAAGCCCGAGTTCACGATGATCGGGCCTACTTCGATACGTGCCGGCTCCAGCAGCATCTGGCAGCCATAGGCCATGTTCACAACGTCCTGCAGCGTCGGCTTGTTGTCGGGATACTTGTCTGCCTTGATGAATTCGTTTAACCTGAAGTGCGGCGACAAGCGAACGCCATCAAGCTTGCTTGTTTGGCTGAGTGCAGCCGTACTGTTATTCGTTGGGTTTTTCATGATAGTGCTTTTTGATGATACGGAGATACTGATCCAGTCCGAAGATCGAGCCGGCCAGCAGGAACGAGACCACTTGGTAAGCCACCATCACGATGCTGCTCACGATGAGCAGCACCGCGCAGGCATACTGAGAGATTTTAAAGCCTTTCTGGTTTTCCATGGCTTTTTACTTTTTTACCTTTTTACCTTTACATCATCGTGCCGCCGGCAGCTCCCAGCAACAGGGTGATGACATAACTGATCGCCTGAAGGATCATCTTTACCGTCTTGTTCATACGCTTTAATGTTTTAAATGGTGAATTACTAGGGTTATTTCCGCGGCCAAAACCGCCTCTCTTTCATACCGCAAAGTTACAAAAAATAATCGAGAAAACCAAACGTTTCCCCGATTATTTTCTCACAAAAACACCGCCCAGACACAAAGAAACGGAAGCCGCTGACTTCCGTTTCTCTATTCTCATCTTTTTGGGATGGATCAATGACTCCTGATCTCACCCCAGATGCCTGTCCCAAGGCTATGATCTCTGACTACCGTTTCTTTCCTTTGCCGAAAATATCGGCGTGGGTGCCAGTACGGTAGAGCGAGATGATGCGTATTTCAGTATCCTTTTCGTAAAGCAGCAGCCAGTCGGGGCTGATGTGGCACTCCCAGTAGCCCTTATAGTCGCCACTTAGCATGTGGTTGTGAAGGTTGGCAGGCAGGGGCTCGTCTTTACGTAGCATGTCAACCACCGTCAGCAGTTTCTCGATGTCGAGACCGCGCCGCACGGCCAGTTTCACATCTCGGTCGTACTGCTTGTAGGTCTTAATCGCGTAGAACTGATTCATAGTGCCATCATTGCTTTTTTGAAGTCTTCGAATGACTCGTAAGTCGTTCCCTTATCCTTGCCACTACGCACGTCCTCGATGGCCTGCATGGTCTTGTCGTTGAGGGACTCGCCTGTCTCAGGGTCATAGAGACGGGGCTTAGTCTTCTGCTTCTTTACGGCCGTCACACCTTTCAACATGCTGATGGCTTTCTTGATGTCGTTCAGCATCGACAGGTCGCTGATGCTTACCAATAGCTGACCTTCTGCGGGTAATTGTGTCGTTCTTGCTGCCATAATCGTCGTTGTTTATACGTTTCTGCTGCAAAGATACGATTAAGTGAGTAAAAAACCAAATTTTATGTGATTTTTTTCATTTCCCCCCATCCAGACACGAAGAAACGGAAGCCGCTGACTTCCGTTTCTCTATTCTCATCTTTGGGGAACTGGCACCCATACCCAGGTGCCCATGACAACCTTCAAAGTATGCTACGTTTATCTTTGCGCATCTTGATCTGAAGCCAGATAATCCCCACCAGAGCCAACAGGCTCATTACTGCATAGATATAAACTAATTCCATATTTCTTATTGTCTATTTCCGTACCTAATTATTTGATATCCAAAAGTCACAAACATAAACAGAGCCACAAGTCCTGCTAATAGAAGCGGCATCTTGTCTGATTTATAGTCCAAAAGGACTGTCAGTATCACACCGGCGAATGTCAGTTTGGCCAAGTCTACGAAAAACTTTCCAAGTTCCACGACTGGTTCTTTTCTCTCCTTTGGCTTATTTGCAATCGCCACCAATTGCTTATTGTGCTGACTGGCCTGGGCCTTAACCCTTTCGCGTCTCGTACTCATTTGCAAAAGTAGATATAAAGTTCGACACTACCAAGCAATCTTGGAAATTTAACACGATTTTCAGCTTTTTGCTGTCTTGAGTTTCCCATAATCAAAATGTTTAAGTTTAACACATATTGTCTTGTTGACGCTGCCGCTCGGCTTTGCCGCTTATATGAGCGAAGCGAGTCTTAAGAAAGGTAAGCAATTCTTTTGATTCTTCCAAATAATTGGTGATTTTTCTTTGTATGCAAAAAGAAACGGAAGCCGCTGACTTCCGTTTCCTATTCTCATCTTTGGGGAACAGATCAATGACTCCTGATCTCACCCCAGGTGCCTGTGACTATCATAGCCTATTCCAAAATATTTATCGCCGACCGCCGTAAGGCGGTATCTGAAGCCGCTGTCGCGGCTAAAACAGATAAATTAGTAATAAATAGATTAAAAAGCGAGGCAGGCACGAACCAGAGGATATCCGATGCCTTTAGAGTCCTCGGTCCAATAGCCATAGTCAAAGTAGAACATCCAAGCGTCGTCGGGATCGTTCTCGTACTCCGTACTTGACCAGTAGTAGTTCGACTTCAAGTTAGAACCGCCAACACTGGTGAAGCCGTCGCGCAGGGCGGTGTAGCTGCCTGCTGCAGTAATCATATTATTCCACTCGGACTGGGTGGCCAACTTCCATGTGCCGCCAGTGAACGCCGGTGTGTGTGCGGCGCAAGTTGAAATGGCCGTACTCCAGTTCATCTTGCCCTCGTCGGCCAGCGCGAGTGCCAGGCCGTTAGAGCCGCTGACGTAGCAAATCTTGGCCACTGCGGTCACGCCACCGGGCAGACTGGCGTAATCATAGTTCTTACCGTCGTCGCCAATAACCTGTCCCACAGCGGGGCTGGTCAAGTTGAGGGCGGGAACCGGATAGGTGTACGGGCTTGTGCTGATAGCCCCCACTACGCCACCGATGGTCACCGTGCCGCAAGTGCCTTCATTGCCTGCGCCGATGCTGTTGGGAGCATCATTGCCCTTCGTGGCAGTCACCTGAGTCACGCCAGTAGTAATCGTGATATCACCGCAGCTAGCATGATAACCGCCACCGATACCGGCAGCACCTTGTCCACCAGAAGCAGTAATGACGCCGCCCTCAATGTTGATGTTGCCACAGCCTATGAACCAGCCGCCGCCGATGCCTGCAGCTTCGCCATTGCTGCTGGTGCTAAGCGTACCCGTGCCTTTAGTTTCACCCTTGATGGTGAGCGTCTTGCCAGAGGGTATTAAGATGCCTGGATAGCTCTCATTGAATCCTTTCACGGTGTTCTCTGTACCGTCTTTCAGGATGATAGTAACATCGCCCAAGCAGTTGATACCTGCCCACTCGTATTCATGCAGCCCAGTCACGCCCATGATGGTTATGCCGTCGAGTGTTACAGTAGCACCGTCGGCAATCGAGATCTTTACTTTTGCACTCAGCTCACCTGTCAGCACATCGCCGTTCTGAGCCTCGTAGGCAGCTGTCAGCGTCGAGAGGTCGATGGCAATAGGAGCATCTGTAACAGTCACAACGCAAGTGGCGGTCTTGTCGCCAGCCTTGGCGGTCACCTTGGTCTCACCCTCTTTCAGGGCCTTCACCTTTAGGCCATCGATGCTGAGGACGGTGGCGTCGGCAGCAGTCAGCTCGACCTCGGTGCTGGCCATTTCCTCGGGCAGGATGGTGAAGCTCAGCGTCACCTCGTCGCCGACGGTCAGCTGGAGCTTGGTCTTCTCGGTGTCGAGATACTTCTCGTCGATCTTCGACAGGTCGACGGTGATGCTGGTTACTTCGCCTTGTTCGTCAGTTCCGGGCGTGACGGCGTTGTCGAGTTGTTCATCACAACTGGTCAGGCCCATGCCGATTGTCAGCAAGGCCAGGATTAATAGACTAGAAATCTTTCTCATTCTTACTGTTTTTGTTAAAGGGTTAATATTCTAAATTTGTATAGTTTCTGAGGGTTTGCTCGGCAAATCTCATTTGCAAATATACAAAATTGCCCACACAAACCGTTAACCTTTATTCACTACCCCCCCCCAATTTTAATACACATTAACAAACGACTGCATTGACGTGCGCCCACAAAAAGATTCATTAACAACCTCCCAGAAATGAATGGTTGTTTTTCACGTAACATGAAAAGCCTAAAAAAAAATTTTAGATTATTAACATAAGAATGCGTCGGAAGCTGAAGATTTATTGTTAAATTTGCATCCGTTTTGCCCCTAAAAAAAACGGTATAGAAAATGGATGACAACAAATCAAAAGAATATATTTTACTAACGAATCTGGAGCAGAAGACGAAGGCCTTATCGTGCAGTTCCTGTCTGCTCTCACAGAATGCCATCAGCCTGAGCATTGCTGTCGATGCCATCAGGCTGACCAAATTGTTTGAAATCATGTTGCAGCAGTGGCAGGGATGTCTGCCGCTGGGCGATGCCCGCGACGTGAACTTCCCGCTTTGGGGTGATAAGATCTGGGATATGATCAAGGTCGTCCGCAACTCATACCGGCTGAGCGGTGTCGATGTGAATATGTATGAGTTTGAGTCGGGATGCTATCTGCTGTTCAAGGAGAAGCAGGCCGGAGTCGATGCTATGGGCAATTCGATTGAGCCGTTTAGGTCTATCTCGGGCAGCGAAGTGCCCGTAGTGCTGGTTTGCGCGTTGCGCGAACTAATCGAAGTGCTGATGCAGATCTCCGAATTCCTGAACTCTCCTACCGAGGAGCTGATTGCCGCCTCGTTCGATCAATGGAAGTCCTGCTACCGTAAGCACTACAGCAAGAACTGCCAGCAGCGATACAAGAACTGGAAGATACAGTATTCGCCCCGTGCGCTGAAGAAGAGTCTGCATGAGCGCACAGAAAAAGAACTTAAGAGTTTTAAGGAGATGTTCCTCAACGACGAGGAGTTTGAAATGGTCTACGATGTGGAGCAGAAGCGTATCGATAGCGACGGTCTCTCCCGTTTCTTGTTCACGCATGCCGAGCGTTTTGGCGTGTCGTATATCGATGCCCGCCCGATGTTCAGCAAGGAATTGCAGGGGCTGTTCAACTTCTTGGAGACTTGGCACCTGATGCAGTCCGACCTTCAGCCCTCGAAGAAGCGTGCCGAGAAGCCGTCCGAGGTTGCCGACGAGCTGGAGCGGAAGGTGCTGGCGCTTGTTGGGAAGGTGGAGCACCTGAGCTCGGAGCAATGGCGCGACCGTTTGCCCGACATTTGGAGACAACTCTTCAGAGCTTTCCGTAACGAGATAGCAAAGGCGGGGCCTCATGAGAAGTTCAAAGAGTTCAGTAAGAAGACACTCTACTGCATCCTCGGCCACCTGAAGTCAAAGGGCATGTATCTCAGCCAGGTTACCAACACGGAGATAACCTTGCAGCTGGAGGGTGCCAACAACGGCATGCGCAAGTACGTGAACAACGGGTTAGCGGAACTCCATCCAGAGCTACGCAAACGAATCTCGGCCCACGTTGACCGCGAACTGCAGTCGCTGGCAGTCGGAAAGTAAAAGGAAAGTAAAAGGTAGTTACGAGATAGTTGTGTGATAGTTGGTGGCCACTAACTATCACACATTTTTTATTGCCTGATTATCAAGTAGGTAGATAATGATAGTATCTTCCTCGCTGATACTTTTCGCTCATAATGTATAATGCGTAATTTTGCAGCACCAACCGACGACGGGGAATATGGTCAAGCGATGGACCGAAGGCCAGTCTCACTTCTCCAGGTCGGGCGGAGGGGCCCTCGTGTGAGACCGAGGGTATTCCCGAACACGATTACAAAATTATGGTAAAGATCAATTTCAGTAAGAAAGGTATGAAGGCAGGCTCGAAGAAGCAACAGGAGCCTCGCCTCGTGGGAGGCATCATCGGAGAGATGCTCCAGGGCTGGCACCGCAACACGGAGTTGTCCGTGGATCTGAAGACCATCTTGCGCAGCGACAGCAAGATGAAGGCTGGTAAGAACTATCAGGGAATCTTGCGACGCGACGAAATCTGTGAGGAATTCCACTACGACGAACACTTCACGTTCACCGAGGCCGTGCCCTGGTTCTCGAAGCGCAACCCGCGCGTGTTCGTGGGCGAACATATCTCAGTGACGCGACGCGACGACGGCACG
>OMZO01000039.1 GCA_900315525.1 uncultured Prevotella sp. | reverse complement strand
AGCTTTTCCCTATTCATAGTGGCAAGTGGCTGAAGATGCATTTCGAGGGAGGCATGAAAGCCTTTCAAGAGCAGTACCAAATGTTCTATAAGGAGTGGCAGCCCCAGCACTCGGAATTCCATTGCCCCAACAACGCTATGACGATGGAATGGTACAACGGCACCGACATCGACTCGCCCAATTACCAGTGTGGCGTAATGATGCCATTGGAATAAAATAAAGGATAAGAAAGACAATGCCTATGAAACACCTGCCGAATATCCTGTCGTCGCTCCGAATTGTCGGAACTGTTGTTCTGTTGTTAAGTGATGTGTCAAGCATTCTTTTTGGGGTGCTTTACATCGTTTGTGGCATCAGCGACATAGCCGACGGATGGCTGGCTAGGAAACTGAAGTGCGTTACCAGGACTGGAGCATTGCTAGATAGCGTGGCAGACATCTGCTTCGTAGCATGTTGTGCCTGGAAGCTCCTGCCGATACTCGAACTGCCACAATGGCTATGGTTGTGGGCAGGAGTAATCGTCGCGATTAAAGTCGTGAATCAGCTTTCAGCACTTGTGATGTATGGGCGCTGTTGCTTCCCTCACACCCTCGCGAACAAGTGGGCGGGATTCCTGCTATTCATTACGGTACCAATGACATTGTGGTCTATCGCCCCCATCTCAATAGCTGCAATCGTAGCCACATTTGCTGCTATACATGAAGGCTGCGTTTTAGCGAGAGAAGAATCAAGTCATACTTGAATTCTGCCGAGCGTGAGCAGGCTCGACCGAAGGTCATGGACATTTCATAAGGACAAGAAATGATATGAGAAAGATAGTAACTATAGTTTGTGCATTGATTGCTACATCGTGTTTGGGCCAAGACCTAATTACCAGCTATGGTGCGTGCATCATGCGTGATGGCTCTTTTGTTGGCATTAATGAAAACGAGCATTTTGCCATGCACAGTGTGATGAAGTTCCCGCAAGCATTATGTGTTGCCGATTACCTGAATCGGAAAGGGCTGGATCTCGATGACACTATCGTTGTCGATAAGGCAGACCTGATGCAAGACACATGGTCGCCAATGCTAAAACGGTTTGAATGCAAAACGACCTTTTCGTTTGCGGAACTACTGGAATTGTCTCTCGGACAGAGCGACAATAATGCCAGCGAACTCCTTTTCAAGTTTTGCGGCAAGCCCAAAGCGGTAGAGAAGTACATGAGAAAACTTGGATTCCACGATATCCATATCCGTATGACAGAGGAACAGATACACAAGAATCCGGCAAAGGCTATCGAAAATAGTTCCCCCCCCGCCGAAATGGTTCGTTTGTTCGAGTGGTTTTATCATCATAAAGATGACAACCGATATCTGACATTTATCTGGAAGGCGATGGCAGACTGCTCAACAGGACTGAAACGAATCCCTGCAGCGATATCCGCAGATGCTCGTATCGTACATAAGACAGGTACGGGATTCCCATCTGCTGAAGGATTGCAAGACATGAACGATGCAGGTATCATTCTCATGCTTGATGGAAGCCACGCCATTATCGCCGTTTTCACCACGAATTCATCATCTGAGGCAGTGATAGCAAATATTACCAGACAACTGTTAGACACCATAATAAAATAAGATGAAAAGATTGCGACTCGGAGCGGTGCTCCACTTCCTTATAGCCATTGGCCACATCGGCTGCCTGTTCGCTCTGGATGAGGCATTCGAAGCCTATGGCATTCGGGAAATCATGCATCAGATGGTATCAGATGCCCTCTCTGCCACAGGCGACATCCGTCGCTTTCCCTTAACACGTATGGCAATCATTACCATTGTTGTGCTCTATAGCCTTCGTGCTTTGGCTGGAGGCATTAGCTGTATCAATGATTTCACCTGGCTACAATGTATCTCATCCCTCATTCCCGCCATTATCGCATGGTGCTACTGGCCGGGAGTAAAAGAAAGAGCAAAGATGTGTTAAATCCGTGTTAAAGTATTCATTTCTCTTGACTCGTCCCTAAGGTCATGCCTTATCTTTGCAGTCGCTTAGCAAATACATCGCGCGATATGAGTAAAAAAACAAGGTTAAAAATCGGAGAGTTCTCAGAGTTGATGCAAGTAACAGTTAAAACCTTGCGTCATTATGAGCAGAAGGGACTACTTGTGCCTGACGAGGTGGACGAGTGGACTGGCTACCGCTACTACAGTATCGACCAGATGCAACAGTTGAAGGACATCCGCGACCTGCAACGGCTCGGCTTCTCGCTAGACGAAATTAAGGAGCTGTTCGACGATGGTTCGCACACGCCAACCATCCGACAGATGACCGAGAAGATCAGGGAAACGGAGGCACAGCTGAAGGAACTGATTGCTCGTCGTAACCAACTGCTCGACTGGAGGAACGCTCGCAAAGAAATGAAGACAATGGAAAAGATTAGTATTCAGTCGCTGCCCGAAATCATCGTGGCAAGACATCGTGAAGTCATTCCTAACTACGCCGCTATCGGCCCTATGTGTGTCGAGAAGATTGGTCCTGAAATGCAACGTTTGGGATGCAAGTGTCCACCGCCGGGCTACTGCTTCACCATCGAGCACAACAAAGAGTACACGCCGACGGACATCGACATCGAGTATTGCGAACAAGTGGAGGAAATGGGCGAAGACAGCGCTATCATCCAGTTCAAACGTCTGCCCGCCGTGCCAAAGGCACTCTGCATGAAGCACATTGGCCCTTACGAGCGCTTCTACGAGTCGTTCACCGAAGCCTTCCGCTATATCGAGGAGCACGGCCTGAAGCCCGTCGGTCATCATCGTACATGCTACATCGACGGAGTCTGGAATCAGGAAGACCCTGAGAAATGGCTGTCGGTGATTCAGATACCAATAGAGTGATAATCCGTCCTGATCGTCCCATATAGTTTGGGGCGGTCAGGACAAAATGAGTTACAAAATGAAAGAAATGACGAACAATTCCCAGCAGATTGCCGCATGTGGATTATATTGCGGAGCATGCAAAAAGTTCCTCAATCGCAAATGCCCTGGATGCAAGGAGAACGAGAAAGCATCGTGGTGCAAGATTCGCAAGTGCTGTCAGGAGAAGGGCTTGCATACTTGTGCCGAGTGCGACAAGGATGTGACAGAATGTAAGATTCACAACAACTTTGTCGGCAAGATCTTTGCTTTCCTGTTTAATAGCGACAGAGCCGCCTGCATCCGTTATATCCGCGAAAACGGAGAGAATGCCTTCGCGGAGAAGATGGCAAAAGATCAACAGATGACGATGAAAAGGAAATGAGGTTAGAATTAGCAACACAAAACGACTTTGATGCCATCATCGCCTTCTATGATGATGTGACGGAGCGCACGTCAGAAATGGCTACATATGCCCGATGGAGCAAAGGCAAACACCCTACGATTGAAGGCATCAGAGCCTATATCAATGAGGGGAGTATGTATCTTTATAGAAATAATGGAAAAATAGTTGGCGCGATGGCTGTCACGATGTATCAGAGCGAAGACTATCACGCTATCGACTGGTCGCAGCAAGTTGTCGATGACGAGGTGGCTGTGATTCATATCCTTGCCGTCAGTCCTGACAGCCAGGGCAAGGGCATCGGTTCAGAGATGATTCAAGAGGCCATCCGTATTGCACTAAGTAAAGGCATGCAGGCCATCCGCCTCAATGCTCTTGCCTCGAACACACCCGCCCACAAAATCTACAAACGTCTCGGCTTCGAGTATCGCGGCCAGCAGCACCTCTACGCCGAGAACACTGGCTGGACAGACTTCTATTTCTTTGAACTTAAACAATGAATGATATGAAAGAAAGATTCAAATTCAACACCGTGGGGCTTTTCACCCACGACAACAAAGCGACTGTCGATTTCTACACGAAGACCTTTGGTTTTACCACCGATTGGGATGGCATTCAACCCAATGTAGAGATGATGCTGGGCGACATGCGCATTATCCTCTTCCCGCGTGATGCTTTCGAGCAGATGGTCGCTCAGAAATTCCAATATCCCGAGGGGTTCAATGGTACAGTAGAATTGGCATTCGACGTGCCCACCTTCGCTGATGTCGATAAAGAATACCAGCATGCACTCACGAATGGTGCCGCCTCCTTTCTCCCTCCCACCACAGAGCCTTGGGGACAGCGTACCTGTTATGTCGCTGATCCTGATGGTAATCTGATAGAGATTGGGGCGTTTACGGAATAGCGAAATAGTACATATCGCAGAATGCCATTCGTCACAAAATGTTGCAATTCATCCCAGAAATGGGGCGGATTGCAACTTTTTTATGCTTGTGTAGCATCAAACTGGCAAAACATTTAATTATTTGAAAAAAATGAAAAAGATCAGTTTGAAAATGGTAGCTATGCAAAGACCGAGGATGTAGGTGGACGAGTAATTGACATGCAGGGTGAGCCCCTGCCGTTTGTAAGTGTGGCACTGCTCACAGCCGACTCTACTTATATACAAGGTGCAACGAGCGATGTGGATGGTTTCTTCCAGATTAAGACTACCGACGCCTGCTGCATTCTGCGATTCTCGTACATCGGGTATCGCACCAAGTATATTGACGTAAATGGTTCGGAAATAGGAACCATCCAGATGGAGGAAGACCAGGCGATGCTCAGTGAGATTGTGGTAAAGGGACAGATGCCTAAAACCAAACTGACAGGCAACTCGATGATAACCACCATTCAGGGTACCATCTTGGGCCAGTCGGGTACAGCTAAGGAAATGTTGGCCAAGGTGCCCGGCATGACCCTGAAGGGCGAAGACCTGGAGGTGCTGGGTAAGGGTACACCTATATTTTATATTAATGGTCGCAAAATGCGGGATAAGGACGAACTGAAACGACTGCGTTCGGAGGAGATACAAAGCGTAGAGGTGATTACCAATCCTGGTGCAGAGTACGATGCCACTATTTCGGCTGTGGTACGTATCAAGACTGTTCGCCGCGAGGGGGTTGGTTTCGGCTTCGACTTGATGACTGCCAACAATCAGGATCTGGCGTTTGGTTTCAGCGATCCCAGTAGCACGTTGAACCTGCGTTATCGCCACAACAACCTGGACCTTTTTGGTATGGTGAACTATTGGACGTGGGATAGTCCTAACGACCTGCATATCACGCAATCTACATTCCTCCAGGCCGATGAAGGCATCAGGAACATTCTTCAAGACAGCCATGCACGTAACGACTGGCACGGAGAGGGCCTGAACTATAACTTGGGCTTTAACTGGCAGATTAACGACAAACACTCGCTGGGTGCCAGAGTAGAAAGCCACAACCAGTTTAATACGTATAATGACATGTGGGTAGATACCGAAAACAATCTCACAGGCCGCGACCTTTCGCACCAGGACGGTCATACCCATTATCCGTACAATTGGCAGAGCAATGCCTATTATAACGGCCAGGTGGGCAAGCTGAACATCGACCTGAACGTGGATTTTGTGACAGATAAAGAGAATGACGACGACCAGACAGATGTGATACTGCCCGAAGCCCGGACGATGCAACAGAACTCGCATACATGGTCGCGACTCTGGGCTACCAAACTGGTGCTGAGCTATCCTGTATGGAAAGGACAGTTGCAGGCAGGAACGGAGATGAGTTTTGTAAAGCGACAGAGCAGTTCGTCGATTACCAACTATCCCCTCCCCTCTACCGATACGGATGTAAAGGAGAACAACGTGGCTGCCTTTGTGGCTTACAATGCCAACTTGGAGAAATTTGGTACCGTAAGTGCCGGACTGCGTTACGAGCATGTAGGTTTCGACTACATCGACAACCTGGATGCCGAGAACAATATGACGCGCTATCAGGACGAGTTCTTCCCCAGTGTCACATGGTCAAAGCAGTTTGGCCCTATCCAGACCTCGCTGAGCTACACCATGAAAACCGTACGTCCGAGGTACAGCTCACTGAACGACCGTATTTACTATCTGAACTCATATACCCTGAATCAGGGCGACTCGAAACTTAAGAATGCTATCATGCAGGAGGTGAGCATCAATGCCCGTTGGAAGTGGATTAACCTGTTTGCAGCCTACGAACGTCGTGACAACACCATAACACAGGTGCCTATGGTCTATAACAACGAGGGTGTCATGCTGATGAAGCAGGCTAACTTGTCCGACCCCGTCCGTAATTTGGCCATCTTCCTTTCGGCCAACCCCACATGGGGTGTATATAGCCCCAGCTGGACCATTGGCGGACAGAAGTTCTGGAACACGATGACGTTCGACGATCCTCGTAGTGCCACAGGTAAGACGGATGTGGTCTTCACCAAGCCCATCTTCTTCTTCGACCTGAACAACACCTTCCGCTTTAAGCACAGCTGGCAGTTGGTGAAGAATGATGCCCTGTGCCTGCGTGCCAGCATCAGCGATGTGTTCCAGCGTAGCGTACAGGATATGGCTCATGATTGTGGTTTCTTCTACACTGTGCAGAAAACACGAAGCCGTAGTCACCGTCTGGATATCTCTATCCGCTACACCTTCAATGCCCAGAAGAGTAAGTATAAGGGAACAGGTGCAGGTAAAGCCGAGCGGGAGCGCATGAGCAACAGCAATTAATGATGCCATTCATCACAAATCGCCTCAGAATATCCCAGAAATTTGGAGTATTCCGCAACAATTTGTAACTTTGCAGTCGAAAACAAATATACAATGAAACAGGAAATCAATCCCAAGGACACCAATCGGGCCATCGGTGACGCTTACCAAGACCTTCGATGTGACAAGGCTCTGTAAAGTAAGCCGTCGGCGCGGTATGAAATTCAACATGCTGCTCTGCTGGTGCATCGGCAAGACTGCTGGTAACATGAAAGAATTTTATTTGCTACCAGAGCAAGGAAAACTGTATAAGTACGACCGTTTGGCTATCAACATGATAGTCAACAACAAAGAAGGTGGCATCAATTCATGCGATATTCCTTATGCTGACGATTTGGAACGATTCGGAGAATACTATACGACTCTGACACAGGCGACCAGTACGTCCTGCCAGAGTTGCTTTGTTGATGATGCGATGGTTATTGGTACGTCGGCGATGGTGGCTACAGAACTTGACTGCATTGTCAACCAATACTGCAGTCAATTCAACAATCCGATGGTGATGTGGGGCAAATACCGCAAGCATTGGTTCAAAGTGACTATGCCCATCTCCTTCCAGTTTCATCACGTACAGATGGATGGCGGACACGCCGCCCGATTCTTAGAAGAACTGCGACAGACAATCAAAACGATATAATGCAATATGAAAACAAAAGCACTAGTCATTATCGACATTCAGAACGACATCACCAAGCACTATCGGGACATCATCGGCAACATCAATGCAGCCATTGAATGGGCTGTGGCTGAGCGCCTGCACATTGTCTATATCAAGCATAATAATACCACAGCTGGCACGCGGACGTTCAAACCCGGTAGCAAAGGCGAGGAACTTGTATTTGAATTGAAGGTCGTGTCAGACAACATTTTCGTGAAGACGAAAAGCAACGCCCTTACAAGCGAGTCATTTTCTGCTTTCATCACGGCGAACGATATTAATGAGTTCTACGTGGCAGGTGCTGACGCTACAGCTTGTGTGAAATCTACATGTTTCAATATGGGCAAGGCAGGTTTCACAGTGCATGTCCTCTCCGACTGTGTCACCAGCTACGATCTGAAAAAGTTGCCAGAAATGCTAGCCTATTACGAAAGCAAAGGCTGTGAGGTTAAGACACTGGCTGAGTACATATGAGAAAGATTAAAAGATACGAGTACATTCAATGAGTAACATCAAAATAGAAATTGAGCAACAGCTAAGAAACGAGAATGTGGATATTATCCATTTCGTAGACATTTCCATGTTGGATATGAAGCAAAACCGAGGACTCCCTTTTGCCATACTGATAGGAATTGCTATTAATCCTCATTTTCTTGAGATGGTGTGTAACACTCCGGATTATACTCATACTGTAGAAGATGAATATGCACAGACAGAAAGTAGGGTTGGATTGATCGCAGACAAATTAGCAAATAATCTCATTTCATGTGGCTATAAGGCATTGTCTCAATCTGATAAAGGATTAATGGCAGAGAATGCCTTCGATTTTGAGACAAAGACATCTGCCCTTCCACACAAAACCATTGCAATACTTAGTGGTATCGGATATATAGGTAAAAGTAATCTATTCATCACTGAAGAGTTTGGAGCAGCACAATGCCTAGGTTCTGTTCTGACGAATGCACCGTTAACAGTTGCTAAGAACAATATCCTGCAGCCGAAATGCAATCGTTGCACTATTTGCCATCATATATGCCCACAAAAAGCATTGCATGGTGTGTGCTGGAACACAAACGTTTCAAGGGATGAGATAGTAGATGTTTACAACTGTATCACATGCTTGAAATGTTTGGCCCATTGCCCTAAATCGAGAGCATATATGAAACGGGCAATATGACTTTAGTGGTATCATATCTTATATAATTAATGACAACAAATAAAATGAGTAAAGAAATGAAATTTTGTCAGAGTTGCGGCATGCCGCTAACCGAAGATGTTCTCGGCACGAATGCCGATGGCAGTAAGAATGAAGATTACTGCATGTACTGCTACAGGGATGGAAAATTCTTGCAGGACTGCACGATGGAAGAGATGATCGAACATTGTGCACAGTTTGTTGGCGCAGTAAACGAGGGGCTGGAGAAGCCCATCACTAAAGAGGAATATATCGGCATGATGGCAGGCGTTAAAGAACTCATCGCGCAGATGGCCGACAAACTGCCCATCTCTTACATCTCGTCAGTAGACCAAGAAGGTTTTCCTTGGACCAAGGCCATGTTGAAACCACGCAAACGTGAGGGTATCAAAACCTTCTACTTTACAACCAACACATTCTCAATACGTGTGGCTCAATACAAGGCTAATCCCAAGGCAAGCATCTATTTCTGTGATGCCAAAGGCTTCAAGGGCATGATGCTACGGGGTACGATGGAGGTACTGACGGATGCCGCCTCGAAAGAGATGATCTGGCACGATGGCGACACAGAGTACTATCCTGGCGGCGTTACCGATCCCAACTACTGCGTGTTGAAGTTTACCGCCACCGACGGCCGTTTCTACAGCGATTTCTATCCACGTAGTTTCGTGATTGAATAATCCGCCCACAAACTCTACGAACGTCTCGGCTTCATGTATCGCGGCAAGCAGCACCTCTACGCTGAGAACACTGGCTGGACAGACTTCTATTTCTTTGAGTACAAAAACAAATAATTATAAGAAAGATGAAGTACGAGTATATTGAACTGCATCATGTGCATATGCAAGATTTCATGACACTTCGACCATTCAATATCAACGATGCAGCGACGATTCTGAGTTGGTGCAAAGATAAGCATGCCTTCCGCCTATGGAGTGCTGACAGGTATAAGGATTTCCCAGCCAAGCCTGAGGAGATGATGAGGCAATATGAAGGACAGAATATGCATCCTCTTACGGCAATTGTTGATAATATTATCATCGGGCATATCCTTTTGAGATATCCATCAGAGGATAAGACTGTCATCCGCTTCGGCTTTGTGATAGTTGACGACTCAAAACGTGGCAAAGGCTATGGCAAGCAAATGCTGCGCCTCGCCATCGATTATGCGCAGCAGGAACTGAGAGCCAAGCATATCACCCTTGGTGTGTTTTGCGACAATCTTTCCGCTGTTGAATGTTACAAATCAGTAGGTTTCCGGATCACGGGAATGGATTCGTATCTGATTGACGATGAGGAATGGAAAGGGTTTGAAATGGAACTCGTCGCATAATAGTATTGTTTATCCCCAAAATTTTGTGTATTCCCCAACTATTTGTAACTTTGCAGTCGAAAACAAATATACAATGAAACAAGAAGTTAATCCCAAAGATACGAATCGGACCATCGCATTCGAGCTGTGGATGAAGTCGCCAATGCCGATGGTGACGCTTACGAAGACCTTCGATGTGACAAGGCTCTGTAGAGTGAGCCGTAGGCGCGGAATGAAGTTCAATATGCTGCTCTGCTGGTGCATCGGCAAGGTAGCATCAGGAATAGAGGAGTTTTATATGTTGCCGCATAACGGCAAACTGTACAAATATGACCGTATGGCTATCAACATGATAGTGGATAATGTAAAAGGCGGACTCAGTTTCTGCGACGTTGCCGTCAGCGACGATCTGGAGCAGTTTAATGCCAATTACCTGCATCTGACAGAAACCATCAGACAGACCTGTCAGGACATATTAGATGATGAGGCTGTGATAGTCGGCACGTCGGCAGTGACTGGCACGGAACTCGACTGCATTGTCAACCAGTATAGCGGCATCTACACCAATCCCTTTCTGGCATGGGGGCGTTATCGCAAAGGCTGGCTGAAGACTACGCTCCCTATCTCCTTCCAGTTCCACCACGCACAGATGGACGGCTCACATGCCGCCCGATTCCTGGAAGAACTGCAAAAGACTATCAATACGATATAAATCATGATGTATAAAACCCGCAATTTACCAAACACCCGAATCGATGTGGCCGATGCCCTTAGAGGCATTGCTGTAGCAGGTATCATTCTGTATCACTCTGTAGAGCATTTCAACATCTTCACCGCGGAGCCGATAACCCATACGCTGGCCAGTGACCAAATGGTGTCCGATGTGCTGGCTTGGCTGCTCAGCGGCAAGATGTACGGCATCTTCGCCATGCTCTTTGGCTTGAGTTTCTTCATCATGAACGACAACCAGCAACAGAAAGGCAAGAACTTCTCTGGGCGCTTTGCCTGGCGCATGTGCCTGCTGTTCATGTTTGGCATTGTCAACGTGGCCTTCTACGATGGCGACATCCTGATGCTCTATGCGTGTTACGGCTTGCTGCTCATCCCGATCAGTTATCTGCCGTCGAAGTGGGTGTGGTGCATCATTGCCCTGCTGGCCATCCAGCCCGTAGAACTCTTCTGTCTGCTGACAGGTACCACGCTCGACCACAGCACTTTATGGGAAGTGTATGGCAAGATCAACAGCGCACATGAACATGGTACGTTCTGGGAGAACACTCTCACCAACCTGCAATATGGATTTGAGGTAAACTTTCGATTCAATGTCTTCAGCGGACGTCTGACGCAACTTCTCTGCCTATTCATCCTCGGCATGCAGTTAGGGCGTCAAAGATTATTTTATAACGAAAATGGAAATTTAAAGGTCTGGCACACCATCCTCATTTGCTCGACCATCGTTGTCATCGCGCTGAGTTTTGTGGATTTCGGTTCTTTAGACTCATGGTTGAAGCCCATCTACAACCTCATCATCCTGCTGATGATTGTCTCGGCAATAGTTTCTGCCTGGTATGCTTTTGAGGGTGTTCGTCAAGTGCTTCATCACCTCTGTATCTTCGGTCGTATGAGTCTTACCAACTATCTGCTCCAGTCCGTCATAGGCTGCTTTATCTTCTGCGGCTATGGTCTGGCCTGCTACCACCTTTTAGGCATCACCTATGCCGTCATGGTTGGATGCGGAATGGTCGTTTGTCAGTATCTCTTTGCCCGTTATTGGTTTAGTAACCATTCTCGCGGACCATTAGAAAACCTTTGGAGAAAACTGACATGGATATAAATATTCTACCTATTTGAAGAATTGCGTGAAAGCCTTGACCGCAAATACATGGTCGACTGTGCTACCCGTTTCCCTGCAACTGTGCATGGCGAGAATGGCATTGCCCATATCGACACCCCTCAGAGGAATCGACGAAGCAAGGATGTTTCCTAATGTGCTGCCTCCTGCCACATCTGAGTGGTTGACAAACCGCTGACTGGGAACTCCCGCCTCCCTGCAAATCTCAGCAAAGACGGCAGCCGACACAGCATCGCTGGCATATTTCTGAGCGGCATTGAACTTGATGACAGGCCCACCTCCCAGAACGGGATGGTTCGTGGGGTCATACTTCTCGCTATAGTTAGGATGCCAGGCATGGGCATTGTCGGCAGAAATCATAAATGCCCGCTCGACAGCTTGATAATAGGCTTCCTCACTTCCACTCTGCGCCAAGGCTATCCGTTTCAGCATCATCGAGAGGAACGGACTCCCCGCCCCTTGCTTGGTTTGCGAACCAGTTTCTTCGTTGTCAAAGATGGCCAGCACCTTTGTAGCATCAACAGTCTCAGTGGCAATCATCGCCTCCAAGCCAGCAAAGCACATCGAGAGGTCGTCCAAGCGTCCTGAGGAGATAAACTCATTGTGAACGCCGAAAGTGCAAGCAGGTGTGGCATCGGCCAGATAGAGGTCGAAGTCAAGGATTTCCTCCTGACTGATTCCCAACTTCGTGCAGATGACGTTCATCAGCAGATTGCCTTTTTCGAGCTCACTCGTTACGATGCCCAGTATCGGCAGCATATCTTTCTGCCTGCTCAGTTTCACGCCATCGTTCACCTGCCGGTTGAAATGAATGGCCAGATTGCTGATCTGAAGCAGAGGACGCTTGACATGAAGCAGCAGCGTCTTGGGATTCAGCGCATCCTCGCCACGGACTATCACTCGTCCTGCTATCGTCAGTGGACGGTCGAACCATGTTGACATGATAGGCCCGCCATATACCTCCGTATTCAATTTCACGATACCACCCTCGCAAAGCATTTCGGCATTGGGCTTGATACGGAACGTGGGAGAGTCGCAGTGGGCACAGATCATCTTGAAACCAGCTTCAGCCATCGGTTTGCGTCCGATATGGAAAGCATAGATGGAAGAGTCGTTCTTCGTCACATAGAGTTTGTCGCCTGCCTTGATCTCACCGAGTGCCTCACGCGGATCAAAGTGACGATAGCCTGCCTGCTCCAATTCGCTGGCAATATTCTTAGCTGCCAGGAAATTTACTGGCGAAGCATCCAAGAAATGTAACAATCGTTGTACCATATTAATTCGGATTTGCTGTCAATATTCTAAGCGCAAAGGTACAAAAAATGAGCGAAAAACCAAACTATTCCTCACTTTTTTTCCATTTGTCACACCATTTGTGTATCTTTGCACACACATTTAAACATGGCAAAGATTATGATACGGGAAAGAATAAAGATTTGGTTGTTCATAGCCGTCCTGACTGTTTGCGGAACGACAAGTTTCGCCTCATGCTCTTCTAATGAGGACAACGCAACAAAGCAGAGTAACGGAAAAGTCGCAGAAATTATTGAACGTGGCACGATCATCTTTGGAACTACTGGCGACTACAGACCGTTATCCTTCTGCGAACCCGATGGGACATATTGGGGCTTCGGCATAGAAGTGGCCAACGAGATTGCCAAAAGGTTGGGCGTAACACCAACATTCAAAAAGACCTCATGGCCAACGCTGACAGCCGATGTGCTTACAGAGCCTCAGTTGTTCGACCTCGCCATTGGTGGCATCACCATCACCGATGCCCGACGCGAGACGATGCTCATGAGCGAGGGCTATCTGGCAAATGGCAAGACTATCCTTTGCCGTGCATCCGAGGCTGACCGCTACAAGTCATTGGCAGACATTGACAAACCCGAAGTGACTGTGATGGTGAATCCTGGGGGACTGAATGAGAAGTTTGCCAACGAGAAGCTGACTCACGCTAAGATCGTAGTTCACCCCAAGAACGAGGAAATACCGACACTTGTTGCCGAAGGAGCAGCCGACCTGATGATAACGGAGATAACAGAGGCTCCCTATTATGTAAAGACAGACACCCGACTTGCAGCCCCATTACTGAACGCCCCCTTTACTCATGGCGAAATAGGCGTCCTCATGCAGAAAGGGAAGGATGACCTCTTGCAGATGGTAAACAATATCATCCGACAGATGAAATCAGATGGCTCACTACGCAAACTTCATGAGAAGTACGGGCTTATATATGCTTACGACTAACTTGTTTGAATGATGATAAGAAAAGCTGTTAAAAGAGACATTCAGGCTATCATGGAGTTGCTGCACCAAGTTGATATGGTGCATCATGTCATACGCCCTGATTTATTCAAGCCCAACACAACAAAGTATAATGAGCAGGAACTTGAAGTCTTGCTCTCATCTTCGAGCAAGCCCATCTTCGTTTATGATGATGGTCAAGTCCTGGGGCATGCCTTCTGTATGATCACGGAGGTGAAGGATGACAAGTTACTCCAGAACATCAAGACGCTCTATATTGATGACATCTGCGTAGATGAAGAAGCTCGTGGCAAACATGTCGGGAAGGCTTTGTATGAGTATGTCCGTGACTACGCTAAGTCAATAGGTTGCAACAACATCACCCTGAATGTATGGGAAGGTAACGACCCCGCACTCCATTTCTACAGGAACATGGGCATGAAAGTGCAAAAGACAACGATGGAAATAACACTGTAACTTTTGTCTGAAACTTTAATATGTTTGACATAATAGATGCCACTGGGTCGGGCGACAAAAGAGACCCTCGTATGCGTAACGTAGAGGCAGAGATGATACGGAGTCATGAATTATGCCTGAAGATCTCATCCAAGAAACCTACAGATTCTGATTACAAGAGTCTGCTGGAAGAACTGTTCCAATGTGAGATAGACGACAGTGTCGCTATCGTTTCCCCCTTCTATTGTGATTGCGGATGCCGGATGACGATTGGGAAAAATGTGACCATCAACAAAGGAGCGACTATTCTCTCTCCTGGGAAAGTGGTGATAGAAGACAATGTTCTGATTGGCCCCGAGGTTAAGATTGCAACCGTCGATCATGACCTCTACGACAGGCACAACCTATTCCATTTCGGAAAGGTGACGATCAAAGAGAATGCATGGATATGCATCGGCGCCATCATCTGTCCGGGCGTAACCATTGGCAGGAATGCTGTCGTTGCCGCAGGTGCTGTGGTGACAAAGGATGTACCAGACAATGTGGTGGTTGGCGGCAATCCTGCAAAGGTTATTAAAAAGATAGAATAATCTGCACCGGACCTTTCAGTCCATTGGCCATGCGCCCAGAGTTCGCAATCGAGGAGAATGTGGCATCGCCCTCACGACCACGCAGAACATTCCTGTTATAATCAGATGTTTTCACACGAATTTCCAGAACGTTCTCGCCGCTTTGTACATAGTCTGTAATATCGAACCTGAACGGTTTCCAGATACGTTTTCCAACAGCCTTGCCATTGATGTAGACTTCGGCGGTGTAATAGACATCTCCCAAATCGAGCACATACTTTGTGGCAGTCTTTTCCAGTGAGAACCGAGTGGTGTAAATTGATTCGCCGCAGGAATCGGCCAACTGCGGAATATTCCGCCAGTCGTCTAGTGGAGCGTCGTTGATGATTTGCTCTCCGAGTTGCAGCGTCCATTGTCCCAGTTCGATGGATTTACCCCCAGTGGGGAACGGCGTAGACAGGGGGTTCCCCGCTTCCCGGATCGGGGTGTCCGTGATGAAAAGGAAACGAGTTGAAAGCGGAGGAAGCATGCCTTTGATCTCACCAGAAGAAGTCCTGTCGGCAGTTGTCACACTCCCATCTTCGGCATTAAGCCAGTAGGCATGGGGGGCATTGCCTGCCTGGATACAGATTTCCTTCCAACAGTTATTTACGTTCCAGTAGAGTTGTACCAATTCATTGTCAGAAATTCGACGTCGGGCTGTCCTGACCCGTTCTCCTCCATCCAACGTTGTCAGAGGAGCAGAAACCGTCCAATTGTGAATGTTGTCGCAGACATGTTTTCCAGATGCTACTTTCTTCATCAGCTTGGCTGTTTTCCTGTCGTTCTTTGCGTAATCCTTGAAGGAGGGCTGCCTAGCTGGCAGGTCGCCAATAATCAGCACATTTGCATTGGATTGCCGCTGGAGATTTTCGGCTGTTTGCATTTGTATCCAAGGAAGGTTGAACAAGACAAGTCCGCCGTAGTTGTTGCCACGGATATGCAAGCGTCCGTCAGGAGTTGCGCTCATTTCCTGCAGCGATTCGTCATTGACCCAAGACCAAGTGAGTCCGCGCCTCTCTAATTCGTTCAGTACTGGCCATATATCGCTCAGCCACTTGCTGACAGCATCATCCGATGGTTTCTGCTCTTTGTCGGCTCCAGGTTCCGTTTCGGGAAGCATTCCGTAATAGAGGATTTCCTCTGGATTCTTAACACTGCTGCTGTATTCCAGGAACGGATAATATATAAGGATGTCGGCTTCGGCCTTCCCACTGCGCATCAGATACTGAGCACACTGGACATATTGATTCACATCTGCCAGTTCGTTCCAGAAGACGTTTTCTTCATCTAGGTCAGATGAGAAATTAACTCCAATCATGGAATTATAGAAGGGTTGCCAGGGATTGCCTGCGACTTCATATTTGTAAGGAGAACCATGCCAAATAATGTGATTGACACCGCTGGAGAAGAGTTTGTCGGCAGTGGTGCGCAGTTTCTGGGGCGTAACCATCAAAGCTCGGTTGATATGGACTCCGGATTCAGCGCTGACGAGTGGTTTGTTGTATAACATAGCCCCAGAGGAAACCATTTTCAAGCCTCCTTCACTACCGCCTCCAAAGACCATATTTTCTGTTTCGGGGATATCCGCATCGCCTGCAGCCCCCATATAGTCCATAGGAAGGCCGTAAGGCTGGGTTTTATGCAGCAGCCCTCGCTCCTTTGCCCAGTGTGACGAACCTTGTAGCAGATGTGTTCGCACCAGATCGCTTACGGTTAAATCATAATCGTAACGGAGACGGGCGTCCACATCGCCAAAACTGAATTCAGCATAGTTCTTCCCAGGGTCATACATGTTGTTATAACCATACCAGAGGTTGGCTGGCATCCAGGGTAACGGATCATATCCTCGGTTACGCAGGAATACATCTCTGAAATCGGCCGTCATGTGACGGTCAACCTTGAACTCATAGCTGTCATTGAAGATAGAGCGGAATGGCTTTCCGTAGAAAGGGATTAGACCTGAACGTGCTCCGAAATAATGATCGTAGGTCTTCTGGACTACAATAGAGTCGAAATGGTCAATGACTTTACCGCCGTCAAGACGAGCTGTTATCATATTAATTTCTTGTGATGGTACTGACCAGAGGGCAATCAGACTTCGCTGCCATCCTTTCTCTACTTTTGCTGGTGAGAAGGTGACCGTCGTATCGGTATGGGGAAGTTCTTTCACATTTTTAATCTGCCAAGGACCATTTTCGTTTTCCTTTACCTGTGCTTCCAACAGACCTATCAAGGTGGCAAATTCACTATCCTGTCTCTTGGAACGGGGAATAGCGACGGTGCCTCCTGTTTCAGGAATAACGGTCAAGCCATATTGCAGTGAACGATTCTCCTCGGCTTCAGTAATAGCGGGCGAAGCTGCAGGCCACCCGCTGCCGTTGGTCATATCAACAGTCATACCAAGTTTGGCGGCTGTTGCCATTACGGTAGAAAGATGCTCGTAATAGGAATCCGTATCAAAACTCATGATAGCTCCAGCCCTTTCTTCCGGCATAGGAACAACCAAGGCAAAAGGCTGAATTTCCACACCTCCGATATGATTGGAAGCAAATAGTTCCAGTTCTCTCTTGAGTTCCGTGTTGTCCACGTCATTTCCTGGCCACCACCAGCGCACCATCGGAGCATACTTCAGATCAGGATTCTGGAACTGGCTTGCCTGAAAACCTGTTCCTTCCTGCTTTCTTGCAGGGAGGTCCTGTGCATTGCTTTCCGCAGGAAAAACATAGGTGCTAAACAGTAAGCACGTCAGAATACAATAGATTCTTCTCATAGTTGTTTTATTTTTGTCCTGTTGCTTGCTTATATTCTAAAAGCCGTAGTTGCATATCCGCATAGGCATCTGTACGGCGGTCGAGAGATTGCTGATAGAGCATCTGAGCTTCGAGTAAGTCGCTCATTTTTGAGATACCTGCTTTATAATAATTACGATTAAGGCGCAAGTTTTCCCCTGCCTGTTCGATACTACGTTGAGCCAGAAGCAACTGCTGATACGACTCTTCTACCCCATTCCAGGCATTTTGCATGCGGATCTGCAGCTGTTGCGCATGATCCTCTAACTGTTCCACAGCCTTCTGGTGCTCTATCTTGCGGCGCTTGATAGCGTGAGAACCAGCCCACCAGTCGGAGATGGGCACACTGACGGTAGCAAACACCATCCCGAACGAGTGATTGTTGTCCAGCAGATTATGGTAGTTGTAGCCCGCGCCAACAGCCACTGATGGCAGGTTCTGACCAACGGCCATCTTTTTCTGGAGACTTGTGGCTTCCACCTGTTTGCCAAGCAATTGATATTCTGTAGTTCCCAATAGCGCCTGACGATGGTCTTGCTTAGTAACCAGTGGTGAAGTGACGTCAGACTGATAAGATATGACGAATGATGTATCTCGCAGACCGCAATACTGCGACAGTAGCAGACGGACAATGGAGATGCCGTTCTGTAGTTTCAGTCGCTGACTTTGGATATCGTTCTGGCGCAGCTGCACCTGCAACAGGTCGTTGGGCATCACCAAACCAGCACGCACAGCCACATCTACATCTTTGTGGATACCAGCCAACAGGGTATCCACTGCCTCGATGGTCTTCATCTTCTCCTGCATTGAGGCCAACTGCCAGAAATATTGTTCGGCAGTCTTCTCCACTTCGTTTTCCGACAACTGTAACTGCAAGCGACTCACGTCCTCACCCACCTTGGCGAGTTTATTGCCATTGATGATCTGACCACCAGCAAAGACGGGCTGCATAGCCGTGAGCGAGCCGATGGTGCCGTTCTTCATCATCGAGATACTGATGGGGTTACCCAAGGCTGCTAATGCCTCTGGAGGTAACGACTGAGCCAGAGCCGCCCCGAGTTCGGGCGACAGGCTCTCAGAGAGGTTCAGCGTGGTTTGTGCCATACCTTTATTGGCATTGAACCAAAGACCAGTACCGCTCACATTGGGGAAATACTTGGTAAATGCCTCCTTGCGCTGTTGTTGAGCCGTTGCGATGTTATATTTGGCACTACGGATGGCGATGTTGTTACGGAGAGCAGAATCTTTAATCTGCTGCAGGGTGTAAGTCTGTGCTGAGGCTGACAGCGCACAGCTCATGACTATCAGTGATAATATCTTTTTCATAATTACTTAGTACTTACTTGCCAATAAATGACGGGCAGCATAGTAACCACCATGATGAGCGAGCCGATGCCACCTGCGAAGATCGTGACACCTACGGGCATCCAGAATGAACTCTGGGCAATAATCATCGGCACCACACCAACGGCAGTAGTGGCGGTGGTGAGGAAGATAGGCACCATACGTCGCTTGCCAGCTTCGTAAGCAGCCTGACGGACGGCGTTATTATATGCCATACGATCCACCGTCCAGTCACCATGCTCTGCCACATATTTCTTAATCAGGTCGATGGCATGCTCAAAGATGAGGATCTCGTTACGCATAATCATACCCATCAGTGTGATGAGTCCAAAGATGGAGGTCAGTCCTAAAGCACGGTTCATCAGTCCCAGACCGATAAGCGCTCCAGGAATCATCAGTGCTAAAGCAGCCATACAGACAGTCGTCACACCATACTTCCTGAAGTTGAACAACAGGAAGAAGAATACAATAATCATCGCAATGGTAATACCACCGATAATCTGCGGCATAGCCTCGTCACCGTATTCAATCTCACCACCCACCTCAGTACGCACACCTTGTGGCAGCAGGATATCCTCCTGCATGATGCGGGCAATCTCTTTTTCAACAGGAGCCGTATAGACACCCTGAACAAACTGGGCCGTCACCGTGATACAGCGCTCGCCACCACGATGCATGATGCGGCTCTCACTCCACTTGGGAGCGACTTTGGCAATCTGGCGTAGAGGCACTGTCGAATTGGTGCTGTGCAGACCTCCTGATACAAGCGATGCAGGCGATGCGATGCCCAGATTGGCCACATCCGAGAAGGTCATATCAGTATCGTCCTTCACCACAATCGGCAGTTCGTAGTTATCCTCCCAGATCTGTCCTACGCGCAGGTCGCTTGATGTGGCACTCAGAGCCAGCTGGGCGGTAGTGCGCGTAATACCTAATTGGGCAGAGGTAACAGGATCGAGTTCTACGTTGATGATAGGATAAGGCTGCAGATAGTCGGTATGCACCCACTCCAGTTCTGGCATCTGGCGCATACGCTCCATCAGTCGTTCTGCTACCACATGCAGCGAGTCGAGGTTGTCGCCATAGAAACGGTATTCCAGTTCACTCACCTCCAGATAATCCAAGCGTTTGAACTTCACATAGGCATTGGGGAAAGCCTCACTCAGTTGTGGCTGATACTGGGCCAGGAGGTCGAGTGTGGCCTTGTCGCTCTGGGTATTCACGATGAACTGTGCATAGTTATTTCCTGCCATCTGCGGGGCGTATGCATCCATGAAACGGGGCGATGAACAGCCGATGAAACCCGTTATACCAGTGATACGTTCATCTTTCTCAAGCACGTGTTGTACTGAATCGGCTATCAACTCTGTCTCTGCCATTCCCCTACCCTCTGGCAGAAATATCTCCACGGCAAACTGGTCGCGATCAGCGTATGGGAAGAGGCGAATCTTCAGTGTGGGCACTATCAGTGTTGAGAGCAGGATGACAGCGATGCCACCACCGATTGTCAGCCACGGGTTGGCAAAAGTCCAGTCTAACACCTTATCATAAGTATGCTGCACCCATTTGGTGATTTTATTACCATCGGTACTTACTTTGTCGGGCTTGATGATGCGTGTTTCGAGGAATGGGATTACCGTTACAGCCAGTACCAGCGACACCATCAGGTTGATGGTAATCGTGACGGGAAAGTCCTCCAGACAGTCGTGGAACATGCCCTTCATCGTGATAAGGAACGGATAGAAGATGGCACAGATGCAGATAGTGGCCAAGAGCATGGGCATAAAATACTGGCGGGCCGACTCTATGGCGGCATCAAAAGGTTTAAAGCCTTTGCCCAGATACTCCAGATAGCCATCAATGACCACAATCGAGTTATCTACTATCATTCCCAACACCACAATCAGTGCCGCCAGTGTCACGATGTTCAGTTCGATACCCATCATATACATCACCGCCACACTCACAAAGGTGCTCAGCGGGATGGTGATAGCTGCCACGATGGCCGAACGGATGGGAAACAGTACCATCATCACCAGGATAATGATAGCCATCGAAATGAGCAGGTCGCGCAGGAAGTCGCTCACGCTCTTCGCCACCACCTTGGGCTTATCAGCTATGCGGGTGACATTCACGTCGTCGGGCAGTTCGTTCTCTCGGAAATCTTTCAATACCTGATCCACCTCCTGACCGTACTGCACCACGTTATTACCTGGCGTCATCTCCATCGACAGTAATACACAAGGATGACCATCTTGCTCGATACGACTCGACATAGGCTCATATTCACGCACCACACGAGCCACATCGCGAACACGTACCACCTTACCTGTTGCTGGGTCAGAGAAGACAATCTGATTGGCTATCTCCTCTTCGCTGTTCTCCTGTGCCTCCACGTGGATGGGTATCTGTTGGTCATCGTCGCTGATACTGCCACTCATCGTAGTGACACCCTGAGCCTGCAAGCGCGAAAAGAGCATCTGCTGACCAATACCATAGGCCTGCAAGCGCTGACGGTCGATATAAAGACTGATCTGCTCTTTCTGCTCGCCGAAGAGTTTCACATTTGCTACCGATGGGATACGACGCAGGCGGTCGCTCAGATCATCACTGTATTGTTTCAGCTCGCGGTAGCTGCGCTGGTCACTCTCGATGGCGATGAGCAGTGCCGAAGTGTTGCCGAAGTCATCGTTCACGACGATGGCCAGCACCCCACTGGGCAACTGCGTTTTGAAGCCATTCAGACCGTGCTTGATCTTCGACCACACCTCGTCCTTGTTGTTCACATCATCGTTCAGTTTCACCATCACGATACACATACCGTTCTGCGACTGCGTGGTCGTCTTATTACGATTTACCTCACCAAAGGTAAAAAGATAACGCTCCAAAGGACGGGCCACCTGCTGTTCCACCTCTTCCGACGTAGCGCCAGGATAGACCGCCACCACCACTCCCTGCCGGATGGTGGCATGTGGGAATTCGTCCTTCGGCATGATATACATGCCGTAGATGCCCATCACAAACAAGATGCCAACGATGAGCAATGATATCGAGTAATGCTCCAATGGCCATCGGAGCCAATTTGCATTTTTCATCCTAATAAAACACTTTGGTTCCTTCACTCAGTTTCTGATAACCCTCTGTGGCAACACGGTCACCGATGTTCAGGCCTTCGATGACACATATATAATTGCCCTGTGTCTGACCTATAGTCACGGTAGAGCGATGAGCCGTACTGTCCTTGCCAACCGTCCATACAAAAAGACTGCCATCAGCCTTCTTCTGTACGGCCGTCACTGGAATCATCTTGCTACCAATGGCTTGAGAACCATCTGAAACAAAACGCACATTAGCTACCATCCCTGGCAGAAGCTTCCGATTGCCATTCGCTACATTAATTCTTATATCGTACGTATGCGTGAGGGCGTCGGCCTGCACCCCCTTCTCTATCTGGCCTCCCTGATAACTTCCATTGATGGCTTCTACCTGAATACTCGTTGGAGTACTGGCATTGATACCACCAACCTCTGCTTCAGGGACTGCCACTTTCACCTTTACCGTTGAGATGTCGAGGATACTCACAACAGCCTGGGAGGGTAAGGCCGTCTCACCTGCACCAATCAGTTTCTTACCAATGATACCACTGACAGGGGCCACCAGCCTGCAATCAGCCAGGTTCTTGCGAGCCACCTCTAATTGCGATTTAGCCTGAGCCACCTTGCTCTGTATCTCCACCCACTTCACCTCGGGCAGTGATCCGTTGTCGTGCAGCATCTTATAGCGCGCCAATGCATCGTTAGCCTGCGTCATCTGCGCCTCTGCACCAGTCAATATGTTACGGGCCTGGGTGTCGTCCATCTCCGCGATCAGCTGACCTTTGCTTACGGCCTGACCTTCGTTCACCAGCATCCGCTTGATGATCCCCATGCCTGTGAAGCTCACAGCGGTAGCCTCCCGTTCTTCCACCATACCCACATAAGTCTGAGCATTATCCACCATACCAGGCGATACCACCTGAGTCTTCACTCTCGTCGGAGCCTTCGTGCTCGATTTTCCCCCTTGCTGTTGGCAAGAACTGCCCAGTAACATAACTGATAGCAGCATCCATAATACCTTCTTCATAATTAAATAACTTGTTATAGCTGCAAAATTAATCCAAAATCGGCTATCATTCATGTTCGATTTCACCTCATCTTTTATCAATTCGACACCAAGATGTCAAAACAATCATATCTAATACCAAATAGAACAAAGATTTTCGGAAATAATAAGTAATTTTGCAACATGAAACAGCATGAAGAAGTAACATTTCAGACATTGGCCAACAATGAGGATATCCAGATTGGCTATTCCGACAACGATATTGTGGTCGTTGATAGTATTCAGCAGTTTACCGAGATCAATACCGCTCATGTAGCCATGAATGCTGTCGTCATCTGCACCGACGGCAAGGTACAGGCTCAGATGAATGGCAAACAAATGGAACTCCACAAGAACCAGGTGGCCATCGTACCCCAGGACGTCACGGTGACCGATGTGATGGTCAGCCCCAACTTCAACCTGAAGGCCATGTTCCTCACCAACCGCATCCTTCAGAGTTTTCTGCGCGAGAAAATGAACATCTGGAACGACATGATGTACATCCGTCGCCACCATATCGTGACTATGGACGAGGACGAGATACTGTTCTACACCCACTTCTACGACATGCTGACGCTGGCCATTACCAAGGGTAAAGACTACCCATTACATACCGATGTCATACAGTCGCTGCTACGTTCGGCCATCCTCGGCCTCTGTGGCCGGATGAAACTGATGTTATCTTCAGAAACGAGTCAGGCTGACGCTGACTCCCCGCATGATAATGAGAAGATGACATCAAAAGTCCACTTCCAGCACTTCCTCGACTTGCTGCACTCCAACGATGTGAAACGTCACACGGTAGAAGCTTATGCCAGCGAGCTGTGCATCTCGCCCAAATACCTGACTGCTGTCTGCAAGAAGAATTCTGGCAAGACCGCCAACGAGTGGATTACAGAACATGTGCTGGAGGATATCCGTTACTACTTGCGGCAGACAGATCTCAGCATCAAGCAGATCTGCGACAAGCTCGCATTTCCCAATCCCTCCTTCTTTGGTAAATACGTGAAAGATCATTTCGGCATGACGCCATTGGAATTAAGAAACAGTTAAACAAATTTCCTAAACGATTTTAATTATTACATCAAACAAACAAAACAAAAGAATATGTACAGTTTAACTTATAAAGTAACGACAAGCACCTGCGACAGCGAGGGTAAGCTGAAGCTTTATTCGGCACTCCAGATGATGCAGGATTGCTCTGAGATGTGGATTGACTCAGAGCCTGGAGTGAAGCAGTACTTCACAGAGCAGAACATGGCACAGCTCTTGGCAACGCGTCAGGTGGAAATAGTCCGTGTGCCAGAATACAAGGAGGAACTGACGGTCACTACCTCCGTCTATGGCATGAAGCCCATGTTCGGATTCCGCAACACCTTTATCTATGATGCACAGGGCAAGCCTTGCTACAAGACATGGAGCATGGGTGCATTCGTCGATAAGACAGCTGGCAAACTGAAACGTGTGGACGATGCAACCATACAATCAATGACGTTGGAGCCACAGCTGGAGATGAACTACAAAGACCGCCGTATCATCCTGCCTAAGGGACGGAGCAGCGAGAGCCATCCGAGCTTGCTTGAAGATGGCCGAGTCGCGACGGAACTCGACAAAGTCAAGGACGGTGGCGAGGTTCTTGAGCCAATCAAGGTGCTCCGTGCCGACATCGACTACAACAAGCACCTGAACAATGCCAACTATGTCCGCATGGCGATGGAACTGTTGCCAGAGGATTTCGTGGTAAGCGGTCTTCGTGTAGAATATCGAGTAGCAGCCAAGCTTGGCGACTGTCTGACTCCGACTATTTACCAAATAGCTGGCGGCATCATCGTCTCTCTGTCTATCGGGAGCGAAGTTAGTGCCATCATTGAGTTTACATCACTGTAAATTAGTAACCAAATGTACGGAAGTATAGTATAAAGATTTACAACTCTATCACATGCGGCTTGATATAGGTCTTCTCGGACGAGTCGGGCCAGGGCTCAAATTCTAGTTCCAACTCACACCATGCGCCCTGGCTGGAGGCCAGTGCCCCGTTTGAGGAGGGACTTCCTGGATTTGACACACCTAAACCTAACAGACGGATGGGGTGAGAATGAAACTCCACTTGTTGCATCAGCTGTTTGGCCAATGGCAGGATCTCGTCTTTGGTTCGAAGCACATGGTCGACAGTGATACTGCGAGTGATTTGATGAAAATCCTGATACTTGTCATATTGCTGAGTTTGCTCTCGCGCAAACTTGACTTTCAGCGTCAGGGTACGGCCCTCGAAGTCGTTCTTCTCGATGCGCCTGACCAGTTCAAGAACCGTGTGATACAGATGGATGGTGACAGCGGCATTCTCGTTGATGTCTGATTCAAAGGTCTGCTCACAGCTGACACTCTTCCTCTCCCACTCGCTGATAACAGGCCGATTGTCGATGCCTCGCGAAAAGTCATAGAACACCTGCCCCATCTTGCCGAACTCCTGAGTCAGCCGGCTCAGCGATGTGTTTCTAAGATCAAGGCCCGTAAAGATACCCATGCGATGCATCTTTTCTGCGGTCTTCTGGCCTACGCCCCAAATCTTCTCAATCTTCAGTTGTGAGATGAAGTCCAAAGCCTTGTCGGGATGAATCACCGTCAGACCGTCGGGTTTGCGCCAGTCGGAGGCAATCTTTGCCAGGAACTTGCAGTAGCTCACGCCTGCCGATGCCGTCAGCCCCGTCGTCTCAAGGATGCGCTGCTTGATTTCCCGCGCAATATCTACGCCCATCTCAATACCTTTCTTATTCTCCGTCACATCAAGAAAGGCTTCATCGAGGGATATAGGCTCTATCAGGTCAGTATAGTCGTGGAATATCTCGTGCAACTGTGCCGACACCGCCTTATACTTCTGAAAATGTGGCTCCACGATAATCAGTTGCGGACACAGACGCTTGGCCACCTGAATGGACTGGGCAGAATGTACTCCAAACCGCCGAGCCTCGTAGCTGGCAGTGGATACCACACCGCGTTCGGCATCGTGACCGACTGCGATGGGCTTGCCCCTCAGTTCTGGATGATCCCGCTGCTCCACAGCAGCAAAGAACTGATCCATATCCACATGAATGATCTTGTTCATCTTTCTACGCAATTGATTAGCGCTGGCCTTAGATTAACTGTTCTTTTTATAGCTCTGCACAGCCCAACAGCTCATCAGTGTGCCGATGCCCGCAAGGGCTAAGACCTGGTGGGCAGTTTCGTGCAGTCCACCTCCACGGATAAAGACGGTGCGGATGGCATCGATGAAATAGTGCATGGGGTTGATGTAGGTAGTCAGATAGGCCCATTGGGGCATAGATCGTGTAGGGGTGAATAGTCCCGACAGCAACATGATGCTCACCACAAAGAACCACATCACGAACATGGCCTGCTGCATGGTGTCGGAGTAGTTGGACACGATGAGTCCGAACGACGAGAAGAACAGTGCCAGCAGCATGGCAAGCACGTAGATGAGCCACACAGGGCCAACAGGCGTGATGCCATAGACGAGCCACGCTAACAGCAAGCACACGGTGATGACAAACAGTGCAATGAGCCAGTAAGGGATCAGTTTGGCAAGGATGAACGACCATTTGGAGACGGGTGTAACATTGATCTGCTCGATGGTACCAGCCTCCTTCTCGCCGACGATGTTAAGTGTGGGCAGGAAGCCCGTCATCAGCATCATCACAATGGCAAAGAGAGCAGGAATCATGAAGAGTTTGTAGTTCTGTTGCTTATTGTAGAGGGTAAGCACGGAAGCAGCTGAGAACGTTGAGTCTGGCGCACGGACTATCTGCGATAGATAGGCCGAGCCCATCGCCCCCTTGGTGCCATTGACGGCATTGGCAGCGATGAGATACTTACCATCACGAATCTCGAGGATAACATCGGCCTTACCCTTCTCGATGTCCTTTATCGCCTCAGCGTAAGTTGCCTTCTGTCCACCGAAGATGAAATAGTTGGAGGCAGCAATCTGCTGTACCAATCGCTGAGACTCTACAGTGTGGTCAATGTCCACCACATCCACCACGATGTTCTTCACCTCCATCTGCATCACCCACGGCATCACGCACATGATGACGATAGGGAACATGACAATGAGTCTGGGCAGAAACGCATTACGACGTATCTGCAGGAACTCCTTTTGTATGAGATATTTCAGTGTCATATCAGTTACTCCAATCTTACATTAAACTTCCTCAGCGCAATGGCGAGCAGCACCACCGTCATACCTGCCAGTACAGCCACCTCACGAGCCACTTCGCCAATGCCCACGCCCATAATCATCAGCTTGCGCATAGCCTCGATATAATAGCGAGGCGGCACGATAGCCGATATCCATTGTAGGATAGTTGGCATCGACTCTACAGGAAACAGCATGCCCGACAACATCACCACAGGCATCAACAGTACCATAGCCGAGAGCAGCAGGGCCACAAGTTGCGTCTGTGCCACGTTGGAAATGAGCAGTCCCAGCGAGAGTGCCAGCAGGATATAGAGGGTACTCACAGCCAGAATCCAGAACAGCGAACCAGCCAGCGGTACTCCCAACACGAAACGTGCCATCAACAAGATGGTGATAAGGATGCCAAAGGCCAGTATCAGATAAGGCACTGCCTTAGCGATAATCACCATCAAAGGGCGCACGGGTGATACCAACAGCACCTCCATCGTACCTTTCTCTTTCTCACGGACAATCGAAATCGAGGTCATCATGGCACAGATGAGCATCAACAACATACCCATGATGGCAGGCACGAAATTATAAGCCGACTTCATCTGAGGGTTGTAGAGAAGTGAAGTGTGAACAGTGATAGGTGAATCATTCTTCGCAGCGTGAAGCGTCGCAGGTGCCGAGCGGTCTGCCGCTATGGTTTGCAGAGCATAGGTAGTCCATTGCTGTGCCATATTAGGATCGCTACCATCAACCATGATCTGCATGCCACGATTCTGTGCAAACACCAGCGCCATATCGGCCTTCTGACTGCGGATGAGTTGTTCGGCTTCCCGTGGGGTGTTCACAGTCTGCGTGATGACAAAATATTCACCACAGGCATGCCGAAGAGTATCAGCATCGTACGCTTGTCGCGCAGAATATGCTTGGTTTCCTTGATTACAAATGCTATAAACTGTTTCATTTCATTATCCATTAACCCTTAACCATTAATCAGAGGATCGAGTGGCCTGGCGGGCCAGATAGGTAAACACGTGATCCATATCGGGTTGGTGGAAACGTTGTTTCAGTTCATCGGGTGTGCCAAGTGCGCTGATCTTGCCGTCCACCATGATTGAGATGCGGTCACAATACTCCGCCTCGTCCATATAATGGGTGGTCACAAAGACCGTGATGCCACGATGGGCTGCGTCGTAGATGAGCTCCCAGAACTGGCGGCGCGTAGCGGGATCAACACCACCCGTGGGTTCGTCGAGGAACACCACACCTGGGTCGTGGAATATCGAGACTGAGAAGGCCAGCTTCTGCTTCCAACCTAAGGGCAACGAACCCACCAAGTCATCGCGATGGTCTTCAAACTTCAACTGCCGCAGCACCTCGTCCATCTTACGCTTCACCTCGTCGGGTTTCATGCCGTAGATACCAGCAAAGAGACGAATATTCTCGGCAACAGTCAAGTCTTCGTAGAGCGAGAACCGCTGCGACATATAACCGATATGCTTCTTTATCTGCTCATATTCCGTGCGGATGTCAAAGCCTACCACCCTACCCGTTCCGCTGGTGGGCTGGTTCAGGCCTGTCAGCATGTGCATAGCCGTCGTCTTGCCGGCACCGTTGGCACCCAGGAATCCGAATATCTCGCCTCGCTTTACACTGAATGAAATATCGTCAACGGCATGGAAATCGCCAAAGGCTTTTACCAAATGTTCTACTTCGATGACATGATCGTCTTTTACTTCGGTATCTTTCCCGTGCTCAATGCCTGGCGGATTGAAGATACTGGCAAACTGAGTGAGAATATCATCAGGAGTGCCAATGCCGCGCACCTTACCCTGATCCAGAAAAGCGACACGCTACTTCATCAAGATAAGGCGTTGAAGCCAAGATAGTTATTCCCCGTTCCTTCAACAAGAGCAGCATCTCCCATAACTCCTTGCGGCTCACAGGATCGACACCAGTGGTGGGCTCGTCGAGGAAGAGTACACTCGGCTGATGTACCAGTGCACACGAGAGCGCCAGCTTCTGCTTCATACCTCCCGAGAGAGCCCCTGCCTTACGGTCTTTGAAGCGTTCTATCTGCGAGTAGATGGCCTTGATGGAGTCGTAGCCTTCGTCAACAGTGGTGCCGAAAAGCGTGGCAAAGAAGTTCAGGTTCTCCTCGATAGTGAGATCCTGATAGAGCGAGAACTTGCCTGGCATATACCCCACCCGACTGCGCACCTCACGCATCTGCTTCACCACATCGTAGCCATCTACTGCCGCCGTACCAGCATCAGGCAGCAACAGCGAACAGAGGATGCGAAACATCGACGTCTTGCCAGCACCATCAGGGCCAATCAGTCCGAAAACCTCACCCTGGCCGACAGAAAACGACACATCGCTGAGTGCCTGTACCCGTCCGTACGACTTACTGATAATCTTTACCTCTATTGCGTTCATAGCTTCAACTCGCCGTACATACCAATCTTCACGAATCCGTCGTTACGGATAGCTACCTTGACGGCATACACCAGATCGGCACGCTCATCGTCAGTGAG
>OMZO01000046.1 GCA_900315525.1 uncultured Prevotella sp. | reverse complement strand
GAAGGAGTGGTGGCTGCCCTATACCGACCCCACCTACATGTGCTCGGCCTATGACAACATGCATGCCTCCTGGAGTTCGACCCACGAGGAGACCTGGGACGTGGTGAAGCATACCCCCTATGTCGGCGGACAGTTCATTTGGACAGGCTTCGACTATATCGGTGAGCCTACGCCATACGGCTTCCCTGCACGCTCGAGTTACTTTGGCATCATCGACCTCGCTGGCTTCCCCAAGGACTCCTACTATATGTATCAGAGTGAATGGACGCAGAAGCCCATGCTGCATCTCTTCCCCCACTGGAACTGGGTGCCTGGTGACTATATCGACATGTGGTGCTACTATAACAATGCCGATGAGGTGGAGCTCTTCATCAACGGCGAGAGTCAGGGCGTGAAACGGAAAAATACGGCGAAGGACGACCCGCTCTGCACGGAATACCACGTCGGCTGGCGCGTGACCTTTGACCCAGGTGAGGTGAAAGCCGTGTCGAGGAAGGACGGCAAGGTGGTGTGCGAGCAGACGATCAAGACCGCTGGTGCCCCAGACCATGTCCGTCTGTCAATTGACTATCAAGGTAAGGAGACGACGTTCATCACCGCCGAGGTCGTCGATAAGGACTGCAACCTCTGTCCCTGGGCCGAAGACAAGATCTATTTCATTTATGAGGGCGACGGCAGCCTGCTGGGTACGGACAATGGCTGTCAGACCTCGATGGAGCGCTTCACCTCAGCCGAGCGAAAGGCCTTCTTCGGCAAATGCCTTGTGATAGCAAAGGGTAATGGCTCGATCACGGCCAAGTCGGCAACCCTGAACCCTGATGTTATACAGTTTACAGTAGAATAAGAACCATATATGAAACAGTTTTTTTGTGCAATGATGCTGTTGGGTGGCACAGTGGCCGCCAGCGCACAGATTCAGACCAATGCAGGTGTGCAGTATCTGCAGTGTATGCAGAAAGACGTGTCAACGGATTTCAGTGACTTGTCGAACACGTATTTTCTCGCCGATTCGCTTGTCAGTTTTGATGCGGCGAAGGGTGAAGGACTCGTGCAGTGGAAGCGTTACAGGATGTCACCGCGACAAGCCTTTAACCTCAATGGCTACTGGCCTGTGAGGATGCAGATGCTCGACTTCCCTGACGCTGCTTACGACAACGATCCTAATCTCAGGCTTTCCATCGAGTTTATCACGCCGAGAACGGCCCGCATCCGGATGCTCACGACGCCCATCATGCCTACGGCGAAGGATGAAGATGACGTGATGTTCTGCGACGGTTTCAAGCAGCGCCAGAAAGGACAAGCGTGGAAGGTCGTACAGACGGCAGACGCTATCACCTATCGCTCTGACTACGGTACGATTGAGATACGGAAGTATCCTTGGCGACTGGTGATCAAGGATGCGCAGGGACGTATTCTGACACAGACACGCCACAACATCGACAACGACTCCTCACAGGTGAAGCTGTTGCCGTTCTCTTTCATCAAGCGCGGTTCTGACAACTCTCGTAGCGTGAATCCCGTCTTTACGTTGGCACCAGGTGAGCGCATCTACGGATGTGGTGAGTCGTTCACCTCTTTGAATAAGGTGGGGCAGAAGGTACACCTCTCAGTTACCGACCCACAAGGACCAGAAACCGACGGACAATATAAGCCTGTGCCATTCTTCTTCTCGAATCGCGGCTATGGTATCTTTATGCATACCTCTGCTCCTGTGACATGCGACTTTGGCGCCAGCTACATTGGAGCCGACCGTCTGTTCATGGCCGACGAGCAGCTGGACTTCTTCGTGTTCTTTGGAGAACCAAAAGCCATCCTCAACGAATATACCGACATCACTGGCAAGTCGCCGATGCTGCCGCTTTGGAGTTTTGGTACTTGGATGAGCCGTATCACCTATTTCTCGCAAGAGGAAGGACTCGAGATTGCCCGTCAGCTGCGGGCCAACAAGATACCTTCGGACGTGATTCACTTCGATACGGGCTGGTTTGGCGTCGATTGGCAGTGTGACTATCAGTTTGCCAAGGATCGCTTCAAGGATCCAGTGAAAATGTTGAAGCAGTTGGCAAAGGACGGTTTCCACACCTGTCTGTGGCAGCTGCCTTACTTCACGCCGAAGAACCGTTTCTTCCCAGAGATCGTCGAGAAAGGTCTGCACGTGACGAATGCCACTGGCGGTATGCCATACGAGGACGCCGTGCTCGACTTCTCGAATCCTGAGACCGTCAGTTGGTATCAGTCTAAGATTACAGGCCTGTTGAAACAAGGTGTCTCGACCATCAAGTGCGACTTCGGCGAGGCAGCACCATACAATGGTTTCTATCATAGCGGCAAGGGCGGACTCTATGAGCACAACCTCTATCCTCTGCGCTACAACAAGGCGCTTTGGGAGGCTGTAGAGCGCCAATATCCTGGTAACGGCATCATTTGGGCTCGTTCGGCTTGGGCTGGCTCTCAGCGGTATGCCCTCCACTGGGGTGGTGATGCGGCTACGACGAATACGGGTTTGCTGGGTGACCTGCGTGGTGGACTGAGCTTTGGACTGAGTGGTTTCTCCTTCTGGAGCCATGATATGGGTGGCTTCGTGACGGCCTCGCCCGAGGATATCTACCGTCGTTGGTTGCCCTTCGGCTTCTTGTCGAGTCATACACGTGCCCATGGTGCGCCTCCAACGGAACCTTGGCTCATCTCCGAGTCGTTTACTGAGGCCTTCCGTGACTGTGCCGAGATGAAATATAAACTGATGCCATATGTGTATGCACAGGCCAAGGACTGCTCTGAGCGTGGTCTGCCGATGGTGCGTGCGCTGCTGGTTGAATTCCCGCAGGATCCTGGTGCATGGCTCGTGGAAGATGAGTATATGTTTGGTTCGCAGATGCTCGTAGCCCCGCTGATGGAGTCAGGCACTGAACGTATGGTCTATCTGCCGAAGGGTAAGTGGATCGACTATCAGAGTGGCGCCGTCTATGAGGGAGGCTATCAGACGATCAAGGTGGGTAAGATTCCAGCAGTCATCCTTGTACGCGACGGTTCCTTGATACCTCATGCCCCGTTGGCACAGCGTACGGACGAGATCAACTGGAATGCCATAGAACTGAAGCCCTATCAAGCCGATGCTGCAAAATGTACGGGCTTGTTATATAAGCCAGGTGACGCCAAACTGCAGGTCGTCGAGAAGGAATAAGCACGGAATGGTGCGATTTCCCTTGTTTTGTAGGTGATTTTATGTTAAACTATCGTAAAAGTTTGAGTAAAACGAAGGGTTGAGGTGCAAGTTACAAAATAATTTTGTACCTTTGCAAACCTTTTTCAGAGTAACACAATTTTTATGAGGCAATTAAAGATTCAAAAAAGCATTACCAACCGATCAAGTGAGGCACTTGACAAGTACCTTGTAGAAATCGGTCGTCAGCCCCTTGTGACCATTGATGAAGAGATTGAACTGGCGCAGGCTATCCGCAAGGGTGGACCTGAGGGCGAGAAGGCCAAGGAGCGTCTGGTGACAGCCAACCTCCGTTTCGTCGTCTCTGTAGCTAAGCAATACCAGCATCAGGGTTTGACACTGACGGACTTGATTGACGAAGGAAACATCGGACTGGTAAAAGCTGCTGAGAAATTCGACGAAACGCGCGGATTCAAATTCATCTCCTATGCCGTATGGTGGATTCGCCAGAGCATCCTGCAAGCCATCGCCGAGCAGAGCCGCATCGTGCGCCTGCCGCTGAACCAGAGCGGAGCACTGAGCAAGATTAATCAGGAGATCAACCGTTTCGAGCAGATTCATCAGCGCCGCCCCTCTGTGACAGAGTTGGCAGAACTGACTCAGATTGATGAGGCAAAAATCGAGCAGACCGCAAAGGCTGACAGCCACCACATGAGTATCGATGCTCCGTTTGGAGAAGATGACGACAACTCGATGGCAGACATGCTCAGTTCAGGCGATGACTCACGTACCGATAAGCAGGTGGACTATGAGTCGTTGACCAGTGACTTGGAGAACGTGCTGCGTAGTGTATTAAAAGATCGTGAGTTGAAGATCGTTCGTGAGTGTTTTGGTATCGGATGTCAGGAACGTGGTCTGGAGGAAATTGGCGCAGAGATGGGACTTACCCGTGAGCGTGTGCGTCAGATTCGTGAAAAGAGCATCGCCAAGCTGCATGACAGTGGCCATGCCCGTATCTTGATGAAATACTTAGGCTAAGTATAGGAAGCTTAAACACATTAAACGTATCAATTCAACCGGCGAAGGCTATCAGGCTAAGCGCTGGTTGAATTTTTTTATGTCCGTCTTGTCGTAGATTTGATTTACAATTGTGGTATGATTCTTTGATACCAATGGTTGCTGAGCTCCTGCATAGTGGGGAAAATAAGGTTGGCACCTGCCATGAGGAGTTCTTCGTCAGGCAGAGGACCTGTGTTGACAGCCACTGTGAATATTTTAGCTGCATGGCCAGCACGAACACCCAATGGGGCGTTCTCGACAACGATGCCTTGGAACGGCAGAAGGTCACCAGCCTTGCGGAGCCCCATCAGATAAGGGTCTGGTGCAGGCTTGCCACGAGTGACATCATAGGCTGTGGTGATATGTTCCTCTCTGACGAATGCCCCGAAATCCTGATGGATGCGCTGGATAAGCGGGCGCTGGGCGCTGCCTGTGACGACACAACACAGGATACCGCTCTCTGTGATTTTCTGCATCAGTTCCTTCACGCCAGGCATCACAGGTGCCTCTGGCAGCGAGTGGAAAATCTCCGTCTTCACATCGTACATCCGTTGTGCTTCCGCTTCGTCGATATCCTTTCCAAGCTGGCGCTTTACCATGATCCGTATCGTATCGACACCACGAGCGCCCTCTGTGGCATAGGCATCGTCGGCTGTCATGTGGATGCCGAAGCGAGCCATCGACTCCTGCCAGGCAATAGCATGATTGGGCATGGAGTCGTAGAGCACACCGTCCATGTCGAAAAGTACGGCTTTGGGGCATAACGCCTCAAAGCCGCAGTCTTCCAGATATTTCTTGATGGCGAGGCTGTACATTTATGCCTCCTTTGCGAGTCGCTCCTTGATAGCCTTTGAGTCGGCCTCATAGCCAGGCTTATCGAGCAGGGCGAACATGTTCTTCTTGTAGGCCTCCACACCAGGCTGGTTGAAGGGGTTCACGCCAAGCAGGTTACCACTGATACCGCAGGCAATCTCAAAGAAGTAGATCACCTGTCCGAGGTAGCGCTCGTTGAGGCGTGGCATCGTGATGCGGATGTTGGGAACACCACCATCGACATGAGCCAGACGGGTGCCGAGTTCGGCCATCTTGTTTACTTCGTCAACGCGCTTGCCAGCGAGGAAGTTTAGACCGTCAAGGTTCTCCTCGTCGCTGGGGAAGAGCAGCTTCTTCTCAGGCTCCTCAATGCTGATAACGGTCTCGAAGATGGTACGCTCGCCATCCTGAATCCACTGTCCCATGGAGTGGAGGTCGGTGGTGAAGTCAACACTGGCAGGGAAGATACCCTTCTTGTCCTTACCTTCGGACTCACCATAGAGCTGCTTCCACCATTCTGACATGAAGTGGAGCTTCGGCTGGAAGTTCACCATGATCTCAATCTTCTTACCACTCTGGTAGAGGCTATTGCGTAAGGCAGCATACTGAGCAGCAGGGTTCTCTGCGAAGGGAACGTCCTTGCCACAGGCTTTTTCCATATCCTGAGCGCCAGCCACCAGTTCGCGGATGTCGAATCCTGCGCAGGCGATAGGCAGCAGACCTACTGGTGTGAGCACAGAGAAACGACCACCCACATTGTCAGGGATGATGAAACTCTTATATCCTTCCTTGTCAGCACAAGTACGTGCAGCACCGCGCTTTGCATCTGTCACTGCCACGATGACCTTCTGGGCCTCGGCCTTGCCGCGCTGCTCCTCGCACTGCTTCTTCAGCAGACGGAAGGTCAGGGCTGTTTCTGTGGTAGTACCACTCTTGGAGATATTGATGACGCCAAACTTCTTGCCCTTAAGATACTCAGTGAGTTCGAAGAGATAGTCTTCACCGATGTTGTTACCTGCGAAAAGAATGGTGGGGTTCTTCTTGTCGGCCACCAGCCAGGCAAATGAATTGCTCAGGGCCTCAATGACGGCACGGGCGCCAAGATAAGAGCCGCCAATACCAGCCACTACGATAGCCTCGCAGTTCTCGCGGAGCGTGTTTGCCGTAGCCTGCAACTCGTCGAGGAAGGCAGGTGTAATGCTGCTGGGCAGATGAAGCCAGCCGAGGAAGTCGTTACCAGGGCAAGTACCCTCTTCAAGGGCCTTCTGTGCAGCCTTTACCTGAGGCTCAAAAGCCTCTACAGCGCCAGCCTGGAGAAAACAGGCGGCTTTCGAAATGTCTAATTTGATGTTGCTCATAGATCTGTTTGTTTATCTGAATGAATCTGTTAAAAGTTTAATCTCAATCTGTGGAGCTATGCGCTCGTACAATATATTATATACAGCATCGAGAATCGGCATGTTGACATGACAGTGACGGTTGATCTCCTTCATACATTTCGTACCGAAATAGCCTTCCGCAATCATCTCCATCTCAATTTGTGCAGACTTGACCGAATATCCCTTGCCAATCATCGTACCAAATGTACGGTTTCGCGAGAAATTGGAATAGCCCGTCACGAGCAGGTCGCCAAGATAGACGGAGTCGTAGATGTTGCGATCCATCGGATAGACGGCTGTCAGGAAACGGTTCATCTCCTGTACGGCATTGGCCATCAGCACAGCCTGGAAGTTATCGCCGTATTTCAGTCCGCTGCAGATGCCGGCAGCGATGGCATAGACATTCTTCAGCACGGATGAATACTCGATGCCGACGACGTCAATGGATGTCTTGGTCTTGATATAGTCGCTAGACAGCACGTCGCAGAAAGCCTGGGCCTTATCACGGTCAGCACAGCCGACTGTGAGGTAGGAGAGACGTTCCAGGGCTACTTCCTCAGCATGCGAAGGACCGCCAATACAAGCAAGATTCTCATAGGGCACGTCATAGACCTGATGGAAATACTCAGAACAGACGAGGTTCTCGTCAGGCACGATACCCTTGATAGCTGTGAGGATGAACTTATCACGCAGGCGTGTCTTGAGCTTCTTCAGATGGCTCTTGAGATAAGGCGACGGGGTGACGAAGACAAGTGTGTCGTACTGTTGGACAATACGGTTCAGGTCACTGTCAAAGTGGATCTCGTCTGTATTGAAGTGTACGCTGGTGAGATAGGCAGGGTTGTGGCCAAGGCGACGGAAATCCTCGATACGGTCATCGCGACGCATATACCAGCCGATATGGTGAGTGTGTCCCACCACGATCTTGGCTATTGCCGTTGCCCAGCTACCGCCACCGATAATTGCTATCCTACCACAGTCGTACATATTTCAGGTACGGATTAACTCGTACTTATTTGTTTGCTGCCTCAATCCACTTGGCAATGTCATCGACAGAGGGCTTCTGCATCTCGAGCTTGTATTTCTTGACGATATCGCCAATCTTCTGCTGCAGTCCCTGTGCCTTCTCGTCCTTGATGTTCTGGATGAGGTTGAAGCCAGCCTTACGGAGCAGGGGTACCCATTCTTCTGATACACCGATCTCAGCCCACTCGGTAGGTGTGCTCTGAGGAATCTTCTTCTCAGGTTTCATCTGGGGGAAGAACAATACCTCTTGGATGAAGGTCTTACCTGTCATCAGCATGACCAGACGATCGATACCGATGCCGATACCGCTGGTGGGAGGCATGCCATATTGCAGGGCACGCAGGAAGTCCTGATCGATGATCATGGCCTCGTCGTCGCCCTTGTCAGCTAATTTCATCTGTTCTATGAAGCGCTCCTCTTGGTCAATGGGGTCATTAAGCTCTGAGTAGGCGTTGGCCAGTTCCTTACCGTTCACCATCAGCTCGAAGCGCTCTGTCAGTCCTGGCTTTGAACGGTGCATCTTCGTCAGCGGCGACATCTCGACAGGATAGTCAGTGATGAAGGTAGGCTGGATGAAGGTGCCCTCGCAGAACTCGCCAAAGAGCTCGTCGATGAGCTTACCCTTACCCATGGTCTCATCTACATCCATGCCTTTTGAGAGACAGAATGCACGAATCTCCTCCTCGCTTTTGCCGTCGCAGTCGAAACCTGTCTTCTCTTTGATGGCATCGAGGATGGGCAGACGACGATAAGGAGCCTTGAATGATACGATGTTACCATCGATCTCGCGCTCGGGCTTGCCGTTGACGGCGATACAGATGGTCTCCAACAGCTTCTCTGTGAACGACATCATCCAATTGTAGTCCTTATATTGCACATAGAGCTCCATGCAGGTGAACTCTGGGTTGTGGTTGCGGTCCATACCCTCGTTGCGGAAGTTCTTGCCTATCTCATAGACACCCTCGAAACCGCCCACGATCAGGCGCTTCAGATAGAGCTCAGTAGCGATACGCATGTACATATCTTGATCCAAGGCATTGAAATGCGTGATGAACGGACGGGCAGAAGCACCGCCTGCAATCATCTGCAGGGTAGGCGTCTCAACCTCAGTATAACCAGCTTCATCAAGCACCTTGCGGAGGGTTCGGATGACGGTTGCACGCTGCAGGAAAGTGTCCTTCACACCATCGTTTACCACCAGGTCGACATAGCGCTGGCGATAGCGCAACTCAGGATCGTCGAATCTATCGTAGGCCACACCGTCCTTGTATTTCACGATGGGCAGGGGTTTCAGACTCTTTGAGAGCAGCTTCAGCTCTGAGGCGTGGACGCTGATCTCACCCGTCTGTGTGCGGAATACCTTTCCCTTGACGCCGATGAAGTCGCCAATGTCGAGCAGACGCTTAAATACATTATTATATAGGTCTTTGTTCTCACCCGGACAGATGTCGTCGCGAGTGATATATACCTGGATGCGGCCCTTGGAATCCTGAAGTTCGGCGAAGCTGGCCTTTCCCATCACGCGACGGCTCATCATACGGCCGGCAATCACGACCTCGCGCTCATCGCCGTCGTTGAAACTGTCCTTGATTTCCGTGCTGAAAGCATTGGTGGGATATTCTGCAGCGGGATATGGGTCGATACCCATGTTGCGCAGTTCTTGCAGGCTCTGCCGTCTGCCGATTTCCTGTTCACTAAGTTCTAAAACGTTCATCTTTTTCTCAAATATATTTGCATTTATGGGTGCAAAGTTACGAAATTCTTGCGAAAAAAGCAAGGATAGGGTAAATATTTGCAAAAAAAAGTGCAAAGATTTGTGTGGTATGGAAAAAATGTTTATATTTGCACCAATAACTAAACCTTTTAGCAAACAATCTCAAGAAAATGGAAGAGTACAACATCAAATCGAAGGTCGTAGGCGTTGATATCAGCAACGAGAGTACAACGTATGCACTTGTTGACATCCGTGGTAATATATTGGCGGAAGATTCCTTTAATACCCAGGACTACCCTGTGATAGAGCAGTTCGTGTCGGCCCTTAGTGAGAAAATCGTGATGCTGGTGGAAGAAAACGGCGGTTATGAGACGATTCGTTCCATCGGTGTCAGTGCGCCCAGTGCCAGCTCGGTGTCGGGGTGTATCGAGAACGCTGCGAATCTTCCTTGGAAAGGCGTTGTGCCTCTGGCTGTGATGCTGCGTGAGCAGATAGGTCTGGCCGTAGGTCTCTCCAACGATGCCCATATCTCTGCCCTTGGTGAACAGGCCTATGGTAGTGCCCACGGTATGCGCAATTTCATCATCGTCAGTCTTGGTGTTGGTATTGGCAGTTGCTTCTTTGCAAATGGAATCGAGCATCAGGGACATCTGGGATATGCTGGTGAGTTCGGCCATTCTTGTGTCGTGGATGGTGGCCGTCAGTGTGGCTGTGGTCATCTTGGATGCTTGGAGGCTTATGTTGGTGCTAAAGGTATTGTCAGGACAGCTCAGGAACTGATGAACGAATCAGATCGTGACACCCTTATGCGTAGTCTGCCGAAGCTCTCGCCGCGTACGATTGCTGAGTGCTGCGATAAGGGCGACGAGATGGCCATCGAGGTCTTCCGCCGTACAGGTTATATGCTGGGAATAGGACTGGCTAACTATGCTTCGATTGTCGATCCTGAGGCGATTATCCTTACAGGTGGTATCTCCCATGCAGGTAAGTGGCTGGTTGATCCTACCTATGAGTCGTTTGAGAGCCACGTGTTTGGCAATTTGCGTGGCAAGGTAAAGCTTCTCACTTCAAAGTTAAATGACCGTGAGCGTGACGTCTTGGGTGCAAGTGCCCTTGCATGGAGCGTTCCGGAGTATTCACTGTTTAAGTAAATGAATGTAGAAAAGATACGAGAGATAATCAACGATAAGCCGAATTTGAGTACCGCCCTCGGGATGGATTTCATATCCACACCCGAGGACGATACGTGTATGGCACGTATGAAAGTCGATGAGCGTAATCGTCAGCCCTTTGGCTTCTTGAGCGGCGGTGCCTCGCTGGCGCTGGCGGAGAATGTGGCAGGGGTTGGCTCCTCATCGCTCTGTCCAGGCTGTGCCTGTGTGGGCATTGAGGTCAGTGGCAGTCATGTGAGGGCTGTCGCTGAGGGGGATACGGTGACGGCTTTTGCCCGTCTGCTCCATAAGGGCACCACCCTCCATGTGTGGAATGTGGATATCACGAACACGGCAGGGGAACTCATCTCCAATGTCCGAGTTACCAACTATGTCATAAAGAGCAAGAAATGATGTCTGGATTCGCTATCTATCGTTTGCCGCATGCAGACACAGCAACCATCGTAAGACAGAAAGATGGCCTGCCTGCCGAATTCCGTTCATGCACGGATCTCAATGGGCGCAGCGGCTTTGTCGTTGCCCCTTTCGAAGTCAGGAGTGATCAGCCTATTCTGCTCATCAGACCTGACGAGGTGGAGCATGTTCGTGTAGCTGATATTCCTCTCGATGAAGGCGAGCCTGTCACTTCGTCTGTATTACGTGATACCAGAGCCTATTACTCGATCGACTTTGCCAATTTCCATGCCCAGTTAGAGCAGGGGACCTTCCGTAAGATTGTGCTGGCCCGTTGTTCTGATGAGACCACACCCGTTCCGCTCTCGCCGATGACGCTTTTCCGTCGTGCCTGCAGTCTCTATCCCCGTATGTTTATCTCATTGGTGGATACTCCGAAAAGTGGCTGCTGGCTGACGGCAACACCAGAGATCTTGCTGGAGGGTGGGGGACATCATTGGCAGACCATCGCCCTGGCTGGTACGATGAAACTGGAAGGAGAACATCTGAAGGGTGAGGGCGAGACCTTGAACTGGGCGACGAAGAATATCCAAGAACAACGTTATGTCGCCACCTATATTGCCGAGTGCCTTGAACAGTTCACGCGCGACTTCCGAGAGGAGGGTCCTTACACTGTGCGTGCTGCCAATCTCGTGCATCTGCGGAGCGACTTCAGCTTCACCCTGCCTGCCAGCGACCGTATCGGCGACCTGCTGCAGCAACTCCATCCCACGCCTGCTGTCTGTGGACTGCCCAAGCGTGATACCTTCCGATTCATCGTGGGTAATGAGCATACCCCGCGCCGCTATTACAGTGGGTTCATGGGCATGCTCGCCCCTGAGGCGCAGACCCATCTCTACGTGTCGCTACGCTGTATGAATATCGAGGGCAGCACCTATCACCTCTATGCTGGTGGCGGACTTTTGAAGGGTAGCACGGAAGAACAGGAGTGGCAGGAGACGGAAGCCAAACTTGAAACAATGAGAAGATGTATAGCGACAAAGATCATGTAAACATCCTGACGGCATTGCTCGTAGCTCATGGTATTCGTCATGCCGTCGTCTGCCCAGGCAGTCGTAATGCGCCTATTGTGCATAATCTGACGACATGTCCTGATATCGCCTGTTATCCCGTTACTGATGAACGCTCTGCGGGCTTCTATGCCCTGGGAATGTCGCAGGCTCTCAAACAGCCGGTAGTCGTCTGCGTCACTTCTGGCACAGCCCTTCTGAATCTTGCTCCTGCCGTTGCGGAAGCTTGGTATCAGCATCGGCCGTTGGTCGTGATCTCTGCAGATCGTCCGTCACAATGGATTGACCAGCTCGATGGTCAGACGCTGCCGCAGCCTGATGCCTTGGGACGATTCGTCAAGCGGGCCGTCTCGTTGCCAGAGCCTCGTAACGACGAGGAACGCTGGTATTGTAACCGTCTTGTCAATGAGGCGCTCATCGTGTGCGATGCCCCTGTTCATATCAATGTCCCCATTACGGAGCCGCTTTTCGGCTTTAGTGTGGCAGAGTTGCCCGTAGAACGGAAGATAGAGTGGTTGCCTGCTGACATCTCTCCGACGACGCTGAGTCATGTCACTCGCATGTTCCTCCAGGCTAAGCGCCCCATGCTGATTGCAGGACAGCCTATGAATCCGAATCTCGATGAGGCTGTGTCGCTGGTAGAGGATCGTGAGGACTATGTGCCCGACTTCGTGCTCTATATCGGTGGTTCTATCGTGAGCAAACGGGTGAAGCGCTTTCTGCGTAAGGCGCGCGAGACGTGGGTGGTCAACGAGACTGGTGAGGTGACGGATACCTTTATGAATCTGACGCATGTCGTCCAAGGTGATGGTGAGGCGGTAGCAGACCATATTCGCTTCATGATGGTGATGGAGCCCCATCCGTTTGTGCAGCAATGGGATGCCCTGCTTGCTAGCGTGCACCATCAGGCAGAGGCTTACGAGCCTACTTATTCGCAGATGGCTGCCGTGAAATATTTTGAGCGTCAGGTGGGCGATGCTGTCATTCACTATGCCAACAGTTCTGCCATCCGCCTGGCTAACATCTTTGCCCAGCGCACCGTCTGGTGCAATCGTGGGGTGAATGGTATTGAGGGGTCACTCTCTACGGCAGCAGGATTCTCAGTAGTCAGTTCGGAGCGTGTATTCTGCGTGATTGGCGACCTCAGTTTCTTCTACGATCAGAATGCCTTGTGGAACCAGAACCTTGGCGGTCGTTTCCGCATCCTGCTGCTCAACAACGGCAAGGGTGGCATCTTCAATATGTTGCCAGGTCTGGAACAGAGTCCTGCCCGCGACCAATATGTGTCAGCAGCGCACCACACGACGGCAGCGGGCGTCTGTCAGGCTAACGACATCGTCTATCTCTCTGCCAGCGACATGCCTCAGATGCGGGAAGGGATTGACACCTTATTAAATATGGAGAGTGAGCGCCCCGTATTGTTGGAGGTCTTTACAACGGCGACTGCCGACGAACATGCATTAAAAGACTATTATCAAACATTGAAGATATGAAAAGAGAATGGAAAGAGATAAGGAAGTTCGAGGAGATTCTCTTCGACGAGTATAACGGCATCGCCAGGATCACCATCAATCGTCCTCGTTACCGTAATGCCTTCACCCCGAAGACTACTTGGGAACTGTCACAGGCGTTTGCGCAGGTGCGTGAGATGCAGGATATCAGTGTGGTCATCCTGACGGGTGCGATGTCGGAGGTGCCTGAGGGCAAGACCATCCACGACGTGAAGCATGCCTTCTGTTCTGGTGGTGACATGCACGTGAAGGGGCGTGGCGGCTATATCGACGACGAGGGGGTGCCTCGCCTCTCTGTGCTCGATGTGCAGATGCAGATCCGCCGTCTGCCGAAGCCCGTCATCGCGATGGTTAATGGTTATGCCATCGGTGGTGGTCATGTGCTCCATCTGGTCTGCGACCTGACGATTGCCTCCGAGAATGCCATCTTCGGACAGACTGGTCCTAAGGTGGGCTCCTTCGACGCAGGCTTTGGCAGCAGCTATCTGGCTCGTATTGTTGGTCAGAAGAAGGCACGTGAGATATGGTTCCTCTGCCGTCAGTATTCAGCCAAGGAGGCTGAGGAGATGGGAATGGTGAATAAGGTCGTTCCCCTGGAACAGCTCGAAGACGAGTGCGTCGAGTGGGCTGAGACGATGATGCAGCGCTCCCCGCTGGCACTCCGTATGATCAAGGCAGGACTCAATGCCGAGCTCGATGGTCAGGCGGGTATTCAGGAACTTGCTGGCGACTGCACGATGCTCTATTACTTCCTCGACGAGGCACAGGAGGGAGGCAAAGCCTTCCTTGAGAAGCGCAAACCCGACTTCAAGAAATATCCCAAGTTGCCATGACCTATAGCATTGAGGAGCGTACGCTCCATTTCAAACAGCCTGCTGGCACGTCGCGCGGCGTTTACACCACACGCACCAGTTGGTTCGTGACGCTGACGGAGGGTGAGCGCACAGGCATAGGTGAGTGTGCACCTCTCCCTGATCTCAGTTGTGATGCCATACCTGGCTATGCGAAGGTGCTCGACCGTTTCTGTGCGGCGCTATGTCAAACGGGTGTACTCGACGATGAAGCACTTCGCGACTATCCCTCGATGCGCTTTGGACTCGAGACGGCTCTCCTGCATCTCCAGCGCGGAGAACGGCTGTTCGACAATGCCTTCAGTCGCGGTGAAGAGGGTATCCCCATCAACGGTCTGGTGTGGATGGGCAATCACGAGGAGATGCTGCAGCGCATGGAGGAGAAGCTGGAGAAAGGTTTCCACTGTGTGAAACTGAAGATTGGGGCCATCGACTTCGACCAGGAACTGGATTTGGTGAAACGTATCCGCGAACGGTTCTCTTTCCATGAGATACAGTTGCGACTCGATGCCAACGGTGCCTTCCCTTTCGATGAGGCGCTCTATAAACTCGAACTGTTGTCGCAGTATGCCATCCATAGCATCGAACAGCCTATCAAACAAGGACAGTGGGCGCTGATGGCGGAACTCTGCCGTGAGTCACCCCTGCCGATAGCACTTGATGAAGAACTCATCGGCGTCAACGACCCAGAGATGAAGGGCCACATGCTGAACATCATCAAGCCCCGTTATATCATCCTCAAGCCCTCGCTGCACGGAGGTATGCAGGGTTGTCGTGAGTGGATCACTGCTGCCCGTGAGCACGGCATTGGCTCGTGGATTACCTCTGCGCTCGAAAGCAATGTCGGTCTGGATGCCATAGCCCAGTTTGCTGCTGATGTCTATGGCGATGGCATCACGATGCCTCAGGGCCTCGGCACGGGTCAGCTCTTCACAGACAATATCCCCATGCCGCTTGAGATCCGCGGTGAGAAACTATGGCGATGTCGTTAGAGGAATTCCTGGAAGTCTGGCACAACGACAGTCCTTTCGTACAGGTACAGACGAGTGGCAGCACGGGTGCTCCCAAGCCGATGGCTGTGGAGAAGCGCCGGATGCTGGCCTCCGCCCGTATCACGTGCGACTTCCTTGGCTTGAAACCTGGCGATACGGCGCTGCTCTGCATGCCCCTCGACTATATTGCTGGCAAGATGATGGTGGTGCGTGCCCTTGAGCGCAGCCTCCGTCTTGTCAGCGTTCCCCCTTCTGGTCATCCTTTGGCCCACGAAACTGCGTCGTCTCAGGTCATTGACTTCGCTGCGATGGTGCCGCTGCAGGTCTATAACTCGCTTCAGGTGCCCGCTGAGCGTTCGCGCCTGATGCAGATCCGTCAACTGATTATCGGCGGTGGTGCCATCGACGATGCTCTGGCCGATGCGCTCAGGGCTTTTCCCCATGCCGTCTGGAGCACCTATGGCATGACGGAGACGCTCTCGCATATTGCCTTGCGCCGCTTGAACGGTCCTGAGGCCTCCGACAGTTATACGCCGTTCCCTTCCGTCTGCCTCAGTCTGTCTGCCGATGGTTGTCTGATTATCGAGGCACCCGCCGTCTGCGACGGACCACTCCTGACCAACGATAGGGCCGAACTGCTGCCCGATGGCCGTTTCCGCATCTTAGGGCGCAAGGATAATGTCATTTGTTCTGGTGGCATCAAGATTCAGATTGAAGAGGTGGAGCGCCAGCTGCGCCCGCATCTTCAGTCACCTTTCCTCATCACCCGTCGTCCCGATTCCAAGTTTGGCGAGGTGTGCGTGCTGCTGACTGAGGGCGATGCTGCTGAGGCCAGCCTTGTGTGCGAGCGTGTGCTGCCCAGGTTCCACCAGCCCCGTCTGTGTCTCCACGTCGCCCGTATTCCCCTGACGGCTACGGGTAAGCCTGCTCGTCGTGAAGCCGAACTGTTAGCTGCCCAGGCGTGATAAAAAAAGGATAGGGCTACTCTCTCGAGCCGCCCTATCGCGATTAGTTAGTAATATGATTAGGTCTATTAAGTTGATT
>OMZO01000098.1 GCA_900315525.1 uncultured Prevotella sp. | reverse complement strand
CTACCATCAGGCGATGGATGCCCTCGGTGTGCTCCGTCCTTCGATTGAGCCTCACGCCACAGGCCATATCATCGAACAGCAGCAACTCGTGCAGCAGATTCTCGACAATGGCTTCGCCTACGAGTCGAACGGCTCTATCTATTTCGATATCGAGGCCTACAACAAGCAGTATAAGTATGGTATTCTCTCTGGTCGCAGCTTGGAGAACATCAAGGACGCCAGTCGCGACAATCTCGACGGTGTGGGCGAGAAGCGCAATCAGGCCGACTTCGCCCTGTGGAAGAAGGCACAGCCCGAACATATCATGCGCTGGCCCTCACCTTGGAGCGACGGTTTCCCTGGGTGGCACTGTGAGTGCACGGCCATGGGTCGTAAGTACCTCGGCGAGGAGTTTGATATCCACGGCGGCGGCATGGACCTCGTGTTCCCTCACCATGAGTGCGAGATAGCACAGGCACAGGCTTCGATGGGGCATCAGGCCGTGAAGTACTGGATGCACAACAATATGATTACCATCAACGGTCAGAAGATGGGTAAGTCGCTTGGCAACTTCATCACGCTGGAGCAGTTCTTCACTGGCAACCACGAGAAGCTCGAACAGGCCTATGCGCCGATGACAATCCGCTTCTTCATCCTCTCGGCTCACTATCGCGGCACCGTCGATTTCTCCAACGAGGCTCTGCAGGCTGCAGAGAAAGGCCTGGAGAAGCTCCTCAACGGTATCGCTGATCTCGATCGTGTGCAGGCATCCGACAAATGTGATGCCGAGACCGAGAAGGTCGTGAAGAGCCTCCGCCAGAAGTGTTACGATGCGATGAACGATGACTTCGCTACCCCACAGGTCATCAGCCATCTCTTCGAGGCTTGCACCGTCGTCAACAAACTTGTCGATCACAAGGCCACCATCTGCGCCGACTGTCTGAAGGAACTCTCCGAGACCATGCGTCTCTTCACCTTTGATATCCTCGGTCTTTCGGCTAATACCGCTGCTGGAGGTGCCAACGAAGCCCGTGAGGCAGCCTTTGGTAAGGTGGTCGATATGGTGCTCGAACTGCGTGCTAAGGCCCGTGCCGAGAAAGACTGGGCAACCTGCGACAAGATTCGCGATGAACTCAAGGAAGCAGGTTTCGAGGTGAAGGACACCAAAGACGGTGTCACTTGGAAACTGAATAAGTAAAATCGTTCATGGAACGATAAACAAAGCGCCCTGGGAAAATTTTCTCAGGGCGCTTTATTGGACCTATGGATTCAGCGGGGTCAGCGGGTAGATAATGTTCACGATGAGGACTCGTAGCCGAGTTTCTCGGCAGCCTCGTACATGATGGGGAAGAACATGGCGCCTGCTGCCGTGTTGGAGATGAACTCGGTGACGAAGGTGCCGACCAGACAGATGGCGGTCATGACGACAATGGGATTAGTGCCGCAGACGTCGAGGATGCCTGTAGCAAGCATCTCGGCGATGCCTGTCTTCTGGATGGCTGTGCCAAGGACGATGGAGCTGGCAAAGACCATCAGGATATCCCAGTTGATGGCTTTCATGGCTTGGTCAGGGGTGCAGCAGCGCAGCAGGAGCATTGCAAAGGCTGCGAGTAGGGCGCATTGTAGTAGCGGCAGCACGCCAAAGGCCGAGAGGGCTACCATCGTGATCATGATGAGCGAGGAGATGAGTGTCTTGGAACCTACATTGATGACCTCTTCGCCGACCTTCAGGCCGTGGGTCTTCGTCAGTTCCATGATTTCCTTGATCTGTCCGGCAAACACCAGGTGGTCACCGCCCATCAGGAACTCGTTCTTATCTATGGGTACTTTCACGTTGTCGAAGTGATGCATCTTGATGAGGCGGCCGCCCTTGACATTCAACAGGCCAGCATAGTCGAGCGTCTCACCAATTAGCTTGTTGTCTGACGGCACAATCAGTTCGACGGTGTATTCGGCGGTGTCTTCGCTGCCAGACTCGGGCGCCTTGCGGTCGGGCAGCAGCCTGCGCATGGCGATGACCGACAGCATACCTACGGCAAGGCAGAACAGACCGGGGATGGTGGTGGTGAGGACGTTCATGGCGATGCCTGTCTTTTCGGCATACAGGCCGGAGATGATCAGGTTAGGGGGCGTGCCTATCAATGTGCACACACCGCCCATGCCCGAGGCGTAGCTCAAGGGTATCAGCAGTTTGGAGGGCGAGATGCCCAGCTTCTTCGACCACATTTTGACAATGCTCACGAAGAGCGTCACCACCGTGGTGTTGCTAAGGAAAGAGCTGAGGGCTGCCACTGGCAGCATGAGTCTGACGACGGCTTTCGCATAGCTGTCGGGCTGGCCCAGCAGATTCTTGACAATCCACTGCAGCACGCCCGTATGGGTGAGTCCCGCCACGACGACGAACAGCACACCGATGACGACCACTGAAGAGGAGCTGAAGCCTGCGAAGGTCTCCTTGGCGTCGAGTACACCTGTCAGGAACAGGATGGATATGGCTCCGAGGAATACTAAGTCTGCACGCAACTTCGTAAACAGGAGGATGGTGAACAACGAGAGTACGGTTGCGATGGTGATCCATGCATTAAGGTTAAGCCCCCACAAAATAATTGTTTCCATGATAAGAACTTTTTTATACTATTATCTGCAAAAGATTAGATTGACTGCAAAAATAGTCACTTTTTTCGAGACAGCCAAAAGAATCGTTGAAAAGTTTTTTGGAATAAAAAGGTGATTTTCCACGAATATTGTGTAATTTTGCGCCCTGTTTACGACTAAACGACTGAAAATAAAGCAGAATGGCAGGTAGTACGCTGAAGCATCAACTGAAAGTCATCACCATCCCGGTCTTCATTGAGATCGCACTGGTGATGCTGCTCGGTGCGGTGGATACCGTGATGCTGAGCCGCTACAGCGACAACAGTGTGGCAGCGGTGGGACTTGACAATCAGCTGATATCGCTCGTGTTCCTCGTCTATCAG
>OMZO01000100.1 GCA_900315525.1 uncultured Prevotella sp. | reverse complement strand
ATCTGCTGCACGAGTTGCTGCTGTTCGATGATATGGCCTGTGGCGTGAGGCTCAATCGAAGGACGGAGCACACCGAGGGCATCCATCGCCTGATGGTAGCGGTTGGTGTAGTACTGTGCAATCTCCATCGGCTCCAACTGCTCCAGACGGGCTTTCTTGGCAATCTTGTCCTCACCCTCATCGGCATCGTGCTCAAGGTGACCTACATCAGTGATATTACGCACGTATCTTACTTTATAACCCAGGTGCTTCAAATAGCGGAACACGAGGTCGAAGGTGATGGCGGGACGGGCATGTCCGAGATGGGGATCACCATAGACTGTCGGACCGCACACATACATGCCCACATTGGGCGCATGAAGGGGCTCGAAACGCTCCTTCTGACGCGTCAGCGTATTGTAAATAACTAATTTTGATTCCATAATTTCCAATTTTGACTGCAAAGGTACGATTAAGCGAGTAAAAAACCAAATTTTTTGGCCTAAATGTTGATACCATAAGTCTGTTTGACCTCACTCATCACGAAGGTACTCTCTATCGAAGCCAGCATCTCGATCTCGCCCAACTTGTTAAGTACAAACTCCTGATACTGCTTCATATCACGCGCACGTACTTTCAATAAATAGTCGTATGCACCCGAGGTGTTGTAGCACTCCGTGACCTCCGGGATGCGCTGGATGCGGCGCACGAAGGCATCGGCAATCTCGTGGTTGATCTGCTTGAGCTTCACCTTGCAGAACACCTGCAGGCCGAGGTTGAGCTTCTCAGAGTCGAGCACGGCAATATACTTCTTGATATACCCCTGGCGCTCAAGCCGCTTCTGGCGCTCGAAGACAGGCGTGGGAGTGAGATGAACGGCATCTGCCAGCTCCTTTGTGGTGAGTTTCGCATTCTTCTGAAGCGTCTTAAGTATCTGTAAATCAGTCTCGTCGAGTCTTTCTGTCATAAGTGATAAGAATTATATTCTGATTGAACGGCTTTGGAGGAGCCGTTTTAGGAAGATTTTCTTCCTGCGCTGCAAAATTAGGTATATTTTCTGAATTACGCAAGAAATTTGGAGGATTTCTCCAATCGCCGTACCTTTGCAGTCGAAAAATTAATATTAACAAATAAAAAAGAAAGGATAAGATTATGAGTAAGAAGAATTATCGTTTTGAGACTTTACAACTTCATGTAGGCCAGGAACAGGCAGACCCCGCAACTGACGCACGTGCCGTGCCCATCTATCAGACCACATCGTATGTGTTTCACAACTCCCAGCACGCTGCCGATCGTTTCGGTCTCCGCGATGCAGGTAATATCTATGGTCGCTTGACCAACTCGACGCAGGGCGTGTTTGAGGATCGTGTCGCTGCCCTTGAGGGTGGTGTGGCCGGACTGGCTGGCCGTCACCTATGCCCTGCAGAACATCGTGCAGGCTGGCGATCATATCGTGGCTGCCGACAACCTCTATGGTGGAAGCTACAATCTCATCACCCACACACTCGCTACGCAAGGCATCAGCAACACAATTATCAATGTAAACGACCTCGAAGCCCTTGAGGCAGCCATCAAACCCAACACAAAGGTAGTATATGCCGAGACATTCGGCAACCCCAACAGCGACGTGCTCAACCTCGAAGGGGTGGCCGCCGTAGCCCACAAGCACGGCATCCCCTTCATCGTTGACAATACGTTCGGCACACCTTATCTTATCGTGGTACATTCGGCCACTAAGTTCCTCGGTGGTCACGGCAGTTCTCTGGGTGGTGTCATCGTGGATGGCGGTAAGTTCGACTGGAAACAGAACGACAAGTTCCCCACACTCGCCAAGCCCGATCCCTCCTATCATGGCATCGTCTTCGCCGACGCTGTAGGTGCTGCAGCTTACGTCACCCGTATCCGTGCCGTCATCCTGCGTGATACTGGTGCTGCGATCTCTCCCTTCAACGCCTTCATCTTGCTGCAGGGTGTTGAGACGCTGAGCCTGCGCGTGGAGCGTCATGTGGAAAATGCTCTGAAAGTGGTCGATTTCCTCGCCAACCATCCGAAGGTGGCCAAGGTGAACCACCCTGCCCTCTCCAGCCATCCCGACCATGAGCTCTACAAGAAGTACTTCCCCAACGGTGGCGGCTCGATCTTCACCTTCGAGATCAAAGGCGGACAGGAAGAGGCCTGGAAATTCATCGATGCCCTGCAGATCTTCTCACTGCTGGCTAACGTGGCTGACGTGAAGAGTCTGGTGATCCACCCCTACACCACCACCCACTCACAGCTCTCACCCGAGGAACTCGCTGAGCAGCATATCACGCCCTCGACCATCCGTCTGAGCATCGGCACAGAGCATATTGACGACATTATCGACGATTTGTCGCAGGCATTTGAT
>OMZO01000101.1 GCA_900315525.1 uncultured Prevotella sp. | reverse complement strand
TAGCGACTATTTCATTTGGCTTGATAACATCTCTGATGCAGAGAAACAGGAGATTGCTGCCCGTAAGCAGGAACCTGACCCTGCCGCCAGCACCCGTGGCCGCTACGTAGAGGCCAATGCGCCGCGTGCTAAATACTACGAGAAGAACTTCTTCGAGTGTCAGCCTGCCCTCAACTATGGTTTCGCCAATCCTGATCCCAGTCATCCCTGGGAACAAAGTGTCGATGCCCCTGGCCCTCAGGCCGTCCGTCGCGAGATGCGCAACATTATGGCCTTCTGGTTCGACAAGGGCATCGATGGCTTCCGCGTAGATATGGCTCCTTCTCTGGTGAAGAACGACCCCGACAAGAAGGCCGTATCCAAGCTCTGGAACGAGATGCGCCAGTGGAAGGACAAGAACTATCCTGAGTGCGTGCTCATCTCCGAGTGGTCAGACCCTGCCGTCGCCATTCCCGCCGGCTTCAACATCGACTTCATGATCCACTTCGGCATCAAGGGTTATCCTTCGCTGTTCTTCGCCAAGAATACCCCTTGGGGCAGATGGGAGAAGTATGACTACTGCTATTTCGACCGTTCGGGCAAGGGCAGTATCAGCGAGTTTATCGACAACTACACCAAGGCCTACACCGCTACCAAAGACAAGGGCTATATCGCCATCCCGTCGTCTAACCACGACTACCAGCGTCCAAACGTGGCAGACCGCAACACGCTCGACCAGTTGAAGGTGGCCATGACGTTCTTCCTCACGATGCCTGGCGTACCGTTTATCTATTATGGTGACGAGATAGCCATGAAGTATCAGATGGACCTGCCCAGTAAGGAGGGCAGCAACGACCGTGCCGGCACCCGCACTCCGATGCAGTGGAAGAACGATCAGACGGCAGGTTTCTCGACTTGCACACCCGATAAGCTCTACTTCCCCGTGGATACAGAAAACGGCAAACTAACAGTAGAGGCTCAAGAGGCCGATCCAAATTCCATGCTGAATTTCGTGCGCCAGTTGACTACCCTCCGCCATTCTTCGAAGGCGCTCGGCAACGATGGCGACTGGCAACTGCTGAGCGATGTCGGCCAGCCCTATCCGATGGTCTATCAGCGCAGCTTCGGCAGTGAGACCTACGTCATCGCCCTCAATCCCAGCGGCAAGAATGTTTCTGCCTCTCTCTCCATCGGCCCAGCCCAGCCCGTCATGCTTTCGGGCAAGGCCAGCCTCAACAAGAACAAGATTTCCCTCCATGCCTTCACGGCAGCCATTTATAAAACAAAATAACAATGAAGACTATCAACCACATATTGCAGCCGACAAAATCACGCTGGCATCGCCCAACGGACAGATGCAGATGAACTTCTCGCTCACAGAGAAAGGTGAGCCAGTGTATGACCTTTCTTATAAGGGAAAGGCGGTGATTAATCCCTCGAAACTGGGGCTGGAACTGAAGGCCAACTCCTACGAGGAATACACAGCGCAAGGGGCTACCCGCACGGCCAGCACCAGCCAGACCAATCTCCAGAGCGGCTTTGCGCTGGCAAAGCGTGAGACCACGACCTTCGATGAGACGTGGCAACCCGTATGGGGTGAGACCCGCGACATCCGCAATCACTACAACGAACTGCTCGTTACTCTGCATCAGGAGGCACAGCAGCGCGACATGAAGATCCGTTTCCGTCTCTACGACGACGGCCTCGGTTTCCGCTATGAGTTCCCGCTGTCGCAAAACCTCAACTACTTCGTCGTCAAGGAGGAGCACACGCAGTTTGCCATGACGGGCGACCACACCGCTTGGTGGATTCCCGGCGACTACGACACGCAGGAGTACGACTATATGGAAACCCGCCTTTCTAAGATTCGTGCCAATATGAAGCAGGCCATCACTCCCAATGCCTCACAGCATCCTTTCTCTGAGACGGGCGTGCAGACCTCGCTCCAGATGAAAACCGACGACGGACTCTACATCAACATCCACGAGGCTGCACTGGTGGACTACTCGTGTATGCACCTGAACCTCGATGACAAGAATATGGTATTCGAGTCGTGGCTGACACCCGATGCCAAGGGCGACAAAGGCTATCTGCAGGCTCCCTGCACTTCGCCTTGGCGCACGGTCATGGTGAGCGACGATGCCCGCGACATCCTTGCCTCGAACCTCATTCTGAACCTGAACGAGCCTTGCAAGCTGGAGGACACGAGCTGGATTAAGCCTGTGAAATATGTAGGTGTGTGGTGGGAGATGATCAACGGCAAGAGCCAGTGGTCATACACCTTCGACCTGCCCTCC